>DAOMFS010000021.1:0-48203 GCA_035429925.1 Bacteroidia bacterium | reverse complement strand
CCAGAGACTGAATGAGTGAAGAGGGTGAACGAGTTTGTGAATTGAAAATCGCCGAAAATTCAGGAGATGGCTTTATAAAAATCGGGACAGCAATAATCCACCACTTCAACTTTAGGATCCTGGCCTTTGACGGCAACGATCTTTATTTTGTTGACGTAACTAGGGTGTTTATGACATTTGCGGCTGCCAATGATTTTTTCCATGTGTTTCATTGATTTATCGGCAAGAGCATTGGCTGCTGCAACCGCAGGATCCGAAGCATTTTCAGAAATCGGTTTGAGTTGAAATCTTACCATAATCGTTTTATTTTAACATAAATGTATCTTAAATCAGGCTTAAATCCAAATTTTCATATGGATTCAGGTTGTTGAAGACCAATTTTTGAAGCTAGTATTTAACACAGAATAAACATTATGTTAAATTAAAACCGAACTAGAAACATGTCTAATGTAAACAGAATGATCAGATGTTTGTTTTGGAGCTCTTCTCTACTTTTGAATATGCCGGGCACTTCTCGTGACTTTTGCAGGAGATGATGCTCAGGCAGACCAGTAAACTCAGGGAAAGTGTAAGAATCTTTTTCATGTGTGTGTTTGAGGCCTAAAATTAGCTATTTACTTTTAGACCAGAAATATTATTTTTTCACAGACCAGCGTTTATTATATCTTGAGACCTGATGAGCATACGTGGATTACACTCTGAATGGAATGCCTTGCTGAATGAAGAGTTCACCAAACCCTATTTTAAACCACTGGCTGAGTTCGTGAATTCAGCCTACCGGCACAAAACCATATTTCCGCCTAAAGACCAGGTTTTTGCTGCACTCAATTATTGCTTACCCAAAGATATTAAAGTGGTTATCATTGGGCAGGATCCTTATCATCAGCCTAATCAGGCCAATGGCCTGAGTTTTTCGGTTAACGATACAGTTCGTGTTCCACCCAGCCTTCAGAATATATTCAAAGAACTTGAAAAGGACATTCCGGGTTTCAGTATCCCGGCATCAGGAAACCTTGAGCCCTGGGCCCGACAAGGGGTTTTGCTGCTAAACGCTGTATTAACGGTTGAAGCCTCCTTGCCCGGAAGTCATAAGGACGCAGGATGGCAATACTTCACCGACGCGGTGATCCGAAAAGTAAATGATACCTGCACAAACCTGGTATTTATGCTCTGGGGAAATTATGCTATAGCCAAAGCAGGCTTGATTGATCCGGAGAAGCATCTTGTGTTGCAGGCAGCTCATCCCTCACCACTGGCCAGAGGCGCCTTTTTCGGGAGCAGGCACTTCAGCCAAAGCAACGCCTACCTGATCAAACATGGGAAAAGCCCTGTTAATTGGCAGCTTTCTTAGTGATTTTGTATTGTGTGGTCTTTTTGTTTTTGCCGGTTGAATCCAAACTGATCCAGGCTCCGGTCCTCAGCAGTTCACCACTTTCCTTGTCCTGCACCAACAGGCCTTGTTCAAAGAGTTTACTGTTGATATAATAAGTCTTTTGGCTGTATTTTCCTGTTTTGGCATCACGCAATATTTCGCTCTGGATCTGGCCTCCGGGAAACCAGGTTTTTTGCATGATCAGGATGTTTTTGTTCACATCGAACTCTTCGGTAATCTTCAACAAACCATTCTCATAGAATTCTGAACGGCGCTTCACTTTACCATTGAAGTAATTGACTTGTTTGCGCTGATTGCCATTTGGATAGTAGACTTCAACATTGCAGCTTGCGCTGTCTAGTTTCGCGAAAACCCGTTCTGTTGCCCCGTTGTCGTGAAAGTTCCTGAACAACTCAAGGTGTCCATCCTTGTATAAGCCTTTGTGCAGAGTTTTTCCATTCGAGTAAAAATCCTCCTGCCATCCCTGCAGTGGTTTTCCGTCCTTGGCCCTGCGAACCGAGTCTATGCCGAGCGATGCAATATAGACGTCATACATCACAATGCCCTGCAGGCTATCCACTACTTCTTCACGCGTGTAGGTTTTGGGTTTAGCCGTTTTTTGGACTTGTTTTTTTTTCGATTGACCCTTGAAATCTAAGGAAAGCAAAAGCAAGACCGGAAGGATGTAAAGTATTAGTCTATAGTGGGTCAAATGTTGCGCTGTTATTCAGGTGGTTAAATCGCATTGATAGATGCGGGATACCGTCTTCCAGATATGTCTTTCCTTCCGCTTTGAAACCAAGACTTCTGTAAAAATCCTCAAGGTAAGCCTGAGCAGATATCCGAATATCCTTTGCGGGAAACAAAGATAAACTTTTACGCATGCAGTATGCCATCAGTTTTCTGGCTATACCCTTGTTTCTCTCTCCTTTCTCCACCACTACTCTGCCGATCGCAGGTTCTGGATAAACCAATCCAGGAGCTAGTACGCGGGCATAGGCAATCAGTTTGTGGTTCTGTATAAAGAATACATGAAGGGCCTTAAGATCCAGATCATCCACATCCTGGTATGCGCAGTTCTGTTCCAGTACAAAGACTTCACTTCTGAGCCTGTAAATGGCATGCAACTCGTATAAACTCAGGGCTTCGAAGGCCTTGCATTGAATTTCCATCAGTAATTTCCAATGCTCAGCATCACGAGCGTGCAGGCTTCCACACAATCAATGCCTTTTTCTTTAGCCAGCCTTACAAACTCTGGGTTCTCAGTACCAGGGTTAAATATGATGCGTCGTGGATTCAGGTTCAGAATATAGTCATACCAATCTTTCTGATGTGTGGGGTTAATATACAGGGTAACCGTATCCACGTCCGCAAGCACCGGTCGATCGGTGCGTATGGTCTCATCTTCAACTTGGCCTGCTCTTATCCCAAGCAGTATAATGTTGTGGCCGTGTTTTTTCAGGTTTCTGGCGGCCAGAAAGCTATAACGGCTTGGCTTGTCTGAGGCCCCCAGTACTAGTGTGGTTTTAGTCATGACTCCGTGTAATGCAGGTCTTTATGAAAGGTTTCTTCCAGTTTAAAGCAAGCCAGGTAGGCGAGCAAAAATACTGCAGATCCAATGCAAATGGATGATGATACCCAGCCCATGCTGTTCTTTAATGAGGCGTGGGCCATGCTCATAAGGGTAACAGAGCCTCTTACAAAATTGGGTGCCGTTGTTGTGACCGTGGCCCTGATGTTGGTTCCGAACAATTCTGAAGCCGAACTCATGAACACGGCCCAATATCCTGTGGCAAAACCAATGCAGAACAATAAGGTGTAAAATATCACAAGAGATTGAGCAGCAAACAAATAATACAGAATTGTTAAAGCAAGGGTCAGTGAAATAAAGATAAGCAACACTTTCCGTCTCGACTTTAAAATCTGGCTCATTACACCGCTCACCACATCTCCTATGGTAATGCCGATATAGGCCACCATAATAGGAAATTTGGCTTCCCTGGGACCATCCACCATGCCCAGTTCGCGGCACATTTCTGGGGCGAACTGCACCAGGAAATACATCACAAACCACACGGGAACCGCAATCAGAATGATGGTGAAATATTTGATCACAAGGGCAGGATGCGAAAACAGATAGAAGAAATTGCCCATATGCACCTCTTGTTTCTTTTTGGTTTGTTCAAACATGCCGCTTTCAAACACTCCGATTCGCAAAAACAGAAGGAGTAAACCCATTGCACCACCGATAAAATAGCTCAGGCGCCAGTTGTTCAATAAAATGGTTGTGAAACCGGCAACCACGGCTCCAAACAAACCAACAGAAGCCACCACCATGGTACCTATCCCACGGTCTTCTTTTTTCATGGTTTCACTGATGAGTGTGATGCCTGCTCCAAGTTCGCCTGCCAGACCAAAGCCTGAAACAAACCGCAGCACGGCATACCAGAATGTGTCATGGATAAGACCGTTAGCAATGTTAGCCAGGGAATACACAATTATGCTTCCGAACAGAACAGACAATCGCCCTTTTTTATCACCCAGCACCCCCCAAAAAATTCCTCCGAGCAGCATGCCGATCATTTGGTAACTCAGTAGACTGGAGCCAATACGGGCAACCTGGGCGCTTCGGAGTTCAGGATCAGGAAAACTCTCCTTCAAAATATCCTGAAGACTGGCTACCCTTTCCATGCCGAAAAGAACCAGGTCATAGATATCTACAAAGTAACCAAGAGCCGCTACAAGAACCAACTTGTTGAGCTCTACCCTACCCCCGGCTATCTTCATGGGTTACAGAGTAGTTTGGTGCTTAAAGTGCCACTTGAAGTGTGCAATTGCAACATGTATAGTCCGGGATTCAGATCAGGGAGTTCTATTTTAAGTGGACGTTCCGTGGCCTTCAGGTTTTTTTTGAATACCACTTGTCCTGAAACATCCAGTACACAAAAATCCAGTAAGGTCACATCATTTTCATTCCAGTTCAGGGTCAATTCATCCTTAAAGGGATTGGGACTGATAGAAAAATCCGTGTTCAATGGCCCTTTGTACTCAAGCAAACCAACCGGCAGGGTGCAAACATTGGGTAAACCCCAGCCAATGGTGTTGTTTGGGGTATTTTTATTTGAGGCACTGTTTTTTAGTTCACGGAGCACATCCATGTTGTTAAATGAGCGATGAGCCTGCCAGAAACAAGCCGCTGCACCCGCCAGTATCGGGCAGGAAAATGAAGTGCCATTGGCACCCGGGCCTGCATAGGTCTCGCTCCAGGAGATGAAGGCGTTCACACCCATGGCCACCAGGTCGGGTTTTATTCGTCCATCAAATGTAGGTCCTTTGCCACTGAAGCTAGCGTAAACATTTAAGCTGTCCACCGCCCCTGTGGTGCAAATGCTGTCGGCATCGGCCGGAACGCTGATGTGCTGTAACCAGGTGAGGTTATTTCCTTCATTACCAGCAGAGTTGAAAACCAACATGCCTTTTCTGGCGGCCAGATTCGCGGCGATGCTCATTGGTGCTGTGCGTCCGTTCAGGCTTGAGTAAGTATGATCCTGGGCGGGATTGTCAAAAGTGGTGTAACCCAAAGAAGTTGTCAATATATGAGCGCCCACGCTGTCAGCAAATTCAGCGCCCCTGATCCAGTTGTATTCTTCCGATATGGTTTCTGTGGAAGCATCTTCAGTTCTGAGCAACCAGTAAAGGGCTTCAGGCGCTGAACCGATCATTACGCCGGGCTTACAGGCTGCCATGCATGAAAGCACAGACATGCCATGGGAAGCGTCATCATATACATTGTAACCACCGCTTACAAAATCCCGGGTGCCCAGTATCCTTCCCCCTATCCTAACACTGTCGAAGAGTGGATTGATGTCAACATTGCTGAATCCAACATCTAAAACTGCGATGCAGATTCCCCTGCCCCTTAAACCCTTATTGTGCAGGCAATCCACACCGAGCATCTTGTTTTGCCAGAAAGAGCCTCCATAATTAAAACCCGTGCTGTTTTGAGCGGTTTTTTGAAGCCCTGTGTTCGCAGGAGGAATTGAGGTCTGTGGTTCTATTCCTGTGATCCTGAAACGGTTCACTTTTGAAGTGTCGCTCACAAAGCTTAGTGCTTTCACTTGCGCCAGCACACTGTAATTGCTCACAGAAATGACCACGCCGTTCAGCCATTTGGACGCATAGTGCACAGTAACTCCGGGAATATTGTCTACCTGACCAACAAATGAAGGGTTCACCGGCAAATCACTTTGCACAACCGGTATGTTATAAGCGGTCCGCCTGTCGATTGAACGTTGCGTGAGGAAGGCGGATGGGTTTGAGGTGCTATAGGGCGTACCATTTTTGGTGTTGAACCGGACCCAGTATTTGTTTTGCTGGGCATGGCATTGCAGGACAAAGCCTGTTTGTAAAAGCAGAAAGTAGCAGAGTGTCAGAAGTTTATTCATATCCGTTTGATCTGTAAGTTAAAGTGTAGCTTGAACCGCTTTCTATGCGTTTATATACCGGAATGCCACCGGAAATGTTGCTTTTTGAATACAGGTGTGTATATACTTTGTTAACAAGACCAAGGCCAGAGGCGTAGCATTCGTATTCCAGTAAAAACTGAATCAGGTTAATTGTATCACAGAGTTGATTCACTTTCAAACATTTTTCGAATGCCTTTCCACCGAAATCCCGGTTCTGATCGATATACTCGTAAGTATAATTCTGAGGTGGTAAATTGTTGTAGGCATTGCCGTTCCAAACGGCCTTGTCCATGACCGGAAAAATCAATCTGGTGAAACTGGTGTTGTTATCCTGCAATAATATCCTGTATTGATCTGGACTCAGCATGCAGACCTCTTTTATGGTCCATTTCATGCTGTCGTAAGACAGAGCAGGATTGTACCGTTTGATGTAGCGCTCCAGGCGAAAAGCTCTCTTGCCTTGATTATCAGTAAACTCTTCTGCCAGCTTTTCTTTCATGCGATATTTAAAATACAGGGTGTCTTTAGGCAATTCTGTATAAACAAGGCTGTCAACATCGTATTCAACATATTTACCACTTTGAAGGGGATAATATTCAAGACCTTTGATTGCGCCCACATCCTCATTGCTTTTAGTACAGGAGACCAAAGCAGCACAGATCAGAAACAGGTGCCAGAATTTCATCCCTTAAAGATATTCAAAAAAGAGCAAGAATCCTGAGACTTTATAATGGCTGGAAGCGCTTAGAATTTGTAGTCCTTATAGTTTCGGTTGAACTCACCCTCTTCGAATTTAGGGTTAACCTGAAGAAAGTGGTAATTGTATTCTTCAAAAAGGCCTTTGTCGTCGTATACCTTTGTGGTGAGGGGCAGAAAGTAGAATTTATCGATGTAAAGTGTAACCGATTTGCAATAGGAATTAGGAATTTTGATCACCTGTCCTTTTTTTAAAGGATCGAAGTAATCTTTGAGTCTTGGGTTTTTCTCCAATATCATGTATTCCGCCACAAAGTTCTTGCGTGCGATGGTGGTAATGCTTTCGCCTTCCCTCACGACGTAGTCGCGGTAACCAAACTCGGGATTATTGATCTCTATCTTATAACAATTGCGATTCGCAACCCGCTCTTCACCAAGTAACTCAAAGTGTTTATCAAAATCGTCGCCAACCTTCAGCACAGTGTGTTGAATTATGGAGGAGAGATAATCATAGCCCATTTCATTCAGGGAGTGGTGTTGGTCCTGACGCATGAGATCACCCATGGGATCCAGGCTAAGGGTTACGAATGGAAAACCGGATGGGTTTACAAGTGCTTTGTTATTGTTCTCACCTTCCACAAACAACACTTCAATACCCTTGATGTAAAGGTAGATCTGGCGGGGATTCTTGTTGAATTTAACCGAGCTCTCGTAATAGTTATATCCTTTCTTGCCCCTTTCGATAATTTTCAAATGGTATTTCAGGGATTTGATGGAACGTATAGATTTGAAACACCTATCCAGCACTTCGTGGCAACTTAAGTCGGGTTTTTGCCTGAATGAGCCGAAAGGCAGGAAAAGCAGGTATAAAGCACCAAAGACTTTTACGAAAAAGGAGATCATAAGCCCGTAAAAATAATCATTAGCCAGGCCGGAATTAAATAATGTGTCCTAATTTTTAAGCAGTTAATAAAAAATAACTGAATTGTTGATGAGCCAGGACCGGCCCAAGGAGGCCGAGGCTTATATTTGTATTGTAAGGTGTCGGTACAGCAACATATTATTCGAGGAATCAGGGAACTCTTGTTTCTGCACGATTACCTTGTGGTACCAGGTTTCGGGGGTTTTGTGCTGAAGAGGCACGCTTCGCAGTTTTCCGCTTCGGGCACAAGTCTGCTCCCACCCTCCAAAAAACTTGGATTTAATGTTCAGCTCAAGCAAAACGATGGCTTGCTGATGAACTGGCTTCAGAAAGAAATTCGTTGCACTGCAACTGAATCCAAGATCCATGTGGAAGAGTTTGCCCAGTATTGCAACAGTGTGCTTGCTTCCAAAAGAAGAATGAATATTGAACAGATCGGGTTTTTCTTCCTGGATTTTGAAAACAATCTCTGTTTTGAACCCCGGCAGGATGTGAATTTTCTGAGCTCGAGTTTTGGTTTGCCGAATGTTAGTTTAAATGAACCACAGGCACTTCCTGAGAAAAACACAAGCAAAAAGGAAAACCTGTTCACGGACAGAACAGTAAAAGAAGCTGCAACGGAGCCTGTACAGGAAAGTATTTCAACATCACGTGCAAAGCCCCGGAGCAGGCGTTACCTGGCTTACATCAGTTTAAGTGTTCTTGTTTTCGGCATTTTGCTCAGTCTTATCAATCTTAGCGGTGTGCAGGGCGTTTTGCATTCCGCACTCCTGAGCAAATCAGGAAAGCGGGTTTACTATAGTCTACCCTACTCCAATCTGGATATGGAGAAACCCAATACTAGCCACCAGCTAATCGTTGCAGATTACAGGGGCATAGCCCGCTTTGAACCAGAATCTGGTCTGGTGTTTCACGTGAGGACAGGATCGGTACCTGAAAAGGCGCATGCAGTTGCTCACAACAAAGGAACTTCTCTTCAAGGCGCCTACGAAATTGTTTTCGGATGCTTTGCTGTGAAGTCCAACGCCGGAAGATTCGCCACGCGACTCGAAAGACGTAACCTGAACGTCAAGGTCACCAATTTGCAGGACAAACACCTTTTCGCGGTCAGCCTGGGGGAATACAGGACTAAGGATGAAGCCAGGACAGACCTTCAAAAGCTGCGGGAAGAATTTCCCTCTGCCTGGATCAAAAAACTTCCTTAAGGGCGTATGACCCGAAAACCATTTCAGTTTTTTTGTATGCTGCGGTGCAAGGCATTCAATTCCTGCAAGGCTGCGCTGCCGTACCAGGGATAGATTTCAGGACTGAGAATACCGGCCCTTACAGTAGGGTCTGATTCACAAAGTTTCAGCGCTTCTTCCTTTGAACTCACATTCAAAATGAACAATCCTCTGAACTGGTCCTGATTCTTTTCAAAAGGTCCGGCGAGCACCAGTAATTTTTGATCCGCCAGGCTTTTCATGTTGGCAAAATGACCATTAAAAAGACTGTCGAGCCCCGGACCCTTTGGCATCTTAACCGGACCCGTTTTTAGGATAACCAGGCAATACATTTTCATGCCGCGTTCGTCGGCCTGAAGTCTTTTTGCCATCACCGAATCGTACAATGGGTTAGGATTCTGTGAAAACAGACTGGTGGTGAAAATATTAAGAAGGGCAAGCAGGATTGCGTATTTCATTATGACCGAATTTATTTCTGGTTGCTCAGAGAGTCGTTGTTGTTTTGTTTCCTGACAATGAACACAATCATCATGAGCAAGGCTGCGAAGGCAAACATGCCCAGTGTGCCCCAGATGAAGCCGGAAGTGGATTTGAGCACAACCAAAAATACAATCACCACTAGGAAGACGGTGGCCAGTTCGTTGAAAAGCCTGAGGTGAATTGATTTGCGCCGGAACACACCTTGTTTTTGCTGTTTATGAATGCGCTGGCATTCGAGATGGTATAACAACAGCAGAGAAACCGCTATAAGTTTGAGCCACATCCAGGGTAAGGTGAGTAGTACAGGGTTGAGCACCAGCATCCACAAACCGAAGCCAAGGCTGAGAAACATGGAGGGCCACCCAATGATATACCAAAGGCGTTTTTGCATGATGAGCAGTTGTTGGGTGAGAATTGGTCCCGCAACAGGGTCTTTATCCTGGGCCTCTCTCGTGTAAATAAAGAGGCGAACAATGTAAAACAAGGCAGAGAACCAACTGACCACAAAAATGATGTGCAGGGCTTTGATGTAAGCGTATTCCATAGTTTAAAAGTAAGTATTTATCTGTAATTTCGCCGGACCTTCAGCCCGAAGAATACAAGCATCAGGCGAGAAAGCAGCATTATACATGAACGCAAAAAGTCCTTCACAATCTTTTACGGTTAACACAGAAGTTGTGTTACCAAATGATACCAACCATGTTGGCAACCTTTTCGGTGGTAAGCTGATGCAATGGGTTGACATCACTGCAGCCATTGCAGCGCAAAGACATTGCGGGCGTGTAGTTGTTACAGCTGCCATCAATCAGGTTTCATTTAACAACCCAATCAAACAAAACAGCGTTGTGACACTTGAGGCAAAGGTTAGCCGGTCCTTTTCCACCAGCATGGAGGTGTTTGTGGATGTGTTCGTCGAAAATCCCGTAACCGGTGAAAAAACCAAGTGCAACGAGGCCATTCTGACATTTGTGGCCATTGATCAAAATGGCGCACCTTTACCCGTTCCTCCTCTCAAACCTGAAAGTGAGCTCGAACAGAAACGCTTTGATGGTGCACTGCGGCGCAGACAACTTTCGCTTATTTTATCGGGCAGAATGAAACCGGACCAGGCTACAGAGTTAAAGGCCTTGTTTGTGAAGGATTAAAGGTAATTGCCCTTCTTTGTAAAGCCCAATTGCGGGATTTGGCCTATCTGTCTTGAAGCGGATGTAGGTCGTTTTTATTTCTTGGCCGGTTCTGATATTGCCAATTGAAACCATCCAGTTTGGCCGTTTTCAGATCAATTTCTTTCAGCGGTTTAAGTGCGCCTGAGCTTTTTGGTTTGAGCGCCACCCGGTCAATATCACCCTTCCTGAACCAAAGCACGGCCTCTTTGCATGAGGTGTTGTTCAGGCCCATGATCTTGTTGTTGCTTTTGGGGAAATACAAGATCTCCACATTTCCTTTTATTGTAGCCTTTCTTACAGTGTCATTTTGTATGACCGCCTTTATAGAATTGCCGGCCAGTTGGTTGTATTTATCGCGACTCGTACTGTCCACTTGTTGCAACAATGAAGCCTGCCCATCGAGTTCGAAGCCTTTCAGACTGTTATTACCCAGTTCAAACCTGATCTTCCTGGCACTTGCCTGCGACCATTCGCCCCACAATACCGGAGTACCGTGCATTACCATGCCGGAATCTTTTGAATTGTATGCTGCGGAATCACACCGACCCTGTACTTTAGCATTGTAAATTCGCACATGGTGAAAGGCCACCAGCAGGTTGTTTACTGAGTCGAGGTCCAAATGGTAGAGTGAGTCTGCTCCGATGAATAAAGTGTCTTTTTCCAACAGCCTGGCATATATTGCTCTACCACACACAAAGGCTTCCTTCCTGAATTCCTTGTATTCGGCATAATTTCCATAAATCACAGAATGCTGGCCAGTATCAATCAGGCTAACGTGCTTGAATGCCCTGCCGGTTTTATTTATCCTGTCGTAGCTCAGGCTGTCGCCGCGCAGTTTTTGCTGTGAGGTCACTAACAGTGCATTTTTGCTGAACTGCGATTTTTCTTTCTCGGTGTCATACCAACCGTTCTCACAATAAATATAATCGCTTTTGCCCCTGATGATGCTGGGTCCAAGGAAATAAGCAGTTTTATTTGACAGGCGGTATCTGAGGGTATCGCATTCCATCACGTAATCCGGATTACTCAGTTTCACATCAAACTGGAAGGTGGCTTCACGGATAAGGGAATTGTAGTGCCCATGCCGGCTGCTCAGCGTGTTTTTTTTATTCACGATCACCCCACTATTGTAATAACTTAAAAGCGACTGGCCTATATCAAAGATCATGGAAGGCGTTGTGAGCACCATGTCCTTATCCACACAGCGGACGTTGTTGATCAGGGTGGCTATTTTTGTTTTGCCCTCGTACAGCAATCTTTCTCCGGTAACGCGCAAACTGTCGCCTTTTACGATAACAATATGGCCGCTGGCCACCATGCGGTTTTCTTTTTCATATATATAGGCCGTATCGCAGTATAGTAAGGCGCCTTCGTGTTCACATTCAACCTGGCCCTTCAAAATCCTGGCATCCGTCACGGATTCGTCGTACGACAGGGATTGCGCGTTCAGAATGCGGATGAGGGCGGGTTTAGATGCCGATTTCTTCTGCGCATGCGTTTCCTGAAGTAGCAGAACAAAAAGTGCCAGAATCAGAAATGTATAGAAATTGGGTTTATACATTTCGTTTTACAGGCTGCCACACTGAGGATTTGATTCCTCTGCAAAAGCGCACAAATCCGTGCAGGAGGGCGATGTTCATGAGATAAAAGTGGCTGATGAATTTGAGCACAGGGTTTTTGAATTCTGCCATCCTATCTGCGAAGGGAAGTAAGAATCCCAGAAACTGCAACAGGAATATTAAGGTAAACCAGAAGGAAGAAGCAGCCAGAAATGCCGAGGAGATCAAAGCGATGATCAGCAGAAATGGCGTGAGCCAGCGCAACACTTTGTGTGACCAAAAAACAAAGGGCAAGGGATTCCACAAAGGCCAGAGGTTTTTGCGGAAGTGCGCCAGGTTTTGAAAATTGCCGGATGAGATACGCACTTTACGGCGGTATTCTCCGGCGGGATCCACATTCACGTCTTCACTGCAGAGCGCAGCAGCATTGAATATGGCGAGTTTCCCCTTGTTCAGGACCTCGAGGGTGAGAAAAAAATCATCCACAATATAGTGCGAAGGCACTTTACTGTAAAGTTCTTTTCTGATGGCGAAACAACCGCCTTCTGCTCCTATTATCAGCTGAAAAGCGTTGCTTTCAGCCGACTTGATTAGATTTTCAAACGAGAGGTATGTTTTTTCCTGAAATGAAATACCATCATTATTCGCCGACTCCTTAATGATATTTCCGGCAACCAGGCCAATTTTTTTGTCCTTGAATTGTCTTACCAACTCGAACAACGTATTACGCCTGAAGATCACATTGGCGTCGGTAAGCACCAGCAGTTCCTGCTCCAGACCTTCTGTCAGGTTGTTAATGATTTCAATTTTGCCTACCCTGCCCTTAAACTGAATCAGGTGAATTCTTGGTGTAGCGGTCACGAATTCTTGCACAATCTTGTCCGTCTGATCTTCTGAAGCGTCTGAACCAACATAAATGTGGATTTTGTCTTCGGGGTAATCGCTGAGCAAAACCGAACGTAGTTTTTCTCCAATTACTTTTTCTTCGTTATAGGCCGCAATGAGAACGGCCACTGAAGGGAGGTCGTCATCAACCTTGTACGACTCGGGTACAAAACCAGGTTTTCTGAAGAACAGAAGCATGAACACCGGGTAAATAAAATAGGTGTGCAGCACCAGCAGAGCGGCCCCGAAAAAGAAATATTGGAGGATATCATGCATGGAGGAGTTGTTTGTAAAAATTGACCAATGGGGCTACTACCCGGGCGTTATCAAATTCTTTTCGCGCAAATTCAGCAGCTTCTTTTTCGAGGGCTTTTCTACGCTCAGGATGTTGCAGCAGGTCTATCACCGCTTTGGCAAAATCATCACCATTATCGGCAATTCTGATGTTTTGTCCTTCGCTGTATGCTATGCCTTCAGCTCCGATAGAAGTGCTGACAATGGCTTTTCCGAAGGCCATTCCTTCAATGATCTTGATGCGCAGGCCGCTGCCAGACCACAGCGGTACAATCATCAGTTCGTGCTGCCTGTAAAACATCGCGGCGTCGGGAACAGATTCCACCAGTATCACATTTGGTTTATTCAAACGTTTGAACTGTTCTGGCATGCCTTGTCCGGCTATTACAAACCGGGAATCGGGCACGGCCTTGTGAACCTTGTCCCAGCATTTATCCAGAAACCAGAGAACGGCTTCGCTATTGGGTAACCAATCCATAGAACCAAAATAAAAAATGGTCTTTGGCTTAAGCGTTACATTTACTTGCTGCTGATAGGTTTTGATGTCAACGCCTGTAATGCAGGTAAAAAGCGGTTTACCGGGTATCATCCGGCTGAACTCGGCGGCGTCATGCGTGGTAATGGTTACCAGGGCATCTGCTTTTGAAATGACTTGCTTTTCGAATCGTTTTAACCTGGTGTTTTGTAGCTTGAGATAGAATTTTTTAATCGGATTCTTTTCAAGCAGCACGTGTCTGTTCCAGATAAAATGTTCAATGTTATGAGCCCGAAGTATGATTTTGGACCTGCTTTGCTGTCTGATACAGGGAATATAGACACCCATGAACAAACCTTCGAGCTGCACAATATCAAATGATCCTGAATTCAAAAGTTCTTTCAGCTTGTCTTCAAAGGCCTTGAAACGGAACCGGGATACGAAGTAGGATTCAGAACTGAAGAGGTTTAAGAACGCGCCGACAAGAGACGTGTTGGTGTTCCTGTAAACGGAGTGGTAATGCGCCGCAGTTCTGAATTCAGGCGATACACCAGAATCGGGTTTAAAATGTTTTTTGGTGTTGATGCAAAGCAGGTGCAGTTCTACCCCATTCTCCATTAAGCCCCTGGCCATGTTATAGGTGGCAATGCTGCTTCCGTCGTTGGCCGGATAGGGCGCCTTATTACATATTTGCAGTATCCTGATCAACTTTTTTAAAGCGTAACAAACGTTTGAACCAATCCAGATAAAGGGTCACATCAAACAAAACGGAATCGTTTGCGGCTTTGTATGTGAGAAAGACACTAAGCGGCATAAAAATCAACGGAGGGCTCCAGAGGGCTTTCCAGGCTTCCATACGCCCTTCCATGGCCAGGTTGAGAAACAATTCGGTGAGGATGTAGTAAGCCAGGAAAAACAATACAGAGGTCACCACGGGTAATCCAAGTCCACCTTTCCGAATGATGGCGCCCAGGGGTGCGCCGATGAAGAACAGAACAATGCAGGCAAAGGCGACGACAATTTTTTTATGCCATTCAATGGCGTAATTGAGCAGGCTGTTCTGTTCGGTGATGATGCCGTGTTCAGAACTTTCAATGTTACCCAGTGCCATGCGGCTGATGTTGATGGCGTTCTGAAGCACCTGGTTCTGCTCTGTTGGATTCAGTTTATTCAGGAAAACCATTGGCTGCACCAGGGGATATGGGGATATGGAAGTGGTGTGAGCGGAAGTCCTTGAGTAAAAATAAGAAGAGGACTGACGATAAAGACTTTCGACCCTCCGGCTTACGATTCGCCGGGTTGAGTCGCTTACTGAATCGATTTGCCAGACATTCATCATTTCTTCATTGCCCCTGAAAAGATCCTCATCCGTTCGTTTGAGTTTAAAATCCTCAAGCGGAATATTGATCTGCAGCCCTTTGAAATTCATCTGGGTGAGTGTTTTTTTGCGGCCCGAATTAAATTCACTTTCTGAAACCTCGTAGCGGTTACCATCCTTCAGCTGAAGTATAAGTTCGGAGGTGTCGGCCGTGGTGCTCAGTTTGCCGCTTTTGGCATAGAGCTGAATGTTATTTCCCACCATGGCGCTGTGGTTGTAAATGTAAATGTCCTTGAGTGAATCTTTGTTCCCTGACTTCTTACCGATCCGGATGCTGAAATTCTCAATGCCATTATAAAACACGCCTTCCTTGATGTTCACAGCCGGTTTTTTCTGGCGAATGTCGAAAAGCAAAGATTGTGACTTGAGGTGCACATAAGGGAGCACAAAATTGTTGAACAGGAAGGTGAGCCCGGCCAGGACCAGGAGGAGAAAGATGAGGGGGCGCATGATGCGGAATAGTGACAAACCCGATGACTTCATGGCGGCGAGTTCGTAATTTTCAGCCAGTTTCCCGAAACACATGATGGATGCCAGGAGCACCGCAAGCGGAATGCACTGTGGGATGATGGCGATCCAGGCATAGGTAAATAATCGCAGAAGATCGATGGTCCGGAGACCTTTTCCGATCAGATCATCGAGATAAGTGATCACGATCTGTACCAGAAAAAACAGAAAAACACTTGTGAAAAGTGTCACAAAAAAGGGCGGCAAGAACGACCTGATCAGCAGTGTATGTAGCCTCTTTAGCAGCACTGTTCAAAACTTAAAAATACGGGTATTTTGGGCATTTTAATTTATGAATTACTCAAACTTTGTTATTTTTGTTGACATATGATAAACGGCAAGAAAATAGTGTGCGTGCTGCCTGCTTACAACGCTTCACTCACGCTGAAGAAGACTTACGACGAGATACCATTTGATATTGTTGATGAAGTGGTACTGGTGGATGACGCCAGTAAGGATAATACAGTTGAAGTGGCGAAAAGCATTGGCATAAGGCATGTGATCAGTCACGAAAAGAACAAAGGCTATGGCGGTAACCAGAAAACCTGTTACGATACTGCGCTGAAACTGAACGCTGACATTGTAATCATGCTTCACCCCGATTACCAGTACACACCTAAACTGATCCAGAGTTTAAGTTACCTCATTGCGAATGAACTGTATCCTGTGGCGTTTGGATCGCGGATACTGGGCAAAGGGGCTTTAAAGGGCGGCATGCCTTTGTACAAATATATTTTTAACCGCTTTCTCACCTTTAGTCAGAATGTTCTGATCAATCAGAAGCTTTCAGAATACCATACCGGTTACAGGGCCTTTTCCAGGGAAGTGCTTGAAAAAATCAACTACCATGCCAACTCTGATGATTTTGTATTCGATAATCAGATGATCTCTCAGATATTTTATGCCGGTTTCGATATTGCTGAAGTCACCTGTCCTACAAAATATTTTCCCGAAGCCAGTTCCATCAATTTCAGGCGCAGCATGAAATACGGCCTGGGTGTGCTGGGTGTTTCGTTCACACATTTTTTGAATAAACTGGGTTTGATGCATTCTGAGATCTATAAATCACCAAAATAAATTCATCATGTCGGTCTACAGGTTTAAAATATGTCTTGAAGATAACGAAGATGTTTACAGGGATATTGACATCAAAGCCGGACAATCATTTGAGCAACTGCATGAAATCATCCAACAGGCTTATAAGTTTGATGCCAAACATGCTGCATCCTTTTTTGTAAGTGATGATTACTGGCGCAAGGGACAGGAGATCACACTCCGCAAAGAGGATCTGCCACTGGAAGAAGAAGAGATACGCGCCAAAGTAGAGCCTAAAAAACTGATGAGCGATGTCAAAATCGCTAAATACATTGAGCAACCCCACCAGCGTTTTGTGTATGTTTTTGATCCGGAAGTACAATGGACCTTTCTGATTGAGATGATCAGAATAACCGAGGAGAAGCCAAAAATGGATTACCCCTGCATAGTCCGGACTCAGGGCAATCCACCAAAACAATACAAACAAGTGAACCTGGTTAAGGAGGATTCCGGAGTGGATGGCGCTCTGGCCGATCTTCTGGACGACCCCGAAATTTCAGACGAAGCCATTTTCAAAGTAATTGACGAAGGTGAAGAAGCGGTTGAAGAAGATGATATTAGATCACTCGAAGGAGAAGAGGGCGAAGAAGAAGGCGAAACCGAGCTGGATGAGGAAGGCAGTGGGACCTTTGAAAATTACGAGGACGAGGAAAGCTGAACAGCTCTCATAATTTGTCGACTGCGTTCAAAAAAGCAGCCTTGCGTTTTTCAAAGGTAAAAAGCTCCTTCACACGACTTCTCGCATGTTTACCTTTCTGTTCCAGATCTTTATCTTCCAGGGCATTCCTGATGAGTTGAACCAATTCCGTATTATCTTTCTTCCGCAGAACAAAGGCGTCTTCGCCTGCTATAAAAGGCATGGCACCAACAGCTGAAACGATGGGCACGCACTCACAGAGCATGGCCTCAGACAAAGCATTGGGGAAGCCTTCTGACATGGAGAGTTGAACATAAAACCGTTTCCCGGCAAAAAGTTTTACCAGTTCCTCTCCCCAAATATTTGGCAAAAGCTTTAGATTGGCAGGGCATTTTTCAAGATTTAAGGCGATACCTCCCACTATACTAAACCCAGCGTCCGGAAAGGCCCTGGCCGCCTCCACGATCAGGTCAATGCCCTTTAGTTTAAAAGTGAAACGCGGGTTTACATGGCCTAAAACCGTTATGAATGTGGCTTTTTCCTTTGGTGCTTCTCCCCTGCTCCAAAATGAACTGTCGTAACCATTAAACACCACTTCAATTTTGGTTTTGAGTCCAGGCACAAAATTTCGCAGGCCTTGCCTGGGCAAGTCTTGGTTTTGGTATGTGTAGCTATAATCGATCAGGGTTTCGTGTACAGGCAGAATAAGAGAAGCGTGACGAAAACTAAAGGCCGTGAGTTTGGCATTGAGGGGTTCCGAAAAATTGCCATAGTGAATGGAAGGAAATGACACGCAATCGGTGCCACCGGCAACCAGTACCGATTTCCGGAAAAACAATTTCGAAACCAGAACGGGCAGTACACTGTGTAAGCCGGCAAACTGAGTAATGGTGATTTTACTGATAAGGATGTTCCGAAGGAGAAAGAGCATTTGCCTGACCAGGATCAGTGCAAGTCCTTTTTTGTTGTAAAGGTTAAAATGGAAAATCTTCACCTTGTACCTGCTCCTGAGAATTTCGATATCCTTGGAGATAAAAGGAGATTCGGCTGTGTAGAAATAAAGTACTTGTTGTGAGGAGGTTTCCAAAATAAATGCTCAATTCTTCAGGTTCCCAGTTGTTTTGCGGCGTTAATCAATTGCTGCTCTGAGGCCATAATATTCATACATCAATTCTTATTCCGCAGTAATAAAGCTCGCGAATAAATATTCAGCTTTAAGCCTTGCGGTCTCCCGCTCTTTCTTGGTTTGTACAAAATAATCAATTTTCATGGTGTTTTAGTCGGTTCCCTGCGATGCGAGTCTGGATAGGACCATGTTTTGTGGATCGCGCTGAAGACCCTGATCGAGTTTCATCCAAACCAGCGAGATGCCTCTGTTGATGAAGGTAAAACCCGATGCACTGAGCGCTTCCACCTCTCTACGGTTCTGAACCTGGTGTTTAAAACCCCAACAGCGGATCACTGAGCAGGATTTAAGGGCTGGTGCTGATCTCAGATGTCTTATCATGTAGCTTATCTGTTTTTGATCTGCCTGTTTTGCCAATTCCAGATGCAGGATATATGCCACCTTTTGTTTTGTGACCGTGTAAATCATCGCTGCAAGAACACTTTGATCTGGTGCCAGCAGGCGCAAATAATGATAATTGGTATTGTAAGGATTACTGTCTATCCTGTAATTCAGAAACGCCTTGTCCAGCAGCAATCCGAAATGTTCGGGCGATTGGATATAATTGTGTTTCTGATCATTCAGCACAAAAGCTGAATCTGACAGGGTCTGGTTTTGTTTTATGGCCCCGAATTTTAAATAGCCTTTTAGCCAGGAAGAGAACACGAGTATTCTGATCTTCAGATTTTCGAGAGCCCTTCGATTTTCAGAAAGCGAAATAAAATACCTGGAGGCCGGAAGCGGATTCAGCACCAGGAGGCCCATAACGGCGCGGTACGGTACATCGAATCCCAGTTTTTGAAAAGGTTTGATGGCATAGGTGAAACCCCAGATGCAGCGTATACCCTGCTCCCGGCACGTGTTGATGAGCAAAGCGTACATGCGCTCAAATATTTTTTTCCCCCGGTGTGATGGCGCAATAAGGGTGTCTTCCGACTTTCCACTCAGTATGATCTCGCCACTGCCTGTAATTAGCTTGTAAGGGATCACACATTGGGTTCCCACCACTTGTCCGCTATCGAGCGCAATCACATAAATGCTTTTGCCTGCAGGGGCTGATTGAAATTCCCAATTGAACTGATCAATACGCCTGTTTTTTTTATATACGGCATTGTATAAGCGGTTGATACCTTCGGTGTCCTGGTCAGTAGCAAGACGGATGATCAGTTCTGTTTCCATGCGAATTGCCTAATAAGGTCCGATTGATTGATGTTCGTAAATTTTTCTTCATACAAAAAGGCCAGGATCTTCCTGTATTCTTCCCGGTAGCCTTTATACTTGTAATTTGTGAAAAAGGTGTTGTGCCAAAGTATTGACAATACTGCGTTTTCGCGCTGTTCTTCGAAAAAGTGAATGATGGTTTGGGCTGTTTCCTGCACAGGCAGTTTCAAGTATCTCTGGAAGGTGCCATCCATTATGTTCAGAGGCAGTTCGAGAAAGTTAAAAGCTTTTCCAGTCGAAAAATCATAAGGTGAAAAAGGGTATCCATAATTATTTCTGAATCCATAGTGCTCGGCAAAACCAAGACTTGCATCCAGTTTCAGGCCCGATTCTTCAATGGTCTTATAAGCATCCGGCAGGTTGAACCGGAGATAATGGTAGCGGTTTCCCTGAACTTCAAGGGGCATTTTACGGCGTTCGGATTTAAATCCTTCAGCGGAAATGCTTTTATGAAGTCCATGTTCAAATCCCTTTTCCGATAAATTGTTTATGCAGGATTTGAGCCCGGGAGACTGAATGGTGTAATCTGAATTGCGCTCTCGTTTGTTGATTCGGCCTTTGTTCACCAGCCAGTAAAAGGTAGACCTGAAACCATATTCTGATTCAAGTTCTGCAATGAGGTCCATATTAAACCAATGGGCCTTGCTCATGGCAGCATTGGCCAGTATTTTGAGCATGACATCCAGCCTGAAATGTTTCAGGGCCCAAAAGCCGTCCTGCCACACAGAGCCGTACAAAGCGTCTATATCATGACTCAGGAAAAAATAAGACCTGTGCGGCCTGGATTCAAAGTGCCTGTTGAGAAAAGCATCCTTTTTTACGGTTTCAAGTATGTATTCCAGAACAAGATTACGGGTGATGCCTGTGCCTTTCTGCACCGAACATAAGTAACGATACCTGCCCAGTTCATCGAGTTCCGATGCAGAGGCTGAATACTCCCCGAGAGAATTAACGAGATAAAAAATGCTGAGATAAGGGTCTGATTGTCCCGAACACAAAGCTTCTCTGAATGCAGGTGACTGAAGGTGTTTTATCAAATTCTCATCACCCGCAATTTGTAATTCAGTACTGATTTGGATTATTTTCTCCTGAAACCAGGTTTTGATTTTGCCGGAAGAAGAAGGGTCCTTAAGACTTATGGCTTTACAATGGGTATAAAGGTCACTGAGATATAAGCCTATCATAAGCTTGGAGGAATCATAATTTACTCAGGAGGTTCTCTCTGCCCCGCGCCAACTTGCTTTTTCTGGTATAGTGTTCGTGTTCTTTCTTCCGTTTAAGTACTATGGATAGATAGTCGGGCTCGGTAAACTGCAGGGCATAAGGTTGAAGGGAATAGAGTTCAAACTCGTTCGGGTACACGTTGTTCAGCAGATCCTGCATGCTCAGAGACTGGTCAATGATCTGAAGATTCTCCGGATGGTGCCTGCGTGCCCAGTTTAGGCAATTGGGTTCCGGAATGTTGATCAGCACCACGCTGTCGGGGTGTGTGAGGGAACGGATGACCGAAAAAAGGTGCTTGTGTTGTTCCAGGGGTATGTGTTCCAGCACATCGGGAAGCACCACAATGTCGAATTTCAGGGGATGTGTGAAATCACTCATGTCACTTACCCTAAACTCCGCGTTTTTAAAGGCGGAATTGAGCTTTTTAGCGGTTTCTATGCTTTCATTGCTGATATCAACGCCCACAAAACATCCTTTTTTAAGGAATCGGAGAATGAGATTGCTTACAGTGCCAATGCCACAGCCAATTTCAAGCACATTGCAATCGTTCTCAAGTCCCGAGTTTCGCAGATTTTTAAAAATGGTCCTATGCCTGATGTTGATCCCAAGGCGTTTCTGGTGATCCGCAAAACTGTTATAGAATTTCTTTACCTCTTCCCGGCTGGCAGTATTGGGCTGATTGTTCATTTAAATGGGTCCTTTTGATAAGTTTAGCGTTTGGACTGACGTGAATTGAAGCTTATTTGGCAAATTTATCAAATTATTAACAGCGATGATCAGTAAGAGTTTCATAAAATCTTCATTGCTTTTTACCCTGGGAGGCGCCTTACCCATGCTCGCCGGGATCAGCCTCCTGCCATTTTATACGAATTATCTCAGCGCCAACAACTACACCCAGTTGCTTTTTTACATCAGTATCTCAATGTTGTTCCAGATACTGTTCTCCTTCTCTATTGAGAATTATTTCGGGATACGTTTCACAAAACTGGGTGATCATCCTGAAGAACAAAAACGCTTTACCGGCACCGTAGGGGTACTTTTACTTTTGATTGGTGCAATGCTTTTGTTGTTCAGCGCTCTGGCCGGACCATTGTTATTCAAAAGTATTTATCGTGAAGATTTAGGCATGTCATTCTGGCCTTGTGGTTTTTATTCGGTTTTAACCGGGTTTTTTAACGCGTATTTTAAAGCAGCCAGTGTTTGTCTGATCTACCTGAAACGGCCATTCACATTTTTGATAAGCAATGTGGTCAATTTCATACTTACTGTTGGCATTTCGGTGGGAGGCTTATTTCTTTATCCAGATTCAATACTGGGCCCGGTTTATGGGCGCCTGTTCTCAGGACTGGCCATTTTTCTCATTGGATTGCTGGTGTTCAGGCAAAATGGCCGTTTTGTATTCGACAAGTCATTCCTGCCTGAGCTGGTCAGCTTTTGCCTTCCTTATTTGTTTTATGTTTTATCGGGTTGGGTGCTCATGCAGGTAGACCGCTACATATTGCAAGCCTATATACCGAACGCGGAACTCAATGCCTATGATCTCGTGTTAAAGTGCTTTTATGGGATTGAGTTTATCCAAAACAGCCTGTCAGCGGTCATTTATCCGAAAGTTTACGAAATATGGTCGAGGGAAAGTACAGCGGGAACAACGCCTGAAAGCAACAGGTATTTTAATGTTTTAAGCGCGTTGAATGTGCTCCAATTGATAGTTTTTTGTCTGCTGTTACCGTGGGTGTACCGACTCTTTGTGCACAACAGCAGTTTTTACGCGGCGGAGAGCTATATAGGAATACTCGCTGCCGGATATGCCCTCAGAAGCATCATGAGTTTTTATCTCGCCGGCATATTATTCACATCAAAGGTGATGGTTTTGGTGAGGATTTTTGCCTATTCTGCCATTTTGCAAATCCTGATGGTATGGCCCGCTTCACGTTATTTCGGACTTGAAGGCGCTATTTATGCCGGACTGTTCATCAAAATCATTCAGGTTGCACTTTGTATTCTGATTGGGCCTTCGGTTTTCCGTTATCAATATAACGCGTATAAAATTCTCTTCCTGCCTCTGTCTTACTTGCTATTGAATGCCGGACAGTATCTGATCACCGGGCAGTATAGTGTTCTTTTTTATGCCCTTGAATTGCTGGTTTTTGGCTTGATCATTTACCTGATTTTCAGGAATGAGATCCGTAAAGTGATGCAGAACTTCGGTCTGCTCGCGAAAATCAGTTCAGAATGAGATCGGGCAGATGTATGGGTGCCTGGTTGTGAAATGCCAGAAGGTGTACCTCCAACTGCACATCGTGAAGGATTGGAAAGGTGTTCAGCACCCGGGATAATTCCTTTTCATCTGCAAGTTCAAAAATGGCCCAAACCTGCTTTCGTTCCATATCCAGGGAATAGCTGAGCAATTTGCGCTCTTCCAGCAAGGCATTTACGATCTCACGTTGCTTTGGAATCAGGGCATAGAACTCGTAGGTGAACACCTCGGGTAAACGAATATGTACCATGTACACCTGTTTCATCTGTTTACAAATATATAGCAATTAAAACGAATCCTGGCAAGTACGGGAGCAAAAAAAGGGGGTTTCCCCCCTTCCAATTGAAGTTAGAGATCAGCCAAATGGTACAATTCTCAGGCCCACCGAGAAAGGATAAAGTTCGGGACCTTTGTTTTTCTGAAACAGGGGTGTGAGGGCGTATTCACCGAAAAAGGTCCAGCGGGAATAACCTAAATTGACATGTGCTTTGAGCATAAAGGGATTTGTATTGTATGGAGCTTTGCGTTGAATATCATATTCGTAACTGTCCCTTTCCAGCAGCTGACGCGTTCTTGACAGGATCTGGTATTGTCCGATAACGCCTGCCGCGATATGAAAGCATTTGCTGCTTTTACCGTTGCCGTTGAATTCCAGGAGCAGGGGTACCTGAATATAAGTGTTTCTAAGACGGTTCTTTTTGTAGTTGAATTCGCCTGTGGTATCAATTTGGCCGTACAGGCCTTTTTCATCGGCCAGCAATTTTACTTTTTGTTCGAGCTGGTAGGAGTGGTAATCAAATCCGAATCCTGTTACCAATACCAGTTTTTGTTTTATTAGATGAAACTGGTTCTCGAATAAGTTAAACTGGTAGTTAAAGCTTTTTGAATAGTCGATGTTCATGTAGCTATAAGGGCCCGCAATCTCAATTTGTCTGGCTGGATCAACGTAGCCGTTCACACCAAATGAAAAGCCTGCCCAGTGTCTGTATCCGTTGAAATAATCATCTACTTCAACGTCAAAATCCTCATTATTTCCCTGGTCTTCTTCCTTGTCAATGATGATGATCTTTCTGCCTTTCCAGTTGTAAACTGTAGAGTCTTCATTGTCTCCTGCAGATGCACTTGACTTTTCGACTATGCGGGTGATACTGGAAGAGGGACTGGCTTCTGCGCTAACATCCTTCACATCGCCTTTTATCTTGATGCTGCTGGCACCGCCGGCAATGGCGGTAACTTTTAAATTTGAGTACACCTTTGCATTGCTTGCGCCAGTGGTGTTCACTTTTACCGTTTCAGTTATAAGGTCGTAAGCCGAAAGTGAAGAGGCCCCCGACAGTTCCGCGAAGAGAGCGCTCGCGCTGCCAGAGAGGTTCAACTGGCTGGCCCCGCTCTCAATGCTGCGGATGTTACGGCATTCTGTTTTGATTTTCACATTGGATGAACCGCTAAGGCTAACGGAAAGGGAATCGGTTTTGATTGCATTACTGCTTTTAAATGAGCTTGCTCCGCTGCATTCAATGGCGTTCAACTGATTGTGTTTGAGGTACACCTTAACAGGTTCGGTGAATTTGCCTCCGCGGTTTGAAATCACAAGTTTGCCATTTTTCACTTCGGTTTCCACCTGGGCAAGTTCTTTTTCTTCGGCGTACACAATAATGCTGCCGGTATCAGAAAATGTGAAGTGTACCGAAACACTTCCCAATACTTCAACACTGTTAAAGGCTTTGAATTCGCGTGTTTCGTGAAATTGGGCAATGATCCTGCCTGAGAAGAAAAACAGGATGCTGAGAATACATAGATTCAGATTTCTGGAAATGATTTTCATGATTTTGGTTTTAATTCAGGAATAAGACGTGAGGGCATTCAAAAAAGTTACAGCCTTATTTTTTTTCGATGGTAAAGGCGTTGAATGAGAGCAGATAATGGTTATCGTTGAGTTCGTTTCCGTTAATGGATTTAATCCCCAGCTTATGCGCTTGTTTGGCCAGACGGGCGAGCACATGCCAGACCTTGTTAACAGGCTTTTTCAGCAGGCTGTCGCCCTGCTCAGGTTCCTCTTCTTCAAATGGTACCATGTAAGTGTATTTTTGCATGGCGGTTTCAATCTCTCCTGTTTCAACTGAAGCCAGGCCAGAAGTTTGTATGAGGGAATCGCTTTCCTCTGAACTTTTTGAAGCGAGGTTTTGAACCGGAACCTCCTCCTCTGCCTGAAGTTGCCTTAAGCCCGGAGAATTCAGACTTGAATCTGGTTTTGAAGTAAATGTCCTGAATGAATTTAGAACTGGCTTTTGAGCCGCTTCACCCTGGATTCTGTTTTGTTCTTTGTTTGCCGCAGCATTTTTAACCGGGCGTTTACCAAGCGCCAGAGCTGCTGTTGAACCTGAAGCAGCGGGACGAGCTGAGTTGTTCAGAAAGAACTGAAAATAAATGCCGAGGCCGAGCAAAAGCAACAGGGCTGCCGCCATTGAACGGTACTGGGTGCGGCGATAAAATGGAATAATGAGGGCTTGGCGTTTGAGGTCTTCTTTATTTTCAAATACAATAGAATTATCAGGAAGCAACCTGGTTTTTTGGTAAAGACTCAGTTCATGCTGAAGCGCCTGATCGTGTTCCAGTTGTTCTGCAATGCTCAGCATTTGTTCAGCTGAGCCCGCTCCTTCAAAATAAAGCAAGGCTGTTTGAAGGGCCATATAGTCCTCCTCATTTTTGAAAAGGTCTGCTTTGGCAGGGAAGGTTTCTGCTGTGGGCTCGAGGCGGGTTTTGCCGTAAGAAGTCAAAAGTTCACGAAGACCGGTATCTTCTATGAGTTTCTTTTCAAAAACAGCCCGGCCCTGTTTGCTCATAAGCCCTTCAAAATACTCCAGCACATCCTGTTCCTGGTGGGTCAGATCGTGTTTAAGTTCCTCTAAGGAGGGGTATGTCAGTGTTTCTTTGTTCAGTACGGGGAGGTCTGCATCCAGCTCTATCTCCAGTTCGGGATGGAGCAGAATAAATTGTTTGAGTTCCGTGATCTGTGAGGCACTCAGGCGTGATTCAAAATAGTCGAGCAGAAAACTTTCATAATTATGTATGGTTATTTCCTGCATCAGATCAGCGTTTCTATCTTTCCGATATAATTCTTTAAAAAAGTTCTGGCTCTGAAAATATACACCTTTACCTGGCTTTCATTCAGGGTGGTGATACGTCCGATCTCGGCATAATCATAGCCTTCGTAGTCGCGAAGCAGAAGCACGGTTTTTTGTATTTCAGGCAGCTGGTCAAGGCCCTGATTAAGTACCTCTTTCAGGTCGGTGTACTGTTTAGTATGTGAAGGACCGTTGTAATCGTTGTGTTCGAGTCGGACCACTTTTGCAGTTTTGCGGGTAAAGTCCACCAGGGTATGATACGCAGCCGTGAAAAGATAGCTTTTGGATTTTGCAACATCGATGGTTTCGATCTTTCGCCACATTTTTTCAAAGGTGTCCTGAACAATATCCTTTGCATTGTCCTTGTCCTTAATGTGCTTGAGCACAAAACGGTACACGGCATCAGCATGTTCATCCACACAACGATTATATTCTTCCAGTGTCAACCGGCAATAAGACGCATTTAGACCAGTAAAGTTACAGTTTTCTGTAAAATTAAATTATTGAATTACAGCACTTTGCAATTCAGGCCTCAAATTCCAGAATAAATTGTTGGGTGGCCAGGTAATGGAGTAGTTTTTCATGAGAGCTGTGGCTTCCCCTGATGTCGTATTCCAGGCGAAGCATATCGCCAGATTTGCTATATCCCACGGGTTCAATGCTAAGTCCGAATTCCCTGATCTTGTTTTCGACTTCCTTTTGCAGATCTGGATTCTTGCTGATTCCTATGGTGTAAACCCTCAGTTCACTTTGTTTGTCTACGATCCTTTTTATTCTGGTGAAAAGCAAAAGAATGATCAGGACCATGATGGTCACCAATATGGCCAGAAGGTATTCTCCCATTCCACAGGCCATTCCGATTGCGGCGCTGACCCAGATGAGGGCTGCTGAAGCCATGCCTTTTATGGTGATGCCTTCTTTAAAAATGGCACCTGCGCCCAGAAAGCCTACGCCCGTTAAGATATTGGATGCAATCCTTGAGGGATCGGAACCGCGGCCTATTAACAGGGAGAGCATGGTGAATAATGCCGACCCCATACAGATGAGAATGATGGTTCGGAAACCAAAATGACGTCCGCCATATTCCCGTTCAAGGCCAATGATTCCACCCAGGGCGGCTGCCAGTAGTATACGGGCCATGTGGCTAAACAAAATCTCAGGATCGAATGCCATTTTTCAGGAAAGCGAGTATGCTTTCTTCCACTTCAGCGGAGTCCCATTTCTGTTCAATGCCCGGTGTTGCCATTATCCTGTCCATTATAGCCTGCTGCCGTTCACCTTCCTGCAAGGCTGTACTGTAGCGAATGTGCGGACTATAGGTCACCATGCTGTAAAGGGGGATCCATTTATCAGGGTGTTTTTCGGAGAATTTCGCTTCTATTTTTTTCTGCAGCAGGAATTTCGGGTCCGCGGTTTTATCCCGCATCTCTATAAAATTGGCAATGGCCAGATCAGCTATGGCATCTGCATCGGGCTTACGCAGATTTTGGTATTCCGGAAGGATAAGATTCCAGCTCTCTTTGTACTTATCAATAAGGTGATCAAGCACAACACAATCTTCGAATCCGCAGTTCATACCCTGGCCGTAAAATGGTACAATGGCGTGGGCGGCATCACCAATCAAGGCTAGTTTATTGTCGAAGCTCCAGGGAAAGCACTTTACCGTAACCAGAGAGGAAGTGGGGTTGTTGAAAAAATCTTCGAGCAAACCTGGCATTAAGGGAATAGCGTCAGGAAATTCTTTTTCAAAAAATGTTTTTACCTGTTCCTTAGACTTGAGCATGGCAAAAGATTTTTCGCCTTCGAAAGGGAGAAAAAGGGTTACGGTGAAGTTGCCGTCGGGATTAGGCAGTGCGATCATCATAAAGCTGCCCCTTGGCCAGATGTGAAGGGCGTTTTTCTCCATGCGGAAACTCCCTCCTGCGCCTGGTGGAATCAGGAGTTCTTTGTAGCCGCAGTCGATATAATGCTGGTTGTATTCAAAACGGTCACTTTGCAACTGCATGGCCAGGCGTGCTGCAGAAAACGCACCGTCGGAGCCAAACACAAGTTCTGAAGGCTGGTGAAGGACTTCCCCGCTAAGCGTGTCTTCAAAACTGGTATCCAGTGTGTTCTTATCCACATGAAGACAGCGCTTGTTGAAATGGATCTTTACACCATTCTCACGCTCGGCAAGGTCCATCAGCTTTTTGTTGATGTCAGCTCTCGAAACCGAATAAATAGCCTGATCATTGCGGCCATAAGGTTGAAAATTGCTGCTGCCGTCTTTGTTGTGAATATATCTGCCGTACATGGGAATAGCGATCTTCCTGATCTCTGCGTCAATTCCGACACCCTGGAGACCTTTCCATCCCCGGTCGCTCAGAGCAAGATTGATGGATTTGCCGGCGCTCATGTTTTCCTTGCGCATGTCGGCCCTGCGCTCAAACACGCTTACTTTATAACCCCTCTTAGCCAGATAAATCGAGAGAAGAGAGCCTACCAGACCGGCTCCGATAACGCTGATGTGTTTACTCATGAGAGCAAATGTAATAAGCTTTCATGAAAGGAGATTAAAACTGATTTTTTTCATAAAAGGCTTGCTGAGCGAATCTTTCTAACTTTACAACATGTTCAGCCGGTTTACGCATCATGTGCACGAGTCAGGTCTTTTCCACAAAGGCCAGAGGCTTTTACTCGCCATGAGCGGCGGCGTTGATTCTGTTGTACTAGCCCATCTGCTAAAACGGGGAGACTTTGATTTTGAAATTGCCCATTGCAATTTCCAGCTTAGGGGCCATGAAAGCCTTAAGGATGAAAAGTTCTGCAGGAAACTGGCAGCCGATCTAAATACACCAGTTCACATCAGAAAATTTGATACGAAGGCATTCAGCCTGAAACATAAACTCAGTCTCCAGCTGGCAGCCCGTGAACTGCGGTACAATTGGTTTGAAGACCTGCTGAACACCAAGGGATTTGATGTATTGTTGACGGCGCATCACGCCAACGACAGTTTTGAGACACAACTGATCAATCTTGTGCGGGGCACTGGTTTAAAGGGGTTACGTGGCATACCACAACAGAATGGCCGAATCGTAAGGCCTCTTTTGATCTTCACCAGAGACGACATTGAGCGGTACGCCAAAGCGGAGAAAATACCTTACCGGGAGGACCTCTCTAACCGGGAGGAAAAATATGACCGGAATTTCATACGCTTAAGGGTGATACCTTTGCTTAAAGAGCTGAATCCCTCGCTTGAGCAGGGGGCCATTGCCAATTCCAAACGTTTTTCAGAAGAATATGAACTCCTGCATCAACATCTGGAATCCATCAAAACCATGTTGCAAAGTGAGGCCAAAGGTCTGATCCGCATTCAACGGAAAGGCCTTCAGGACTGCGTGTCCAAAGCCACTGTGCTGAACTACCTGCTTTCACCCTTTGGCTTTAACGGCAGCCAGCAGAAGGATATACTTGAGGCTGCTCTTGCCCAGGGAAGCGTGGGCAAACACTTCAGATCTGACAGTCATCTGTTGAGTGTTGACCGGAAAGAACTGGTGATCAAAGAACATGAATCCACGCAAACACCGGATCTCAATATTTCAAGTCTGGGTGAATTGTCCGGACTGGCAGGCATACAGGTAAAACGCATCCAAAAAGCAAAGAGCGGTCCGCCGACTGAAATCGCTTTGAACATCAACCAGCTGGTTTTTCCGCTTTGTGTTCGTCCGGCCCGTACCGGTGACAAGTTTAAGCCCTTTGGCATGAAAGGTTTCAAGCTTCTGAGCGATTACATGAAAGAGCAAAAACTGAATCACTTTGAAAAACAAGACCTTCGTCTTTTGGTGAATGGAAACGAGGAGATCATCTGGGTGCTTGGATTCCGGAACGACGAACGTTACAGGGTTCACGAAGGTGATACAAACCTGGTGCAACTGAGTTATGAGCCAAAGAAGTGAAATTCTGTTTGAAGAGAAGCAGTTTCTGGGACACAATCCAAAGGGCATTGTGATCAGGAGTCTGCTTACCCTGTTCTGTTTTATGGCTTATTTCTGGAGCGAAAATCCCAATCCTGTTCAGGTTTCTTTTATCAGCATTGGTTCATATCCGATCAGGGCCATTAATTATTCCGGCCTGGTATTTTTTATTCTCGGGGTTTCCATCATGCTGTTCAGCACAGTGCTGGTATTTGTGAAACACACGCATGTGCGGGTTTATACCGACCATCTCATCATTGAAGGTTTCTGGACTTCGAGAATGGTGAAGATTGATATCAGGGACCTCACACGTCTAAGACGGAGTCGTTACAAACGAAATGGTTTGAGGCGGGCGGTGTATAATCTGCACAATTTGTCCATCATCCGTTTTCATACCAAGGGCGAGGAATTTGTTGAACTAACTGACCAAAAGGGCTTTGTTTACCGCATTGGCAGCCAAAGGTCCCGCGAGTTGCACAAGATCATTGAACAACAAATGCAATTTAAAGCAGCGTTGTAAGTAAATCCAAAATAAACTATATTTGGTTTCAGAACAGGCCAAAAGTGGTATGGTAAACACCGATTTTGAGAAAATAGAGAAGGAAAAGGTCGAAACATTACGATTCCCCGAAACCGATGTCCTGCTCTCTTCTGAATCGAAGGAAAAAAGGCAAAGAGACCTTGAAAGGGCGCTTTCCATGGGTAATCTCGACCAGATCAAGATTCGCATCTATTTTGAAGATTTCGAATCTCAAAAGTTCATCGAAACCACTGTCTGGGGTGTGACGGACAAACGTGTCATCCTGAAGCAGGGGATGGTGATTCCCATTCACAGGATACACTTTTTACAACTCTGATAATTTTAACAGGAGCAGCACAAATGGTCCGGCAAAAATCAGGCTGTCGAAGCGGTCTAAAAATCCGCCATGCCCGGGCATCAGATTTCCACTGTCCTTCACCCCTGCCCTGCGTTTAATCAAACTTTCAAGCAGGTCGCCTGCTGTGGCTAGTACAGGCACGATCAGGCTTAAACTCATCCAGAGTCTGTTGACCTCAAGGTCGAGCCAATGGGCAATCGGAATACCGAGTGCCAGGCTGAGCATTATGCCTATTGCCGTGCCTTCGATCGTTTTGCCTGGTGAAATGGAAGGTGCCAGCTTGTGTTTTCCAAACAAACTTCCGCCAAGATATGCGCAGGTATCGTTGCACCAGATCAGAAATATTATACCGATAAGCACATTAGGGTAATACTGAGAGGTGCCTGAAAGGTCTTCAATCACCAGATCGTGCAACAGCGCAAAAGGGAACACGGTATAAAGCAGGCCGGCTAAGGTATAAATAGCGTTGTTGAGTTTTTTCACTCCAGGCCTGAGCAGAGCCATCAACAAGGTTAAAAGCACTATACAAAGTATTACCGGAATGCGCAGGTGTTCAGTTGACCAGGTACCCGGACCAAATAACAAGGGCCAGTTAATGAACGAAACATACAATACAATTCCCAATACAAGGCCTGTTTTCTCAAAAGGTGCCGTGCCCATGTGCCGCGCCAAGTTATAAAACTCACGTAATGCACCCCATGCTGTGATAAAAAAGAATACCGTAAAGGCACTGTATCCAAAATACACTGAACCCAGGAGCAGAAATACAAATACTGCTGCGCTGAGCGTTCGAATGCCAAGTGTCTTAAAATTTAGAGCCATAAGCTATTTTCAAAATTAACCAATTCCTTTTGCGCGCTGCACTTTCAAATGCCCGAATTCAGTTTCTTTGTCTGGCTTAGGCGGGACCGGCCGCCTGATCAAGGAATTCAAGGTAGAATTGTTTCATGCGCTGTGTAAAACTGTCGTTGTGAAAAACGGGTATCATCTGACCGCCATAGGTTCTCACTTCCCTGATAAAAGGCATGGCAAGTTTCATGGGTTCAGTTTGTTCCTGTTCAGCCTGGAACAGCAAGGTGTTTTCGCTTAGGCAAAAGGGGTGCAATTCAAGCTGACTCACTGATTCTGTTTCGAGCATATACCATTTGTAAGGATAACAGTATGAGGCACGAAATCCATTTTTATTGGTATAACCCATGGAGTAATCGCAGGTGATGCCCGCCTGGATGAGATCGAGATAGGTTTTGGGGAATTTCAGAACTGAAAAATGCTGACGGCTGTCTTCAATAATACGGTGTGTGATGTTGGAGAGCCGGCTCACTTCTACTTTTAGTTGCCTAAGGCTGCTGTTTGATCCGAAAGAAGGGTGCACTCCCACTTTGGCGTAATCGGCTACGTGTTTTATCAGAGCCTGAAATCGAAGATCTGAAGCAGAGTGGTTTTTATCGTTTGGTCCATAATCTCCGAGTAAAAAGAAGAAGATCGACTGAACATCCTTATCCCGGTGTGCCCTTATCACAAAGTCGTAAGAATCGAAAGGGTCGCGGGCCTTGTTGAGCAGAATTCTGAAACGCTGTCTGATTTTGGATATTTTATGGTCGTTTACGATTCCCGCCAATGTTCGCACAAAGCCTTTATACTTATACTTGTATGCATTGTCCACGTCGATGGTGGAAACAAAATTGTAAGCCCTTTCTCTGATCCTCAAATCGGGGTATTTTTCCTTCAACAAAGTTTTAAGTTCAGTGAGCCAGAGGTTCACCAGGGGAAGGTGAAGAAAGTCGTATTGATAAGCCAGGCTGGATGTGAATTGAAAACGGTTAAACTGGTCGGCCTTGAAAGGAAGGTATTCTTCATACCTTGAAAGCAACCAGAAGGAAGCGCCGAACAGATCGAATGGTATGGTGTCGTCCTGGTTTCTGAAAAAAATCCTGAAAAACCTATCGTGGGCCATAACCTCCAGGTGGTAATCGCGAATACCGTGATCGTAAAGAATGCTGTGTGGTTTAATGTTCAGAACGCCGTCTTCAGCTGTTTGCGCATAACTCAGGCGGGGCCCGCGATGTGATTTGAATTCCGCGGCATCCTCACAAATTCTGAAATCAAGTCCAAGACCATCGTAGAGCAGGGTTCTGATGATGTAATACAAACGGTTGCTGTTGCGGGCCGAGTATATCAGGATCTGGTTGATGAGACTAAAGTACAAAGGATTCGCTGAGTAACCTTATTCTTCACCAAAAGCCGCACCTCACTTGCTAAGAATCCGCTGTTGAAAGTTTACATTGGCCTTGGCGCAGGCAAAGCATACTTAAACTTACATTTAATGGTTATTAAGCATCATGAACGAAATTTCAGAATTCTTCAGGCCCATTGATCCGGAGTCCGTTTCAGGGCATAGTCTTCACAACGAAAGGCAGTTGGGAAACCTGTTTAAGATTCACACTGAACAGGGCGGGTTTCCTGATTTGGAGAACGTAGAGATTGCGCTTATTGGTGTGAATGAGTCGCGTTTTGCGCCCGGAAATGAAGCTTGCTCCATGGCACCGGACGCCATCAGGGCAGAACTCTATCCATTGTACAGAGGCAGTTTTGAAGCCCGGGTAGCTGACCTGGGAAACATCAGTCCGGGGCACACAGTGGCCGACACCTATTTTGCCCTGAGCCGCGTCATCGATCAGCTGATTCGCAAGAATATCATTCCCTTTATACTGGGCGGTTCTCAGGATCTGGTGTATGCACAGTTTCTCGGCTATAAGGATCTGGAACAAACCATCAATATCGTTTCAGTAGACCAGCGTTTTGACCTGGGACCAGCAGAAGAGGATATTCACCACCGCAATTACCTGGGCAAGATCATTCTGCACCAGCCCAATTACCTGTTTAATTACAGTAATTTGGGTTACCAGACATACCTTGAGGATCCCAATAACCTCGAAATGATGAATAAGCTTTATTTTGATGTATATCGGCTTGGGCAATTGCGTTCACACGTTGAAGAAACCGAACCCATCATACGGCAAGCAGATTTGCTGAGTTTTGATCTATCAGCCATACGCCAGAGCGATGCGCCGGCAAATCCTTTTTCCTCACCCAATGGTTTCTCGGCCGAAGAGGCTTGCCAGATCATGCGTTACGCTGGAATGTCAGACAAACTGTCCTCGGTAGGACTTTACGAACTGAATCCGGGACTGGATGTGAGAAAGATCAGCTCACAGCTGGCGGCACAAATGATCTGGTGTTTTATGGAAGGATTTTACCAGCGTAAGCAGGATTTTCCGAACAAATCTAATCCGGACTACCTTCATTTTCATGTGGTTTTGCAGGACGAAAAGTACCAGATCAATTTTTATAAAAGCAAAAAAAGTGATCGCTGGTGGATGGAGATCCCCTACCCGCCTAAAAAGGAATTGCGTTTTGAACGGCATACACTGATTCCATGCAGTTATGCGGATTATGAAATGGCTACGCGGAACGAGATTCCCGATCGCTGGTGGCAAACCTACCAGAAGCTGTATTAGGGAACAGGCACTGGGATCAATTCTATATTTTTGCAGGCATATATTCAAATGGACAACACTTTTCTTGTTTTATTGGTGGAAGATGAGCGAAATCTAGCCAACACCCTCGCCCTGAATCTGAGGTCAGAAGGATATAGGGTTTTGCTTGCCGGAAGTGGTAAAGACGCTGATTTAATCCTTGAAAAGGAATTTCAGCACTTGAATTTGGCCATACTGGATGTGATGTTACCTGACAGCAGCGGATTTGACATTTGCGCCAGATTAAAGTCCCGCCGTAACGATTTGCCCGTCATCTTCCTCACCGCCAAAAACATGAGTTCAGACAAGATCGAAGGCTTGAAACTGGGCGCTGATGATTATATTACCAAGCCTTTTGATCTGGAAGAATTTTTACTGAGGGTTAAAAATCTTCTCAAGCGCGCGGGTCAGAAAAAAGTTAACAGCCTTCGCTTTAAAAATGGCCTCATCAATTTCAGCACATTTGAAATCAAGACGTTCAAGGGTGAAACCCTTACACTTTCCCGTCGCGAAATAGGACTGCTTGAGCTTCTTACCTCAAGGCCCAATCAGGTGGTGTCGCGTGATGAAATCATCAGCAGACTTTGGTCAGATGAGGAAAATCCTTCTTCCCGGACCATAGACAATTATATCCTTAATTTCAGAAAATATTTTGAGCGGGACCCAAAAACACCCGAACATTTTTTCTCGGTTCGCGGGGTAGGTTACAAGTTTGTGAATGAATGATTCAGTGCCTTGCGCGGCTTTTTACTCTTCCGGAAATTGCTTTCCTTTACTTCAAAACAGATAACACTTTTCTTTTATGTACGCACTTCAAAATTACGCCTGTGGTCAGTGGGTTTCAGGATCGGAACAGGGCCAGCAATTGTTCAACGCCATCACGGGCGAGGCCATCGCGAATGCCAGCAGTAAGGGTCTTGATTTTGACCTTATGTGCAGGTATGCCAGAACAGTTGGCGGACCAGGTCTCAGGAAGATGACGTTTCATGAAAGAGGCCGTATGCTGAAAGCCCTGGCCATGCATTTGCTGGAGAAAAAAGAAACGTTTTATAAAATCAGCTGGGCCACAGGTGCCACAAGGGCCGACAGCTGGGTTGATATAGAAGGCGGAATTGGTAACCTGTTCACTTACGCTTCCCTGCGCAGGCAGTTTCCGGACGAGACTTATTGTTATGATGGCGATAGTGTAAGGCTTTCAAAAAACAACACTTTTATCGGTCACCACATTTGTGTTCCCAAAGAAGGTGTAGCCATTCACATCAACGCCTTTAATTTCCCGGTATGGGGTATGCTTGAAAAAATAGCGGTGAACTGGCTCGCGGGCGTGCCCGCTATTGTGAAGCCTGCTACTATTACCTCCTATCTCACCGAAGCGGTGGTGAAAGAAATCGTTGCCAGCGGAATAGTACCTGAAGGTGCGCTGCAACTCATCTGCGGTTCGGCGAACGGCATACTTGATCACGTGCAAAACCAGGATGTGATAACCTTTACAGGCTCAGCTTCAACAGGCAAAATGCTGAAGGCTCATCCCCGTTTAATTGAAGAATCGGTGCCATTCAACATGGAAGCTGACTCACTGAACTGCTGTGTGCTGGGCACAGATGTTAAACCCGGTGATCCGGAATTTGATATTTTTATCAAGGAGGTGGTTCGTGAGATCACCACCAAAGCGGGCCAGAAGTGCACTGCTGTGCGACGTGTGATTGTGCCTGAAAGTATGGTAGAAGATGTGAGGCTGGCAATGGGCAAGCGTTTGGCACAAACTGTTATAGGCGATCCAAATACCGAGGGTGTAAGGATGGGATCCCTGGCCGGACAAGGTCAGCTCAAAGAAGTGAAGGAAAAAGTGGAAACCCTGAGCAAAAGCCAGAAGATCATCATTGGAGATTTTGAAGCATTTGAGGTTAAAGGAGCCGACAAGAAGAAGGGCGCCTTCATGCCCCCGATCGTGTTTTTAAATGAAAATCCATTTGTGAAGACCGATTGCCACAATGTTGAAGCCTTTGGACCCGTAAGCACACTAATGCCCTATAAAACATTGGATGAAGCCATTCAGCTGAGCAAACTTGGAATGGGTTCGCTGGTGAGCACAATTGTAACAGCCGATGATACCATAGCCAGGATGTTTATTTTAGGCGCCGCCTGTATGCACGGCAGGATCCTGGTGCTCAATAATACCTGTGCTAAAGAAAGTACCGGTCATGGTTCACCCATGCCAATGCTTGTGCATGGTGGGCCAGGCCGGGCCGGTGGCGGTGAGGAAATGGGCGGCAAACGCGGTGTGTTCCATTACCTGCAAAGAACAGCCATTCAGGGTAGTCCGGGTACGATTACAAAAGTGCTGAACAATTACCAGTATGGGGCGCCTACTACAAACAAGGGCATTCACCCCTTTCGCCGATACTTTGAAGAGCTAGAGGTGGGCGAATCCCTTCTCACCGACAAACATCTGGTGAGTGAAGAGGATGTTGTGAAATTCGCAGAGCTGAGTGGTGACCGGTTTTATGCTCATCTCGATCCTAATGCTCTGGAGGGTACTATTTTCAAGCGTACAGTGGCGCACGGGTATTTTGTGTTGTCTCGGGCAGCCGGGCTTTTTGTGGATCCACCAAAAGGTCCGGTATTGCTGAATTATGGGATTGATGAATGCCGTTTCACAAAACCCATTTACCCAGGCATGAGCATAGGGGTACGCTTTACCTGTAAGGAGAAAATTGAGAATGATAAAGCCCTGAAAGCTGCCAACGGTGAAGAAGTTGAGGCAGGCATAGTTAAATGGATGGTGGATATATTTGATGCCAGTCCACAGGAGGTGCGTGATAAACTGGGACTGGAAGGGGCTACCGGCGACACGGTGGGTATTGCGACTATACTTACCATGGTTAAAAAACGGTCCTGAGACCAGCCAATTGAACTGGATTCAAATTTTAATCTTGTTATATTTGTTAGTACCAAACACACATTATGAAAAAGATCATCAACACCAATGAAGCCCCTGCCCCAATTGGGCCTTACAACCAGGCCGTAATCGCAGGTCATATCATGTACATCAGCGGCACCATTGCCATGGACCTTCAGAGTAAGCAGCTGGTAAAAGCTACGATTAAGGAAGAAACCAAGATCGTGATGGACTACTTAGGCGCCATTCTCAAAGCGGGAGGCTGCAGCTTTGACAATGTGGTGAAAACAACCATATTTTTGAACGACATGCACAATTTTGTACAGGTGAATGAGGTATATTCTTCTTACTTCCACGGCGATTTTCCTGCAAGGGCTACCATACAAGCGGCTAAACTTCCCAAAGATGCCAATGTAGAGATCAGCATGGAAGCAATGGTGTACTAGTTGTACGGGTGTTGCAACATGTAAATTGCCTGACCGGGTATTTGCATTTTTGCATTCTTTAATTACCTTTACTCTACACACACAAAACAGAACAGCATGAACATTTTTATTTCTAACATCAGTTTCAAGGTACGCGAACAGGCCCTAAGTGATCTCTTCTCTCAGTACGGAAAAGTAACCAGTGTAAGAATTATCAAGGATAAGGATACACGCAGAAGCAAAGGTTACGGATTCGTTGAAATGGCTGACGATAACGAGGCCCAGGCCGCTATCAATGCCCTGAACGGCACCGAACACTACGAGCGGAACATTGTGGTGGCCGAGGCCAAAGGAAAGAAAGCAGTGAGTTCAGACGCTTCAACCGAATAAGGTTGGGTAAAAATCCACAGGCACTAACCCGAAACCAGCGTTTCGGGTTTTTTTTATTCTTTTTTCATGAACAAGCAAGCCTGAATAAGGGCATCAGCGTGTATCTTTGCCAGGTTATTTTGACAACACTCATTTTCACGCCATTATGCCAAAAGACAACTCAATAAAGTCCGTTTTGATCATCGGTTCCGGTCCTATTGTGATCGGACAGGCTTGCGAATTCGATTACTCTGGTTCACAGGCAGCCAAAAGCCTGCGCGAAGAGGGCATTGAAGTCAGCCTTATCAATTCAAATCCCGCAACAATCATGACCGACAAGGTAACTGCCGATCATGTGTACTTGTGGCCACTTGAGGTCAGGTCGATCGTGAAAATTCTGGAAGAAAGGCATATTGACGCAGTACTGCCTACCATGGGCGGGCAGACAGCGCTTAACCTGGCCCTCAAATGCGAGGAGATGGGAGTGTGGAAGAAGTATAATGTGCGTATGATCGGTGTTGATATTCATGCCATTAAGGTGACTGAAGACAGGGACCTTTTCCGGGCACGTATGGAAGAGATCGGTGTAGGCATGGCCCCCAGCCGAATCGCGAAGTCCTTTCTGGAAGGTAAGAGCATCGCTCAGGAATTCGGATTTCCGCTTGTTATACGCCCCTCCTTTACTTTGGGTGGCAGCGGCGGATCAGTGGTTTATGAAAAAGAAAACTTTGATAACCTGCTAAACCGCGGTCTTCAAACCTCGCCCATACACGAGGTGCTTATTGATAAGGCCGTTCTGGGCTGGAAGGAATATGAACTGGAGCTGCTCCGCGACAGCAACGACAGTGTGGCCATCATCTGTTCGATAGAAAATTTCGATCCCATGGGGGTGCACACCGGTGACAGCATAACCGTGGCACCAGCCATGACGCTGAGCGACAGCACTTATCAGAAAATGCGGAGCATGGCCATCAAAATGATGCGAAGCATTGGAAATTTTTCGGGAGGCTGTAATGTTCAGTTCGCCGTGAGCAACGATGAAAGGGAAGAGATCATCGCCATTGAGATCAACCCGCGCGTTTCACGTTCCTCTGCACTGGCCAGTAAGGCAACCGGTTACCCCATTGCCCGCATCGCAAGCAAGCTGGCCATAGGTTATCATCTTCACGAACTCATCAACCAGATCACCAAATCAACCTCAGCATATTTTGAGCCTACACTGGATTATGTGATCGTGAAAATCCCGCGGTGGAACTTCGACAAATTCAAGGGCTGTAACCGTGAACTGGGTTTTCAGATGAAGTCCGTTGGAGAAGTGATGGCCATTGGCCGGTGTTTTCAGGAGGCACTGCAGAAGGCCTGCCAGAGCCTTGAGATCAAACGAAACGGACTGGGTGCAGATGGCAGAGAAATCACAAACCAGGCGGAATTGTTGCAGGCGCTTGAACGACCCAGCTGGAACCGCCTGTTCATGATTTACGATGCCATGAAGCTGGGCATCTCAATAAAAACCATTCAAGCCCTCACTAAAATTGACATCTGGTTCCTTCAGCAAATTGAAGAACTCATTTCCCTGGAAAGTGAGATACGCAGGCACAGCGTGCAAAGCATCAGCAAAGATCTGCTGCTGGAAGCCAAACAAAAGGGTTATGCCGACCGTCAGATAGCCCATCTGGTGAGGTGTCTGGAAAGTGAAGTGTACAAGAAACGGAACGATCTGGGTATTAACCGGGTTTATAAACTTGTGGACACCTGTGCCGCGGAGTTTGAAGCCAAAACACCCTATTATTACTCTACTTTTGAAGAGGAAAATGAAAGCATCAGCAGCGATAAGAAAAAGATAGTGGTTCTGGGCAGTGGTCCCAATCGCATAGGGCAAGGCATTGAATTTGATTACAGCTGTGTTCACGGCGTGTTGGCAGCAAAAGAATGTGGTTATGAAACCATCATGATCAATTGCAATCCTGAAACGGTGAGCACCGATTTCAGCACGGCAGACAAGTTGTATTTCGAGCCAGTATTCTGGGAACATATATACGATATCATACGTCACGAAAATCCCATTGGTGTAATTGTTCAGCTGGGTGGTCAAACAGCCCTGAAGCTCGCTGAAAAGCTCGAACGACATGGCATACGGATCATCGGCACAGATTTCAAATCCCTCGACCTCGCCGAAGACCGTGGAAGTTTCTCCACTCTGCTCAAAGCTAATAACATCCCCTACCCTAAATTTGGTGTGATCGAAAACGCTGAGGAAGCCATCAACCTTTCCAAGAAGCTGGGCTTTCCCCTTTTGGTGAGACCCAGTTATGTTTTAGGGGGGCAAAGCATGAAGATCGTGATAAACGAACAGGAACTCGAGCAGCATGTTGTAAAACTGCTGAATGATCTTCCTGAAAATAAGGTTTTGCTCGATCACTTTCTACAGGGCGCGATCGAAGCCGAAGCAGATGCCATCTGCGACGGAAAGGATGTGTACATCATCGGTATCATGGAACACATAGAACCAGCTGGCATTCACAGTGGTGACAGTTATGCTGTGCTTCCGCCTTTTGATCTGTCAGAGAATGTGATGCGGCAAATTGAACAGCACACCAATACCATTGCCGTGGCATTAAAAACGGTGGGCTTGATCAACATTCAATTTGCGATAAAAGACGAGGTGGTATATGTGATCGAGGCCAACCCGAGAGCTTCGCGTACGGTGCCCTTCATCGCCAAGGCATACGATGAACCTTACGTGAATTATGCAACCAAGGTGATGTTAGGCGAGAAAAAGGTTAAGGACTTTAATTTTAACCCGAGGAAAAAAGGTTATGCCATTAAGATACCGGTTTTCAGCTATGAGAAATTTCCTGAAATACAGAAAGAGCTTGGTCCGGAAATGAAAAGTACAGGTGAAGCCATTTACTTTATTGATGACCTTCATGATGAGTACTTTCAAAATGTTTACAGCGAGCGGAATCTTTACCTGAGTAAGTAAAATAGGATTGTATTCTCAAAATCTATTGCAGAAATTATTCAACGGGTCTTAGTTTAAAGCACATCAATAACCGGATTTTAAATTGATCCGGTTATTGACGCATGAAGACATACCTGTGGTTTTCCTTCTGTAGCCTTTGTAAGTTCTACCTGTACAAATTCACTGTGCCTTTGGTGTCGTAGGCCTTATCATCTTTCCCCGAGGCGGTGAGAATGTAAAAATAGGTGCCTTCAGCCACATCTTTGCCATACTGGTTTTTACCATTCCACTCCACATTTCCGGTTGAACTTTCCACTTCGTAAACCAGATTACCCCAGCGGTCGTAAATACTCATTTTAAGTTGACTGAGACTGGAAGTTCGAAGAAAGAAGAGGTCGTTGTTGCCGTCGCCATTGGGTGTGAACACATTTGGCACTTCCAGTTTCGATGGCAATTCAACGTGAATAACCTTCATGCTGCTGTCGAGGCAGGAGCCTTTGCTGCTGTAAAGTGTTACCGTATAATTACCGGGCTGGTTGTAAACGGTTGACACCACCAGCAGCGTGGGGGTTGTGGTAATGGTGTATCCATTTCCGAAATTCCAGACGCTGGTTATGGACAGGGAATTTAAACTGGAAGATGAGTTGTTGTTGAAGTTAACAGTTAAAGGGGCAAACCCTGATTCCTTATCCGCATTAAATGCCGAGTTGATGATGCCGTTTACCACGTTGGCACTTGAAATGCTTGAACAACCATTGCTTTCGTTTATCACATATACCCTGTAGGCTCCAACCTTACTGACTGAAGCGGTTGCCACACCATTGCCACTGGAAAGTGTTGCTGTTTTGATCACACCCAGGTCATCAGACCACACATATTTCACGGGTACCGTGCCGGTGATGTTGGCCGATACAGTAGCTGCCGCTGCCCCACAATCGAGGGTGGCATTGGGTGGGGCTACAGGATTGTTCACCACAGGGTAATCCCTGTTGTCTCCTACCGGGAATACAGTGGAAGAATAACAACCGTTGTTCATATCCCTTACTGTAAGTGAATAGGTACCTGGTATCTCAGCCAGATAACTTGAACTGTTGTTTACCGTCGGCTGTGGACTCGGTCCTGTCCACTCCACACCGATAATTAGTCCCCCTGAGGGGAACAAGCCCGGCGGTATGCCTGTGGTGCTGCCGTTGGTGAGCACCAGGGTCGGGGTCTTGCAACTGATGGCTGCTGTGTTGCCGCTTGGCGGGGTGATCTTGGCCAAAGGCGCAAATATATTCTGCCAGATGGGCACTAAAGTCTGGTTCTTGCAGGCATTGTTGTTGTCTGTCACCACAAAAGTATAGGTAGCAATGAGGGTGGTGCTCTGGTTTGCTGTGGTGTTCACCGTGTAATGTGCTCCGGGCAACACACCTGCACCGCCGGGGAAGAACCACTGGTAGCCCGAGTTGGGAGTGGCGCTTGTGCCCACAAGATGCACAGAAGGCGTAAAGCAGGAAAGCGTTTGGGCCGGAATGGCCACAGAAATGTCAGGTGCAATGGTATTCTGTATCACCGAGAAGGGTGATTTGGTCTCGCAGCCGCTCACAGGGTCTCTGGTTACCACCGTGTACTGGCCAGGGGCGTTAAAGGTGTAAGAACTGGCCGGGGCTGTGGTGTAAGTTCCAAGGAAGCCTGGTGAAAGTATAGTATAGGTCACTTGCCCGCCGGGAGGATCGGTGTTACCACCCACGATGTTGATGTCCACGATATGCTTGGGTACACAGCCTATGGAGTAGTTTTGTATTGGACTGCTCAAGGTAAAGGTCGGGAAGCCTGAAGTGGTACCCACAGTGAAGGTTTTAGTGACTTTACAACCGTTCACCAGGTTGATCAGCACATAGGTGTGGGTTCCAGGGGGAGGACCAATGATGGCCGTGCCCGAGTAAATACCTGTAACATTTAAGCCATTGCCCCAATAGAACTGATGTTCAATATTGATTGAAGGTGTAGCCATGGTGGTAATGGTTTGTATGGCTGAATTGGTGCAGGTGATCAGCTGAAATACAGGTGTAATGGTGGATGTGGGCGGTGTGGTGTTTTGTACCACGGTAAAGGTGTGTATGGTCTGGCAATTGGATACAGGATCTGTTGCTGTTACTGACCAGTTGCCAAGTCCAAGCAGATCGAAGCTACCTACAGGTCCGCTGATCGGGGCCGACACCCCGTTCACCCAATTGTAAGTCAGTCCGGGATCGCTTGCGTTTAATGTAATTGTGGGGTTTGAACAGGTCACCGTAAATACAGAACCAGCAGGGTTCCAGGTAAAACTAGGTGGAACCGGTTGGGGATTGATGCTGAATGAAGTGGTGGTGGAACAGCCGCCAACCGAAGTAATTGTGGCATTGTATTGACCGGCTGAAATGCTTCCGGAATAAGCTACTTGCGATGCACTCGTGACTCCGCTGGGTTGAGGTGACCAGCTGACGGTGTAACCAGGCACAGGCGTTGCAGGATTGAACGTGAGGCCCAGGTTAAAGGCACTGATTGTGCTGCTGCAGGTACTTTGTGTGGTGGTGGGTGAGGCTGAAGGCTGGGCATTTACAGTTACGATAGACACAGAAGTCAGTGTCTGTACTGCGTTGCTCGCGTTAATGCCTGTAATATACGTGGTGTAACTTGTGGTAACCAGCGGCGAAACAACAAAAGTTCCTGTTGAACTCACAAGGTTACCGGGCTGCATAGAATAACTGGGGCTGGTGAGACTGGCGAAATTGACAGGCACTATGCTTGCGCTGCCACCGGCACACATGGCATAGTTTGGATTACAGTTGGGATTGCAGGATAAGCTGGCTGTTCCGAGATTCAGAAAACTGACAAGGGTGTTTACGCCGCTGTAGTTGGAAATACAAATGATAAATTGCTGACAGGCATTTACAAGTAAAGGACTTTCAAAGTTACCAGAGTTGCCGCTGAATACCGAGTAGTTTGCCGGAGAAGCCATGCCGGTTCCGCCACTGCTTGAAGCATTCCAGTTGCAGCGAATGGGAGGAAGTGTATTGTTGAAAATGCCGGCACAGGTCGCTGGTGAATAAGGCCACATGATCCAATCGTAAAATCCAGCCTGAGGGTTAGCGCTGTTTCCGGCACCGAACACAAATTCGAGACTACCGGCTGAGCCCACAGTGAGCAGCAACCATTGGGGATTTAATTCACCTGAAAGGAGACAGCCGGCATTGGGCGGATTGGGATTCGGATTGGGATTGCTGATATTACTTTGGGCTGGCACGGAAAAATCTACAATTGAACCTGGCCCGGAATTGGTGAAGAATGTAAAGCTTGGATTGGAACAAAGGGGAATGGCGTTCACGCAGTTGTCGTTGGTCTGTGCCAGAATGCCCAGGGGCGCGATGATCAGCAGGGCGTATAATAGTGATTTCATGATGCGTGGGATTAACGGGTGATGAGTGAATGAATGGTGTCGAAGATCTGCTCGTGGTTCAGGTCTTTTAAAACAATCTTATTGTCTGAATCGTAAACGATATTCTGTTTGAATTCTTTTGTGGTGTTCTTAAGATCAGAAAGTTTGTAAGAAAGGGCATGCCTGATCCCGTCCTTACCCAAGGTAATAATGGCCATCTCATTCAGATCTTCACGGTTCAGCAGCACAAGTATCAGGCCTTTGTTTCCACCTTTCAGTTTGGAATTAAAATACGTGGTGTAGGCCTTTTCAAATGCCTGGTTGCAGGCACGGCTTTCCTTGTCCTGATCAGACCAGATGCTGAGGGCGATCAGTTTTTGATCCGTACCGATTTCAGGATGATCTCTTTTTACAAGGTTTCTGACTTCCTGTGCCAGCAGGGAAACCTGGGCAGAAGCGTGTAAGGTTAGGACAAAACAGGCGAAATAAAAAGCTAAGGTTTTCATAGGTGTGTTTTTACAAAGATTATGCCATAGGGCAAGTGCAAGCAAGATAGTTCAAATTTTAACTAATAGGCCGGTTTCAAATCAACATGCCCTTGTAGTTTTTGCAGAAAGATCTGATTCAAAACAACCAACTCATTCTGTTTAAGCGCCAGACTTATGTCTTCAGGAGCCATTTCACGGTTTAATTTAACGATCATGCTTTGGTTAAACTGATGTTTGTCGGCCAGCTTCTCAAAATAGGTGTTTGACATGGACACGGAAGCCCCCAGATTTTCCACATCCTTTGATACCAGAAGCAGTTGGGCTATTTCAAGATGAATAGCCGTTGGATCAATTCCAATTGACTTGAGCTCGTTTGAGAGCGAATCAAAGCTTTTTAAACGTGAATCGATCTCTTTCTGTAAAATAGCCTCTTCAGGGCCTGTGTCGTGTTTTGTGTCGGTACAGGCCATAAAAAACATAAGAGTAAGGCCTGTTACGAAAATTTGCAGTGTTTTGCGCATCCTGTAAAGATAAGCACTGGGCAGATAATCCGGAAAGGAGCCGGAAAACCAATTCAGGATGTATATGACTGTACGAGGTTGTGAATCTCTATCAGGGGTTTGATAAATTCTTCGAGATCGTATACACAAAGCTGGGAAGCCGCATCACACAAAGCTTTTGCCGGTTCGGGGTGGGTTTCAATAAACAAACCGTCAACGCCACAGGCTACTCCTGCCCTGCTGATGACGGGCAAAAATTCACGCATTCCACCTTTCGCATCAGAACTGGGAATACCGTATTTGCGCACGCAGTGTGTGATGTCGAATACAACAGGGTAACCAAGATTGTTCAGGTGGTAGAAACTCCGCGGATCCACGATCAGATCGTTGTAACCAAACACATAACCCCTTTCTGTCAGAATCACCTGATCGTTTCCGGCTTCAATGCTTTTCTGCAAAGGGTGTTTCATGTTTTCAGGCGCGAGGAATTGACCATGCTTGATGTTGACTACCTTGCCGGTTTTGGCTGCGGCAACAACAAGACTGCTTTGCATGCAGAGGTATGCCGGAATTTGCAGCACGTCACAGACTTCTCCTGCAATAGCGGCCTGATAGCTCTCGTGAATATCAGTGAGCAAAGGAAACCCGAAATCTTTTTTAATCTGGGCCAGCACTTTCAGGCCTTTTTCAAGCCCGGGTCCGTCGTAATATTTGAGGCTGCTTCGGTTGTCTTTTAAAAAGCTGGATTTATAGATGATCCTGATCTTAAGCCGTTCACCGACTTCCTTCAGTTTTTCCGCGGTTTGCATCATGATCTTTTCATCTTCAATAACACAGGGTCCGCTGATTAGAAAGAGATCTTTTCCACCGCATTCGATATCGGCAACTTTTACAATCTTTTTTTGCATGATGGGGGGCTTAAAATGTCCAGCAAAAATAAACACTTATTTGTGTATAAGAAATGATCTTGGTCTCGCGGGTTTCTTTGCTATTCGGCGTTCTTTAGGGCATGAAACATGTACACCTGATCGCCATTGGCGGCAGCGCCATGCACAACCTGGCACTTGCCCTGCACGAGAAGGGTTACCGGGTAAGCGGCAGCGACGATGAGATCAACGAGCCGAGCAGAAGCCGGCTTGCAAAAAAAGGTTTGCTGCCTGAGCATATAGGCTGGTTTCCTGAAAAGATCAATTCAGACACAGATGCTATCATACTGGGCATGCACGCCAGGGCTGATAATCCCGAGTTGATCAAGGCCAAAGACCTGGGTTTAAGGATTTATTCCTATCCAGAATTCATTTTTGAGGCCACAAAAGAAAAAACACGTATTGTGGTTGGTGGTAGTCATGGCAAAACAACCATTACAGCCATGATCCTCCATGTGATGAGCGTGTGCGGGCTGGAAACGGACTTTCTGGTAGGTGCGCAGCTTGAAGGATTTGACACCATGGTACGGCTCAGCAACACAGCGCAGTATGCTGTTATTGAAGGGGATGAATATTTGGCATCACCTCTCGACCGAAGACCTAAATTTCACCTGTACAGGCCCCACATAGCCATACTGAGCGGCATAGCCTGGGATCACATCAATGTGTTCCCGACCTTTGAGAATTATGTCGAGCAGTTCAGGCAATTTATCAGGCTTATTGAGCCCAATGGACATTTGGTGTACTGTTCAGAAGATCCTGTTCTGAATGCGCTCTGCCATGAAGCATTGCGGACAGACCTTCATCGCCACCCCTATGCTGTGCCGGAAAACACCATTGCGCATGGCGTGACATCCGTTCTGTGGGAAGGAAAGGCTTACCCCATGAAGATTTTTGGTGACCACAACCTGATGAATCTGAATGGGGCCATGAAGATATGCAAGCAGATAGGCATAGATGAAACCCGTTTTCTTCAGGCCATGACCAGTTTTAAAGGTGCCGCCAAACGCCTTGAATTGGTGTATAAAAACGAGAGCTTTCATTTTTACAAGGACTTTGCCCACTCGCCTTCCAAGCTGAAAGCAACCACAGGCGCGGTGAAAAAGCAGTTTGAACACAGGAAACTGGTAGCCTGCATGGAATTGCACACCTTCAGCAGTTTAAACGAGGAATTCCTGGATCAGTACAAGGGCTCTATGGATCTGGCGGATGAGGCCATAGTATACTTTAATCCCCACACCATTGCGCACAAGAAACTTAAAGTCATTGAACCAGAGCAGATACTTAAGTGTTTCGGACGCAAAGACTTGAAGGTTTTTACAGAGCGTGAGGCTTTGCAAAGTCACCTTTTGTCAATGACTTGGAGGAATGCGGTGTTGCTGATGATGAGCAGTGGTAATTTTGATGGAATTGACTTTGTGGCGTTGTCTGAAAAACTGAATTTATAATTAAAAAACAGGTTTCTTAAACGCTAAAATGATTATTTTTGCGCCTCAAAATAAGTTCGGGCTGTAGCACAGTTGGTAGTGTACTAGCATGGGGTGCTAGGGGTCGCGTGTTCGAGTCACGTCAGCCCGACAGGGTGAAAAGAGGCGCAAGCCTCTTTTTTTTTGCGAAGCAAAAAGCGTGAGGAGAAGTCTATCCCGACAGCAAAGGCTGTCGGGAAGTCACGTCAGCCCGACAGGGTGAAAAGAGGCGCAAGCCTCTTTTTTTTTGCGAA
>DAOMFS010000020.1:0-48273 GCA_035429925.1 Bacteroidia bacterium | reverse complement strand
ATAAACACTAGTTTAAAAAATCAATGCTTAGTGAACTTTGGCCTGACTACATACAACTCAGTTCAATGGAAAGGAAGCCATAATTGGAACTGTTCTTGATATAACAGAACAGGAAGAAGCAAAAGCAGAACTTAAAAGAAAAGAGTCTGAGTTAAGGTCTTTTTTTGAAAACATCGGTAGTCCTGCATGCTTATTGGACGTTAACAAAAGATATATTATATATAATTCCCAACTCGAGAAAGCTCATTATCTTTTAACTGGGAAGCATCCAAAACCCGGACATGAACCATATGAGGACTATTCCCCGGAAATAAAACTCGAAAGAGACAAGATCCTGGAAAATGTGCTTAAGGGAAACAGAGAATCTTTGGAGGCTGATTATTTTATTAACGGAAAACATTCCTACTATAAAGTATCTTATAATCCTGTAATTACCAACAGCAGTATCACTGGAATTTCTCACATTGCGGTTGATATCACACAAATAAAAGAAACTGAACAGAAGTACCGTAGTTTAGTTGAACAGTCTTTAGTTGGCGTGTATATAATACAGGCCAGAAAATTAGTTTATTGTAATCCAAAGTGCTGTGAATTCCTTGGTTATTCAGAACAGGAATTATTAAATAAACCCTTGTCTTCGATCATCTACAAGGAGGATATGAAAACTGTACTGGATAATATAGATTATGGAATTAAGGATTCGGCTGCTAAGAGAAATTATCAATTCAGAGCATTAAAAAAGGATGGCTCACTTGTTTGGTTGGAGGTGTTTGGATCCTCAGTAAACTACAATGGCATGAATGCCGTCATTGGTACATTAATAGACGTTACTGAACGAAAACGTGTTTTGAATGATCTGGTACAAAGAAATACAGACCTTGAACAATTTGCTTTTATTGTTTCCCATAATTTAAGAGCTCCTCTGGCCCGTATTATGGGATTAAACAATTTGCTGTCTATTGATATTCCTGAGAATGAGAAAAAGATTGTTTTGAAGGGAATTGAATCTTCTTCAAGAGAACTGGATGAAGTGGTAATGGATATGACGGCTGTTTTAAAGATCAGAAGGGATAATACAGAACCAAAGGAACATATTAATTTAACCGAACTCATTGAGCATATTAAGTACAGCTTCCGCACAATTATTAATCATCATCAGGCCAGGATTGAAGTCAATTTTAGAAAAGTGAACGAAATTTATAGCATTCGTTCTACGGTCACAAACATATTTTCCCAGTTGATTTCGAATGCCCTAAAGTTTTCAAAGCCTGATCAGTTACCAGTCCTGCATATTACTTCTGAACTTTGTGATTCGAAAATACTTGTTAAATTTAAGGACAATGGTTTGGGTCTCGATCTTTCAAAGCATGGAAAACAAATGTTTGGTTTATATAAGCATTTTCACCCCCACATTGAAGGAAAGGGAGTGGGATTATTCATGGTTAAAACTCAGGTTGAAGCCTTGGATGGGAATATTGAAGTTACAAGTATACCTTCGGTAGGTTCAGAGTTCACCATTTCTCTACCTAAATGACTGCAAAAGGAATCGCCTTGGTAAATGGGGCTAAACTGAATTTTGAAATGGCAGGTAATGGACGACCATTGATTTTTATTCATGGAATGGGTCTGGATATGAGAATGTGGGATTACCAGTTTTTTGAATTCTCAAAAAAATATTTCATTGTTCGCTATGATCTTAGAGGATTCGGGAAGTCAAGCCTGCCAGGAACCGAACATTATTCTCATCATGAAGATCTGCTGGCATTGATGAATTTCTTGGGTATACGGAAGGCCACTTTAATGGGATTATCACTGGGTGGACGGGTTGCCATGGAATTTTCACTTGCCTTTCCGGAAAGGGTTAATGAACTCATTCTTGTTGACCCTTCATTAACCGGATTTGATTTTAAAGAAGATATTTATGGTGAAGTATTTGCAATTGCCAGGGCGTTTGGTGCGGAGGCCGGAACTAAAGCATGGAAGGCGCACAGACTTTTTAAACATGCTATGAATAACGTGCAATCTGCTGAAAAGTTAAATCAAATGTTGAATGACTATTCAGGCTGGCACTGGGTGAACAAGAATCCCTGTGACTTTCTGGATCCACCTGCAGTTTCTCAAACGAGTAAAATCAAAGCCCAAACGCTGATTGTTATTGGAGAACATGATTTAGTAGATCTTCAGTCAATTGCTTCATTCCTGGAAAAAACGATTAAACACTCAAAAAAGGTTGTTATTGAACAAGCAGGTCACATGACAAATATAGAGCAACCAACGATATTTAACGCATTAGTTGAAGAGTTCTTAGGCGTATAGGATTATATTCAACAATTCACAATCAATGATGAGGCAAATAATAGAAGTATTGAAATTGATTTGCCAAACCTGCGAGAATTTCAATGAATTATTATTTAAAATATTTTCTTTTGGTGGTGTATAAAATGACCTGACAAACAAAAAAACAAATCCCGCAGGGATTTGCCTTTTGCATTTCCCGAACACCCGGGCAGGACTCGCCGAGGCGGAGCCGAGGCAATTCCCTCTCCTCGGGCTTGCTTGAATGGCGAATGACAAACAAAAAAACAAATCCCGCAGGGATTTGCCTTTTGCATATCCCGAACACCCGGGCAGGACTCGCAGAGGCGGAGCCGAGGCAATTCCCTCTCTTCCGGCTTGCTTGAATGGCGAAGCTTGTTCAGTTATGGCTCGCAACTAGAAGCAGAATATCCTGGTTCATGTGTGGGGCTACATAACTAACTGGATAACAGGGGTGTAAAATATTGTAATTGAACGTCTTAATGTTACAACCTCAGAGTATGGAGTGTAATAGGGTAAGTATAAAAACATATGAATTCAGTCCAAAAAGCTTTGATTTTAAATAATAATTGAAATCTTGTAAAGACCAGTGAAACAATTCTAATAATAAGTTCAAAATGATAACTTCCAGACTTGAAAACCAAAACAACACAACTAAATTTTAATTTTATCGGCAGTTAAAATCAAACCCTTATAAATGCACATTGGTAAAGGTTATACGTTTAAGGAAGTCATACTATGGACAAGACGGGATATCTATTTTCTGCTTTGTCTGGCTGCTGTTCCCACAACGCTGTTTCGGTTGTTCCATTGGCAATGGCTTTTACTGCCCTGGTTACCCATCGCACTCCTCGGCACCGCTGTTGCTTTTGTGGTAGGGTTTAAAAACAACGCCTCGTACGACCGCTTGTGGGAAGCACGCAGAATTTGGGGTGCCATAACCAATTACAGCCGGAGCTGGGGCATCATGGTGAAGGATTATGTAACCAGCCAGCATGCGAAATCTAAACCGTCTGAATCTGAATTGCGTGACATACACCGTCAATTGTACAACAGACATTTTGCCTGGCTCACAGCATTGCGTTACCAATTGCGCGAAAATAAATCATGGGAGGCCATAAACCTGCAGCACAACAAGGAGTATCGAAACCGCTGGTTCAGGGTGGAGGAACAGGACAATTCGATGAAAGACGCGATTAAACCATACATGAACGAGGCAGAATACAATCTGGTGATGTCCAAATCCAACAAGGCAGCACAAATTCTGGCCCTGCAGTCTGAACACCTTAAAAAACTGCTGTCACAAGGTTTAATCGAAGATTTCAGACATATGGAACTGGAAAGGGTATTGGTTGAACTGTACAATCAACAGGGAGCGAGTGAACGCATAAAGAACTTTCCATACCCAAGACAGTATGCAAGCTTAAACAACTGGTTTGTCCATATTTTTGTGGCCCTGATCCCGTATGGCATGATTCAGGAATTTGATAAATTGGGTGATGGTTATGTCTGGATGACCATTCCGTTTTCAGCCTTATCAGGATGGATATTCACCACGCTGGAAAGAATTGGTGAAACCTCTGAAAACCCTTTTGAAGGAAGCGCGAACGACGTACCCATTACAGCGATCAGCAGAAACATCGAAATTGACTTACTGGAAATGCTGAACATTGATCACAGTTTAAAACCAATTCAGTCACAAAACAATATCCTCACCTGACATGAAATTTGAAACCATATTTAAAAACAACGAAAAGTGGGTGGAAGAAAAACTTCGTTTGAACCCACACTACTTTGAAAATTTATCCAAGGGCCAGAATCCTGAATTTCTGTATATAGGCTGCAGTGATAGTCGTGTAACAGCCGAGGATTTGATGGGAGTGAATCCGGGTGAAGTATTTATTCACAGAAACATTGCCAATCAGGTCGTTCCAACCGATAATAATATTAATTCCGTAATTCAATACGCGGTTGAATTCCTGAAAGTGAAACACATCATTATCTGTGGTCATTATGAATGCGGTGGTGTCAAGGCAGCCTTAAATCCCAGTGACATGGGCCAATTGAACAGCTGGTTGCAAACCTTGAGAGACGTAAGAAGATTGCACAAAACCGAATTGGAAGGCATACATGACGAGCAAAAACTGTTTGACCGTCTGGTTGAACTGAATGTGAGGGAGCAATGCATGAATGTCATTAAGATCGACCATGTCCAGCGCAGCTGGTACAAAACGGGTTTTCCTCAAATACACGGGTGGATCTTTGATGTCAGAACAGGTAAACTGAAAGATTCCGGACTTGATCTCGAAAAGGAATTTATGGAAATAAGGGAGATCTACGATCTTAAGCCCCTGGAGAACAAATAGAAATGCAAGGAGGTCCATTCCAGCTGATCTATAAAAAGGTGTATCAATGGGTTTCTGTGAACCTGTTGTTCTGACCTGCTCTAGTCAATTCTGTATTTCGCTTTTCTTGTTTGGATCAATACAGCAAAGAAGTTTCCCCGTAATTGGATTCATTCAATTTCCTAGAGTGGGTCTCCCGGGAAGCCAATCTGTCCTCTGAGGATTTGAACCGGTTCAAGAATTCATCAACAAATGCCTCTGGTCCCGAGTTGATGTGCTTACCCAGTTTAAGCTCTTCAAGCCGCTGCGCATTCCACTCTTGCTCAAAATGACTGGTAAGGCATAAAATCGGCACCTTGTGCTTTATGCCATGGTATACCGTGCCATTGCCGCCGTGGCAGATCAGTAAATCACATTTCGGCAATACGCTGCCGAGCGAAACAAAGGGTCTTGAAATCACATGTTCACCCTTTATCACCTGCTTCGCATCGCCCGCGGTCAGCACTAGATATTCCTTGTATTTCGGAGAAGATAAAAAACGCAGGGCCTCCCAGTTCCCACTGCTTCCCATGCAGACCAGAATAAGTTTTTTGCTTACAGGTATGGCCTGTATCAGGTCATCTTCTTCCTCGCAGGCCTCATACAACAAAGCGCCAACCACCTCATAGTTCGCAGGCAGCTTTTTCTGCCTGAAAAACCAACGTTCATCGCAAATCAGGTTAAAATCCCCTTGCATTTCCCGCAAATAATTGAGAACGGGTTTTAAGCCATAGGCACTTCGTAAACGGCGAAAAGGTTTGTGCACACGGCGGAATGCCAGACTTTCAGCGAACTTCACGATACGTTTCCGAATAACAGGACCAAAGACAGAAAGATATTTGCGCCCGGGATGTCTGAGCGGAAGCCCACGATTGGATGAATAATAGGGACTCATGTAACCATTCATCAGGGCCGCATAAGACACCTGGGTGTATTCAGCAGCCATTTTTAATGTAGGCGCTGTATCACCAATAACCCGGTCAGGACACAACATCCTGATGGCTTTGACCTGAGACAAGAAGACACGTTCTATTACATTCTGGTTTAGCCATGAAAAATCGAATCTTTCTGCGCAGGCCATAACTTCTGTACTGTCGAATCCTTCCACTGCAAAGATCTTATGACCAGCCTTTATTACAAATGGGTTGTACTTTACTGAAGAAGCGAAAAATATTTCAGCGTGTGGGTACTGCTTCACAAGTTCAAGGCACCTGAGGTAGTGCGACATGAGGTCGAACGGAAACACCAATATGCGTTCAGGCTTTTTGTTTCTGAAGGTATCGTTCATATAACCAGGTGTTCAGTAACAACAGCAGAAAACCATAAAACACATCTTCAATTGGTATCGTAAGCATTCTGATACCAAGATTTTCGGCATCATTATACCATACTATGGGTTCGTTTATCCAGGAGCCTGTGAGCAAACCGTTGACCAGCGTGAACGGAATCAGAATCAGAGCGTAACTCAGGTAAAAATGAGCCAGCCATTGTGGTTTCAAATACCGGATAAGACCTGTTAGGAATATAGCAAGACTTAAAAAGGTCACGGCCGTGTAAAGTTTGGGCACACTCAGAAAACCCACAACGAAAAGAACGATGGTCAGAAAGACAGAAATGTTACGGGACGGAATTCTTACAATCTGGAAAAAGTATTTCATACAATGGTAAGTGAACAGACTTGCAAAAGGAATGCAGATGAAAAACAGGATCTCTTCGAGGGGCAGGTTGAATACATATATGCCGCAAACATAATCCGTATTAAAGCCCCAGACCCCAAGATGAGTAAAGGCAACATCCCAGATGACAAACAAAAGTCCAACTGTCAAATTAGCCCTGAAAAAGGCTTTCCAGGTTTTGTGAAAGCGTAAAGCAGGGTGGAAACTGAACAGAAACGGCAATAATGCAGATCCGCACTCAATGAACAGGTATGTGTTTTTAGTGAGAATAAGCCTTTGCCTCCTTAAAATATTTCAGGGGGGCCCATAACATACCAAAACACTCACCCTCCTCTTTTCCCAAATGTTTATGGTGCACCTTGTGCGCTTTTCTGATTGCTTTAAAGTAAAGAGGTTCAGCCTGCCGAAGTATTTTAATGCGCTGGTGAATAAAAAGATCGTGAATAAAAAAATAAGCAAGTCCATATAGCGATATGCCCACCCCCACCCAGAAAGAGATGCCAAATTCTTCATAGCCTGTATAAAAGCAAATGATAGCGGGCAGGGCAAAGATCACAAAAAAGGAATCGTTTTTTTCAAACACAGAGTGGTAACGGGGCTGGTGATGGTCTTTATGCAAACGCCACAAAATACCATGCATGATATACTTGTGTGCCAGCCAGGCAACACCTTCCATTCCTATAAAGCTAACAATTGTAACTAAACTGTATACTATCCAATTCATTTGAGTAATATTTTTTCGTTGTCACTACTGGCGGTATTTTCAGTAATAAAGGTCTTAATTCTTTTTTTCAGGTCAATGTCTTTGGAGGAAGAATATGCCTGCAAAATGCTGTTTTTATCTTCATCCAGTTTACTGCTGTATCCCAGGAAAACCGGAGCGTTGCTTTGTACACAGAATCGGAGAAATCGGAGCTCCATGTTTGCCGGGTTACGTGCTATGGCTTCCTCAAGCATGTTTTTACCCTTGTTGAAAAAACTCAGCTTTTCATAGGGATTCCAGGATAGATTTGCCTTAATCATGTAATACATTCCCTGGTAAGCAAGCAGGATTGCCCGGTCAACATCTGGTGAAGAGGCCAGGAAGGCCTTGAATACTTCTGCGTCGTGTTTACTTCCGGAAGCCTTGTAAAACAGTTCGCGTGTACGGAGCAGGTCATTTGTTGAGGCCAGCAAGCCACTCAGGCTCAAGACCAAAACACCTGTAATCATTAAACTTTTCATAACATTCGTAAACTGTGCATGAGATAAGAACGGGCCAGCAATCCCAGTTTCTGGTAATTGGGAATGCGGATTCTTTCGATCATGATCCGGTAACTGGGCACGCCTTTTATTTTGGAAAACAAGGCGTAGTAGTACATGTAGGCCACATACACGCCAAGTCTCGATGTTCTGGGCAATTGCCGTATACCCTCCAGGGCGGCTTTGAAATCCTGTTCAATTTCCTGTTCTATGAGAGCTTTGTCGGCATCGGTTAGTGCTGTGATGTCAACACCCGGAAAATAGGCCCTTCCCAGGGTTTTAAAATCTTCTTTAATGTCCCGAAGAAAATTTATTTTTTGAAAAGCGGAACCAAGTTTCATGGCTCCGGGTTTCAATTTCCGGTACATGGCCTCATCGCCATTGGTAAATACCTTGAGACACATTAGCCCCACAACCTCCGCAGATCCTAATATGTAAGTTTTGTAACTATCAGAGGAGTGGGTTTGCTGATCCAGATCCATTTCCATGCTGTCTAAAAAACAGTCTATCAGTTCACGGTCAATTGCGTACCGGTTAACCACATCCTGAAAACTGTTCAGAATGGGATTTAAACTTATACCACGCTCGATGGCTTTGTAAGTATCCTCTCTGAACTCCTTTAAAAGCGTGGCTTTATCAAAATCATGAAAGGAATCTACAATTTCGTCAGCGAAACGCACAAAGCCGTATATATTGTATATGGCCCTGTGAATTGACCTGTGAAGGCAGTATATACCCAGTGAAAAACTGGTGCTGTAGGTTCTTGTGGTGTGTTTGCTTGCCGCAAACGAAACTTTATCAAACAGGTTTTTCATGATTTTATTTTTTTTAGATAATTCATGGTTTGCTGAGCTGCTATTTTTCCTGAAATAAGTGCAGGCGGTACACCCGGACCGGGTACGGTGAGTTGTCCTGCGTAATGCAGGTTCCGTAAATGCCTGTTGCGCACCGAAGGCTTGAGTACAGCAGTTTGGGACAAGGTATTCGCCAGGCCGTAAGCATTACCCTTGAAAGCATTGTAATCGTTGATGAAATCCTTGATACAATAACTTTGCTTGAACACCACATAATCCCGTATACTTTCACCGCAGGTCTTTTCCATACGATCCATGATCAACTGGTAATAGTGTTCACGAATTTCAGCTGTGTCTTCTAGGCCAGGGGCTATCGGTATGAGCACAAACAGGTTCTCTGAACCTTGCGGTGCAACTGAAGGATCGGTTTTTGAAGGACAGCACACATAAAAGAGAGGTTCTTTTGGCCAGGACGGTCTGTCATATATCTCTTCGGAATGCCTGTCAAAGTCACGATCAAAAAACAAATTGTGATGAATCAGTTTTCCTATTTTCCTGGAGATGCCCAGATAGAATATCAATGAAGAAGGGGCCATGGTCTTTTTTCCCCAGTATTCAGTACTGTAATTTCTGTATTGGACATCAAGAAGCTGCTGCTCGGTATGATGGTAATCACCGGATGCTATCAGGGCATCGCACGCTATCAAACCACTGGATGTATTAACACCATTCACCTTTCGCTGCTGTACAACGATCTTCTCCACATTACAATTGGTTTCTATTTTTACACCTGCCTCCAAAGCGGTGTTCTTCATCGCATCTATTATCCGGTGCATGCCACCCATAGGATAGAAGGTGCCTAGTTCAAGGGCCGCATAATTCATCAGACTGTAAAGAGCCGGAATGTTTGAAGGCTTGGCGCCAAGAAACAATACCGGAAACTCCATAATGGCCACAAGCCTCGGATCCTTAAAGAATCTGCGCACATATGACTTCATTGACCTGAAGATGTGCGACCGCAGGGCGCCAGAAATCACATCGTAATTGGCAAACTCAAGCCAGGAAAGAGCAGGGTAGTGGGCCAGTTTTTGCATGCCTACAGCATACTTAAAACGGCCTTCCTCCAGAAATGCGTCCAGTTTGGCGGCACTGCCTGGCTCTATGCGCTCAAAAAGCGCGCGAAGCGCATTTTTTTCGGCCGGAACAGGGATGATCTCTCCAGGGCCGAAGATGACCTGAAAACCAGGGTCGAGCTTCTTTAGTTCGTATAAATCAGACACCTTTTTTCCAAACGATTCAAAAAACCGTTCAAATGCATCCGGCATCCAATACCAGCTGGGTCCCATGTCAAAAAGAAAACCTTCTCGCTCCATGATCCTTGCTCTTCCGCCTATATCTGCATTTTTTTCGAGCACCTGCACCGTGTGACCTCCCTTGGCCAGGTAAGCGCCGGCAGCCAAACCGGAAAATCCGGATCCTATCACCACAATTTTGGACATTTATTTTGTTTAAGATTATTACAAAAATATTAAACAAAAATCAAACCACCAAATAGGCCAACACGCTTAGAAGCCAAAAGTTGATAAACGCCAAAGTAGACCCGGAAAAGGCCTAAGGCTCAGTGCTAAAGAAATTTGAAAAGGTCTGCAGGGGAGGACAGTATGCTGATGTTTTTGGCTTTTTTAACGGCCTGAACCAGTGATTCATTACCGCCCAGAAGCACCTGGATGTTTTTATTGCGTAAAGCAATCTGGTGCATTTCACTCTGAATTTTATCGCGATCCTGTCTTGAAAAATAAAGGGCAAGCAAATGGCTGGGTTTGGTCAGCTTAATCACTTCCTGTACGTTTTCAGCCGGAACATTCTGGCTCAGGTACACCGTTTTAAAGCCCCTGGATCGCACAATATAATCCGACAGCAGCAAACCCGTCTCATGCCACTCTCCTTCGGGCAGGAAGAGCAGGAAGGTTTTACCCTTTTGGCTTGGTGCAGGTAATCCGTCAATCGCCACTATCAGTTTGCGGCGAATAATGGCGCTCGCAAAATGTTCCTGTACGGGCATGGCTTCATCTGACGACCACATGAGTCCCGTTTTTTTCAGGAAGGGATAAAATACCCTGATCACCGCTTCGTAAAGACCAAGCCTGATCACAGCGGAAGAGAACACTTTCTCAAATGCAGCTTCGTCGAAACTCAACATGGATGCAGTTAGACCATTGATAAGGCCTTCGCAATTGACATCCTGAGGGGCCGCTTTCTCCAGTTCCTGTATTGCTGAAGCGAGCTGACGATCTGATAGATCCGCGATCTTTGAGATCTTCATACCCTGGCTCAGCAAGGTGGCTACTTTGAGAAGTTTTTTCAACTGATCGTCGTCGTAATACCGTATGTTGGTGCTGGTGCGGTGGGGTTTGATGAGCCTGTAACGACTTTCCCAGATGCGTAAGGTATGAGCTCTGATCCCGGTTAACTTTTCCAGCTCTGATATATGATACGAACTCATGCGATCGGCTCCTTGGTCTTAAAATTAAGTAAAACAATTGTGCAACTCATGATATCGATTTTATCGGTTCAGGTCTGAATTTGCGTTCTGGACCAAAAAGCTGTTCAAGCGTTTTGCGCCTGTATTCAAAGATTTCCGACAGGCGCCGCCTGATGAAGATCCGGTTAGCCAGTCTGCCAACAGGACCAAATCCTATTTTGTAAGTGACCTGGTCTTTCATGAGGGTTCCTGCTCCGGCATCTGTAAGCCAGTGCCGGTGGTGCCAGAATAAATAGGGACCAAAGCGTTGTTCATCTACAAAAAACTCAGCTTCCTTCATATGCGTGATTTCTGTAACCCAGTTTACCGGGATGTTTAGAACTGGCCTGATCCTGTATTCAATTATCTGTCCCGCGTGCAGGGCCTGGTCGCCTCCGCGGGTGATTTCAAATCCCATATCCTGAGGTGTGATCCTGGCCAGATTGTTCGGATTGCTCACAAAGGCCCAAACTGTTCTCCTGTCCTGATGAAGGTATTGCTCTGTTTCTATCCTGTGAACCATATGTACGGGAAAATTAAAATGTTTAACAAAAGTAGTAAAAAGTTATACAAAAATACATGGACCTGACAGGATAAACGGCAAAAGCATCAGAACAGTCCGTCTTTTGCCCCATTAGCACCATGAACACAAAAGAAAATGATTCGTGTCATGTTACGGCTTTCAGACTTAAAACAAACGTTTGACTAGATTATCTTTGTATGGTACCAAAACCCTGAAAAAATTGCCCCAATCCAACATAAGAAGCATATTGTCTGAAATCGGAGACATCAGCGCCTTCACGGCGCGTTTCTTCTCTGAGCTGTTCAAACCCCGCTTCGAATGGTCAGAATGGCTGAGACAATGTTTTTTTGTTGGTAACAAATCCCTGCCTCTTGCCGGTGTAACAGGGTTCATAATGGGGCTTGTGATCGCCATGCAGTCGCATCCCTCGCTTGAAACCTTCGGGGCCGAATCCTGGTTGCCTTCGGTTGTATCCGTTTCTCTGGTCAGAGAAATTGTGCCTGTGATCACAGCCGTGATCTGTGCCGGAAAAATTGGGTCTGGCATTGGTGCTGAACTGGGTTCCATGAAAGTAACCGAGCAGATTGATGCCATGGAGGTATCGGGGACCAATCCTTACAAATACCTTGTGGTTACAAGAGTTCTGGCCACTACCTTCATGCTACCGCTGATTGTGATATTGGCCGATTCCATATCATTATACGGCGCCTACGTTGGTGTTACCATTAAACAAGACACCAGTTTTCAGCTTTACACAGCACAAATTTTCGAGAAACTGAGCTTTTCCGACCTGCTGCCTTCGGTCACCAAATCCTTCTTCTTTGGATTTGCAATTGGCATCATAGGCTGTTTTAAGGGATTTAACACCAGAAACGGCACACAGGGAGTTGGACAGGCCGCGAATACAGCCGTTGTAGCTTGCATATTTGTGTTGTTCATCATTGATCTCATTGCTGCCCAGGTAGCCGACATACTGCATTTCCTATGACCACAGGCCAAAGTCCATCAAATTCAGAAGCCGTTATTTCGGTCAGAAATCTCAGCAAAACCTTTGGGAAGAACGCCGTATTGAAAGCATTTAATCTTGACCTGAATCCCGGCGAAAACCTGGCCGTACTGGGCAAATCCGGGTCGGGTAAGTCGGTACTCATCAAATGCATCATTGGTTTGATAAACGCCGATTCCGGCAGCATCCGGGTGTTCGGGGAAGATGTTTCAACTATGTCGCACAATGAGCTCGACCGGATGCGAACCCGGGTAGGGTTTTTGTTCCAGAGTAATGCCCTCTATGATTCCATGACCGTGCGCGAAAATCTCGAATTTCCGCTCAGGAGACACTGGATGAAATCAAGCAAAAGCAATATGAAGGACCAGGTTATGGAGGCCCTGGAAAACGTGGGTCTGGCGCATACAATTGACCTCATGCCGGAAGAATTGTCGGGCGGCATGCGGAAACGTGTGGCTCTGGCCAGAACACTGATCCTCAAGCCTGAGGTCATCCTGTATGACGAGCCCACAACGGGCCTCGATCCCATCACCGGCAAAGAGATCAGCCAACTCATGGTCACCATTCAAAAGAAATACAATACCTCATCTATCTTGATTTCTCATGACCTCAATTGCATAAAAACCAGCGCCAACAGAATCATACTTTTACTGAACGGACGCTGTTACGCTACAGGAACATTTGCCGAATTCAGAGACTCAAATGATTTGGAAATAAAACAGTATTTTAACGGAACGTGAAAGAACAGGCCATAAACAAATTAAGACTCGGTGCCTTTGTGTTGAGCGCAACCATATTGTTCATACTCGGGCTTTATTACATCGGAAGTAAAAAAAATGTGTTCAAGTCCAGTATTACGGTAAGCTCGGTTTTCAACAATGTGGGTGGCCTGACCAAAGGCAATAATGTGCGATTCAATGGAATCAATGTTGGGACAGTGAGCAAGGTGTACGCCACATCCGACACGAGCATACGGGTTGACTTCAGTGTGGATGAAGCGCTCACTGCTTACATCGGCAAAACCGCTGTGGTGAGTATTGGCACCGATGGTCTGCTGGGAAATAAACTCCTGAATATCTCCCCAGGTGAGAAAAGCGATCAGAAACTGGAAGATGGCGACCTCTTGCAGTCTGTGAACCCATTGCAGCTGGATCTGGCATTCAGGAAACTGGCGTCTTCGAATGATAACCTGAATGAACTGACAGGTAACGTCATTGATCTGTACAAGGATATTCAACGTAAAAACGCTTTGTGGAAGCTGCTAAACGACAGCACCGTGGCCTTTCAGCTGAAATACACTGTGAAAAACATGGCAAGGGTCAGCGAACAGGCTCTTGCCATATCCCAAAACCTGCATGAACTCACCGAAGACATCAGGAATGGAAAAGGAAGTCTTGGCGCACTCATCAGCGACACCAGTTTATTGTCTCAACTCAAACACAGCAGCGCGCAGTTCCAAAGCATGAGCGATACCCTGAATACTGTTAGCGTCAATCTTTCCAGGCTTATGAGAAAACTGGATGGCAAACAGGGTTCAGCCGGAAAACTCTTGAATGATTCGATGTCAGTTTACAATTTCAACAAAACGGTTTTACGCATCGATACGGCCGCCAGGAATTTTGATGAAGACGTGAAAGCCCTGCGGCAGGCACCTTTCCTGAAAGATTATTTTAATAAACCCAAAAAAAGAATCAAAGACTGAATTATCCCTGAGTTTAAACTTTAACAATATGTATAACACATGCCTCACATAGCCATATTGTCCTCCAGTGTAAGAACCAAAAGAGCGAGTCACCGGGTAGCGCTTTTTTTTGAGACCTTCATCAGGGAACAAAATCTGGCCACTTCTGAAATCGTTGATCTGGATTCTTATCACTTTCCCATTTTCGAAGAACGCCTCCGTTTTCAAAGGGAACCGGATGCCAAAACCCTTGAATTTGCACATAAAATTAAGAATGCCGACGCGGTCATCATCGTCACTCCAGAATATAACGGTGGCTATCCTGCCGCATTAAAAAATGCCATCGATTTGCTTTATGATGAGTGGTACAGAAAACCGGTAGCGATTGCAACGGTTTCATCAGGAAACTTTGGCGGATCACAGGCCATTTATACTCTTCAGTTCACGCTCTGGAAGATGAGAGCCTGGACGGTTCCGGTCATGTTTCCGGTAGCCCGCGTGGAGGAATCCTACAGCGAATCAGGTATACCTGCAGAGAAAGCCCAGACTGAAAAAAGGGCTGCCTTCTTCTTGGCTGAACTGCTCTGGTGTGTGGAAGCCCTGAGCAGAATGAAAAGCTGAAATTCGGACTCTGGCCTCAGGAACCAAAGATCTCATCGTCGCTTACGCATTTACACTTCGGACCTGGTTTGGGATTGTTGGTCAATTCAGCCTTTTTAAAAGCTTTTGACTTCTTGTCATAGACCAGTTTGATCCTGACCTCAGATTTAATGGCCACTCCGCCTCTCACAGCGGCATTCCAGTTGTTCATGTTTTTAAGTGCATCGCGAACCAGGGCATTGTATGTTTCGTTTTCACCAATGATCTGTGTTTTCCTTATGCTACCGTCAAAATTCAATTGAAGGCGCAGTTCCATGCGTACATTTTTAGCTTTTCTTTTCTGTTTTTTGGTCATCACCACATTATCCTTGAAAAAGGCATCCAGGTCCTGATCTCCATACCCGTAGAAAGCAGGTCTGCAAGCCTTTGGATCCTTAGCTTTGCGAGGCTTGCTGGAAGCACTTTTTTTGCGGCTAGTGGCATCGCTGCTTGTTTTGGCAGGAGCTGGCGTTTCTGCTTCTGCCGGTTCAGCACGAGAAGGTTCAGATTTGGCTTGGGTGGTTTCACTTGTATTCTTAGGCGTTTCAGGTATTGTGGATGCAGCCACCGCGGCGCCGGTGGCAACAGCTACCGGTGCTGCACTTTTTGTACCGGATTCACCCACTTTGTTTTCCTCCTTTTTCACCACAGGGCTTTCTTCTTTTACCACCTGGGCCGGTTCTTCCTTTTTAACCTGGTTTTCTGTTTTTTTGCTTACCGCCTGTGCGAGTTCTGGCGCCTTGTAATAAATGTAAAATCCCTGTACCTGCTTGAATTCCTCACCTCCGGCATTCGGACTGCATTGGCAGATGTTCCGGTAGATTGTTTTTTCCTGAAAAAATTCAGGATAGGTGAGGATGAGATTGTCCCATCTCTCCATGTTGTACTCTTCACGGTTCTCAATATCTTCAGGACTTTGTTCTGTGAACACAAGCAGAATTTTCAGCACCTGGAGCTTGCGCACAGAATCCGCGGCAGGCGTGGTGTTCACGCCGTCAACCCCCCTTTTGGACCGCACAAAAACATAATTTTTCCCTTGTGCCTGGAAAGGCATGCGAATAGAGTCCGCCTCAAAACTCAGGTCGTAATAGGATGGCCCCTGAGCACAGAGCTTAGTGACCGGCATGAGTGAAAAGTATAGAAGAAGAGTTGGAATATAAGTTTTCATCTGGCTTTAAGATCTTTCAAATAATATTCAAAAATGCAGCCCTTTGAGTACAATTCCAAGTATTAAACCATCCACTTTAAAATTTTATGCATTGATCACGGGCAAATGCATCTAACCTGAAATTAGAAAAGTGATCAGGCAGCATATGGCTTGAACCTTTATATTTGAAGAACTTTGAACAGCTAACATATTAAAATATCAAATCATGAATAGAACCAAACTGTTTTACTGGATCACGACCTCCTTGTTCTCAGCCTTCATGCTTTTTTCAGCAATTCCAGATATCCTAATGGTTCCTGAGGCCATGGCGTTTCTTAAACACCTTGGTTATCCCGTCTATTTTGTGCCTTTCATCGGACTGGCCAAAATGCTGGGTTCAGCGGCTATACTCATCCCTGCTTTTCGGGCAATCAAAGAATGGGCCTACGCAGGCCTGGCTTATGACCTCATTGGCGCAACCTATTCTGTAAGCCTTGTAGATGGCATTAAAGCCGAATCACTCTTAATTCTTCTGCCTATTGCCTTACTCTTCGTCTCGTACAAGCTAAACCGCAAGGTATACCCCGTATCGGAATCCTGAAAACATTCAGCGCTCGACAATAAATTTACTGCGGGCCTTAAGGCCATTTACGCTAAGTACGCAAAAATACAGGCCAGGGTCCAGCTCATCGGCTCTAATCTCAGCCTTGTAGGATCCTGCCTCCATATTTTCCCGAATCACTTGCTGTACTTTCTTCCCTTCAATAGTGTATACTTCCAATAATACTTCTGAAGGCATGCTTAGACTCAGGGGGACAAAACAGATGGCTTTCGCCGGGTTGGGTTGTAAGTGGCCTAAACTAAATGAGGAGCCCTTTGTATCCTGTTCAATTCCTGTGGGCGTACCGGAACCGAAGCTGATGTCATCCAGCAAAACCCACGACCCCACAGCGGGCGACCCCGACGAAGCGCCGGAAATAACAAATGTGATGTTACTGGAGTTGGAACTTCCCGAAGTGTAGGGAATGCTGAAGGTTTTCAGCGTGTATACATTGGTGTTGTTGGTATTGGTCAGGGAAGCCGATCCTCCGCCATTCGAAGTGCCACTGGCAGACATGACCGCGGAAGCCACAAAGTTGTCGGCGCTGGTGAGGTTGCACTTGTAATAGAAGGAAAAGCTGGCATAATTCTGGCTTACCGAAACACTATTACACATCAGTGTTGGTGGAAAGGGAATGCTGAATACGCTCAGTACTTCAAGTTTTGCTGCTGAACTTCCGGAGTGCGCGTCACTGCTTTGTGAAACGGGTGTGATGGTGAGCGCATTTGAAGTGGTCCAGCCGTTTGGTGAACCGCTGGTCCAGTTCTCAAACCCTGGGTTGGGTATGGGATTTTGTGCCAGAAAGGCCAAGCACAAGAAGAAAAACATGATGGTGTAGAGATTTTTCATGAGTTTGAAGTGTTTTGGTTTGAATCATAAAATTACAAAATGCTTTTGCCTGGTCAACTACCGGTGTTCTCTTTAGATTGTACAGGTCAGATTTTAAGGTTTCAGGCTAAAAATACTGTTGAATTGCCTACCTTCACAGGCGCATGAGCAAGGATCTGCAAAAAATAAAGACCATGAAATTGGTTCTTATTGCCGGCACACTTCTGATGCTTTTTAAGTTTTATGCCTATTATTTAACCAACTCTCACGGCATTCTCACAGATGCTATGGAATCCATAGTGAACGTGCTGAGTGGAATTCTGGCCCTGTATAGCCTCTATTACGCTGCTAAACCGCGCGATGAAGACCATCCCTATGGGCACGGTAAGATTGAGTTCATGACCAGTGGGGCAGAAGGGGGCATGATTTTCCTCACTGGGTTGGCCATGCTCATCAACGGTATAGCCGGGTTTTTCAAGCCTTTTGAACTGGCCAACCTCGATTTTGGTGTCTACCTGACCGTGTTTGCAGGAGGGGTTAATTACCTTTTGGGTCGCATGCTGATCAGGAAAGGAAAAAAACTGCATTCGTCTGCTCTTGTTGGTGATGGCATGCACCTGCTCACCGATACCTGGAGCAGCGTGGGTCTTGTGCTCGCCCTGGCACTCATCTACTTCACGGGTTGGAACTGGCTTGATCTGGTAACTACCATAGTTCTTGGCTTACTCATTGCGTATACAGGCTTCAAATTGATCAGGGAATCGGTTTTCAATTTATTGGATAAGGCCGACCTTGAAAAAATGAATCATCTCATTGAATTTCTTGATAAGAACAGAAAGGAGAACTGGATAGACATTCACAACCTGAGGGTGGTTAAATATGGTTCTGTGGTACACGTTGATTGCCACATGACCCTGCCCTGGTACTTCAGTCTTGAAGAAGCCCATAAAGAGGTGGACGAGTTGGGAAAACTGGCCACAAGGAACCTCAATTTCGAAGTCGAATTTTTTATACATGCAGACCCCTGCCTACCCGACTCCTGCAGCATATGCGGGATAAAGGATTGCAAGGTTCGTAAACAACCACTTTTGAAAAAATTGACATGGAACCTGGGCAATGTACTGCCAGATGCCAAGCACAGCAGTATACCGTTTGGCCCGGGTTTGTAACCGCGAAATATTATATTTGGAACGCTGACATGACTGAGAAAAAGTTCGTTGACATTGAACACATCCTGAAAACCAAAGCCAAAAAACTGTATCGTTGGCTGCCAGGTTTTGCCATTTATTGGTTAAAGAAAAAGTTGCACGAAAAGGAAATCAATCTGACCATGGCTAAGCTTAAACATCTTCATGGTCTGGACTTCAACACCAAAGTTCTGGAGGAGCTGGAAGCGAGAGTTGAGTCGGTCAATCCTCATTTGATTCCCTTAAGCGGTAATCTGACGGTGGCAGCCAATCACCCCCTTGGCGGGCTGGATGGCATGGCTTTGATAAAGGCCGTTGGTGATGTGCGCAAAGACGTGCATTTTTTTGTGAACGATATTCTCAAAAACGTAACCAACTACGGCGATGTGTTTGTAGCGGTGAATAAACTGGGAGCCGTATCGGCGGGATCATTGCGTACCATGGAAGAGATATTCCGTCTGGGTGGTGCAGTCCTGATCTTTCCTGCCGGACTTGTGTCCCGTAAGATTGACGGAAAGGTGCGTGACCTCAGCTGGAAGAAGAGTTTTGTGACCCAGGCCATAGATCACAAACGCATGATTCAGCCTGTGTTCATTGAGGGAGAAAACTCCAGGTTTTTTTACAATTTCGCCCGTTTGAGAAAAAAACTCGGCATCCGTGCCAATATCGAGATGCTCTTTCTGCCGGATGAGATGTTCAGGGCGAATAAAAAAACCATACGTATACATTTCAGCAAACCATTCAGCTACGAAATTCTGGACAGCAGGTACAGCCATAAACAATGGGCTGATAAACTTTATGATTTCATATACTCTCCTGAGTTCATGAAAGGACTGAGTTTCGAGGAATATATCCGCTAAGTCTCGAATTATTATTTTTGTGCCCCTATGTTCCACTTTCTGCTTCGCACCATCCCTCGCCCGGTTCTGATCTGGTTTAGCCTTGGATTCAGCAAAATTGCACCCATTCTGTATTACGGGAAGCGTTACGTTGATCCCATCAGCGGGAAAAGTTACCGGAAGTTCCTGCCCTACGGTTATGGCGGAAGAGCCAAACGATCCAATGCCCTTTGCCCGGGCAGTTTATCTCTTGAACGGCACCGATTGTTGTGGATGTACCTCAAAGCTAAAACCGATTTTTTCACCAAACCGCACAAAATGCTTCACATAGCACCTGAACAGTGTTTCTATAAGCGTTTCAGAAAGCAATCCAATCTTAATTACACTACTGGCGATTACAACAGCCCTATTGCTGATATTCATTTTGACCTGCACAACGCGCCATTTCCCGACAACAGTTTTGATGTGATTTTCTGTAATCATGTGCTGGAACATGTTGAAGATGCCGAACGTTGTATGAGTGAATTATACAGGATAATGGCTTCTGACGGCTGGGGCATCTTTCAGGTTCCTCTCGATACATCGCGCCATACCACGCTCGAGGACAAAAGCATTGTGAGTCCCGAAGAACGCGAAAAATACTACTGGCAAAAGGACCACCTCAGACTTTTTGGTCTGGATTACAAGGAAAAACTCGAAAAGGCGGGGTTTAAAGTTAAAGTGGATGATTACGTGAACACACTCAGTGCAGAAGAACAGGACCGTTACCGCTTGCCTGCAGGCGAAATGATTTACTTCTGCACAAAGACCTGATCTCAGTCCTCGAACAAATTTCCGGTGTTTTGCAGGGGATTCTTACCAAGATGCCTGTAGGCTTTTTCGGTTGCTTCCCGGCCCCTTGGCGTTCTCAGGATATACCCCTCCTGAACCAGGAAGGGTTCATACACTTCTTCAATGGTACCCGCTTCTTCCCCAACCGCTGTGCTGATGGTCGTTATACCAACAGGTCCTCCTTTGAATTTATCGATGATACAAGAGAGTATCCTGAGGTCCATTTCGTCTAAACCATTCTTATCTACATTCAGGGCTTTTAGTGAATAGCTGGCAATCTCCACATCGATGCGTCCGTTTCCTTTGATCTGGGCAAAATCCCTTACGCGGCGGAGCAGGGCATTTGCAATACGTGGTGTACCCCGGCTTCTGCGGGCTATTTCAAATGCCGCTTCTTCGTTGATCTGTACATTAAGAATATCTGCACTGCGTTTCACAATTCCTGTAAGTACTTTACTGTCGTAATAATTCAGACGGCTGGTGATGCCAAAGCGGGCGCGAAGCGGGGAGGTGAGGAGTCCACTTCTGGTGGTGGCGCCTACTAGGGTGAAAGGGTTGAGTTTGATCTGCACACTGCGGGCATTGGGACCACTGTCAATCATGATGTCTATCCTGAAGTCTTCCATGGCGGAATAGAGGTACTCTTCCACAACCGGACTTAACCTGTGAATTTCGTCAATGAACAGCACATCGTAAGGTTCAAGGTTCGTCAGTAGTCCCGCCAGATCGCCCGGTTTGTCGAGCACAGGTCCGCTGCTGAGCTTCATGTTCACGCCGAGATCGTTGGTAATGATATGCGCCAATGTTGTTTTACCCAGGCCCGGAGGACCATGCAACAACACGTGGTCTAAAGACTCCTGACGTTTCCGTGCTGCGGCAACAAAAACCCGCAGGTTGTCCACAACACTTTCCTGACCACAAAAATCATCAAATACAAGGGGCCTGAGAGCCCGGTCAATCTCTTTCTCTGTATTGTTCAGATTCTCATCCTTTGCATCGGGATTGCTGTTCATGGTATAAAGTTAGACTTAATACAAGGCATTGCTTGCTATAAATTATAGAATTCCGGGAAAAGCCTGATTTCTCTGGCAACTTATAATTTAAATCATTCTCCAAAAAGGTATCTTTTGATTTTGTACATTTATTCGTTTCACCTATTCACCAATACAATGAAAACACAAGTCAACTTAACAAGCGTGTTCTTCTGTGTATTTTTTCTTTGTTATGCATTCATCAGAGCGCAGCTCTCGGGGACTGTCAGCATCAACAGTGCCCAGCCAACGGCCGGAAGCAACTATCAAAGTTTTAATGCCCTGGCCACTGTCATCAATTCACTGGGCTTAAGCGGTCCCTTGACTGTGAATGTGGCACCTTCAAGCGGCCCGTATACCGAACAGGTTCAATTCAAACAGATTCCCGGGGCCTCCGCCACCAATTCCATTCTGATCAATGGCAACAATACTACACTGGCCTTCACTTCAACTTCATCTGCGGCACCCTGGACATTGCTTATGAACGGTACCGACAGAATGAACATCAACAACCTCAACATTCACGCATTGGGCCTGAACTATGCGCTTGCCTGCATTCTAACGGCCGGAGCAGATTACAATATATTCACGAGCTGTACATTCTCTCTATCGCCTGTTGCTACTGGTTTATCACAAATTCCCTTTTGTATCAGTTCTTCATCTCTTAATGTGAGCAATGGTGCAAACTCTGCTAATTATACACAGGTTTTGAATTGTAAAATGTATAACGGTTATTATAATGTTGTGATGGCAGGCCTTAATGCACCGCCTTACCAGCTGGGAAACGGACTATACAATTGCACATTAAGTGATTTTTATGCTTACGGACTTTATTCCGCATTTCAGGTGAACTCTATGATACAATACAACTCGGTGGAACGACCCTTACGAAACACAACAAGTTCATGTTATGCCCTCGCATTTTATTCCAATTCAGGTTTAAGGTGCGAAAATAACTGCGTTCAAAACCTCTTCAATGCAATTCCTTCAACCACCCATACAGCTTATGGTGTTTATTCTAACGGCGATCTTGGTCTTCCTGCCGCTGTGTCCATTTACAGCAACAATGTAGTCAGAGGACTGAAGAACAATGGTACCCAATATGGGATCTGCATTTTGGATTCCCCTGGCATGATATACGGAAACTCTGTAATACTCGATGACCCCAATGCCGGTACAGCTAACAATTGTTACGGACTTTACACGTATTACACAAACAACAACGATTCAATTCGGATAAGGTACAACAAGTTGTTTGTGACTCGTTCGGGTACCGGGGTAAAATACTGCGGATATTATGTCACACCAACGAAATGCATAATTAATAACAATTCATACTACATGATGTCTTCGAGCGGAACCACATTTACTGCGTATTACTGGGCTTCTGGATCTTGCGCTGGCCTGAGCCAGATGCAGGCAGCAGGCATTGAGCAAAACGGTAACCTATTAACCGCGAATTTCCCATCTCAAGCCACCTGTGCTGTAGTCCCCACACCTACCGTAGTTACGGGCCAAATATCGAACCGAAACGATGAAATTGGGTATAGGGTTCAGGTTTTTCCGAATCCGGCAAACGATGTCCTGAATTTTTCCTTTATCCAAAACGCCGTTCACCATATTGAAGTGCTTCAGGTTGATGGAAGCGTTCTTCTTTCAGCCATACTTGAGCCGGGGGCTTCATCACTCCCTGTCTCAGAACTCAAACCCGGGGTGTATATAATCCGCTACTCTGAAGGAAATCGTTCTGGTTTTCAGCGCCTGCTGGTTTCAGATCAATGATTTACGGCTCTCCTTAATTTCGGGAACCACCACTGCCACAAACGCGAAATGAACAATGAGCCGGTTGAAATATTGTTATTAAGTCCTTGTATGTCATACATATTTTAACCTGTTAAATTTCATAATCGCTTAATAGTCAATAATTTAAAATCGAGTTCTAGTTCTGCGGACTTAGCTTAATTCTGAGTATATTTGTACCCCGTTTTATTAAGGCTAAAACGGTCAGAAATTTTATTTATAAACCGCTCAAACCGGCCTTAGGGGTTTGATACAAATTATTTAAAATGGCAGAAAAAGCCCAAACTGTAGGAAATCCGGATTTCGACTGGAACGCGATCGGAAAAAAACAAGACAATTATTCAGCAGAGGAAAAAGCGAAACTGGATGAGATGTATGGTCAGAAACTCAGCACCATCAACGATTTACAGATTGTTGAAGGTATTGTTGTTTCAAAAAACAACCGCGAGGTTGTTGTAAACATCGGATATAAATCCGATGGTGTGGTTCCACTTTCAGAATTCAGGTACAATCCCGATCTGAAAGTCGGAGATACTGTTGAAGTATTCATCGACAAAGCAGAAGACTCACAGGGTCAGTTGATCCTGTCTCACAAAAAAGCCCGCGCCGGCAAGAGCTGGGACCGCGTGAACGACGCTCTGGCTAAGGATGAGATCATCAAAGGATTCGTGAAATGCCGCACCAAAGGCGGACTCATCGTGGACATCTTTGGAATTGAAGCATTCCTTCCCGGTTCACAGATCGATGTGAAGCCTATTCGCGATTACGACATCTACGTTGGTAAAACCATGGAGTTTAAGGTGGTAAAGATCAACAATGAATTTAAGAATGTTGTGGTTTCTCACAAGGCCCTTATAGAGGCTGAACTGGAAAGCCAGAAACGCGAAATCATTTCCAAGCTTGAAAAAGGCCAGGTACTCGAAGGCACTGTTAAGAATATTACATCTTATGGTGTATTCGTTGACCTCGGAGGTGTAGATGGATTGATTCACATCACCGACCTGTCATGGGGCCGCATCAACCATCCGGAAGAAATTGTGAAGCTGGATGAAAAGATCAATGTGGTTATTCTTGAATTTGATGACGAGAAGAAACGCATCGCTTTAGGTCTGAAGCAACTTACCCCACACCCCTGGGAGGCTTTGAATCCGGATTTGAAAATCGGTGATAAGATCAAAGGGAAAGTGGTTGTGATCAACGATTACGGCGCGTTTGTAGAAATCGCTCCGGGTGTTGAAGGCTTGGTTCACGTGAGTGAAATGAGCTGGAGTCAGCACCTGCGCAGCGCACAGGAATTTGTGAAGATTGGCCAGGAAATTGACGCTGTTGTGCTCACCCTTGACCGCGAAGAGCGCAAGATGAGTCTTGGTATGAAACAACTCACGCCTGATCCATGGAACATGATTATGGAGAAGTACGCCAAGGGTTCCCGCCACACAGGAACTGTGCGCAACTTCACCAATTTCGGTGTATTTGTTGAAATCGAAGAAGGTGTTGACGGTCTGGTGCACATTTCAGATCTGTCCTGGAGCAAGAAAATCAAGCATCCTGGCGAATTCTGCAAGGTTGGTGAAAAAATGGAAGTGGTGGTTCTCGAAGTTGACGGTGAAAACCGCCGCCTGAGCCTCGGACACAAGCAACTCGAAGAAAATCCGTGGGATGTATTCGAAACCGTGTTCACCATTGACTCTATACACAAAGGAACCGTGACTTCTGTAAACGACAAAGGCGCTATCATCGCTCTGACCTATGGTGTGGAAGGATTCTGTCCTGCACGTCATCTCGCCAAGGCGGATGGCAGCACAGCCAAGGTGGAAGAAGTACTTGACTTCAAAGTGATCGAATTCAGCAAAGACGCCAAACGCATCGTGGTGTCTCATGCCCGCCTTCATGAAGAAGTGAAAGAGGAAGCCCGTCGTGCCGATAAGGCCGCCAAAAAAGCTGACTTTGAAGAGAGTAAAAAAGCAGTGAAAAAAGTGAAGGAAAGCCAGGAGAAAACCACTCTGGGCGATATTTCCGCGCTTTCTGACCTGAAAGAAAAAATGGACAGGAAATAATACCTGCAAGGCGTACACAACGCCAAAACAAACTCCCCCTGCAAGCGATTGCAGGAGGACGCTAAAAACCTCGCCAGGGTTTTTAGTTTTTGAGGACCAAGACCCCGCCCTGCGGGGTTTTGGTTTTTATAACCACCTGTCATACAGGATTTTGGACGGTACCCAGAAGTTTATTCCCTAACTGCAATAAACACCGGGATACTGCGTTTAAATGAAGAACACCAAAACCCGCCTATGATCAAAACATTTACCCCTAACTTCATTTCAGAACAGTCAAAACAGAGCAGGGAATCACTTGCTGAGGCAGATAAATCCGATTCCCAAACCTTTCAGAATGAACCTTCGGCACAGTGCCTGAAAAACATCATGGCTTTTAGCCGGAGTTTGCAGGTGAAGCCTTCACGCCTCCTTGGAAGATTTGAAACAATCTGTAACTGAATACTTTATACCAGGGTGCAAAAACAACTGACCTTTCAGTCTGCTTTCGCACAAGCTGTTCATGGTTTGTTGAACCATAAATCTTGTTAATAATTTATCAACAATTTTACGCTGCAATCAGGTTTTTCTGAGTCTCTCCTGTCTTCAGGCACATTGACCCGGAAGCCTTGCTGACAGGGTCTTGCAGAAGCCCTTCGTTTTTAAGTAGAAAACCAAACGATTTCCCATCCTGCAATTCAGGCGGCATCAGGGCCTCGCTCCCTTCAAAAAGCCTTGATTTTCCTCAAATTATTTCGGCAAAAAAATTGCCGGATAAATATTTCTTACTATCTTTGCCCTCCCTAAAATGGGAAATTAGCTGAAAATCAACAATATCAAGTAATACAAAGGACATAAGATGCCTACAATACAGCAATTAGTAAGAAAGGGACGCTTCAAAGCGCCCAACAAGAGCAAATCGGCCGCTTTGGACTCTTGTCCACAACGCCGTGGCGTGTGTACCAAGGTGTACACCACTACGCCCAAAAAACCAAACTCAGCCATGCGTAAAGTGGCGAAAGTACGCCTCACCAACAAACAGGAGGTGATCGCCTACATTCCGGGAGAAGGACACAACCTGCAGGAGCACTCCATTGTGCTGGTACGCGGTGGACGTGTGAAAGACTTACCAGGTGTGCGTTACCACATCGTACGCGGAAGCCTTGATACCGCAGGTGTTGAGGGCCGTAAACAACAACGTTCAAAATACGGTGCCAAGCGTCCGAAAGCCGGAGCTGCAGCACCTGCCAAAAAGAAATAATACAGCTACAGAGCATAAATCATGAGAAAAGCCAGAGCAAAAAAACGCATTCTATTACCTGATCCCATTTATAACGATGTGATGGTAACCAGGTTTCTGAACAACCTGATGTACGATGGCAAAAAGAACACCGCCAGCAATATTTTTCACGAGGCTGTCAGCATTGTGGCCAAGCGCACCAATGAAGACGGACTGGAAGTGTGGAAAAAGGCCCTGGCCAATGTTACACCACAGGTTGAAGTTCGCTCACGTCGCGTGGGTGGATCAACCTTTCAGATTCCTTCTGAAATTCGTCCGGACAGAAAAATATCCATGGCCATGAAATGGCTGATCTCTTATTCACGCAAGCGCAATGAAAAATCCATGGCTCAGAAACTGGCCGGTGAAATCATTTCCGCTTCGAAGGAAGAAGGAGCTGCATTCAAGAAAAAGGAAGACGTTCACAAAATGGCAGAAGCCAACAAAGCATTCTCACACTTCAGATTCTAACATTTAAAATGAGCGACTTACGTTATACGCGAAATATAGGGATTGCAGCCCACATCGACGCCGGTAAAACCACAACTACCGAGCGTATTCTTTATTATACCGGTGTGAACCACAAAATTGGTGAAGTGCACGATGGTGCAGCCACCATGGACTGGATGGCACAGGAGCAGGAGCGTGGTATCACCATCACATCAGCAGCAACAACATGCTACTGGAATTACCGTGATCAGAAATACAAAATCAACATTATCGATACCCCGGGCCACGTAGACTTCACAGTTGAAGTGAACCGTTCACTTCGCGTGCTCGACGGACTGGTATTTTTATTCTCAGCCGTTGACGGCGTTGAGCCCCAGTCTGAAACCAACTGGCGCCTGGCCGACAACTACAACGTAACCCGTATTGGTTTCGTGAATAAAATGGACCGCCAGGGAGCTGACTTCCTGAATGTGGTGAAACAAACGCGCGAGATCCTCGGCGGGAACGCTGTACCCCTTCAGCTGCCAATCGGCGCTGAAGAACATTTCAAAGGCGTGGTGGACCTGATCAACAACCGCGGAATGGTGTGGAATGAGCACGACAAAGGCATGACCTATGAGATCATTCCCATCCCGGAAGATATGAAAGAAGAAGTGGCGCACTGGAGAGAGAAAATGCTCGAAGCCGTTTCTGAATTCGATGATAAGATCATGGAAAAGTTTTTCGAAGCTCCTGAAACCATCACTGAACGTGAGGTACTTGATGCCCTTCGTAAAGCTTGCGTAGCCAATAAAATTGTTCCTATGGTTTGCGGTTCATCTTTCAAAAACAAAGGTGTTCAAACCATGCTGGACCTGGTGATGGAACTTATGCCTTCACCTCTTGATAAAGAAAGCATCATTGGTACCAACCCTGACACAGAAGAGCAGGTAAGCCGCAAGCCTGACGCAAGCGAGCCTTTTACTGCCCTTGCATTTAAAATTGCAACCGACCCTTTTGTTGGGCGTTTATGTTTCTTCCGGGCTTATGCCGGAAGACTTGATGCCGGTTCTTATGTACTGAACACCCGTTCTGGAAACAAGGAACGCATTTCACGTATTTTCCAGATGCATGCCAACAAGCAAAACCCGGTTGAGTTCATTGAAGCCGGTGATATTGGGGCTGCAGTAGGATTTAAAGACATCCGCACCGGTGACACCCTGTGTGATGAAAAACATCCCATTGTGCTTGAGGCCATGAAATTCCCCGAGCCTGTTATTGGTCTCGCCATTGAACCCAAAACCCAGGGCGATCTCGATCGTTTGGGTGTGGGCTTGAATAAACTGGCAGAGGAAGATCCTACATTCCGCGTGAAAACCGATGAGGACTCCGGCCAAACCATTATCTCAGGTATGGGCGAGCTTCACCTGGAGATCATTATCGACCGTCTGAAACGTGAATTCAAGGTTGAAGTGAACCAGGGAGCACCTCAGGTGGCCTATAAAGAGGCCATTACAGGAACCGTTCAGCACCGCGAAGTGTACAAAAAACAAACCGGTGGTCGCGGTAAATTTGCCGATATCAAATTTACACTCAGTCCCCTTGACCCTGATTTTGACGCTACGAAGACCGGAGGATTGCAGTTTGTGAATGAAATCACTGGCGGTAACATTCCCCGTGAGTTTATCCCGGCCGTTGAAAAAGGATTCAAAGCATCCCTGGCGAATGGTGTATTGGCTGGTTATCCTCTGGTTGGACTTAAAGTTGAACTCACTGACGGTTCTTACCACGCGGTTGACTCCGACGCCCTTTCTTTTGAGATCTGTGCTAAAAATGCTTACCGTGAAGCGCTTCCAAAGTGCCGTCCAATATTACTCGAACCGATCATGAAGGTCGAAGTTCTCACACCCGAACAAAACATGGGTGATGTAGTGGGTGACCTGAACCGTCGCCGCGGGCAAATTGAAGGTATGGACAGTAAGGGCAATTCACAGGTGATCAAAGCTAAAGTTCCTTTGTCAGAAATGTTTGGTTATGTAACCCAGTTGCGTACCCTCACTTCAGGCAGAGCAACCTCTACCATGGAATTCAGTCATTACAGCGAGGCACCGGCTAACATTTCTGCCGATGTAGTTGCAAAAGCTAAAGGCAAAACAGAAAAAGTATAAACCCTAACCTAATACGTTCTTTACAATGAGCCAACGCATCAGAATCAAACTTAAATCTTACGACTTTAATCTGGTTGATAAGTCAGCCGAGAAAATCGTAAAAACAGTAAAGGCCACAGGCGCTGTGGTGAACGGGCCAATTCCACTGCCCACCAACAAACGCATCTTTACAGTATTGAAATCTCCCCACGTGAACAAAAAAGCACGTGACCAGTTCCAGCTTTGTGCCTACAAACGACTCCTCGACATCTACAGTTCTTCTTCAAAGACCGTTGACGCGCTGATGAAGCTTGAATTGCCCAGTGGGGTAGAAGTTGAGATCAAAGTATAGTTGTAGTACCCCACCTATCTAAAATCATTATTTAATAAAACAACAATAAAAAATGTCAGGATTAATTGGTAAAAAAATAGGAATGACCAGCTTCTTCGATGCCAATGGCAAATATCTGCCATGCACAGTAATTGAGGCGGGTCCTTGCGTGGTAACGCAAGTAAAAACCAATGAAAAGGACGGTTACTCATCCCTTCAGTTGTCGTTTGACGAGAAAAAAGAAAAAAACACGTCATCGGCCATGAAAGGACATTTCGCCAACGCGAAAACCACACCTAAACGTAAAGTCGTAGAGTTTCGTCATTTCACGGAATCGAAAAACCTGGGCGATGTGCTCACGGTTGATTTGTTCTCAGAAGGCGACTTTGTAGACATCATTGGTACAAGCAAAGGAAAAGGATTCCAGGGTGTTGTAAAAAGACACGGATTCAGCGGTGTTGGCCATGCCAACAAATCACACGGCCAGCACGACCGTGAAAGAGCTCCGGGTTCACTCGGCGCTTCTTCTGATCCGGCTCGTGTTATGCCAGGCAGGAGAATGGCCGGAAGAATGGGCGGAAACCGCAAAAAGATCCAGAATATGGTGGTAGTAAAAATCATGCCTGAAAAGAATCTCATCCTGCTCAAAGGATCGGTTCCCGGTGCAAAAGGCTCTTACGTTTTAATCGAGAAATAATCATGCAGTTAGAAATAGTAAACATAAGCGGCAAGAAAACCGCGAAAAAGGCGGAACTAGCAGATTCCATCTTTGCTGCCAAACCAAACGATCATTGCATTTATCTGGATGTAAAATCCTACCTGGCAAATCAGCGTCAGGGAACCCATAAATCCAAGGAACGCGCAGAAATTGCCCGTACCACCAAAAAGTTGAAACGCCAGAAAGGTACAGGCGGAGCCCGTGCCGGTTCAATGAAATCACCACTTTTCATCGGCGGTGGACGCGTATTCGGCCCCAAGCCACGCGACTACTCTTTTAAGCTCAACAAAAAGGTGAAGTCTCTGGCCCGCATTTCAGCGCTGACGTATAAGGCAAAAGACAATGCCATCACCGTGCTTGAAGATTTTAACTTCGAGGCTCCGAAAACGAAAAATTATTCAGAGCTGATGAAAAATCTGAACCTCGACAACAAGAAGACCCTTCTTGTACTCGGTGACACCAACAAAAACGTATATTTGTCGTCCCGCAATATTCAGGGCACTAAGGTTGTAAAGGCCTCTGATTTAAATACTTATGATATTTTAAATGCAGAGAACCTCATCCTTTCTGAAAGTTCGGTGAAAGTAATTGAAACAATTTTAAACAAGTAAAATGGAAATTTTAGTAAAACCCATTATCACTGAAAAGATGACCGCTCAGGGTGAGAAACTCAACCGCTACGGTTTTGTGGTGGATAAGAGGGCCAATAAACTTGAGATTAAGGAAGCCGTTGAAAACATGTACGGTGTGAAGGTTGATTCGGTGAACACACAGCAATATGTGGGCAAAGTAAAAACCCGTAACACCACCAGGGGACTGGCAGTTGGCCGCGTAAGCCGCCACAAAAAGGCCTTTGTAACCTTGAAGCAAGGTGAAACAATTGATTTTTACGCGAGTATATAATTAGTAAAACGTACGAAAAATGGGATTAAAGAAATACAGACCGCTCACACCGAGTTTACGCTATACCCTCACCGCAGACTTTGCTGAAATTACTGCCGATAAGCCTGAAAAGAGCCTTATTGTAAAGACCAACAAATCAAGCGGGGGTCGTAACAACTCTGGTAAGATGACCATGCGTTACATTGGCGGAGCACATAAAAAAGCCCTGCGCGATATCGATTTCAAGCGCGATAAAGACGGCATTGAAGGTATAGTGAAATCTGTGGAATACGATCCGAATCGTTCCGCACGCATTGCACTGGTGTATTACAAGGATGGGGAAAAACGCTACATCATCGCACCCCAGGGCCTGAAAGTGGATCAGAAGATTCATTCCGGAGCAGGAGCAGCACCCGAGATCGGGAACGCCCTTTTGCTTTCTGAAGTGCCTCTTGGTACCATCATCCACAACATTGAATTGCGTCCCGGTCAGGGAGCCGTTTTGGCCCGCAGCGCTGGTTCTTACGCTCAGCTTACTGCCCGTGATGGTAAGTACGCTATTCTGAAAATGCCTTCTGGCGAAACCAGGATGATCCTAACCACCTGCAAAGCAACCGTAGGTGCAGTGTCTAATCCTGACCACAACCAGGAAGTGTATGGCAAAGCAGGCCGCTCACGCTGGAAAGGCATTCGCCCGCGTACCCGTGCGGTTGCCATGAACCCTGTTGATCATCCCATGGGTGGTGGCGAAGGCCGCGCATCAGGCGGACATCCTCGTTCACGCAAAGGCATTCCTGCCAAAGGCTATAAAACCCGTTACAAGGCAAAAGCCTCAAACAAGCACATTATAGAAAGAAGAAAAAAATAAACCAAACGTTTAATGGTCCGGACCTGATGTCCGGATTTCAAAACAAAAACCCAGGACAACATGTCAAGATCACTTAAAAAAGGACCCTTCATCGACCACAACCTCGAAACCAAGGTTGAGAAGATGAACAAAAGCGGCAAAAAGTCGGCCATCAAAACATGGGCGCGCCGCTCAACTATTCCGCCTGAATTTGTAGGACACACTTTCGCGGTTCATAACGGAGCCAAATTCGTACCGGTGTATGTTACCGAAAACATGGTAGGGCATAAGCTTGGTGAATTTTCACCCACACGTGTGTTTAAGGGTCACGCTGGCCACAATAAGAAATAATATTAAGCTGAAGTAGCCATGGGAAAAAGAAAAAGACTTGTTGCGGAAAAACGCAAAGAAGAAAATAAAACGACCTATTACGCCAAACTCAACAACTGTCCTACCTCTCCGCGTAAAATGCGCCAGGTAGCCGACCTGGTGAGGGGAATGGATGCCTATAACGCGCTGAATGTATTGAAATTCAATACACGCGAAGCATCCGGCAGACTTGAAAAACTGCTGAAATCAGCCATTGCCAATTATGAACAAAAAAGCCAGACCCGCGCAGAAGAAGGGACTTTGTTCGTAAAAGAGATCATGGTAGACAGCGCCCTGATGGTAAAACGTCTCCGCACTGCCCCTCAGGGCCGCGGTTACCGCATCAGAAAACGCACCAACCATGTAACCTTAATTTTAGACACAAAAAATTCATAAGAAATGGGACAAAAAGCAAATCCAATAGGACTTCGTTTAGGGATTATCAAAGGCTGGGATTCGAACTGGTTTGGCGGGCATGATTATGCCGACAAAATTGTAGAAGATCACAAGATCAGGGCCTACCTGAACGCCCGTTTACCAAAAGGAAGTATTTCCAAAGTAGTGATTGAGAGAACCTTGAAGCTGATTACCGTAACGATCAATACAGCTCGTCCGGGCATTATCATTGGAAAGGGAGGCAAGGAAGTTGATAAACTGAAGGAAGAGTTGAAACAACTCACCAAAAAGGAAATTCAGATCAATATTTTTGAGATCAAGCGTCCTGAGCTTGATGCCCGCCTTGTGGCTGACAGCATTGCCCGCCAGATTGAAGGCCGGATTTCATTCCGCCGCGCCGCCAAAATGAGCATGGCCAGCACCATGCGCCTGGGCGCTGAAGGTATCAAGATAAAGGTTTCTGGTCGCTTAGGCGGAGCTGAAATGGCCCGTACCGAAGGATACAAGGAAGGACGTACACCATTGCATACCCTGCGTGCCGACATCGATTACGCTGTGGCTGAAGCGCACACTTCGTATGGCCGCATAGGTGTAAAAGTGTGGATCTGCCGTGGTGAAGTACTTGGCAAGCGCGATCTTTCACCAAACGCAGGCCTTTCAAGAGAGAAAACCGGAATGGGTGGCGAAAGAAGAGATAGCGACCGCCCGAAATTCGCCGGCAAAAAGCGCAATAAGCGGGAAGAAAAATAATTGAAACAGTAAAATTGCATTACCATGTTACAACCTAAGAAATCGAAATATAGAAAATCGCACAAGATGAAGATCAAAGGCGATGCCAAACGTGGATACGAGTTAGCCTTTGGGTCTTTCGGCATCAAAGCCATGGACGAATGTCGCATGACTGCCCGTCAGATCGAAGCAGCCCGTGTGGCCATCACCCGCTTCATGAAGCGTGAAGGACAAGTGTGGATCAGGGTGTTCCCTGACCGTCCGGTGACCTCAAAACCTGCAGAGGTGCGTATGGGTAAGGGTAAAGGTGCTCCTGAGTATTGGATGGCCCCCGTGAAACGCGGCCGTATCATCCTTGAAGCCGATGGTGTACCTCTGGAGGTAGCCAAAGAGGCTCTTCGCCTGGCTGCACAAAAACTGCCCATAGTTACAAAGTTTATTGTTCGTCGCGATTACGTTGAGCAACAAGCAGTTTAATTAATTGAATTACAATAATTTGAACCCAGTATAATTAAACCGTTACTTTAGTTAAACCGGTCAAATGGCGTTCTGAAAGGAACGATAAACAAAACCAGAAAATGAAAAACAAAGACATCATCAGTTTAACAGACCAGGAGTTGAACGAAAGGGTGAAGGACGCGAAGGCAGCTTTGAACAAACAAACGCTTAACCATGCGATTTCACCTGTTGAAAATCCGGCCATCATCCGTAAAAACAGGAGAACCATTGCCAGGATGCTCACCGAACTGACCAAACGTAAAACGTCTGCGACTAACAAAGCTTAATCATGGAAAGGAATTTAAGAAAAGAAAAAATCGGTGTGGTAACCAGTAACAAAATGCAGAAAAGCATTGTGGTTGCCGTTATGCGCAAGGTAAAACACCCTAAATACGGCAAGTTCATCAATAAAACCAGCACCTTTGTGGCGCATGATGAAAAAAACGAGTGCAGTATTGGTGACACCGTAAAGATCATGGAAACAAGGCCAATGAGTAAGACCAAGAACTGGCGCCTGGTGGAGATCATCGAGAAAGTAAAATAATTGATTGAACGATTAAAGACGATTTACAATGATACAGAACGAATCGAGATTGACCGTAGCCGATAACAGTGGAGCCAAGGAAGTTCTTGTGATCCGCGTTTTGGGCGGTACCAGGAAGCGTTACGCCTCTATTGGCGATAAGGTGGTAGTTACCGTTAAGCATGCCATGCCAAGCGGAAACGTGAAAAAAGGAACCGTAAGCAAAGCGGTGATTGTGCGCACTAAAAAAGAGATCAGTCGTCCCGATGGCTCCTACATTCGTTTTGATGACAATGCCGTGGTATTGCTCAATGCGACCGACGAGATCCGTGGCACCCGTATTTTCGGACCAGTGGCCCGCGAACTTCGCGACAAACAGTTCATGAAGATCATTTCTCTGGCACCAGAAGTACTTTAATTACTAGAAATTTAGAATCATGTCGAAATTAAAATTAAAAAAGGGCGACACCGTAAAAGTGATTTCCGGTGAGGCCAGGGGTCAGCAGGGGAAGATCATCAGCATTGATGTGAACAAACTGCGCGCCATTGTGGAAGGTGTAAACCTTGTGAGCAAAAGCGAAAAACCCAACGCCAAAAATACCAACGGCGGTATTGTGAAAAAAGAAGGGCCTATTCACCTGTCAAACCTCATGTTTGTTGAAGGTGGCAAAACCGTAAGAATAGGCCGCAAACTCAATGAGAAAACACAGAGGAACGAACGCGTTTCCAACAAAAGCAAGGAGGCAGTAAAATAATGGCAACAACCTATCAACCCCGCTTAAAGAACAAATACAGCGCCGAAGTTATTCCGGCCCTGCAAAAGAAGTTCGAATACAGTTCCCCCATGCAGGTGCCAAAGCTCAAAAAGATCTGCATCAACCAGGGTATTGGCGATGCGGTTTCTGACAAGAAGCTGATTGAATCCGCTGTGAAGGAAATGAGTACCATCACCGGTCAGAAAGCGGTACCAACCTATTCGACCAAGGATATTTCCAATTTTAAACTCCGTAAAGGGGTGGCCATCGGGGTTCGTGTGACCCTGCGTGGTGACAAAATGTACGAATTCCTCGACCGCCTGATCGCATCGGCTCTGCCCCGCATCCGTGATTTTAAAGGTGTGAACGACAAAGGCTTCGACGGCCGCGGCAATTACACATTGGGTGTAACCGAACAGATCATTTTCCCTGAAATCGATATCGATAAAGTGAGCAAGATCCAGGGTATGGACATCACTTTTGTGACTTCAGCCCATACTGACAAGGAGGCACACGCCCTGTTAACTGAATTTGGAATTCCTTTTAAGAAAAAATAAGAAAAAGTAATGGCAAAAGAATCCATGAAGGCCCGTGAGGCCAAACGCAAGAAACTGGTTGAACAATACGCCGCCAAACGTGAAGAACTTAAAAAGGCGGGCGATTTTGTGGCCTTGCAAAAACTGCCCAGGAACTCTTCCAAGGTACGTATACGCAACCGCTGCAACCTTACCGGCCGTCCCAGGGGGTATATGCGCGACTTCGGAATCAGCCGCGTAACCTTCCGCGAAATGGTGGTTTTCGGGTTAATTCCCGGTCTCACCAAATCGAGCTGGTAAAAGCTTGGAGGTACCGCAAAATGTTGTATATTTGCGGCCTTGAAAATTTAATGAATTGTTTCATATAATTATTCCGCCAGGCGGAATAACATATAAACTTAAAAAAAGATGACAGACACCATTTCAGATTACTTGACTCGTGTACGCAACGCGATCAAAGCAAACCACCGCATTGTAGAAGTTCCCGCTTCCAATCTTAAAAAAGAGATCACCAAGATCCTTTTTGAAAAAGGTTACATTCTCAATTACAAATTTGAGGACACAGAAAACAAACAGGGCGTTATCAAAATAGCGCTGAAGTACCATCCCGTGACCAAAACCTCGGCCATCCGAAGCCTGGAACGCGTTTCCACACCCGGATTGCGTAAGTACTCTCACGTGAATGGTATTCCTAAGGTATTAAATGGGCTCGGCATCGCCATCATGTCCACTTCAAAAGGTGTTATCACCGATAAAGAAGCCCGGAAAATGAATGTGGGTGGTGAAGTATTGTGTTATGTTTCATAATTATTCAGGAGGAAAATCAACATGTCACGTATAGGAAAAGCCCCCATTTCAGTGCCCAAAGGAGTTGAAGTTAGCGTTACTCCGGGCCTTGTTACGGTTAAAGGTGCAAAAGGCACTTTAACCCAGAAAATTGAAGGCGATATTGAGGTTCAGTTAAAAGATGGTGAAGTTGTTCTGAACCGTCCCACTGATCAGAAGCGTCATAAAGCCCTTCACGGTCTTTACCGTGCACTGATCGCCAACATGGTGAAAGGTGTAAGCGAAGGCTATAAAACCGAACAGGAACTGGTTGGTGTGGGTTACCGCGCCTCTAACAAAGGCCAGATGCTGGAATTATCACTTGGTTACTCGCACAACGTTACCTTTGAGCTGCCCAAAGAGATCAAAATCACAACCAGTACAGAAAAAGGTCAGAACCCCAAAGTTATTCTGGAGTCTGCTGACAAACAACTTATTGGATTGGTTGCAGCCAAGATCAGAAGCCTGCGCAAGCCAGAGCCTTACAAAGGCAAAGGTATCAAGTTCAGCAACGAGGTTCTCAGAAGAAAAGCTGGTAAATCAGCATCTAAAAAATAATTAATCATTCATCATCTTTAAAAAACCGGAAAGATGGCATTCAGCAAAACAGACAGAAGACAGAGAATAAAACTTAAGGTGCGCAAAAATATTCAGGGTAGCGTACAGGCTCCACGCCTCAGCGTGTTCCGCAGCAACTCTGAAATTTACGCCCAACTGATCGACGATAAAGGAGGAAAAACCCTTATTTCGGTTGGCTCCGTTGACAAAGCCATAAAATCGGCCAAGGTCAACAAATCCGAAAAAGCAAAATTGGTAGGAAAAACCCTTGCCGAAAAGGCGGTAGCCAGCGGTATCACCGCTGTGGTATTCGACCGGAACGGGTTCCTCTATCACGGACGAGTGAAGTCACTTGCCGAAGGTGCACGCGAAGGTGGTTTAAAATTTTAAAAAGAACGGAACATGTCAAAAGAAGTAGTAAAACGCGTTAAATCAAGCGATATTGAGCTTAAAGATAAACTGGTTGCCATTCAGCGTGTAACCAAGGTAACCAAAGGCGGACGCCACTTCAGTTTCGCAGCCATTGTGGTTGTTGGAAATGAAAAAGGTGTGATCGGCCAGGGACTTGGTAAAGCCAATGAGGTTACCGATGCCATCACCAAAGGTATTGAGGACGCGAAGAAAAGCCTGGTTAAAGTTCCGGTTCTAAACGGAACAGTTCCGCATTCACAGGAAGGTAAATTCGGTGGTGCTGTAGTGCTGCTGAAACCAGCCGCCCACGGAACCGGTGTAATTGCCGGAGGTGCCATGCGCGCCGTACTCGAGAGCGTTGGTGTTACCGATGTACTCGCGAAGTCCAAAGGTTCAAGCAATCCGCATAACGTGGTAAAAGCTACTATGGATGCCTTAATGAAAATGCGTGATCCCATTACTGTAGCACAACAACGCGGGATCAAATTATCACAGGTGTTTAACGGTTAATAAAGCAATCATGAGCAAGGTAAAACTTACACTCCTTAAAAGCATCAGCAAACGCACTCCCGTTCAGAGAGCCACCCTTACCGCACTGGGCCTTGGAAAAACCTACAGTTCAGTGGAAAAGGAAGTGAATCCTGCCATCACCGGCATGATCAATAAAGTAAAACATGTATTGAAAGTTGAAACGCTATAAACTGGTCAGATGAAATTAAACGCATTAAAACCTGCCAAAGGTTCAGTAAAATCAAATTATCGCCGCGGTCGCGGACAGGGTTCCGGAGGCGGTGGCACAGCCACACGTGGTCATAAAGGTGCCCAGTCGCGTTCAGGACACTCTTATAAACGCGGTTTTGAAGGTGGTCAGATGCCACTTCAGCGCCGTCTTCCAAAATTCGGATTCAAGAATATCAACCGTGTGGAATACCGCGGAATCAATCTGGACAGCATCCAGAAACTGGTTGACAAGGCAAACATCTCTGAGATCAACCTGGATGTGCTGGTGAGCAATGGCCTGGCCAATAAAAACGAACTCGTTAAGATCATGGGACGTGGCGAACTCAAATCCAAAGTGAATATCAATATCCACGCTTTCACGGCCTCTGCAAAGAAAGCCATTGAAGAAAAAGGTGGTACAGCTACTGAGGTGAAATAAACGTATGAAGCGATTTATAGATACACTTAAGAACATCTGGACGATCGAAGAGCTCAGGCAGAGAATACTGCTTACGCTTGGACTTGTACTGATTTACCGCCTGGGTTCATACGTGGTTCTGCCTGGTGTGAATGTAGACGCACTGACGGCCGCTACAAACAACAGCGACAATGGCGGTATCGTGGGTCTGATCAACATGTTTGCGGGAGGCGCTTTTCTCAGGGCATCTATTTTCGGCCTTGGAATCATGCCTTACATCACAGCTTCCATTATCATCCAGCTTCTTGGCATGGCTGTTCCGTATTTTCAGAAAATGCAGCGTGAAGGTGAGAGCGGACGAAAAAAAATCAACCAGTACACACGTTTCCTTACCATCGGCGTAACTGCCGTACAGGCACCTGGTTATATCGCGTCGATCAAATCCACTGCTCCGGCTGCCTTTACCGACCTGTCGACTTTCTGGTGGATCCAGTCCATTTTTATTCTTGTAACCGGCACCATGTTCATCATGTGGCTGGGTGAAAGGATTACCGACAAAGGACTCGGAAACGGTATCTCACTGATCATCATGATTGGTATCATTTCACGCCTGCCCTTCGCTTTTCTGTCTGAATTCAAAGGACGTTTGTCAGGCAATGGTGGTTTGATCATTTTCCTCATTGAACTCGTGATCCTTCTTTTGGTGATTGTAGGCAGCATCCTGCTTGTGCAGGGCACACGCCGCATTCCCGTTCAGTTCGCCAAGAAAATTGTTGGCAACAAGCAATACGGAGGTGTGCGCCAGTACATTCCCCTGAAAGTGAACGCTGCTGGCGTAATGCCGATCATTTTTGCGCAAGCGATCATGTTCATTCCCCTTGCTATTTCAGGTTTCCAGGGCAATTCAGGCGGAATTTTCTCACAACGCTACGGATTCTGGTACAATTTTATATTCGCCGTACTGATCATCCTCTTTACTTACTTTTATACAGCCATCATGGTCAATCCGAACCAGCTGGCCGACGACATGAAGCGCAACGGTGGATTCATACCAGGCGTAAAACCGGGTAAGAAGACCGCTGAGTTTATTGATCAGGTGATGAGCCGCATCACACTTCCGGGTTCGATTTTCCTGGCCGGTGTTGCAATTATGCCTGCATTTGCTCAGAAGATCGGTATCAACAGTTCTTTTGCAGATTTTTATGGTGGTACATCCCTGCTGATTCTGGTAGGTGTGGTGCTGGATACGCTTCAGCAGATCGAAACGTACCTGCTAAACCGCCATTACGACGGATTGATGAAATCGGGAAGGATCAAAGGCAGAGGAGCCAATGCCATGATGGTTCAACAAGGATAAATTATGGCCAAACAGTCGAATATTGAAATTGATGGTACTATAGTTGAGGCGTTAAGCAACGCCATGTTCAGGGTAGAGTTGGAGAACGGTCACATTGTAACCGCTCACATCTCGGGAAAGATGAGAATGCACTACATCAAGATCTTGCCCGGCGACAAGGTGAAGTTGGAAATGAGCCCTTATGATCTAACAAAAGCAAGAATTACGTTCAGATACAAATAAAACAGATTAACAATGAAAGTCAGAGCATCCATAAAAAAGAGAAGCGTTGATTGCAAGATCGTACGTCGTAAAGGCAGACTCTATGTCATCAACAAGAAGAACCCAAAATTCAAACAAAGACAGAAATAATTTTTAATCCAACATTAAACCAATAGAATGGCACGTATAGCTGGTATTGATTTACCGAAAAACAAAAGAGGGGTGATAGGGCTTACCTACATCTATGGCATCGGAAGGAGCAGGGCTGCCAAAATCTTGAACGAAGCCGGTATTCTTCACGATAAAAAAGTGAGCGAATGGTCCGACGACGAACAGAACGCCATCCGGAACATCATCAACAATAATTTCAAGATTGAAGGTGCTCTTCGTTCAGAAGTTCAGCTCAACATCAAACGCCTGACCGATATCAACAGCTACCGTGGTATTCGTCACCGTAATTCTCTGCCAACACGCGGACAACGTACCAAAACCAATGCCCGCACACGCAAAGGAAAACGCAAGACCATTGCCAACAAGAAAATGGCAACCAAATAATAATTAAAATAACGCAAAAGAACACATGGCAAAACAACCTACCGCTGCAGGCACAGCCAAAGCTGTACAACGCAAGCGCACAGTAAAGGTAGAAGCAACCGGCGAAGCCCATATCAACGCCACCTTCAACAATATTATCATTTCACTGACCAATAACGCCGGTCAGGTGATTTCCTGGAGCAGTGCCGGAAAAATGGGGTTCAGAGGTTCCAAAAAGAACACGCCTTATGCAGCCCAGATGGCCGCGCAGGATTGCAGCAAAGTAGCATTTGATGCAGGACTCCGTAAAGTGAAGGTGTATGTGAAAGGTCCGGGGGGAGGACGCGAAAGCGCCATCCGTACCATTTCAAACAATGGTATTGAGGTGACCGAGATCATGGATATCACACCAATCCCTCACAACGGTTGTCGTCCGCCAAAACGCCGTCGCGTATAAAAACTAAACAAAAGCCAGTCACGCCCCGGGCGGGATATGGAGTTGATCATCTACAGGATTTTCAACTTAAATAATAACCGGTGAAGTAAAAAAGAACATCACCACATTAAAACAAACAATTATTTAAAATGGCAAGGTACACAGGTCCTAAATCAAAAATCGCAAGAAAGTTCAGGGAACCCATATTTGGTCCTGACAAGGCACTCGAAAAGAAAAATTACCCTCCCGGACAACACGGAGCAGGCAAGAAACGCGCTAAACAGTCAGAATACGCTGTTCAGCTGATGGAAAAGCAAAAAGCCAAGTACACTTACGGTATTCTCGAAAAACAGTTTGCTAAAACATTTGAAAAAGCAGCCCGCTCGCACGGTATCACCGGCGAAGTGCTCCTTCAGCTGATTGAAAGCCGCCTGGATAACGTGGTATTCCGCATGGGCATTGCTCCATCACGCCGTGCAGCACGTCAGTTGGTGTCACATGCCCACATCAATGTGAACGGACACGTCGTGAACATTTCATCCTATACCCTGAAACCAGGCGATGTAGTGTCTGTTCGCGAAAAATCGAAAGCCCTCGAGATCATTTCAAATTCTCTGGCTTCAACCGTTAACAAGCACCCCTGGCTGGAATTCGACAAACACAGCATGAGCGGAAAATTCCTTTCCCGTCCGGAGCGTTCACAGATTCCCGAAAACATTAAGGAACAACTCATCGTCGAATTGTACTCTAAATAATATTTTGTTTAATCCCTAAATTTTAGCTTCAGATATGGCAATTTTAAATTTCGTAAAGCCCGATAAGGTAGTAATGATAAGTTCTACTGAAACCACAGGTCAGTTTGAATTCAGACCTCTGGAGCCGGGTTTTGGAATTACAATAGGCAACTCCCTCCGCAGGATACTTCTTTCTTCCCTGGAAGGATACGCCATCACCAGTGTAAAAATTGAAGGCGTGGAACACGAATTCTCCACCATTAAAGGTGTGGTTGAAGACGTAACCGAAATAATTCTAAACCTCAAACAGGTGCGCTTTAAAAAGCAACTGGACAATCACGATGCCGAGAAGATCAACATCAGCTTTCACGGCTCTGATAAATTCACCGCTGGCGACATCGGTAAATTTGTGAACGGATTTCAGATCCTGAACCCTGAACTGGTTATTTTCAATTGTGACCCTTCTGTTCGACTCAAAATGGAACTTACTGTTGAACGCGGTCGCGGCTATGTTCCGGCAGAGGAGAACAAAACCAATAACGCCACCATTGGAACCATTTTCATCGACTCGATCTACACACCCATCAAAAATGTTAAATACAACATCGAGAACTACCGTGTGGAGCAGAAAACTGACTATGAGCGTCTGATCATTGATATCGTAACGGATGGTTCCATTCATCCTAAAGATGCCCTTAAAGAAGCCGCCAAGATCCTTATTTTCCACTTCATGCTATTCTCTGATGAGAAAATCACACTAGATGCGGAAGAAAAACGCAGCGAGGAGGAATTCGATGAAACCAGCCTGCACATGCGTCAATTGCTGAAGACCAAACTGGTGGATATGGACCTTTCGGTTCGTGCCCTCAACTGTCTGAAAGCGGCCGATGTGGAAACACTGGGCGAACTGGTTTCCTTCAATAAAAACGATCTTTTAAAATTCAGAAACTTTGGCAAGAAGTCTCTTACCGAACTGGAAGACCTGGTTCAAAGCAAATCTCTCCATTTCGGAATGAACGTGGCCAAATACAAACTCGATAAAGATTAAACAGGAACCGAAACTTGAATTGGCTTGTAAGAGCCTAAAACAACAACACCATGAGACACGGAGATAAAATAAATAACCTGGGCAGAACCGCCGCGCATCGTCAGGCTTTGATGAGCAATATGGCCTGTGCCCTGATCGAAAATAAAAGGATATTTACCACGCTGGCGAAGGCTAAGGCCCTGCGTACCTATGTGGAACCCCTTATTACCAAAAGTAAAAGCGATACCACGCACAGCCGCCGGACAGCCTTTTCATACCTGAAAAGCAAGGATGCCGTGAACACACTATTTAAGGATGTGGCCGTTAAGGTGGCTGAACGCAACGGCGGATACACCCGTATCATTAAAACCGGAAACCGCCAGGGCGACGCGGCCGAAATGGCCATGATCGAGCTGGTAGACTTCAATGAGATCTACAAGAAGGCCGGTAAAGACAGCTCAGCCAAGAAAACCACACGTCGCGGGCGTGCCAAAAAGACTAGCACCGGAAAAGCTGAAAGCCCTGCATCTGAAGAGAGCGGCGCTGCTGAGTAAGAAATAGATTTCCATAATGAAAAAACCCGCTAATCAGGCGGGTTTTTTGTTTTACGGGACCGAAGACAAACAATAATAAATGCTTAACGCAGGGCCATCTCTGTTTCGAGCGCATTTGGGAAGAGTATGTTGTTTTCAAGGTGAATGTGCTGATGCAGGTCTTCCTCGAATTCTTTCAGCATGGCAAAAGCCACTCTGTATGTCGTGCAGCCATCCTCAGGCGTGGTATAGTTGTTGCTGAGCTGGGCTATTCTCCTGTAACGCTCGCCTTCAGCTTCGTGTTCATTCTCCATCATCTCAATGGGATTTTGAACCGTGCCGAAATGCGCTGTCTGGAAAGTACCGCCGTACAACTTTGCTTTAATCATTTGTCGAATGTATGGGAAGAGTACCAGTTCCTCCTTTTTCATGTGAGCGGCTAGCTCTGAAGCGCTTTCTGTGAATTCGCGGTTGATCTCGAATAACTCGGGATGACGCTCTCCGTGTACCCTGCAGAGCTTATCCAGAAAGCCCTTGATGTCAACTGATTTTTGTTCAACATAACGGTGGTGTTTTTTCTCAATGAAATCGATCAGCAGATCAAGGGGCCAGGTGTTGAATGCCATGCCGGATTGATTTTCTCTGGATAAAGCTTCAGTTAATTCGTGGCTTATTTTTTCGAAGGGTAGCCCTTTCGACTTGCATACATCGTCCAGAACCCTGTTGCCCTTGCAGCAAAAGTCGATGCCGTAAGCTTTAAATACACTTGCAGAGCGGAAGTCTTCCGCAACAATTTGGCCGATGGTTTTTTCACTTGTACTGATCATGTTGTTTTGTTTTGATGGTGAATCAATTTTTTAATTCGGATAATATTGTCCGAATTTACAAAGAAAATAAAACAGGGCCTTTGCCAAAGAAAAATTTTAGCAACTATTGTGACTGTTTAATCGGCTAGGAGGCGGCTAAGAGCCTTGTGTACGGCCGTTTTTGTGAAGAAAGTGATTTTTCTCAGTCCGGCTAAAACGGTGTTTCAGGGCTGCGATTTTAAGTGGCGTGGTGCCCAGGGGAACCAACCAGTTTAGCGCCCAGGTATGCCATGGGCAAATAGGCACACACCAGGTCGACGGCGTTGAACCAAAGGGGTGAAGGCAGCATAAACACGTTCAGCGTTCCGCCAAGCAGAAACCAGGCCCCAACAATAAGAGCGAAAAGCAGTCTTCGGTTCACGGCCAGGCGTGCTGCAACAAATGAACCAAGCAGTGTACCCAATGCATGTGCCAAAAACGGCATGATAAAATGCTTGGGTTCGAAAAGGGGCAAGGCCGCCTTCAAGCCTTCCATGCTTGTGACATCGGCACCTTCAGGGGGCGGTATAACTGAACCACTTACCATAATGATACCCATGTTGAGTATGCCCCCGGAAAGCACGCCTGCTGCCAGAGCGAGTCCATTTCTTAATCTCGGATTCATGTGAGAAACATTTGAAGCTATTCAAATATACAAATTAAGATATTCAAATCAGTAAAAGGATCAATGTGTTCATTGAAGGGCAGCAAAATCAAAATACCGCGAATCGCGAATTATCTGGATTCCGAAAAGAGCGCGATGGCTTTCAAAATAGCCTCATCGTCTTGATTCAAAACAGGATAATAGGCTTCACGGTCAAACAGATTACGCCCGATGAGGGCTTTCAGCAAACGATTTAGGCCGTTCTCATGGCCTGTAATATTCATGTTTGCAGAAGGCGTGTTTTTCAGGACGAGCTCAAGTGCCCGCATTTCATCGGATCCCACCGAAAATTGTTCTACAAATGCAGCCGCAGATTTGTATCTTTTCAAAAACAGAGACCTTTTACCGTCAACATATTCAAAAGCAAAGTTGTTCAGAAGGCCGCTGTAATAAAGCCGGTTAACCTTAGGATCGTATTTAAGCGTGTCAACCGCCACAAAAATATCTGGAACAATGCCCCCGCCGCCGTACACCACATGGCCTCCGGGTGTTCTAAAAGATTGTGATTTGTCTGTGCGTATACTGTCTTTGTTATACAATTCCCCGTGCTGAAGACGTTCCAGTTCTTCATCGTAATAGTCCTCGGTGCTTTTGTTGGTATAAGGTTTCTGAATACAGCGCCCGGTTGGGGTGTAATAACGTGCAATGGTGAGCCTTACGGCGGAACCATCCGGAAGATCAATCTGATCCTGTACCAGGCCTTTTCCGAAGCTCCTGCGGCCAATGATGGTGGCTCTGTCGTTGTCCTGAAGCGCACCTGCAACGATTTCGCTTGCGCTTGCGCTGCCTTCGTCAATCAGTACAGCCAGAGCCTGGTTTTCAAATCCGCCCCTGCTGCTTGCAGTATAAACCTTTTTTGGGTGCGCGCGACCTTCGGTGTAAACAATCTGAAGACCGTTAGCCAGAAATTCGTCTGACAAATCAACTGCAGCTTTGAGAAATCCCCCGCCGTTTCCGCGCAGGTCCAGTATGAGATTCTTCATGCCTTGTTTGCTCAGGGCGTTGAAGGCATCGAGGTATTCCTTATACGTGGTGCCGGCAAAACGGCTTAACTTGATGTAACCCACAGCAGGCCTTACCATGTATGCAATGTCAATGCTGTAGATCGGAATTTCGCCTCTTGTGATCTTAAATTCGATAGGTTTTTTTTGACTCGCCCTTTGAATGCTAACGGTTACTATTGTGCCGCTTTTACCACGCAGGGTTTCAAACACTTGTTTGGTGTTGATTCCTGTTCCGGCTACATTTTTTCCGTCCACTTTTATGATCTTGTCACCCGCCTTAATGCCCAGTTTTTCCGAGGGTCCGCCCTCTATGGGGTTGATGACACGAATCGTGTCCTGTATGATGTTGAATTCAATGCCGATACCTTCAAAATTACCTTCCAGGGGTTCGTTAACCTGCTTCAGGTCCGCGGCGGGTATAAAATCGCTGTGCGGATCAAGACTTCTGAGCATGGATGCAATGGTCTTATCCTCAAGCTGAGCACGGTTTACCGTATCCACATAGTTAGCCTGAATATAATCCAGCAGGTTGTTGATCTTGCTGGAGGATTCATTGCCGTGTGCGGGAAAAAATACTTCGCCGGTATTGTTGAATGAGAAATAGTATCCGAAGGCTATTCCGCCGGCGAATACCACTGCGGCAAGAAGGGGTAAAAAGTAAGCGTGTCTGGCATTACGGCCGGGCGGCATTCCTGGGTTTTGGTCTATCACAACTAAAGGGAATTTAAAGGCTCTAAAGTTAGTTAAAAGCTATCAATGGGCTGGGGTGGGGGGCCATAAATTGGTTAACTTCGACTTTCATTCCTGAGCATGCGATCACACGCTAGAATCTTTCTGATTGTTTGTGTACCTCTACTTTTTGTTTTGGCTTGCCGGAAAAAACAAACACCACAGGCAGTCAGACAAAATCCGGTTGCATCGGTTCCTGTCAGCATCAGCCTTTATCCCAATGATCCCCTGTACTTCAAGATACAGGCTGTGGGGGGCTGGATGTACATTGACGGGGGAATCAATGGTATTGTGGTTTACCGCAAATCAGAGCAGGAATTTGTAGCCCTTGAGCGAAGCTCCACCCAATTGCCTAATGACCCTAAGGCCAGGGTTCAGGTCCAGAATGATAACTTTACCTTGCGCGACACGGTGAGCGGATCGACCTGGCGCATACTCGACGGGGCTGTGATCAAAGGTCCGGCTGAATGGCCCCTCAGGCTTTATGGCAGCACTTACGATGGCAATTTGCTCAGGATCGTGAACTAGTTTTTTCTGTTGTTTTCCAGCGGGTGGTGTTGATCATGTGAAGGATATCTTTCTTCAGAAAGTCTATTACAATTTTAAGCGAATCGGCATTTGGCGTGCAGTTGAAGTAAAGTGAGCCCCTCAGAAAATGTGTCGTGCTGTCGGTGAGATAGAACTGGACCGCTGAAGCGGCGTTTCCCTCAATGTCGAACAGCAATCCGAATACCCTGGCTGAATCGCGCAGAATGGCCACCTGATCGAGCCCGCTGGCTTTGATCTGATGTCGGTTCGCAAACTCGTGTGCGTCGTCAAGATAGGTTGCCAGATTATTGTGAACAGCCTTGTAACTCAGGTACACGGTAGCTTTGAATTGTTTGAATTCCACATTTTGCCAGCATGGTTCTGCGTTTGGTCCGGTATTGGGCACAACCCTGGCGTAGCGCGGTATTTCAAAGCTGTAAGGGCAGAGGCTGTCGTAAAGTCTGTAACTTCTTTCCGGGAATTGTATCCTGAAATATCCACGGGGTTTGGGAGAAGCAAATTCGTCCTCATCGCTGCATCCTGAGAAAAGCGCCAGAGTTGTGATACAGGCGAACAGGAGGGGTTTTAAGGTAAGGCGTGGTGGTTTCACAAGTGGTTTTTCGGGAGGAGAGTAGGTCAGTAAGGCTGATTTCCGCTTCCTGCGGGGTTTTCGTTGGTTTGTTCAGGGTTTGATGGGCCCGCCTGGGTATTCTCTTTGCGGCTGAGCAACACAAAGTTTTCGGCCACAATTTCAGTGATATTGCGTTTAACGCCTTCTTTATCGTTCCATTGCCTGGTTTGCAGGCGACCTTCAATGTATATCTGCATACCTTTTTTCAGCAGTTTTTCGGCATTTTCGGCCAGGGCTCTCCACATCACAATGTTGTGCCATTCTACATGTTCGCCGCGGTTTCCGCTTTTATCCTTGTACACTTCAGTGGTGGCCATGCTAAAGTTCAGGCGCGGTACACCACCTTCTGAATAGCGGATTTCGGGGTCTTTGCCCAGGTTCCCGATCAGTATTACTTTGTTTACACCAGACATGATTTCCTCCTTGAATTTGACAATTTGGGCCTTTTGGGCTTGTTTTAACGAAGTTACGCTTTCTATAATCTTCACGTACTCAGTCATTAATGCAGTTTCGCAAAATTTTATTAACAATTCTGCAATTTTTCATTGCACAACCAAAAAGGCTGTGTATCTTTGCCCTCCCGTTTTTTGAGAAGGTATT
>DAOMFS010000019.1:0-48777 GCA_035429925.1 Bacteroidia bacterium | reverse complement strand
GCCTACGAGCACAAAAACATTTAACAAGTTGTTCATCACCCCTTTCAAATCAATTCCTGGGGTTACAGTGAGGTGGGAGGTCACAAAATTGTATGGAAACGAATTTAACCTAAAATTGAAATCCGACACAGGGGAGTATAAGATGTGTTTTGTTAAAACGAACTATTAGTGTCATTTTTTTCATTATGAGATTAAGTGTTTTCTTCTTTTGCCTATTTGTTAGCATTACAATTGGATTAGTTAATGCACAAAATGAGCTAATGAATCATAAAAAATACTGGTACTACAAATCAAGATTAAATAATGATTTTATTAAAACAGGTATTGATTCGGGAGAAAGTATCCCCTTAAATGAAAGAAGATATTATGGTCATGCTACTTCGTATGATGTTAATTCCATAATATTAAAAGCCGGTGATGGAGGTACAAGACAAGGGATTTACCTTTCTGTTTTAGCAACAGAGTACAAGCTCTTAAAAGATAACAACCGGGATTTAACAGAAGTAAAACACGAGATCTTTTGTGCCTTAAATGCTGTGAACAGAATAGATTATTTTGCTGAGCCACTTAGGAATCCAAGTTTTTCGCCCAGTTCAAATGGTTTTTTTGTTCGTGATGATATTCCAGGATATTTTGTAAAAAAGAACTACAGGCATTTTAACTATTACTATGACGATAATAATCTCACCTCTTCAGGTTACCCTGCTAATGCACCTCAAAACGACTTTGGTTTCACCCAAATGGATTTGGGCCTTGGAATAGGTAAAGGCATTGACATCACTGAGTCAGATGGAAGTGATCCCAGTGGAGTTGCACGAATGAGCCAGGATCAGGTGTATTATTTGTTAATGGGCCTGACCCTTGTTAATAAACTTGTGGATGCAAATGCTACTGATGGGTCAAATGCCTTCGGTTTTGGAAGCTCAGGTACACTATTGGCCGAGCAAGCATCCAAAATTGCCGAAAGAATAATTAACTACATCAAATCAGACGCATTATGGCGTATTAAAGACCCCATAAGACCATAAGAAAAACAAAAGTTGATAAAAAAAGGGTAAAAACTATTTTGAAATCATGAGCATCCTGGTTTCAACGCAGCTGTCATCAAAATAAACCCTGACAAGATAGATTCCTTCTGAAAATTTTCTTGTGTCCAATTTAATTTGTTTTTCACTTACAAATGTCAGATGATCAAGTTCTCGACCCATTAAATCTGAAATTATAATTTCTATGCTGCTATTCATAGACTTGTGGCAAGTGAATTGCACATATTCACTGCTTGGATTAGGGAACATTTGAAAATCAATATTTGCAGTCTGGGAATACTCGCTTACAGCAACTGGATTTGAACAATACGCCGGTGTACTGTCACATCCGATACTATCATACTTTACATAAAACAAGGGGTTAAAAGTGCTAATATAAGCTTGAGGAATACTTACTACCCACCCCCCATCACTTGTAAGATCCAATGAACATAAACCCTGGTTGTTACTGTAGTTAATATCGTTGGATTTATAACTGTAATAACGCTGCTTTTTTACCAAGCCATATGAATTGAAAATCGCAAATCTATGTAGCATACTGTTAGCAAATGCGGACATTGTATCAATAATACCGCCGACTACTAGATCGCCATTAGGTAACTCCCTTAAGCAGGTAAATATGTTATATACTTGGGGACTATCAAAATCTTGATCAATCCAAATCGCAGGAGATGTTTGGATTGCATTAAGATCAATTTTCAACATGAGAGAGCAACTCAACTGATCGTTACCTAAATACAAATTCTTGTACGCCCTACCAACGGCAACTAAATTTTTATCTTGTGTTTGAACGAGATCCATTAAATAGCCTGAATTCGCACTATAATAGCTTCTTTGGATAAGCTTGTTACCAATACTATCCGTAATAATTACATTGTCTCTCATAATTGCGGATTGAGGGCTACCTATATATTGATAACCTGCGATAACAATTTTTTTTGTGGCACTATCCTGAATGATGGCCTTGCCATCACTCACATTAGCTCCAGCTTTATTGATTTTTTTTCTCCATAACTCGTTACCAGAATGATCTGTTTTGATCAGTAGACAAGGTTGCCCACCTCCGTTCCAGTCTTGAAAAAACCCTGTGATTAAAAACCCCCCATCAACGCTTGAACATACCATCTGAGGAACAACGTCCATGCTATCCCGGTAAAACCTTTGCCAAAGGGTGTCACCATTGAGGTCAAATTTTACGAAAGCGCCTATCTGCTTATTGTTACTGTCGCGAACACAGCAAGCTAGATAAATGAAATTTCCTTGTTTATAAAAAGTACGGCAGATGAAATTATTATTCAAATATTCAAGATTTTTGGTTCCATATTTTTTTGACCAAATCATTTCACCTTGATTACCCAGCTTCATAATGATTACCCGATTGGTATTTACGCCGTTTAAAGTATCAACAGTAATACCGCAGGCAAGGTAATTACCCGGGCTGGTCTCAAAAATATCCTTTGTTATACTGTTAATCGAGCCGGATAAATATTGCCTTGACCGAAAACCTCCCTGTGCCGCCAGTGCAAGTGAAAGTAATTGTACTACTATAAAGACAAATAACTTCATTTTAACGAGTGAACAAATTCCCCTCAGATAACCAAAACCAATAAAATGATTGGGATTTTTTTGGATTTCATTTGGGGCACTTTAATTAAATATAAAAAAAATCGATTTTATTTGACTTGAAAATTAGCCATTTAGCGCGATTCAAAATCCGCACATCGTTCCTGTTCTTTGTGCTTTGAGATTACAAATCCACTAAAACAAAAAAACCGATACCCAAAGGTAGCGGTTCTCTGACAAATCTCATTAAAAACCAGGCGGATCAGCCTTCTGCTGCGGCCAGTATAGCTTCCTTGATCTTGTTTTCTATCTCTTCAGCCAGATCGGGGTTTTCCATGAAAATGGCTTTCACCTGATCACGACCCTGACCGAGCTTGGTATCCTCGTAACTGAACCAGGAGCCTGCTTTTTTGATCACGCCTTTCTCTACGCCCATATCGATCACCTCGCCCACCTTGCTGATGCCCTCGCCAAAAATAATATCGAACTCTGCCTGGCGGAAAGGCGGAGCCACCTTGTTCTTGATCACTTTTACCCTCACCCTGTTTCCGGTAACATTGTCCCCGTCTTTCAGCTGAGAGATCCTGCGTATATCCAGGCGCACCGTGGCATAGAACTTCAAAGCGTTTCCACCTGTGGTGGTTTCGGGATTGCCAAACATCACGCCGATCTTTTCACGCAACTGGTTGATGAAAATGCAGCAGCAACCTGTTTTGTTAATAGTGCCCGTGAGTTTACGCAAAGCCTGGCTCATCAATCTGGCCTGCAGACCCATGCGGCTGTCGCCCATCTCGCCTTCAATCTCAGCCTTGGGCGTGAGCGCCGCCACCGAATCGATCACCACCAGATCAATGGCCCCGCTGCGGATCAGGTTATCAGCGATCTCAAGCGCCTGCTCACCGTTATCGGGTTGTGAGATCAGAAGGTTTTCGGTATTCACACCCAGTTTCTCGGCATAAAAGCGGTCGAAAGCGTGCTCAGCGTCAATAATGGCTGCAATGCCCCCGCTCTTCTGCACATTGGCTATGGCGTGTATGGCCAGGGTGGTTTTACCGGAAGATTCAGGACCGTAAATTTCCACCACACGCCCTTTCGGCAAACCGCCTATGCCCAGGGCTATGTCCAGCCCGAGGGATCCTGTGGAAATGGCTTCCACCTGCTCCACCTGGCTGTCGCCCAGTTTCATGATGGTGCCCTTGCCGTATGTTTTCTCGAGCTTGTCGAGCGTGAGCTGAAGGGCCTTGAGCTTTTCGGCGTTCACCGGTTTTTTACTGGATTCGTTCATGGATGCCTCAATTGCGTCGATAACATCGTCTGCGTTTTTCTTTGCCATAATTATATCATTTTTATTGTTACGCGTTCCTTAAAATTAGGAGGCTTTTTGCCTTGCTTCTACCCGACTTATCCACCGGCGTCCTAACTTATAGACAAAGGTAATGCCCGCTCATAGCAAAAGCTTGCTATAATTTGTAGTATCCTCTTAAATTGCAGGAAACTCAGGCCTTATAGGCGTGCCTAAGGGCCTGTTCAGGACTCAGATTTCTTTTTCAACAAGACTAAAACCATTGCCATGAAGGGAATTGATCTCAAGTCCGGGATCGGCCAAAAGGTATTTGCGCAGTTTAACCAGGTACACATCCATGCTACGCCCCGTGAAATAGGTCTCTTCCTTCCAGATCCGCTTCAAAGCTTTTTCCCGGGGCAGCACATCGTTCTTGTGCAAACAAAGCAGGTGCAGAAGCTCTGCTTCGTATGGGGATAATTTGTGACTTTCGCCAGAATCGTGGCGCAGCATACGCAATTTGTAATTGAACTCAAATTGCCCCAGCCTGTGCAGCTCAGGCTCAAAACCGGCCTTAGGCCCGCTTCGTTTCAGTATGGCCCTGATCTTGTACAGCAGCAGCTCCGAATCAAAGGGTTTTACCACGTAATCTTCCGCGCCCAGGCGATACGCCTTGATCATGTCATCCCGCATAGCCCTGGCCGTTAAAAACAAAAGCGGAATATCCTTGTTCAGAGCCTTGATCTCGCCGCTTAAACTGAAGCCGTCTTTTTTGGGCATCATGATGTCGAGTATACAAAGGTCGAATGACTCTTTCCTGAAAACCTCCAGCCCCTCCTGCCCGTTTTCGCAATGCCTCACTTCAAAACCATTCAGCCCCAGGTAATCTTTCAGCACCAGGGCAAAATTCTTCTCGTCCTCAACCAGCAGGATCTTAGGCATGGGTTTTGAATTTGAGTGTGAACACCGAGCCCTTCCCTTTTTCAGAGCTCAGGCTGATCTCGCCCCCATGGGCTTCCACAATGGCTTTCACGTAACTGAGCCCCAGGCCGAACCCCTTCACATGGTGCAGGTCGCCGCCCTCTTCCCTGAAAAAACGTCCGAATACCTTCTCCCGGTTTTCGGAGGCTATGCCAATACCCTGGTCCTTGATGCGAATGATCAGGGCTTCCTGTTCCTCTTCCAATGTCCATTCAATGCGCGGTCCTTCACCCGAATACTTGAGGGCATTGTCGAGTAAATTGCTCAGCATATTGCGCAGGTGAAAGGCATCGGCCTCCAGTGTTAGCGATTCGGATTCAGGCTCAAACACAAGGCTGGCTTTTTTTTCGGCACATTGAAGGGCGTAAGCCTCGTTCACCGCTCTGATCAGGTCAACCAGATTCAGCTTTTCCTTGTGCAGGCGCAGCTCGCCCCTGTCCATCAGGGCCATTTGCAGCACACGCTCCACGTGTTGCTTCAGTTTTTTGTTCTCTTCGCGAAGCACCTGTGTGTAAGTATTGTATTTGACCTCATCCTGCCGCGTCAGGGGATGTGCCAGGGCCTCCGTAGCCAGTGCAATGGTTGCTATGGGCGTGTTCAGTTCGTGGGTCATGTTGTTGATGAAATCGTTTTTCAGCTCACCCAGTTTTTTTTGCCTCAACAATAAATGTATACTGAAATAAAACACAATCAGAATAAGCAGGGTAAACACAAGTGAAATCCACACCAGTTTGTTCAGACCCGACCAAATACCGGTGTTGAACGGCAGTTGCAGGTAAAGCCTGGTGTGCCTGGGTATGACCTGCCCGGCCGAAAGATCTCTGCTGTAAGATGCCGCCGCGCTGTCGAATGCCCTGGAGCAGGCGATGATGGTGTCTTTTTGAAACCGGTTTCTCCGGAGGCAGAATTCAAAGGGTGTGTTCAGGCCAGCCTGATACAGCTCTTCGCGTAAAATGCCTCGCAATTGCGCTTCGCTGATCTTGTCTATGGACGAGGTTTCAATGTCCCTGATCTCTTTTTCCATTTTATACAGGAGTTTTTTCAACTCCACCTGGCGCGCTGTATCCAGATCGTTTGAACGGATCACCACCCGGCTCAGGGCACTTGAGCCCGGCAAAGAATCCAGGATCAGGGTTTCGTCTTTCCACTCCAGCGCCTGCTTGGCTTCAGGCGGAATGGGCGCTTTCAGTGCCCTGGGTGGATCAGGCGGCGCTACAGGAGGCGCCGCAACAGGAGGGGGTGGCGCGGGCATCACGGGTTTTGAGCTTGTGTGATGCACTATGATCTTTGTACTGATGCTGCCTGCATAGGCATTGCTGTCCTGATCAAAACTATGTTTGATGACCTGTATATTTTCGCGCTCAAGCAAACGTGCTGCCGTATTCGCCAGCACCTCCTGCACCTGTTTGTCCAGTTCGCGTTTTTTCTGGTCGTAGTACCGCTTCATCCAAAACACCTGAAGGAGCAAGACACCAGTAATGCTCACACAAAGCAAGCCTATGATAAGTTGATATGGTTTGGGTTTCATCTGCCTCAAAAATAGGCACTGCATAACCGCTGTGGGCAACTTTAACTTTTCATTAACAGGCTTTAACCGGGCTTTAACCCTGCACGCTTTGCATGGGCTCTACTTTTGATCCATAAACCAAATTAAACCCACGCATCATGAAAACAAGTCAAATCATTCTGGCCGCACTGCTCTTCAGCACGGGCATCATTCTGGGCCAGAACAGCGAACACACAAAAAAGGTCCGCATCCGGAAAGTTGAAAACATCAACGGTGTGGAGAAAGTGACGGATACCACTTTTTACAGCAATGATCTTTCGGATCTGCCCGGCCATGACAAGACAATAATCTGCATCCCCGGCAATCCCTCTGCCCCGAACATAGACATTCGCATCGAACAAAACCTGCCCCTTGAAGGCAGAGTAGAAAGCGACCAGGTTCTGAAAGCCGAGCTGGAGCGCATTCAAGCGGAGCTCAGGGCCAATGGCGCCGATGCGGAAGCCAAAGGCCATTCTTCGGCACAAATGCAAACCATCGTCATTGAAAATGAAGAACGACCAGATGCATCTCAACTGAAAACCGATCCTGGCAAGATCAAGCGCATCATCCTCATCCGCAACATTCAAATTACCGAGGCCAGCAAAGAGGAGATCTCAAACCTGAACAAGAGCACGGGTTTTCAGGGCAAGGACCTCGAGGTTCAGGATCTGAAACTCAGCCCGAATCCCAGCACGGGCATCACCGGCATTTCATTGGTTTTGCCCACCAAGGGTCTCACCACAATTGCGGTCATCAATACAATGGGACAGGCTGTTTACCGCGAAGAACTGGAATGTTTAAGCGAAAAGCTGGTACACGAACTCGATCTGAATGCCTTGCCCAGGGGCGTGTACTTTATTCGGGTGACACAAAACGGCAAGGCCTTCACCAAAAAACTCCTGCTCAATTGAATTCACCAATGCATCACCAGGCCCGGCAAAACCGGGCCTTTTTTTTGCGCAACACAAAAAAATTTGTTAAATTGTCATTATCCTGTAACAAAAGGTCCGGTATTCCGTCTATGACCAGTAATTAACCTTAAATCTCTTTATGAAAACACCTTTTCTTATTCTGGCCGCAGCAACTATTCTGGGCCTTTCTGCACAGGCGCAGGTCAGCGCTTACGGTTTCACGCAAAACATAGGCTCCTACGGTGCAGCCAACAGCGGCACCCAGGTTGGTCCGCTGATGCAGGACGATGATGTAACCCCGCTCAACCTGCCTTTTCCTTTCACTTATAATGGCACAACCTACACCACAGTGAATGTGTGCTCAAACGGTTACATCAGCTTTGCTAATCTTTCAGGTACAGAATACCAGGCCATTTCCGATCCGGCTACACAGCAAGTCATAGCGCCCTTTGCACAGGATCTGTTCATGGGCACGGTGATTATGGCCGACCTCAGCACAGGCAGCAATACCCTCAGCAACTGTTCCTCTGTTGCAGGCTTTAGCGTGGGAGATGTGATACTGGACTGGAGCGGGGATTTTGGTTCCGTTAATCCAACCGTCACAGCTATAAGCGCCGGCAACATTGTGGTGAACGTAAACGCCACATCCAATGTAAGCGCCTGGGATGTATTAAACATGAACGGATACATCAAGCAAAGTGTTTCAGGCAGTAGCCCCAACCAGATCTGTGAACTCGAATACCGCAATATGACACGCTTTGCCGTGTATGACGAGGTGATCAATTTTAAACTGCGCCTTCACCAGGCCGGTAACCAGATCGAATTTCTTTATGGCACCATGATCCCCGGCACTGACATAACACCCAGCGAGGTTGGCCTGAAAGGCAATTCAAACAGCGATTTTAAGTCCAGAACAGTTGGCTCAAGCAATACCTGGAGCAATTCCACAGCATCCGCTCTGATTTCAGATGCCTGCGCATTTGAAAGCGGCAATTTTCCGCTTAGCGGACAACGATATCTGTGGGCCGCAAGCAGTTGCACCCCGCCTTCCATCAGCGTGGCGCAGAGCAATTCGGCCGTGTGCAGCGGTTCTTCAGCCACACTTACAGCTTCCGGAGCAGCCACCTACACCTGGAGCACAGGTTCAAACAGTACCAGCATTGTGGTGAGCCCCAGTGCGAGCGCCGTATACACGCTCAGCGCCGGAAGCAGTACCTGCGCCGCCAGTTTAACCACACAGGTCCTTGTAAATGCCTTACCCACACTCAGTGTGAGTTCGAGCCACAGCATACTGTGCAACGGCAACTCCGCCACCCTCACCGCAAGCGGCGCCAATGCCTACACCTGGTCACCTGCCGGAAGCAGTTCTTCAGTGAACCCGGTGATGGTTGTTTCGCCGGCCGCCACCACAATCTATACGCTAACCGGCTCTAACGGTTCCTGCACTGCCAAAGCCAACATCACACTTTCCGTAACGGCCTGTACGGGTTTGGGCGAATTTGCAAAAGCGGGTAAAGGCCTCGAAGCCTATCCGAATCCCTTCAGCGGCGAACTTCAGCTCAGCAACCAAAGTGGCGTAGATGGCCTGGTTCTGATTTCCGATGCCCTGGGCAAAGAAGTATACAAGGCCGGGCTTCGTGCAGGTGAAGTGCTGAACATCAACACCGAGTCTTACACCAAAGGTATGTATCTGGTACAACTGCGTACCGCCGATCAGGTCAGCACCAAAAAACTCATCCGCAATTAATACATCTGTTCTTTACACAAAAACACCCGGCGCCTTTGTGCCCGGGTGTTTTTTTGTTAAGATGTGTATGCTGATTTTTCTGTACGCTCAGGTCAATTTTGCGGAGCTTATTTGATCACACCTAGTTCACGGCCTACTTTGGTAAAGGCGTTTATGGCCTTGTCAAGGTGTTCTTTTTCATGGGCCGCGCTCAGTTGTATTCTTATGCGTGCCTTGTCCTTCGGCACCACAGGGTAGAAGAAACCAATGGCGTAAATGCCCTCCTCTAGCAATTTATCGGCAAAGCTTTGTGAAAGCTTGGCGTCGTAAAGCATCACCGGTACTATGGCGCTGTCGCCTTCGCGAATGTCAAAGCCCGCCGCCTTGATGCCTTTTTTAAAGTAATTCACATTCCACTCCAGTTTGTCGCGCAATGCCGTTGTTTCAGTCAGCAGATCAAACACCGCAATGCTCGCGCCCACAATGCTCGGAGCCAGAGAATTGCTGAAGAGATAGGGTCTTGAGCGCTGCCTCAGCAGTTCAATGATCTCTTTTCGTCCGCTGGTAAAGCCGCCCATGGCCCCGCCAAGCGCCTTGCCCAATGTGCCGGTCACAATGTCAACACGACCAATTACGTTTTTGGCTTCTAAGGTTCCACGTCCTGTTTTGCCAATAAATCCGCTGGCGTGGCACTCGTCCACCATCACCAGTGCATTGTATTTTTCAGCCAGGTCGCAGATCTTATCGAGCGGGGCCACAAAACCGTCCATGCTGAACACGCCGTCCGTCACAATTATCCTATGACGCTGGGCCTGGGCCTTTTTCAGTTGTTCCTCCAGGTCGGCCATGTCGCAGTTTTTATAACGGTACCGCTGTGCTTTGCACAAACGCACCCCGTCGATGATGCTGGCATGGTTGAGTTCGTCGCTGATGATGGCGTCGTTCTCATCGAACAGGGGTTCAAACACGCCCCCGTTGGCGTCAAAGGCGGCCGCGTATAAAATGGTGTCTTCGGTGCCGAGAAAGTCGGCGATCTTTTTTTCAAGGGTTTTGTGAATATCCTGTGTGCCGCAAATGAAACGCACGCTGCTCATGCCGTAGCCATGCGTGTCGAGCGCCTTTTTAGCGGCCTCCAGCACACGGGGGTGCGATGAAAGTCCTAAATAATTGTTCGCGCAGAAAATGATCACCTCCTTGCCGTTCACCTTCACCGTGGCGCCCATGGGCGTGCTGATGATGCGTTCGCGCTTGTAAAGTCCGTTGTCCTGAATCTCCTGAAGTGTTTTCTGCAAATGCTGTTTTAACTGCCCGTACATACCTGAATAGTTTTGTACAAATATAGAGGCATTTTTGCTTGGGCTTTAATCTCGTGCATGGTTTAAGCAATAACAATTTTTTTTTGAGCGCCCCAGCCTGCCTCATAAGGCTTTCCGCGGAATGCAGGCCGTCGCGCCTTCCCTGCAAGCCTGCTTGTCCTTTGCTGGGCTTTTTCACGCGAAAATTCAGATTATCTTTGCGCACAAATGAACCATTACTTTATTTCAGGCATACAACAGGTGGGCATTGGTGTAGCCAATGTGCACGAGGCGTTTAACTGGTACAACCGCATGTTCGGCATGGATATTCCGGTTTTTGAAGAAGCCGCCGAAGCCAATCTCATGCTGCCCTACACAGGGGGTCAGCCGCATAAACGCCACGCCATACTGGCCATTAACATGAAAGGCGGAGGCGGTTTTGAGATCTGGCAATACACCAGCAGAATTCCCCAGCCCGCCAGGTTCAAACCACAGCTGGGCGACCTTGGACTTTACTGCGCCAAAATGAAGAGCGACAATGTGAACGCCAGTTTTAACGACCTGCGTGCCAGAGGCGTTAAAATGCTGGGGGAGATCAGCTCAGATCCGCTTGGAAAAAAACATTTTTTCATAGAAGACCCTTACGGTAATCTCTTCGAAGTGTGCGAAGGTGATTCCTGGTTCGGCAGCGGCAAACAGCACACGGGTGGTCCCGTTGGCATGAGCATAGGCGTGAGCAACCTGCAACAATCCATACAATTTTACAACAGTATTTTAGGTTACGACAAAGTGTTGTACACCGGTGAGGACAGTTATTCGGACCTTTCGGTTCTGCCAGGCGGGGCCGTGCGTGTAAAACGGGCCATACTCACGCACAGCCAGAAAAGGGTCGGACCTTTTTCCAGGCTTCTGGGCAATTCGGTGATGGAACTGGTGGAAGCTGTTAATTATACACCGCGTAAGATTTTTGAAAACCGGTATTGGGGCGATCTGGGTTTTATTCACCTTTGTTTCGACATCAAGAACATGGAAGCCCTTAAACTAAAATGCGCGGCATCAGGACATCCCTTCACCATCGACGGGGGTTCGGGTTTTGAAATGGGCGAGGCCGCCGGGCATTTTACTTATATCGAAGACCCCGATGGCACCCTGATTGAGTTTGTAGAGACCAAAAAAATACCCATTCTGAAAAAGTTCGGCTGGTATCTCGACCTGAGAAAACGCAAAGCCGAAAAGCCTTTGCCCGACTGGATGCTCAAAACCATGAGCATGAACCGGAAGAAGATTTGATCAATTGAAGAACCTTTTTCGCATATGCGTTTTGTGTTTTTTATGCGCTCGTCTTTATTCCCAGGAATCAAACGAAAATATCGCAATACAGAATTTTAAGGACACCTTACCTTTTGTCCAGCCAACATCCTTCTATGTAAAATCATTGGACTGTTTTGACCTGCAGCCCCTTGATACGATAAGGGATCTGCCCTGGCTGCCCAAAAATAATCCCATACTGGTTTATTTTGGTGACGACGCCATTGTTTTTTCCCTGCATGAAACCTATAAAAACAGTTTTGCCGTTTGGTACTTTCAAACACCCATTTCGTTTCAGCACCTCGAAAAACCCAAACCAGCGGTGTTGAATCGGGAAAACAATCAGGCTGTGATCATTTACTGGAGTTGGGATTCGGGAATGTCAAGTATAGATGGCTTTGGCAATAGTACACACGAAAAAGGCTTCTTTATTTTCGACATCAGAAGTATTACAATGTTGGCTTATTTCAAAACCTATTCTTACAATGCCTATTGGGAGCGTAATAAAATTGATGAAAATTGGGAGAATTATGCTTTTGAAATTGAAGAAAAGCGCATTCGCTTTACAGAGAAAGACGAGAGTCCTGATGCCATGAACAAATTGAAGAGAAAACCAAAAACACCTCTAACTTTCAACTTTCTACTCGAGCCAACGGCTTTAATTAAAGAAAAGTGAAACAAAAAGCCGGCAAATCCGCCAGGTTATTTAAAATCAGCCCTACGTTCTGATACTTAATGGAATACGCTCTTTTTTGCCTACCTTTGTGCCTTGCCCAAAATAGGCCATATCCAGCTTCCTGAATTCCCGCTTCTGCTCGCACCCATGGAGGATGTGAGCGATCCGCCCTTCCGTTATGTGTGTAAACAATACGGCGCTGATTTGATGTATACCGAATTTATCAGCAGTGAAGGCCTGATCCGCGATGCCATCAAGAGCCGCAAAAAACTCGACATCTTCGACTACGAAAGACCCATAGGCATTCAGATCTTCGGTGGCGATGAAGAAGCCATGGCCCTCTCCGCAAAAATTGTTGACGCCACTCAACCCGATCTGGTGGACATCAATTTCGGTTGTCCGGTAAAAAAAGTAGTGTGCAAGGGCGCCGGCGCCGGTGTTTTAAAAGATGTGGACCTGATGGTTCGCCTCACCAAAGCCGTGATCAAAAGCACCACCCTGCCCGTGACCGTAAAAACACGCCTGGGCTGGGACGAGAGCATGATCAACATCATGGAAGTGGCCGAGCGCTTGCAGGACATCGGCGTCCAGGCCCTCACCATTCACGGCCGCACCCGCGCCCAGATGTACAAGGGCAGTGCTAACTGGTCGCATATTGCCGAAGTAAAGAACAATCCCCGCATTCATATTCCTATATTCGGAAACGGCGACATCGACAGTCCTGAAAAGGCCCTGGAATACAAAAACCGTTATGGGGTGGATGGCATCATGATCGGTCGTGCCGCCATTGGCTATCCATGGATCTTTAACGAGATCAAACATTTTCTCGAGACCGGTCAGCACTTGCCCAAACCCGGATTAACAAACCGTGTAGAGGTGTGCAGGACACACCTTTTAAAATCCGTGGAGTGGAAAGGTGAAAAACTCGGTATACTTGAAATGCGAAATCACTACGCGAATTATTTCAGGGGCATTCCCAATTTCAAGGAAACCCGCAGCAAACTGGTTACCTTAAACACCTTGCCCGAATTGCTGGCGGTACTGGAAAACATTCCCTACATGTTCGCGCAGGTTCAGGCAGCCTGAGCACTTCATACTCCCGCAGGATAGTATAAAATACCCTTTGGCCAGAACGATCGCCGAATTTTCCCGAAAGATTTAAGCTGTCAATTCATGTACGACTCCAGACTGCTGTCGTAAGCTGTCTTGAAGGAATCCACGCTGCCGTAGTCCTTACCATCAACATTTACGGCTTTGCCTTTCACCTGGCCGAGCGCTGAAAACGCCAGACCCTGCTTTTTAAGCTCAGCCTCAAAATCTGCCGAATTATCCCTGGAAACACTCACCAGCACCCGACTTTGGGCTTCGCCGAAGAGGAAGGCATCTTTGCGGATACCTGCTTCGCATTTAACTTCAAAACCCAGGTTGTTTACCATGGCGCTTTCGAGCAGAGCCATGAACAAGCCCCCGTCGCTCAAATCATGCGCTGATGTTAAAAGGCCCATGCGAATGAATTTGCTTACCGCTTGTTGTACCTTGTATTCCTCCTCCAGATCAAAATAGGGTGCTGGACTGTTTTTGATCTTATGATAACTGTAAAGGTACTCCGATGAAGAGATGTCGTTGCGGCTTTGGCCGATGAGGTAAATGGCATCGCCTTCGTTTTTGAAATCAAGTGTGGTCTGGAATTTTTTATCCTCCAGAATCCCTATCATGCCAATGGTGGGCGTAGGAAATACCGGACCCTCGTAACTCGACTGGTTATAGAAACTCACATTACCCCCGGTAACCGGGGTTTCAAATTTCAGACAGGCTTTGGCCATGCCTTTGATAGAACCCACAAACTGCCAGTACACTTCTGGGTTGTAGGGGTTGCCAAAATTCAAACAATTGGTCACAGCACTGGGTAATCCGCCGCTGCATACGATATTGCGCGCCGCCTCGCTCACCGCTATGGCGCAGCCTGTTTCGGGATCGGCGTTCACATAACGCGAGTTACAATCCACGGTCATCACCAGGGCCTTTTTGCTGCCCTTGATGTTCACCACGGCTGCATCGCTGGGGGCATTGGTGCTCATGTTCACAGTGCCCACCATGCTGTCGTACTGTTTATACACCCAGCGTTTGCTGGCCAGATTGGGGTGTTTGGCCAGGTGCTGCATCACGGGCTTCAGGTCGGCCGGTTCAGTCACTGAGTCTATTTTAAACTTTTTGAATTCCGCATAATAGGCCGGCTCTTTGTAATCGCGCTTGTAAACCGGTGCGCCGCCGCCCAGCACCAGCGATTCGGCGGGTACATCGGCAACGAGTTCGTCGTACATGTAGTATTTCAAACGCTCACCTTCTGTCACTTCGCCTATCTGCTCGCAGTTGAGGTCCCATTTGTCAAAGATCTTCTTAACCTCAGCTTCACGGCCTTTTTTCACCACCACCAGCATGCGTTCCTGCGATTCGGAAAGCAGTATTTCGAAGGGATGCATGCCGGCCTGGCGCGTGGGCACTTTGTGCAGCCAAACATTCATGCCGTGTTTGCCCTTGGCGCTCATTTCAGAGGTTGAACAGGTAATGCCCGCCGCACCCATATCCTGCATGCCCACCACAGCCCCTGTTTTAATGATCTCTAGTGTAGCCTCAAGCAATAGTTTTTCCTGGAAAGGATCACCCACCTGCACCGAGGGAAGGTCTTTGGCCGATTCTTCTGTAATGTCTTTGCTGGCAAATGAGGCACCGGCTATACCGTCTTTACCTGTGGCTGAACCAACAATAAACACAGGATTTCCGGCCCCGTAAGAAATGGCGCTAACCGTTTCGCCCTGTTTTACAATACCCACGCTCATGGCGTTCACAAGGGGATTCACGTTAAAACTCTCGTCGAAGAAAACCTCACCACCTACGGTAGGTATACCAAAGGCGTTGCCATAATCACCGATCCCTTTCACCACACCTTTGATGAGCCACTGGGTCTTGGCAGAATTGATGTCACCAAAACGCAGGGAGTTTAACTGTGCGATGGGGCGTGCGCCCATTGTAAAGATATCGCGGTTAATGCCCCCGACTCCGGTGGCCGCGCCCTGGTATGGCTCTATGGCGCTGGGGTGGTTGTGCGACTCTATTTTAAAGGCGCAGCCCAGTCCTTCTCCGATATCAACCAATCCGGCGTTTTCTTCTCCGGCCTTGGCCAGCATATGAGGGCCTTCTTTGGGAAGGGTTTTGAGCCAGGTGATGGAGTTTTTGTAGGAGCAATGTTCGCTCCACATTACGGAATATACCGCTACTTCAGTAAAATTGGGTGTGCGCCCCAGTATTGATTTGATGGCTTCAAATTCCTCTTCCAGCAAACCCAGTTTTTTAGCGGCTTCCACATCGGCCAATTGCTCTGAATACTTTACCTGACTCATAGTGTTGAATTGAGAGGCCAAAGATAGGCTTTTGCGGCAAATGTGCCTTAGGTTTAAACAGCGTAAAGCCATTGAATTAAGCTTTGCCGCCTAAGGTAGGCGAAGGGTTCAGCGCACCCGGGATGAGGGGTGCCACTGCCGGAGAAAGGCATCTTTCCCTCGCCTTGTGGAGGGCGAAGCGGCACAAGAGCCGGGTTTTGAGCAGGTCCCGGAATCGATAAACCCATTCACAGGCCATGTGAGCCTGCAAAACAGGCAAAAAGAGATTATTGAGTATATTTGGTTGAAGATGCTGAAATTCTCCAAACACGGCCTGATCTTTTTTTTCTGTATGCTTCTCTCCGTCCGGCACGAGGCTCAGAAACTCACACAGTTTTCGAGCGATACGGTGAAGTTTATGGACGATCTCAAGACCTATTACATTGAATACAGCGCCAACAAGCAACTCGCCGAGGATTATGTCAAAAAACTTGAGAAACTCTGGAAAGACAATGTGATCGCCGGCTATTACAAGGAGATCGCCATCGAAACCTCCAACACCATGCTGGGCAAGCGCATGAAGCCTTACCCCTATTTTCAGGGTTACTTCAATACCCTGGTGAATTCCATACAGTCGGGCCACAGCTACGAGAATTTTGAGAACTGGCAGGCCTGCGTGAACAAGTTGCTGGCAGGCAAATCGAACCGGGGGGTTCAGGAGTTTTTTGACATGAGCGAGAATGTGTTCAAAGACAATACCTTTTATAAAACGCCCTCTTACCGTTACTACACCCGTGAACCCAATTTTGTTTTCAATTACGATACCATTCCCAGGCTCATCTTTAAAGAAATCACCCTCATCGGGGCCAACCCGCGCGGCGACAGCATTGCCATTGAGGAAACCGAAGGCGTGTTCTATCCCACCAACGGGCGCTTTTCCGGCAATGGCGGAACCGTTAGTTGGGAAAAGACCGGGCTTGACAACAGTGTTAACGCCAAACTCAGGCGTTTCAGCATCGATTGCAAAACCGGCACTTACAGCGCCGACAGCGCCGTATTTACCGGTAAACAGTTCTTCGACAAGCCCCAGCTAGGCAAAGTAACAGACCGCATTGTAACGGAAGGTGATGACAAAACTTACCCCCGCTTCGATTCATACAGCAAACGTCTCCTGGTGAAGAACATTTACCCCGATGTGGATTACGACGGTGGTTTTGGCATGCGGGGCGCCAAATTTGTGGGCTCAGGCTCAGGAACTAACCCGGCACGCATCATTTTCAGACTGGATGACAAAAAATTCCTTGAGGTTACGGCCAGAGCCTTTGGCATGAGCCAGGAAAAGATCGTAGCCAGTCCGGGCACCATTAAATTTTTTCTCGACAAAGACACCATTTATCATCCCGGCGTGAGTTTCACCTACCAGGTTGAAAAACGCCAGGTCACTATTTTGCGCGGTGATGACGGCCTACAGAAAACACCCTTTCTGAACAGCTTTCACATGGTAGACATGTACTTTGAACAGATCATCTGGCAGATCGACGAGCCCACTCTTGCATTCAATTTCCTGCCCAACAATTTCCAGGGCGAAGCCTTTTTTGAGTCCTCTGACTTCTACTCAACACAAAAGGCTGAGTCTATTAAAATGGGTGAGAAAATCAGTCCCATCACCCGCATGATCGAGTTTTACAATGCCAACAACAAACAGCCCACCTTCTCGGTGCGCGACATGGCGGTTTACATCAAGTATCTGGCCAACGACCTGCGTCCGATCATTTTTAAAATGGCCATCTCGGGTTTGATCTATTTTAATCCCGAAACCGACATGATCACCGTGCGCCAGCGCCTATTCGATTATGCGGACAACGCCAAGCACAAACACGATTACGACATCATTACCCTGCACTCGGTGAATCCGGGCAAGGACAATGCCAACATGAACCTGCTCAATTTTGACCTCACCGTACACGGTGTAAAAATGGTTTTGCTGAGCGATACCCAAAAAGTGTGGATGTTCCCCAGGAACGCCGAAATCACCCTGAAGAAAAACCGGAACATGGAATTCAGCGGCACCCTGGCCTCAGGTAAATTTGAGTTCATAGGCAAGGATTTCTTTTTCGATTACGAGCAGTTTAAGGTGAAAATGAAAACCATCGACTCCATCAAAATCTTTGTGGAAGCCTTTGAACCCGACGTGAACGGCAATGTACCCTTCAAGAAAGTGCAGACCCTCATTGAAAATGTAAACGGTGAACTGAGCATAGACGCACCTAAAAACAAGAGCGGCTGGGGTAAGGCCCCTACCTTTCCGAGCTTTAAGAGTTTCAAAGAGAGTTTTGCATTTTACGACAGGCGCCAGATCTACAAGGGCGTGTACGGCCGCGACAAATTTTATTTCCGCCTCGATCCCTTCGGAATTGACAGCCTGGATAATTTCAGGAATGAAGGCCTGCGCTTCAAAGGCGTATTCTCTTCGGCCGGCATTTTTCCCGACTTCGAGGAAACCCTTACCCTGCAGAAAGATTACTCCCTGGGTTTCATCCGCCAAAGTCCACCAGATGGTTATCCGATCTACAAGGGCAAGGGTAATTTTAACCAGGAGATCCGGCTTAGCAACAAAGGCTTGCGTGGTGGGGGTGACCTGAATTTTTCCTCAAGTCTGTCCAAGGTGCCCGACCTGGTCTTTTTTCCCGATTCGGCCAATGGAATGGCCAATACCTTTGATGTTAAGGAAGGGGATTCACCCGAGTTTCCGGTGGTACACGGCGACAGCGTTCGCCTGCACTTTATGCCCTATCAGGACCTCCTTCAGGCCTATGACATCAAGAAACCATTCAGGGCTTATAAAGAGAACGTGTCGTTCAGAGGCCGTTACGACCTGAGCTTCAAAGAGCTCACCGGCAATGGCAAGGTGGATTTTGAAAAAGCCTCTCTCACGGCAGGAAAGATCTTATTCGTGAAAAGACGGTTCTTCAGCGATACGGCCAACTTTAACTTGAAAGCTTTTAACGAAGAAGGTTTCACCTTCAGTACGGTGAATGTGAACGCCAAGATCGATTTCGACCAGCGTGTCGGGGAATTCATCACCAACGGGGAGGGCTCCTATGTGCGTTTTGACAAGAACCAGTACATCGCCTACATGGATCGATTCAAATGGTTTATGGATGCCGAAGAGATTGAACTGGGTGATGAAAGCAAAAAGATGAACACAGAGGACGCCGAAAATGGCTTAGACCTGGAAGGACCTGAATTCATTTCGGTGCATCCCAATCAGGATTCCCTGCGTTTTTTATCGCCTGCCGCCAAATACAACCTCCGCAAATACATTATACGCTGCAAAAATGTACCCTACATAGATGTGGCGGATGCCCGGATGTTCCCGAACAATGGCGATGTTACCATTTACAAGAACGCTGTAATGGACACCCTGCGCCAATCCTCCATCATGGCGAATACCGTCACCAAATACCACCGCATACGCAACACCACGGTGAATGTGTTTGGCCGGAAAAATTACCTGGCCAAGGGGGAATACCAGTATGTTGACGAGAACGAAAAACCTTTCCTGATCTATTTCAAGACCATTAAACCCGATGCCACCGGGCAAACGATTTCGGAAGGTGACATCGCGGAGAAAGACAATTTCAGATTCAACGATTATTTTTCCTTCGCTGGCAGGGTGTATCTGGAAGCCAGTAAAGAATTTCTGACCTTCGACGGGGGAACCAAAATTGTGCACAACTGCAGTCATGTGGGCAAATCTTACCTGAAATTCTCCGGCGAAATCAATCCCAAAGAGATCCTCATTCCCATCCCGAAAAAAGCGCTCGACATGCGCGGCATGCCGGTGGGAACGGGTTTATTTTTCACACTCGACAGCAATGCCGTATACCCAACCTTCATCTCACTTCAGGGGAGCCGTGCTGCTAAAGATCTGATAGAAGCTGACGGTTTGCTCACTTACGACAGGGAAAACAAAAAATACGAGATCTCCAACAAGGAAAAACTGGAGGAAATGAGTCTGCCCGGAAATTATGTGAGCCTGAGCACCGAAGATTGCAAAATGTATGCCGAAGGCTCATACAACCTGAGTGTTGATCTTGGTCAGGTGAAGATCAGGGCCGTGGGCAATTCTGAATTTGATACCCAGCACGACAGCGGCGCCTATAATTTTATGCTGGCCATAGACTTCTTCTTCGATAACGGAGCTCTGAAAAAAATGAGCAAGGATATGGAATTGTATCTGGGCAGCCTGAATCCTGTGCCTTTTGAAGGCGACCTGTTTAACCACGGCATCATTGAATTGCTTGGAAAGGAACGAGGCGACAGGGCGCTCTCTGAACTGAATCTATACGGTAACTATAAAAAATTTCCCGATGAACTCGAGAAGAGCCTGGTGTTCAACGATGTCAAAATGCTATACAACCGCGATGCACGGGCATACCTTTCACAGGGCCAGCTGGGCTTGGGAAATATTCTGAAATCAGAGATTTTCCGCTACTTGAACGGCGTCATCATGCTTAAAAAACAAAGGGGTGGCGATGCACTGGATATTTACCTGGAGGCCGACCCCAACACCTGGTACTACTTCACCTATTTCAAAGGCACCATGCTCGCCATCAGCAGCAACGAAGCCTTTAACACAGCCCTGCAGGAACTCAAAGGCAAGAACAAAAAAATGGATGTGGACAAGGGGCCTTCGTATCGCTTTGACCTGACCAATAAAAAGAAAAAGGATCTCTTTCTCAATAAGGTGAAACAGCTGGGCGCCATGGGCGGGGAAGAGAAAAAAGAAGATGAGTAACTTTACCTTATCATAAACCCCAAGGCCATGATACATTTTACACGCCTCTCCATCTTTTCGATTCTGGGCATGCTGCTGACATCCTGTGCCCTCCACAGTGGATACATGAGCGATTCCGCAGCTTTAAACACAAACAACTTTGCCTATGTGAAACGCGATGTGAGTGGTAGTGCGCAGGCCAGTTATGTCTTGGGCATCGGGGGCCTGAAGCGAAACGCCCTTGTAGATGACGCAAAGAAAGCGCTCTACAACAACTATCCCTTGGGAGACAACCAGGCCTATGTGAATCTGACCGTGAACTGGAAAATGTCTTTCTTCTTTATCGTCATGTTCAACAAATGCACGGTTACAGCTTCCATTGTGCAGTTTAATCCGAATGATAAGCCATGATGTCTATTCGGTCTAATATAACAAGGCTTTCTTTTCTCTTGTTTAAATCTTCACGCGGCACACACTCTATGCCTGGTATTCTTTCGTATGTAATCTGATGAACCATTCGCAGCATCACCACAAGCCCCGGTTCAGTACATTGAACAAAGCCTTTACCCTTGGCATTGCGCTTAATCTGGCTTTTGTAGTGCTCGAGGCCATCATTGGTTTTTCGGTACACAGTCTGGCCCTGCTTTCCGACGCGGGCCACAACCTGGCCGATGCCGGGGCGCTGGCCTTCTCGCTGCTGGCTTTTCGCCTGCAGAATGTGCAACCCAACCCTCGTTACACTTACGGTTACCGCAAGAGCACTCTGCTGGTAGCCCTGTTCAATGCCCTGGTGCTCATGGCTTCTGTTGGAGCAATTGCATACGAGGCAGCACACCGCTTTTTTGAACCCCAGGTATTACCCGGCAAAACCATAGCCCTGGTAGCCGCCATCGGCATTCTGGTCAACGCGGCTACGGCCCTCTTGTTCATGAAAGAAAAAGACAAGGACCTCAATGTCAAAAGTGCCTACCTCCATTTGATGAGCGACGCCCTTGTTTCTTTGGGTGTGGTGGCTGGCGGCATCACCATGGCTTACACCAACCTGTTCTGGATAGATGCTGTTTTAAGCGCCGCCATAGCCCTGGTCATACTCTTCTCCACCTGGAATCTTCTGAAGGAAAGTTTTAAACTGTCGCTTGATGGTGTCCCCTCCGGTATACACATTGATGAACTCCGCGCTCTGGCCCTGGGCATCACCGGCGTTTGCGGTCTTCACCACGTGCATGTGTGGGCCCTGAGCAGCAACGAAAATGCCCTCACCGCTCACCTGGTCCTGAAGCCCGGCCTGAGTTCAAAACAAGAACAGAATATCAAATCAGAACTGCGGCACAAATTTGAACACCTGAACATCCGGCACATCACACTTGAAACTGAAAGCGATGACCAAAGCTGTGAGAACATTGTTTGTTAATCATGATGTGCTGGCCGAATGGCCTTCATGCTTAGGCAAGGAATAAAACCTAAGGACCATGCAGCATGATGAAGAGAACAATCCCAAACACTGGATCTGGGGTATCTTTTATTACAATCCCGGTGACAAACGCCTCATCCTTCCAAAGCGCTTGCCTTACTTCGGTCTCACCGTGAATTTTGCTTCTCCCTATGCCATTCCGCTTATTATCGGAAGCATTGTGCTGCTTGTGCTGATGACACAAGTTCTTGGATATTTATTCCACTGAAGCCCCCACTTTACGCTATCTTTGGTTTTCAATTGTTCGTGAATCCTGAGGAGGAATACATACAGATCAACCGCCAATCGTGGAACCTGCGAACGGAAAGTCATTTGAAATCCGGATTTTATGATTTGCCTGCCTTTGTAATGGGAGCCTCTTCGCTCAAAGCTATTGAACTGGGGCTGATCGGAAATGTGAGAGGCAAAAGCATACTGCACCTGCAATGTCATTTCGGCCAGGACAGCATTTCGCTCAGCCGCCTGGGCGCCAGGGTACATGGCGTGGATTTGTCTGACAAAGCCATTGAAGCGGCGCGTGAACTGAATACACAATGCAGACAGAATGCAGAATTTACTTGTTGCAACCTCTACGACCTGCCTTCTCATTTGCACAATACCTTCGATATTGTATTCAGCACTTACGGCACCATTGGCTGGCTGCCCGACATCAGAGCCTGGGCTTCGGTGGTGTCACACTTTCTGAAACCCGGAGGCAAATTTGTCTTCGTGGAATTTCATCCTATGGTCTGGGTCTTTGACAACGATTTTCAGAAGATCGCTTACCGGTACTTCAGGTCTGAGGCGATTGTGGAAGAGGAAGAGGGCAGTTATACCGACCGGAAAGCTGACCTGAAGACCCTGAATGTGGGCTGGAATCATGGACTGGCAGAGGTCATGGGCGCTTTGCTGGACCAGGGTTTAGTACTGGGGCATTTCGGTGAATACGATTACTCGCCCTACAATTGTTTCAGACACACTGTAGAAACAGAACCAGGTAAATTCAGGATAGCGCATCTGGGTGATAAAATTCCCATGTTGTATTCTCTGGTATTCAGTAAACCCTGATTGTCCCGTTCCTTCCGGCCAGACCCTTAACTCACTTGCCGGTTTTTGAGCCGTCGTAAGCCCATTTCACGTAAATGGCGCCCCAGGTGAATCCTCCGCCGAAGGCCGAAAGAATGATCACGTCACCCTTGCGCAATTGTTTTTCATAATCCCAGAGCAAAAGGGGTATGGTGCCCGAAGTGGTATTGCCGTAACGTTCTATATTCATCATCACCTTTTCAGGACCAATACCCATGCGCTGGTATGTAGCGTCGATGATGCGTTTGTTGGCCTGGTGTGCCGCCAGCCATTTTACATTTTCGGGTTTGAGTCCGTTTTTTTCCATGATGGCTGCGCTCACCTCGGCCATGCTCACCACGGCGTGTTTGAATACAGGCTGTCCTTCCTGGTAAACATAGTGCTGGCGCTTCTCAACCGTTTCGTGACTTGGCGGGCGAAGTGATCCCCCGGCTTTCATGTGCAGGTGTGTTGCACCTCTCCCGTCGGAATGCAGGATAAAATCCATGATCCCGAAATCTTCCGTGGTCGGTTCTAGCAATACTGCCCCGGCACCATCGCCAAATATCACGCAGGTGGTCCGGTCGGTGTAATCAATGATGCGGCTCATCATATCGGCGCCCACAACCACTACTTTTTTATAGCGGCCTGTTTCAATGAACTGGGCCCCTGTGGTTAAACTGTAAATAAACCCAGAACAGGCCGCGCCCACATCAAAACTCCAGGCTTTGGTGGCGCCTATTTTGGCCGCGATGAGATTGGCCGTGGCTGGAAATATCATGTCGCCCGTTACCGTACCACAAATCAGCAAATCGATCTCCTCCGGTGAAATGCCGCGCTTGCGGCAGAGCTCCAGAACGGCCTGGGCGCCCATATCGGAGGTGGCTTTGTCCTTGTCGTTCTCAATATGCCTTTCCTTGATGCCGGTACGCGTGGTGATCCACTCATCGGTGGTATCGATCATTTTCTCAAGATCCTGGTTGGTGAGAATGTTCTCCGGTAAAAATCCCCCTACTGCTGTAATCGCGGCTCTGATCATCATTGAAAGTTTTGCATGATTTTATCATTGAGTTTTGCATCGGCAACATCCTTGGCCAGCAGCAGCATGTTTTTGAATGCGAGGGCTGAAGAAATGCCGTGGCCAATCAACACGTTGGCGTTCACTCCCAGAACCGGTGTACCCCCATAAAGCTCATAATTGAATTTGTCAAAATAGGCGTCGCTGCGCTTGCGTTTCTGAATGAGTTCATAGAACGCTTCCGCCGTTTTGAGCAGAATATTGCCTACAAAACCCTCGCACACGATCACGTCGGCCTTGTCTGAAAAAACGTCGCGGCCTTCCACATTGCCCACAAAGTTAAATTCCTTGCTGTCCTTCATCAGGGCATGGGCGGCCTGGGTTACCAGGTTACCCTTCTCCGGTTCTTCGCCTATGTTCAGAAGACCCACTTTCGGGTTATTGATTTTGTATACTTCGCGGGCGAATATGGATCCCAGAATGCCAAACTGGTACAGCACATCGGGCTTGCAATCGGCATTGGTCCCTACATCCAGGATGAGGCCGAATCCCCCATTCTCTTTGGGCAGGATGGAGGTGATGCAAGGTCTGATCACGCCGGGTATGGCCTTTACCGTGAACATGGAGCCTACCAGCATGGCACCTGTATTGCCTGCGCTGGCAAAAGCGTCAATCTGCTTATCCTTCAGCAGTTTAAACCCAATTGAAATTGTACTGTTCGGTTTTTGTGAAAAAGCCTTGGTTGGATGTTCACCCATCTCGATCACATCGGTGCTATGCACATACTCTATTCTGGAGGTGTCGGTTTTGTGTGCAGTAAAATAGGCCTTGGCCACCTCACTGTCGCCAATCAACACCAGTATCACCTCAGGGGCCAGTTCTTTCAGGGCCATGACCACACCTGCCAGACAATTGTCGGGCGCGAAATCACCGCCTAAAATATCAAAACCAATTTTCATGCCTCAGCTCGTTTTTTAAGTGCTACAATATTACAATTTTAATTGTTTCTGAGTCTTTCCGTAAGGGCTAAACTTTGAATTAATTCAAGGGGAAGCTAAGTTCTACCTTTGCCCCGGGCTCATTAGAGAACCGCACTTTCCCGTCGATCTGGCCGGCCAGTGTTTTGATCAGGAATATGCCCAGTGAACCGTCGCTGGTTTCGGCATTCATGTCCTTCGGAAATCCGCTGCCCGAATCTTTCACCACCATGCTCACATCATTTTGATTCAGCCGCAGGATCACATGAAGACTTGAGCCACGGCCGTTTGCATCTCTGAACACATATTTGATGCTGTTGGTCACCACCTCGTTCAGAATCAGGCCGAATGGAATCGACTTGTTAACCGGAAGTGAAATATGGTCGTAATGCTCATGCAACTGAACCTGGTGAGGGAGATTAAAGGAGTTCAGTAATTCGCGTATCAGTTCCGCGCTGTAACGCCCCAGATCAATTTCTTCGATCTGCGGATGACTGTAAAGCATCCTGTGCACCAGGGCCATACTCATGATGCGGTTTCTGCTGTCGTTTATCACCTGCCTTGTTTCGTGGTTCGTTGAGCCTTCCATCTGAAGATTCAATAAGCCGGTGATCACCGCCAGGTTGTTTTTTACGCGGTGATTCAGCTCTGCCAAAAGCACCTCTTTGCCTTTCAGTGAAGTGCTGATCTCTTCCTTGGCTTTCAGCAGGGTGCTGTTCTGCGCCATGATCTCCTTGTTCTGCAGAGCAATCAAGCGGTTCAGCAAGCCGCTTACCATGGCCGTTATGCCGGCAGACATAATGATGTTGTAATACCAAAGCTTGCTCACAGCATCAGGACCCAGCCCCTTCAAACTCCATTGAGGTTTATTCAGAAAAAGCGCCAGCAGAAATCCGCAGACCGAAACCACAATATGCACAAGGGCCATCCAGCCTCTTGAAGTGATGTTGTTGAGCAGAATAACACTTACGATCAGGGGAAAATAAAAGAGGTATGAGCCGCTTTCGAAGGGGTAATAGAGTACGATAAAAAGCAAAGACAAATTCACATACACAGTAAAAACCAGAAATGCGGCTTCGGTTTTGCCTGCATGGCTGAGCCATAAGGATGTAATGGCAAGTCCCATGAACACCACTTCCGGAACAATGGGATAATCCTGCTTCAGAAAAACATAATTGCTGATGCCGATCAGCAGAAAAAACAGGGTGACCATGTTGAGCAGGTTAACGGTTTTGATCCGTCTTTGCTCAAAAGAAGATTGTTCAGGCCTGACGCCCAGCTGAAGTATGGCCTGAAAGAGGCGTTTCATGCTCCTAAACTACTATTAATTCACAACAAAAAAGCAGGCCGTAGCCTGCTTGCATGTGGTAAAGGATAAAAGAACGCTCAGGCGTTCTTTTCCATAATCACGTTTCCTTTGTAATAGAGTTTACCTTCAAACCAGTGGGCGCGGTGCATCAGATGCGCTTCGCCTGTGGTAGCGTCTTTTGTAATGGTCATTGACGGTGCTTTATAGTTTGCACGACGGGAATCTCTGCGGGCTCTTGAGAGTTTTCGTTTGGGATTTGGCATGGCTTGTGTATTTAATGTGTTTTAATTTTTCAGTTTATTCAGTTCATCCCACAAGGGGTTCTGTGGCGTTTCTTCCGTTTCCGGGTTGGCGCGCAGGGCTTCGAGTTTTTCCAGCATTTCGGTATCGCATAGGTATTCCTGAGGATCAATTTCGCAGGGTACCCGTCGCGCCGGTATGGCCAGAACAACATATTCGTACAAATAGTGAGAGAGGTCAAACTCCTCTTCGCCTTCCGGAATAACCAGAATCTCGTCGTTGCTTTCTGCCGGATCCCCGTGTTTGATCACCAGGTGTTCCCGGGCTTCAACGGGATAATCGAAATTCTTCATGCAGCGATCACAATCCAGGGCAACCGTGCCCTCGATCTCAAGATCAAGCTGCAGCAAATTGTTCTGTTTGGTGAGTACAGCTTTCACCTCCAGATCTGCTTCCGCTATCTCACTGTTTTCAAACCCTTGAAAGAACGTGCCCCCGAGCTTAAACTCATACTCGTGTAGGCCTGCGGGTAAGCCTCCATACCTGATAATGTATTGACGTTTACCCATTTCCTTTTAAAAAAGGACTGCAAATATAGGCTTTTTACCTGATTCACAAAATAAATCCCTGAAGAATTGCCGGTTTCAGGCCTGTTTATCCTCCTGAGAACACCCCTGCCCGCTTAGGTATCATAAAAAAAGCCGTTGACCTGGGCCAACGGCTGTGTATTTTGCTGTTCTGATCGGTTTATTTGTGCGTTTTTTCGCTGCTCACCGTGAGTTTTTTGCGACCCCTGGCGCGGCGTGAAGCCAGTACCCTGCGGCCGTTAGCAGTAGCCATGCGCTCCCTGAATCCGTGTTTGTTCTTTCTTTTGCGCTGCGATGGTTGAAAAGTACGTTTCATGTGCTTATGATTTTGTTGGTATTAGTCTTAAAAAAGGACTGCAAATATAGGTCAATTTTCAATACCGGCAAATTTTATTTAACACTTGGTGTCGTTTTCCTGACCTTGCCATGACAGGGTCTTTGGTTATTCCTGCTAAATTTGCCGGGAATGGCCAAACGCGAAGATCCCCCACAAAAAACAGGTACCATAAGAAAAGAAGACCTGCCTAAAGCCAAACTCAGCTGGCAAAACCTTAAAAAATCACTTCGTCTTTTTACCTATATCCGAAAACAGAAATGGAAATTTATTCTGGGTATGTTTTTCCTGATTGGCACAGCCTCAGTTGGCCTGCTTTTCCCCCTGAAATCCGGCTCACTTTTTGGTTTTTTTGGCAACAATTCCCTGCCCAGAGAAATTTTGATGGACCAGCTCTACGACCTGGGCCTGATGCTGCTCATCATACTGCTGGTACAAGGACTCTTTTCCTTCGGCAGGGTGTACTTTTTTACACAGGTGACTGAAAACCTTCTGCAGGGCCTGCGCAACGATACCTATAAACGCCTGGTGCAAATGCCCATGGCCTTTTTCTCTAAAAACCAGGTGGCCGAACTCAGCAGCCGTATGGCAACCGATATCAATGTGATCTCCGAAGCCTTCACCATCAACATCGCTGAACTCATACGCCAGAGCATAGTGGGAGTTGGCGGACTTGTGATGATGATCCTGTATATAGACTGGAGTATAGCTAAATGGTTCGTCTTCATCATTCCGCCGCTTACCATCGTGTCCATACTTTTTGCCAAACGCATCCGCACCTATTCCAAATTTTTCCAGGACAAGATCGCCGAAGCCAATGTGATTGTAGGTGAAAGCCTCACCGGCATTGCCAACGTGAAAACCTTCACCAACGAGGCCTATGAAATAGATCGCTACACCGGCAAAACCGCTGAAATCAAAAAAGTGGGTATACAGTATGGTATTTTTCGCGGCTCGTTTTTTGCGTTTGTGATCACCTGCGTCTTCGGAGCCGTATTCTTCATACTCTTCCTGATGGTGCAGGCCAAACTCGACGGCCATATCAGCGCCGATGAGTTCGGCAAATTCATGATGCTGGCCCTTTTCGTGGCAGGCTCTCTGGGTGGCTTGCCCGAACAGATCGCCTCCATACAACGCGCCCTGGGCGCAACCGACAGGGTGTTTGAACTCATCGACGGTGAAACAGAAGCCATAGAACTTGACCATAAGGCTCCGAAAACCAAAAACACACGCGGAGAAATCGAATTCAAAGGCGTGGAATTTAATTACCCCTCGCGTCCCGATTTTCCGGTGCTTCAGTCGGTCAGTTTTAAAGTTAATCCTGGCGAAACCGTTGCTCTGGTAGGTTCCAGCGGCTCAGGCAAAACCACAATAGCATCGCTGATTCTGAGATTTTACGATCCGGTGAAAGGCAGCATCCTCATCGACGGCGTCAACAGTCGCGATATTTCCATCACCGCCCTGCGCGAAAAAATAGCCCTGGTTCCCCAGGATGTGATATTGTTTGCAGGGAGCATTCGCGAGAACATTGCTTACGGCAAACCAGGCGCCAGTGAGGAAGAAATTGTGGAAGCTGCCAGACAGGCCAATGCCATCGACTTTATCAATTCTTTCCCCGACCAGTTCAACACACGTGTAGGTGAGCGCGGCATTCAACTTTCAGGCGGTCAAAGGCAGCGCATCGCTATTGCCAGGGCTGTTCTCAAAAACCCTAGCATACTCATTCTCGATGAAGCCACCAGCAGCCTCGACAGCGAAAGCGAAAAACTGGTTCAGGAAGCCCTCGATAAATTGATGGAAGGCCGCACAAGTGTGGTTATTGCGCACAGATTCTCTACCATCCGGAATGCTGATGCCATAATTGTGCTTCAGCACGGACGCGTGACCGAAACAGGCACACACCAGCAATTGATTCAGAACGAAGAGGGTTTGTATTACAAACTCAGCAAAATGCAATTTGAACTGGATTGAAGAATCGTCGCGACGATTCTGATCCCCTTGATTAGCTTCAGCCAGCTAAGGCTGTTCATTCCTGTCTCAGATAAAATTGCACTGAAACAAGCGGGACTTGAACGCGCCACCCTATCGCCTCATTGCGAGCTGCAGCGAAGCAATCTCAACGAATCGTTAGCATGCGACTAGAATAGTTTGCTTCGTCGGGCATAGCCCTCCTCGCAAAGACGCGGGATTTTGAAATTGCGGCTCAGCGCCAAGTCGGTCTTACGCGCTTAAAAAAACGCATACTGTTGGACGCGACAGAACACACAGCCAATCGGCCTTGGAGAAATTTGCGTAGAAACAAGCGGGACTTGAAAGCGAAGCGAGATTAATTGAATAAGCATCAACAAATCTCCCGATCGCATTCTCGAACGTTCTTTTCCTTGATGCTTCGACGGGCTCAGCATAAATGAAAAGAACCAAAAATCAAGACTTCATAAAATTCAGCGGAAATCTACATTCGCTTTGAGCTGACAATTTGAACTTGCCCTTTCGCCTTTCGGCTCAGGGCAACAAATTGTCTTCGCACTGGCCTCGCTTAAATGATATAAAGATCAACTCATTGCTTAGACTCTCATTTAAGCTCCGCATTCAAAGCTCATTTGATTTCTACGCTGAATTTTATGAGGTCGGGTTTTGAAGAAGATAAAAGTTAATAACCATGACCATTGAGCCATTGTGCAAAGCCGCGTCGATCTTATGTGCTTAAACAAAATCAAATCCTATTTGTTGGACGCGTCAGAACACACAGCCCATCGGCCTTGGAGAAATTTGTCTAGAAATCAAGCCGAATTCAATGCGGAGCAGAAATGAGGGTTAGGCATTAAGGTTTAGCAAAGCATCATTTCTGCGAGGGCTGTGCGAAGAAGCTTCGCTGCCCTGGAGCTTTCGGAATCATTTCAGCGACAGGGCATGATCGAAGCTTCGGCTGAATGAGGCATAGATTTCGACAAATTTCTCCGAAGCCTTGACTTCTTTGGTTGCTTACGCACCTGCTGGCTCAAACACACCATGTGTGTTTGCCCTGTGTCAAGACAGAAAGAACGTTCAAAATATTTCTCCAAAGCCCTGACTTCTTTGGTTCTTTCGGGCTTGTGCTGAGCTTGTCGAAGCATCAAGACAGAAAGAACGTTCAAAATATTTCTCTAGCCATAGAAGTAATCTAAGCATCATGTTTTCATTTTTATTACCTTTAATTTAATCCCCAAACACATGAACAAACTCAACCTGCTTTTTTTCGGGCTCTTGATTTCCTTAGGACTCCAGGCCCAATTGGTGTACAAGGATGTAGCCGGCATATTCTATAAACGCTGTACCTCCTGCCACCACACAGGCGCCTCCGATTTCCCCTTCATGAATTACACGCAAACAGCCGCTGAATCCTCCAACATACAGGCCTACCTCAGCGCGAACAAAATGCCGCCCTGGAATGCAGACACCTCGTATACCCGTTTCCTGCATGAGCGCATCATCACCCTCTCCGAAAAACAATCCATCCTGAACTGGATCAGCGCGGGAGCCGCCCCGGGAGATACCAGCCTGGCCCCTGCACCACCACTTTACACCAACGGTTATCAGCTTGCCGGCGAAGCCGACCTCACGCTCAGCATAGGACACTTTACGAGTGGCGCCACCAGTACCGACAAATACTATTGTTTCTCCGTGCCCAGCGGTCTCAGCCAGGACCGTATCATCCGGGCCTTTGAAATTATTCCCGGTAACCCGGCCATTGTACATCACGCGGTCGTGACTGCCGACACCACCGGAAATTATCAGAGCAACCTGAGTGGTTCTTGCTTCAACATCCCCGGAAATTTAACCATTGGCACTTATGCCCCAGGCACTAAGGCCACAGTGTTTCCCTCACAGGCTCCCTTGAAAGCGGGTATGCGGCTGAAGGCCGGTTCCAAAGTGATCCTGCAGATCCATTACCCCGCAGGAAGTTCAGGACAGGTGGATAGCACCAGGATCAGGTTTTACTTCTACCCTCCAGGAAGTACAGGCATACGTCCCGTGTATTCAGCCGTACCGCTCCAAAACTGGTCCATGTTTATACCGGCCAACAGCACGGCTTCTTTCACGGCTTATTACCCTTCACCAAGTGTTGGTTTGCCCGCACCCATATCCATCATGGCCATCATGCCACACTCTCACCTCATTTGCAAAAGCATTCTGAATTATGCCCTGCTCCCAGGAGTGGACACCATTAAACTGATTCGAATCAACAACTGGAATTTTGAGTGGCAGGATTATTACACTTATCCAAAACTGGTGAAAATTCCTTCGGCTTACAGGCTCTTTGCCAAACATGAGTTCGACAACACCTCAAATAATCCCAACAACCCAAGTAATCCGCCCATTGCGGTTTCGGCAGGTACAGGTACCCATGATGAAATGTTGTTCGACGGTATACTGTACCTCGATTACCAGAACGGCGATGAATTGATCGATCTCAAAAGCATCATCGACAGCGATCCTCTGCTCGCCGTAGGAATGCCTAAAAATGAATGGCAAGCTTCGCCCGCTTTGCTCGCGGTTCCCAATCCTTTTTCAGAAACCCTTAAGCTGAACTATACACTCCCTTCAGCCTGCAAGGTTCATATTTCTATCAGGGACTTGCTGGGCCGGGTGGTTTACGAGGCAGATCCCGGCATGCAGGACAAGGGCAATCAACTTTTTATCTGGAATGGCACCAACAGTGCATCTGAAGCGCTACCCAATGGCATTTATCTGCTCGAGCTCAGGGCAGGAGAGTCTATACTCACAGGAAAAACTGTAAAGCAGGCAGGAAATTAGAGTCTACCGATTTAGGAAGCTTAAACCTGAACTTTTATTGTAAGTGCATGCAACGAATTGATTCAGACGGCAAACAGCCATCACTGGTAGCGGCTCAGGACACTTTACAGTGTTAATTGTTTCAGTAAATAGAAAAGCACTTTTTGACTGTCAGTTTTGTTCAGATAATGCATTTTCAATCAATCTGGAAGTTCGACTCTATGACGGCATTTTCCATCAGAACTAAATTCCCACGAATAATGCAATTCATGCCTCAGAAGTGGATTCACAACTGAGTCAACAGAACATGTTGCTATTATTTGCCCACTTTGTGTACAACTGTTAAAGTAGTAGAACCAAGTGTGGCTCCCATATCCACTATTTATAACCCTTTTTGATTGTAAAGTGCTGAGATTAGTTACAGATAAGCCATGGTTGCCAAACCAAAAAAGGCTAGTTCCATTTTTGTTTAAAAACCAATAGCTGATGCTCTCTCCTGTCTGGTCATTAGGCCCACCTCTTGAAACAATAGTTGTGCTCGAATTGTTATCCATGTTCTTTCTAACAATACTCATTACTTCAGTTGAAATATCATAGCTAAGGTAAAAGATGAAATTTTTGTACGGCAATACTTCAGAAAATATGTTCATCAAGGTATCTACAATAGTATTTTGTTTATTATCATATTTGTATACCTCACCACCTGTGGGCTTCACAAAGAAAATGCTTTTACAATCTTCTGTCCACCTCGGCTGAAGTGCGCCTGTGAAACTCAGCTGGGTCAGACTATCGCCATCAGACTTAATCTTATATATATTGAACTGCGATTCGAAAGCTATCCACCCATTCGACCCAATACTGATATTATTCATAACGTTCTGAGTTAGGTGTGTTTTTATTTTGGTTAAACGTTCATATTTCCAAAGATGATGATTGTTTCCAGCTTGTTCGTTTGTCAAATAATAAATAATATTAGAATTGTATGGATCATAAATCACTCGCCATACACTCAATTTCCCGTAGTAAAGAACATTTTGTCCAAAATCCGTATCAAATTCCTGAGTTGACCAATTCAAACTCGTATCCTCACAGTCAAATGAGTAACCTGGAGATGGCAATAGAGTTTGCTTGGTCGGCTCCTTCTTGTCTTTCCCGCAAGAAAAAGTTCCGAGAATTAGAATAACATAGGAAAGTGCACGAATTGACATGGAGAAGGCCTTTTGTCTTTTGTATCGCTGAATTATGAGCTTTTTAACAATTGACTTATTTGTATCCATAGCTAATTTAACCAAATAAACTCATATTCTCGCGCATCTGAAATCTAAGTCTTCATGTTTCCTGGCATAGATTTTGAGAGACATACATCAAAAAAATGAAAATAGTGTTTTCAATATTATTTCTCTTTTGTTTTAATTTCTTCCTGTCACAAGTTATTTGTTCGCCAACTATTATACCTAATGCTATTTTCTATCCATATACATCTTCATCGCCTTCTAATAGCACTACTTCCATTCAATATCTTTGCGGTCCAAATACTACTGTGTACGATTCTATTTCGGCGAGTGTTTCGTGTTTTACAGCATTTGTTAGCGGTAACTGCACACTCACAGTTGTATCATTCGGATGCGGACAAATCCAGCAATATTACCTGAAAACCAATTCAACATTAAATCTAAAAGTATATGTCAGTCCTGTTGTTCAAGTCTTTATGGAGCCAGGAGCAATATTAAATGATCCTTTGAATTGTGCACTTGTTTCATATTGCAATTCAATAATTTTTCCGACAGAAAATTGTGCTACAGGAATTTTAGAGAAAATCAAAACTATTGATGGCTTAAAAACCTGGCATGATTCAGAATCTCAAATTATTAGTATTATTACTTTGAGTCCAGACACAGAACTTCAAGAGGTTTCCTTAATTAATAGCCTTGGACAGGTTGTTTGCTTGAAGAAATGCCACTCTCAAACTAGCATACAAATTCCAACTTCAGAATTGATTTTTGGAGCATATACAGTGAAGGTTAGAACGAATGCTGGCTTTTATATTAAAAAAATGTTGGTCACTAACTAACATTAAATCAGGTATTACCTGTTCTCGCGGATTTGAAATCGGTGTCATTTCTCTTTGATTATGGTGTGGAAAAACGTGTGTTCAATTGACGATCGTTAATGCAATAAAATATGGCTCACCGGGAACTGTTGCCTTATACTTTGTGGACATACCTCAAATTTATTAGTAATAAATTCAAGCACGGATTACAAATCCGCACCAACTTAAAAATAATAAAGCGGGCCGGAATATAATTAATTTAAAACTTCACCGATATCCCCACCTTCCCTCCGGAAAAAGCATTGCCTCCTCCAAACTCCAGCTGTATGCCCACATTGTCCTTAAAGTAGTATCGCCCGCCTATCTGTAAACCAAGGCCCAGTCCCGAACTGCTGGAACCGTTATAATTATCGGGTGAGCTCATCAGGTAAAAACCCAGGTTCAGTCCTGCATAAAGATCCCAGTCCATGGGAATATCAAGCACCTGATTAAAGTGGTAATTGCCGTTCGCTGAAAGTCCCAGTACAGCGTGATTATACCGGGCATTGTTCCAGTTTTCGCGATAAGAACGAAAACTTAATTCTCCTCCCAGGCTGATATCTTTATGTATGCCATAGTCCAAACCCAGGTACACAGGAATGCCCCAGGACGATAATCCCAGTCCGCCGTTAAACTGTGATTGCCCCTTACTCAATGGGTATTGGGCGCTCGCGCTTACCACAATACAACATAACACCACCACTGCTCGTATACCTTTCATGTTTCTTTTTTAAAGTTTAACGCCCGGCTGCCCAAATGGTTTCCGATGTTGATAAAATCAGGGGCTTAAAAAAATAAAATACAAAGCGGGCTAGGCAGATGAACTGATCATACCCCCTTTAAGCGCTGAAGGAATAATCAGGCTTTCAGAAAGCCCAGGATCTTCTCAACACTGTCTTTGGCATCGCCGTAAAGCATATCGGCGTTCGATTTGTAAAACAAGGGATTTTCAACGCCGGCATAGCCTACCGACATGGAGCGTTTCATCACAATCACCTTTTCGGCTTTCCAGGCTTCAATCACCGGCATACCGTAAATAGGGCTGGATGGGTCATCCTGGGCTCCAGGGTTTACCACATCGTTGGCGCCAATCACCATCACCACATCGGTTTCGGGCAGTTCAGGGTTGATCTCGTCCATCTCCAGCACAATATCATAAGGCACATTCGCCTCGGCCAGCAATACATTCATGTGCCCGGGCAAACGGCCTGCCACCGGGTGTATGGCAAAGCGCACCTGTTTGCCCGCTTTGCGCAAGGTTTGTACCAGATCGTAAATGGGGTATTGTGCCTTGGCCACAGCCATACCGTAACCCGGTACTATAACGAGTGATTTGGCTTCTTTCAGCAACAGGGCTACTTCCTGATGGTTCAGCGAGGTCACCTCCCCTTCCATTTGTTTGGCGCTTCCACCCTTGGCCGGGGCATTGCCAAAGCCCCCGAAAATAACGGCAAAAAACGAACGGTTCATGGCTTCGCACATGATGATGGAGAGAATGGCGCCAGAACTGCCCACCAGGGCCCCGGTCACGATCAGCAAATCGTTGCCCAACATAAAGCCAGCCGCCGAGGCAGCCCAGCCCGAATACGAATTGAGCATGGATACCACCACTGGCATGTCGGCTCCGCCTATTGCCATCACCAGCATTACACCAATAAAGGATGCGATGACAGTCATGATGCCAAGATAAAGCATGCCTGATGTGCCCTCTGCTCCAGTAAACAATACACCCAGCACGATACAAGCCAGCAACAGCACAATGTTCACCAGGTGACGTCCGGGATACAGCAAGGGTTTGCTGCGTACACGGCCTTCCAGTTTACCCCAGGCAATGATTGAACCGGTAAAGGTAATGGCACCTATGAACACGCCCACAAATACTTCCACCAGATGTATGCTGTGCTCTGTTGAAGGCAGGTTTTGCGTGTCAGGATCAAGGTAAGAGCCAAAGCCTACCAAAACCGCTGCCAATCCCACAAAACTGTGCAAGATGGCCACCAACTGTGGCATGGAGGTCATCTCCACCTTTCGCGCCACAAACACACCAATCACCGAGGCAATGGCTATGGCCACAATAATGTAAGCGTGCCCCTGCACTTCCTGTCCGAATAGGGTGGCAAGGATGGCAATGGCCATACCAATGATGCCGTAAAATACACCGCGTTTCGCCGATTCCTGCGAAGACAGACTGCCCAAACTCAGAATGAATAATATACTGGCAAATAAATAGGCTGCTGTTTGAATTTCCTTAACTATCATGAAACTTTATTTTTTGAACATATTCAACATACGACGCGTTACCACAAAGCCACCCACAATATTGATGCTGGCTACCAGCGTGGCTATGCAGGCCAGTATGGTGAGGGTGCTGGACAGATCGCTGGTGGTTTGTAAAAGCCCGCCCACAATGATGATGCCGCTGATGGCATTGGTAACCGCCATCAAAGGTGTGTGCAGGGCGTGTGACACGTTCCAGATCACCTGCCAACCTACAAACACTGCCAGCACAAATACCGTGAAATGCTGCATGAAATCTCCCGGAGCAAAGCGACCGAGCAACCAGAGTATAAGTCCGATCACTGCCAGTCTGATCATCATGGATACCCCTTGTTTTCTGAATTTCTCCGCCTCGTTGTCCTTTTGTTCCTGAGCTTGTACAGCCGCTGGTTTTTTCGCGGGAGCCGTGCTCACCGGCAAGGGTTGAGGGGGCCAGTTGATCTTTCCGTTATAGGTTACCATAGCACGTGATACCACGGCATCCTCCATGTCTATTTTAAATTTATCTGCCTTACCCATGTCGTCAAGTAAATGACAGAGATTGTTGCCGTATAGCTGCGAGGCCTGATTTGGTAATTGGTTCAGTTTACCCAATATGGTTACCCCATTGGCTGTGGTGTATACTTCTCCTGGTTTGGTCAGGGCGCAGTTACCTCCCGACGAAGCGGCAAGGTCAACGATCACCGAGCCTGGCTTCATCACGCCCACATGGTCTTCAAGTACAAGTTTTGGGGCCGGTTTTCCGGGGATCTGGGCAGTTGTAATGATAATGTCCACCTCAGCTGCCTGGGCTTTGAACAGTGCCATCTCGGCAGCAATGAATTCCTTGCTCATCTCTTTGGAATATCCCGATGAGGTGGATCCGTCTTCTTCGATCTCTACTGTTAAAAACTGCGCGCCCATGGACTCAATTTGCTCCGCCACTTCTTTACGGGTGTCAAAAGCCCTCACAATGGCGCCCAGTGAATTCGCCGCGCCAATGGCAGCCAGCCCGGCCACACCGGCGCCGATCACCAACACCTTGGCAGGCTCCACTTTGCCTGCCGCCGTGATTTGACCATTCAGGAAGCGCCCGAAATAAAACGAGCCTTCGATCACAGCCCTGTACCCGGCAATATTGGCCATAGACGAAAGCACGTCCATTTTCTGGGCCCGCGAAATACGCGGAATGGCATCCATGGCCACCGCGTTCACTTTTTGATCAGCCAGCTTTTGCAGCAAGGCCTGATTCTGGGCAGGCCAGAGGTAACTCAGCAAAACCTGGCCCTCGTGCATTTGTGCAACTTCTTCGGCACTTGGTTCCTTCACCTTGAGCAGAATGTCAGCCTGAGTATAGATATCAGAAGCTCCGGCCAGGATCTTAGCCCCGGCTTCCTCAAATTCCTTGTCCGAAAAATTCGCCTTTTCACCGGCGCCTTTCTGAATCAGGACCTCAAAACCTTGTTTTTGAAGCCGTTTAACTGTTTTGGGGGTCGCAGCCACCCTGAGTTCATTTGGAGCGGTTTCCGCCGGTATCCCAACCTTCATGTGCTTGATTTTTGAATGTCAAATAAAGTAAAATAATGGAAGATATAAGCCGTGTTTTTCATAAAAATTATGCTTATTCAAGCAAACCCGGACGCCGCTTTCTGGTGCGGTCAAGGCTTTGGTCATGACGCCATTTTTCGATATTCTTACCGTGCCCGCTCAGCAGGATATCAGGCACTTTCCAGCCTTTGTATTCCGCTGGCCTGGTGTATACGGGCGGTGCGAGTAAATTGTCCTGAAACGAATCGCTCAGAGCCGAAGTTTCGTCGTTGAGCACCCCCGGAATGAGCCGGATGACCGCGTCGCTCAATAGAGCGGCCGGAATTTCCCCTCCGCTCAGTACATAATCCCCAACGCTGATTTCACGTGTGATCAGGTGTTCCCTGACCCGTTCATCAACTCCCTTGTAATGCCCGCAGAGTATCATCAGGTTCTTTTGCAGAGAAAGCTGGTTGCAAAGCTTTTGATCCAGCATTTCGCCATCAGGACTCATGTAAATCACTTCATCGTACATACGCTGGGATTTGAGTTCCTCCATACAGGCTGCAATGGGTTCTATCATCAGCACCATGCCGGCTCCCCCGCCAAAGGCGTAATCGTCGATCTGTTTTTGTTTACCGCTGGCATAATCCCTCAGGTTGATGAGGTTCACCTCCACCAGGCCGTTTTTGATCGCCCTGCTCAGTATGGAATGGCTGAAAACACTCCGGATCAGTTCAGGTACGGCGCTGAGGATGTCAATACGCATGGGCGCAAAGATACTGGCTTTTCCTGTGCCGGCAACTTAACATTTTGTTCATCTTGGCTTAAGGCTAAGTATAAGTGCCTGCGCTAGATTTGTTGCATGAAAGTGATACTCATTGCACTAAGTTTTATTCTGATCTCCCTGAACGGTCTGGCCCTGAATGGTGATAAAAATCAGCTCGGATCCCGTCAGGTTTCCGGCGTGGTAATGGCCCCCAACGGAGAGAGCATTCCCGGTGCAAGGATCAAAGTGAAAGAAAACGGAACAGAGTACTTCAGCGACTTCTCCGGAAAATTCAGAATCCCCGGCTCTGCTGAAAATCTGCATCTGGTTGTTGAAAGCCTGGGCTATCAGCCCCTGGAGATTAGCCTGTCTGATCTGGAAAACAGCACCGAACTGAGCCTCAAATCCCTCTGAAAAGGCTGTAACCCCTGTCATTTCAAGGTTTGCATTGAATTTAGTCCAATCCAAAGTAAATTTTGGGTTAAGCTTTTATTAGTGAATTGTTTCTGAATTTCCATCTGGTTAACTTTGATATAGGATTGGTAACAAAGAATCCTGTAGTATGAAAAAGGTAATCGTTTTAGTGGCGATGTTCGGATTAGGTCTTATGAAAGGCCAAACACTGAACAGTAAGGGTTTGTACGAAGACAACGACGGCGCACTCTTTAATGGCGTGGTATCGCAGGTGCAAAACGGCACCAGGACCGAATTGCAGGTGAAGGAAGGTGTAATTGAAGGGCAGGCTGATTATTATTATGCCAGTGGGCGTCTGATGGAAACAGGGTATTTTCATTTGGGTCAGAAAGACCGCAAGTGGACACGTTACGCTGAGAACGGCAATGTGATTGCGATCGGATTCTATAACCTGGGTAAAAAAACCGGCACCTGGCTGGTATTTGATGAAAAAGGTCACAAACGCTTTGAAATGAATTATCTCGACGGTGCCAAAACAGGCATATGGACCAACTGGGATGAACAAGGCGAAATAGTAAGTACCGTCGACCACAGCAAGTTGAATTGAACCACTTCATTTTCGGAATCATCTCCCCCTGAACAAAGGGGGTTTTTTATTTCTATCCTTCCCATCCACACGCCCCCTCTCGGGGCTTTGATTACCTTTGCGCCCATGAACCTGCTTTCTGTAAGCAATCTCAGCAAGGCCTTCGGTGCAAGACAATTGTTCAGCAAGATCAGTTTCGGCATTCAATACGGCGAAAAGGTGGCTCTTGTGGCCCGAAACGGCTCAGGCAAAACCACCTTGTTCAGAATTTTGAGGGGGCTCGAAATTCCCGATGAAGGCGAGGTGGTATACAGAAAAGACCTTAGCATCGGCTTTCTGGAACAGGATTTCTCGTTCGATGAATCCCTCAGCATACAAAATCTTATCGATTCGGCCGATAACAGATTTGTCAAATGCATCAGGGCATATGACAGCGCCCTGCTCGAAAACGAAACATCACACAGCGCGCAGGCCGCTGCCAGACTTGAAGAAGCACTTCAGGCAATGAACCGGATGGAAGCCTGGGATTACGAGAAAAATATTCTCGAGATCCTTTCCAAACTTGAGATCAGGGATACCACACAGCGTATTTCCACCCTTTCAGGTGGTCAGAAAAAGCGCCTCGCCCTGGCGCTCACACTCATTAACCGGCCTGAATTCCTGGTTATGGATGAGCCTACCAACCACCTCGATATCGATATGATAGAATGGCTCGAAAATTACCTGCAGTCATCTTCCATAAGCCTCCTGCTTGTGACACACGACCGCTATTTCCTCGACGAAGTATGCGACCGCATTATTGAAATTGATCAGCAAGAGCTCTTTGAGTACAAAGGCAATTTTGATTATTACCTGGAGAAAAAAGCAGAACGCGAACAGATCTGGAATGCCGAAGTGGACAAGGCTCGCAACCTATACAGAAAAGAGGTTGTGTGGGTGCGCAAAATGCCAAAGGCCAGGGGAACAAAATCAAAATCAAGGGTAGACGCCTTTTACGAAATCGAAAAAAAAGCCCGTCAAAAACGGGTGGAGAAGAAAACGGAACTGGTGACCAAAATGGAACGCATGGGATCTAAGGTTGTGGAGCTGCACCGCATCACCAAATCGTTTCCCAACCGTGTTATCCTCAGCGAAGCCTTCACTTATGCCTTTATTCCGGGCGAGAAGATCGGATTGGTTGGTAAGAACGGAACCGGCAAAACCACCTTACTTAACATCATACAGGGCAAAGAGCCCGTTAACAGCGGCAAAGTGCAGCTTGGTGAAACCATTGTATTTGGTTATTACTCTCAAAGCGGCATGCAAATTGATCCTGACAAAAGGATCCTTGAGCTTGTGCGCGATATTGCAGAACACATTCCACTCGCGGATGGGAGCTCACTTTCAGCCTCTCAACTGCTGACACGGTTCAATTTTCCGCCTTCTGTGCAGTACGCCTACGCACACACCCTGAGCGGAGGCGAAAAGCGCAGGTTGTATCTGCTTACGGTGCTCATGAAGAATCCTAATTTTCTGATTCTCGACGAGCCTACCAACGACCTCGATATTGTGACGCTTCAAAGCCTGGAAGAATTTCTTGAAGAATTCAAAGGCTGTGTGCTGATCGTATCGCACGACAGGTATTTTATAGATCGCCTGGTTGATCACACCTTTGTGCTTGAGGGTAACGGGGCAATCCGCGACTTTCCGGGTAATTATACCGAATACCGCCTCTGGAAAAGCAATCAGAAAGCAACATCTGAAGACACTGTGATAACGAAAGACAAGCCTCCCGAACCTGCAGCTGAGACGCCTGGTGTAAAGGAAAGCGCCTCAAAAAAACTGTCCTACAAAACACAGCGTGAGCTTCAGGAACTTGAACTTGAAATACCGCATCTTGAATTGAAAAAGAAAGAGCTCGAAACCAGTCTTTCATCCGGAATCAGCGATTACCAGGAGATTCAGAAGATCAGCGAGGAGATCAGCAAGATCATTTCCAGGCTCGACGAAAAATCCATGCGCTGGTTGGAAATTCAGGAATTACTCAGCTCTTCCTCGTAGCCTTAAAGATGTTTTTCATGTATTCACTCGCGAATACAAAATCAATCAGTTCCTTATTCGTGGTGTTCAGGATCTGGGAGCGTTCACCCGTCCACCAGTTTTCACCCTTGTACATGAACATGATGTTCTCACCGATTTCGATCACCGAATTCATGTCGTGCGTGATGATGATGGTTGTGATGTTGAATTCACGTGTGATATCCTGAATCAGGTTATCGATCACTATAGAGGTTTTGGGGTCGAGGCCCGAATTGGGCTCATCGCAAAAGAGGTAACGCGGATTGTTGGCTATAGCCCTGGCCAGGGCTGCTCGCTTCTTCATCCCACCGCTGAGCTCAGCCGGATAAAGATCGTTCTTGCCACTGAGCTGAACACGCTCCAGGCAAAAATTAACCCGGTCGCGTTTCTCCCCTTTGCTCATATTGGTGAACATGTCGAGCGGAAACATCACATTCTCTTCAAGTGTTTGGGAATCAAAAAGTGCTCCGCCCTGAAACGTCATCCCGATTTCCTTTCTCAATTCCTGTTTTTCATCCGGTTCCAGTTTTGGGAAATTCTTGCCTTCGTAGATCACGTCGCCATGATCCAGTTCTACCAGACCCACCATCAGTTTAATGATGGTTGTTTTCCCGCATCCGCTTTCTCCGATGATGAGATTGGTTTTGCCTTTTTGAAAAGTGAAGGAAATATCCTTCACAACATGCCTGTCGGCAAAGGTCTTGCTTATGTTCCTGATCTCGATCAACGGTGAAAGAAAAGATTGGTAAGGATAAGGCTGAACAAGAGGATCAGAATGCTGCTGAACACCACCGCATTGGTACTGCTGCGGCCTACCTCCAGTGCTCCGCCCTGTGTGTTGTATCCGAAGTATGAGGATACCGAAGTGATGATGAATGCAAATACCACCACCTTGGTGAAGGAATAATACAGTTTCCAGGGTTCAAAAAAGGCTTGTATGCCGAAGATATACTCATACGCGCTGCAGGCTCCGGCAGCAATGCCCATCACGTAACCACCAAGCAAACCAAGAAACATGCTAATGGCGATCAGAAAAGGAAATATAAACACGGCCGCGCTTATCTTGGGCAAAATAAGATGTCCGGCAGAATTGATGCCCATGATCTCGAGGGCATCGATCTGCTCTGTGATACGCATGGCCCCGATTTCAGAAGCAATGTTTGACCCCACTTTTCCAGCAAGAATAAGACAAACTATGGTGGGACTGAATTCCAAAATAACACTCTCGCGCGTGGTCAGGCCTATCGCGTAAATGGGCACCATGGGATTGTCGAATCCAAAAGCCGCCTGAATGGTGATGATGCCTCCCATGAATACCGAAATGATCGCGATGATGGGCATGGAGGTGATGCCGATGTTGTTGATCTCAAATACGAACTGCTTCATAAACACCCTGAATTTCTGGGGTCGCCTGAATACTCTGAGCATGAGGGCAAAATACCTGCCGATGTTGCTCAAGGGTTGAAATGCCATAATATGAAATTGTTCGGGTACGCGGCTTTCGTTTAAACCTGCACTGGCTTAAAATTACGAATTATTCGATACATTTGTTTTGACATGCTCCGCCGTTGCCTGCTTCTGATCATCCCGTCACTCCTGATTTGGCTGGCGACCTCGTCCTGTTTTCTGAAAAAAAACCGCTGCGACACCTGTCCCAGTTTTTCAAACCACAAAAGGCATTGATACCCCCGGCTCAGATTTGGAAACCTGGGCCTAAAATCAGTATATTTAGTATAGTATACGCTTATCAAAGTTATACCGCATGAAAAAATTTACATGGGTCTTATGTTTGCTTTTGCTTTCCCTTCCCGGAATCAGTCAATCGGTTTCCGATCCTGCCGTGCAGTTAAAGGCTACTGTACAGTCGAGCCCACCGCAAATCACACTGAACTGGGCCGCGAATGGAAGCAGCACACAGTATCAGGTATTCCGGAAGTTAAAAACTGCAACGAACTGGGGGTCTCCGCTGGCTTTGCTCAGCAGCACCGTCAATCAATACCTTGACAACACGGCCGCAATTAATACCAATTATGAATACAGGGTGATACGCGTTGGCTCAAATTACACCGGTTACGGTTATATCAATGCCGGCATTCAGGTCGCTGAAACGGATTTTCGCGGAAAGCTGATCCTGCTGGTCGACAGCACCTGCATACAGGCTCTCTCCCTTGAGTTGAAAAGACTTGTAAAAGATATGGAGGGTGATGGCTGGCAAGTGATCAGGCATGATGTGGACCGTAATGGAAGTGTCCCTCATGTGAAATCGTTGATCCTGACTGATTATAACATCGATCCGGTGAACACTAAAGCCGTGTTTCTGTTTGGCCATGTTCCTGTACCCTATAGCGGCAACATCAATCCCGATGGTCACCCCGATCACCTTGGTGCATGGCCGGCCGATGTCTATTACGGTGAACTCAACGGCACGTGGACAGACATCAACGTTACCTCAACAACGGCTTCACCGCCCCGTACTCAGAACATTCCCGGTGATGGTAAATTTGATCAAAGTCTGGTGCCCAACGATGTGGAGCTGCAGGTTGGCCGGGTTGACCTCAGCAGCATGAGCAGCTTTAGCCTGAGCGAGCAGCAATTGCTCAAAAATTATCTCGACAAGGATCATGATTACAGAAAAAAAATATATGTGCCCCTGAAACAGGCGGTGATCGACGACAATTTCGGTTACTTTTCGGGCGAAGCCTTCGCGGCCAGCGCTTATAAAAATTTTCCTGCTCTTGTAAGCGGCAGTCTTGCCGCGGCGGATTATTTCACCAGCATGAGCACTGCTTCGTATCAATGGTCATACGGCTGCGGCGGTGGTTCCTTCACCAGCGCGGGCGGAATTGGAAATACAACCAACTTTGCCTCATCAAACCTGCAGGGTGTATTCACGATGCTCTTCGGTTCATACTTTGGCGACTGGGATGTACCCAACAGTTTTTTACGTGCTCCTTTGGCACAGGGCAACATGCTCACCAACATGTGGTCGGGCCGTCCACACTATCAGTTGCATCACATGGGCCTTGGCGAAAACATTGGTTACAGCCTTCTTATTACCCAGAACAATCCTGGCAATCTTTATTTTGCAAGCCCCACTGGCATTTCCGGGCGCTGGATTCACAATGCCCTGATGGGAGACCCCACCTTGCGCAACGATGTTGTTGCACCGGTTTCAAATGTGGTGGCCACCAAAACCGGTAATCACTGCCTCATCACCTGGACCCCCAGCAGCGACACCGCCGTGAAAGGATACCATGTTTATCTCCGCAACGACAGCATTCCGTTTTACACAAGAATCAACGCCCAGCTGATCCCCGGCACTTCCTATCTCGACTCCTGTCTTCTGGTAAAGGGTGTGCATGATTATATGGTAAGAGCGCTTAAACTGGAGGAAGTGCCATCCGGTTCATATTATAATCTGAGTGAAGGCATTAGCGATACCGCTTACAATTCCAGCGACTTCAGCGGACTGGCCCTGTTCACCAGTACACTGATCGGAACCAGTGTGCAATTCCAGGCCAGCAGCACACTGGCTACACAGTTCAGCTGGACATTCGGCAACGGACAAAGCAGCAGCCTGCCCAATCCGGTCGCCACGTACACAGCCAATGGCAATTACCCCGTTCAACTGATCGCTTTCCACCCCTGTGCGCAGGATACCGAAGCAGCCCTGATCACCATTTGGGAAGTCGGACTCCCCGATCAATTCAGCCTTTCAGGTATTTCCCTCTTCCCGAATCCTACGTCCGGACAAATTCAGTTCACCGCGCCGGCGGAGCATGTGTACCAGTTTGCGGTTTATGACAGACTGGGCAGACTGGTCTACGAAACCAAATCACTCAGGGGTGGCGAGGAGGTGAATCTTGAACACCTTGGTAAAGGCTTATATCAGGTTAAAGTTAGCCAGGGGAACCAAAGTCGGGTATTTAACGTGCTTCTGAATTGAGGCTTAAACTTCCTTGCGCATGCGCCCTACCGGGATGTCCAGTTGCTCTCTGTATTTGGCCACGGTGCGGCGGGCAATGGAATACCCTTTAGTGTTGAGCTGCTCGCAAAGCTCATCGTCGGTATAGGGGTTCTTTTTGTCTTCAGAGTCCACCAATTGTTTGAGTATGTCCTTTATTTCCCGGCTGCTCACTTCTTCTCCGTCGTCGCGACTCATGCTTTCGCTGAAGAGCGATTTGAGCAGAAAAGTTCCGTATGGTGTTTGAACATACTTGCTGTTGGCCATGCGTGAAACGGTAGAAAGATCAAGGCTCACCCGTTCCGCAATATCTTTCAGGATCATGGGCTTGAGCCTGCTTTCATCTCCGCTTACAAAATAATCGTGCTGGTATTCCAGTATGCATTTCATGCATATCGCCATAGTGGAATAACGTTGCTGAAGCGCTTCTATGAACCAGGAAGCGCTTTCGATCTTGCTTTTGATGAAGCCAGATGCTTCACGGCTGCTTTTGTCTTTACTGCGTGCATAATCCTTCAGCATCTCCGTGTATTCCTGACTGATCTTCAGGTCGGGCAGGTTACGTCCGTTTATGCTGAGTTCGGGTTTGCCATCATTCACGCTCACAATAAAATCGGGCACCACGGCACCCACATTCCCCTCCCGCGACTCACCGCTGTTGGCCGGCCTTGGGTTCAGGTGCCTGATCACTTCAATGGCATCCTTAAGGTCTTCTTCATCAATTCCCAGCCGTTTGAGGATCTTGTCGTAATGTTTGCGCGAAAATTCCTCCATGTGATCACGTATCATTTCGGTTGCCAGCAGTACCTCACGTGTTTTTTCTGTTTTCCGGTCGAGTTGAAGCAGCAGACATTCCTGCAGGTTGCGGGCCCCGATGCCAGGCGGATCAAACGTTTGTATGATGTGCAGGATCTCCTCCACTTCGTGTAAATCAGCTTTAATGTTGTAGTTGAAGGCGAGATCATCTATCACAAATTCCAGTTCGCGCCGTATATAACCGTCTTCATCCAGACAACCCAGGAGAAAAAGGCCTATGGTGTACTCCTTTTCCGAAAGTTCCCTCAGGCCCAATTGCTGCTCAAGCAAATCATGAAATCCGAGCCCTTCGGCAACTACAAATTCGCGGCCTTCATCATCCGGTCCTTTGTTAATGACCTCATACTTGTAAGAATCCAGCTCCTCCGCGTCCATGTAATCTTCCATCTCCACATCGTCACTGGCCTTCATCTCCAGGTCACTTATTTCTCCGCTCTCGTCCGCTTCTTCCTCCGAACCTGGATCAGGCTCCTCACTGTTTTCATTGCTGTAGAGATCCTCTTCATTCGTTTTGCCGTCATCTTCCTCCAGTGCCGGGTTAGCCTCAATCTCTTCCTTGATGCGTTCTTCCAGGGCAATGGTAGGCAATTGCAGAAGCTTCATCAGAAGAATCTGCTGTGGCAGCAGTTTTTGCGACAACCTGAGCTGTTGAGTCTGTTTAAGCGCCATGCTGGTTCACCCTGCAGAGAAAGTAGTTCTTTTTTCCTTTTTGTATGATCAGATATTTGTTCCGGATCAGGTGAGTAAGCCCAAGACTTACTTCGTGAGATTGAACCTTCTCCTTGTTAATGCTTAGACCTCCGCCCTGGATAAATTTTCTGGCTTCACTTTTGCTTGGAAAAATACTCGTCTTTTCTGACAAGAGGTCAACCACCGGAATCGTGTTCTTCAGATCGTCGAGTCCTATAGTGAAATTCGGCACACCTTCAAATACGTCAAGGAATGTAGGTTCATCGAGTTTTTGAAGATCAGAAAGGTTTCCGCTGAAAAGCACTTTTGAGGCTTCAATGGCAGCAAGGTAATCTTCGCGGCTGTGAACCATCACCGTAAGTTCTTCTGCAAGCCTGTTCTGGAGCAGGCGTTTGCCGGGATCTGCCTCATGCGCCTCTGTCAGTCCCGATATCTCTTCTTTTGAAAGAAAGGTGAATATTTTTATAAAATTTTTGGCGTCCTCATCACTGGTGTTGATCCAGAATTGCAGAAAACGGTAAGGTGAGGTTTTGTTCCGGTCAAGCCAGATGTTACCACTCTCTGTTTTTCCGAATTTTGAGCCATCACTTTTACGAACCAGTTGAGTAGTGAGTCCGTAAGCCTCAGCGCCAGTCTTGCGCCGGATGAGTTCGGTGCCGCTGGTGATGTTTCCCCATTGGTCAGAACCACCCATTTGCAATTTGCAGTTTTTGTGCGTGTTGAGATAGTAGAAGTCGTAAGCCTGCATGAGCTGGTAACTGAATTCTGTGAAACTCATCCCGTTCTCAAGTCGGTTTTTTACAGAATCCTTGGCCATCATGTAATTTACACTCAGGTGTTTCCCCACGTCGCGTATAAACTGAATGAAACTGTAGTTTTTCATCCAGTCGTAATTGTTGAGCAGCTCGGCCGGATTTTCCGGGCCGTTGAAATCAAGAAATTTTGAAAGTTGAGCTTTGATGCCTTCCACGTTCTTGTTGAGTTGCGCTTCATCGAGCAGGTTCCGCTCTGCGCTTTTTCCGCTGGGGTCGCCCACCATGCCTGTTGCGCCACCAATCAGGGCAATTGGCTTGTGGCCGGCGCGTTGCAATCTCAAAAGGGTGAGGATCTGGGTTAAACTTCCAATGTGAAGTGAATCCGATGTTGGATCAAACCCGATGTATCCGCAAACCTGCTCTTTTGAAAGCAAATCTTCTGTACCCGGCATCATATCCTGCAAGAGGCCTCTCCAGCGCAATTCTTCAACAAAGGATGTTTTCATATGCCGACAAAATTACAAATATTATACCAGCCCGCTTTTTCACGGCAGGTGTGCCTTGCCTGAATTATTTCTATTTTCGTTCCCATGTATATTTACAGTGTTA
>DAOMFS010000018.1:0-50106 GCA_035429925.1 Bacteroidia bacterium | reverse complement strand
GAAGAAGGTGGTGGCAATAACCACAAAACACACTGCAAACACGGCATGTGGTGTAAATTCAGCCCACTGTATGCTGAGCGCGTCCTTCAAGCCGATTGGAATCATGTAGATTGTCCCGAACAAAAACATCCAACGCATAGCCGTGACCGTATTGTATCGTAACATCACTGGTTTTACCAGCACCACAAAAATGGCCCAGGAAGTGGAATTGATCAGGGTCAGAAAATCACCCCTAAGGGTTTCACTCCCGAACTGAAAGTTGCCCCTGAACAAGAGCAGCGTGGTGGCCCCCGCAATAGCCAGCACAAGCCCGCTGAATTTGAAAAACGTGATCCGTTCCTTGAGCAGCAGTAGTGTGAACACAAATACGATCACCGGGTTCGAGATCATGATGATGGCGGAATTGATTGGTTTGGTAAGGCTGAGCCCATAGATAAAAAAGAGTTGGTTGATGACCACGCCAAAACAGGCGAGCCAGGCCATTTTGAAGAGATCTTTTTTTTCTACCACCTGTACCCTGTAAAAAACCGACAAAAGCCAGAACAGGGCGCAGGCACCGACTATCCTCAGGAAAACAAGCGCAACCGGAGAAATAAAATCAGGCATCAGATCCTTGGCGATGGAGTAATTGAGCGCGTAAACAATTTGCGCAAAAAACAAGGCAATATGTCCCTTCAGAGAATTGGTCAAAACACTGCAAAGATGCTCAAATTTCAGCGAATAAATTACATTTGAAGCATGATGCAAAGCAAGGATCAGCTCGGCAGAATCTTGAATGTCCCGCAAACACCGCAGCGTGTCATCTCGCTTGTTCCCTCTCAGTCTGAATTTCTCTGGGAGCTTGGCTTAGGCGACAGACTGGTTGGCATCACTAAATTTTGTCGGAAACCAGAGCAGATGTTCAAACAGGTGACGAAAACAGGCGGCACTAAAAAAATTGATTTTGCAAAACTTGTTTCGCTGAAACCCGATCTGGTAATAGCCAATAAGGAAGAGAATACCCGGGAAGAGATCCTGAAAGTGTCTGAAATTTTTCCGGTGTGGATATCCGACGTGAACACCTTCGATCAGGCCTTTGAAATGATGTCTGAACTGGGACTGATACTGGAACTGGAAGAGAAGGCCTCGGAACTGGTTCAGCAGGCTAAGGATTCGGTGGAAAAGAGCAGAAGCCTCTTTTATCCGGAGTCATTGGCCTATTTTATCTGGAACAAACCCTATCACCTGGCCGGTTCAGACAATTTCATCCACCATGTCATTGAACACATCGGATTTAAAAACGCGGCAGCAGACCGGAAACGATACCCGGAAGTAAGTGCAGAAACATTAAAGGCCATGAACCCCGCGAGGTGTTTTCTTTCCAGTGAACCTTTCCCATTTGAAGAAAAGCATGTGAAAGAACTGTCTGTTTTGCTTCCCGACACCAAAATCACAAGGGTTGACGGCGAAATGTTTAGCTGGTACGGCAGCAGATTGATACATTTGCACAACTACCTGCTTAAATTAAAACAACAACTGTATGCTTAGCACATTTCTTGCCGTGCTGTTCATCTTAGCTTACCTGCTGATCGCCATGGAGCACAGCATCAACGTGAACAAGGCTGCCATCGCACTGCTGGCTGGCGTTTTAAGCTGGATGATGGTGATCATGTACAGTCCGGCTCATGAATCAGTTGACACGCAACTGTCAAACCACATCTCAGAAATATCCGGCATTCTCTTTTTTCTTATGGGCGCCATGACCATTGTGGAGGTTATAGATGCGCACAAGGGGTTTTCCGTTCTTTCCGCCTGGCTCAACGGCATCAAAGCCAGCCGGCTGATCTGGGTGATCGGACTTTTAAGTTTCTTCCTTTCGGCAGTGCTCGATAACCTTACCACAACTTTACTGATGATCTCCCTGCTGTTTAAATTTCTTCCCGAAGGACGGCTTCGTCTGCTTTACTCCGGATTGATTGTGATTGCCGCCAATGCCGGAGGAGTCTGGAGCCCTATTGGGGATGTAACCACAACCATGCTCTGGATTGGCGGGCAGATCAGTTCTACGCAAACCATCTACGGTCTGTTTTTACCCGCCCTGGTGAATCTGCTAATTCCCGTTTGCCTTATCCAGCTCATCATTCGTAAAGAAAAATTGCTCCTGCCAATGGCAGAAGCGCCAAAGGTACAGTTGCAAAAAGTAAGTACCGACTCCAGACTGATTCTGTATCTGGGACTCATCATCCTCATGGCTGTTCCTGTGTTTAAAGTAATTTTTCACCTGCCCCCGTTTATGGGCATACTCTTTGGTTTGGGTATCATGTGGTGCTTTACGGAAATTCTTAACGGCAGGCGCGAGGAAGTGGATAAAAAAAATTACTCAGTGGCTTTTGCCTTGCGCAACATTGATACGAGCAGCATACTTTTTTTCATGGGTATCCTGCTCTGCGTGTCGGCCCTTGATGTGAGCGGCTTGCTTCAGGACCTGGCCCTTGGGGTAGGGAAGGCCATCCCTTCCATAAAGGGGGTGCTCCTGCTCACCGGATTTCTAAGTGCTGTTATAGATAATGTACCCTTGGTTGCGGCGTTTCAGGCCATGTATCCGATTGAAACATTTTCAATGGATCACGAGTACTGGCAAATGCTGGCCTATTGCAGCGGAACAGGTGGGAGTATACTGATCATTGGATCCGCGGCTGGCGTGGTGGCCATGGGCATCGAGCGTATGACTTTTATGTGGTACCTCAAAAACCTGGCCTGGATCGCCGCACTGGCTTACATCGGTGGATTCTTCACCTATGTTTTTCTGCATTAGCCTTCCAGAATCGTGAGGGCATCACCCACCACAAAAGTACTGCCTCCGATGAATATCATGTCGCTTTTTGCAGCGGCTTTCCGCGCCGCTTGCAGACCCTCGCTTACGCTGGCATACGATTTACCCTTGAGGCCGTGTTTCAACGCCAAGGCTTGAAGCGTCTTTTCATCCAGGGCCCTGGGAATGGAGGCTTTCACAAAATAATACTGCGCCTTTTTAGGCAGTTGGTCCAGAATGGAACTGATGTCCTTATCGTTCACGGTGCCAAACACCATGTGAAGGTTGCGGTGCGCTGTGGTCCTGATGTTTTCCATAACCTGCTGGATGCCGTCCTCATTATGGCCTGTATCAGCTATAATGAGCGGTTTTTCACCCAGCTTCTGCCAGCGGCCTTTCAGGCCGGTGAGTCCAGTTACATTCTGTAAGGCGGCCTGCACATGTTCGGCTTCTATCATAAAGCCCGCCTTGCGCACAAATTCCACCACATTCAGCACACCAAGCAGATTCATAACCTGGTAATGCCCGCTCAGGTCGAGCTGATAGCTTTCTTTTTTTTCACTGGCTTTGTTCAGGAGACTTACTTCAAGCAGATTTTTCACAAAGCGGGTGCCCAGTACCTTGTAATTCTTGTCTGCAAACTCAATAGGAGCTTTGTTCTCCCTGGCCACGGCACTGAATACAGGCGCGCTCACACTCTGGTACTGGCTGATCACAACAGGTACACGGGCTTTGATGATGCCTGCTTTTTCAAAGCTTATTTTGCGTATGCTGTTACCAAGCAAATTCATGTGGTCGTAACTGATGTTGGTGATCAGGCAGGCTTTTGGCGTGATGATATTCGTGGAATCGAGCCGTCCGCCCAAACCCACTTCGATCACGGCCACGTCCACTTCTTCCTGCGCAAAATAATCCAGTGCAAGTGCGACGGTCCATTCAAAAAAACTGGGTTCAATGCTTTCAAAAAACGCGCGGTGTTTTTCAACAAACTCAACCACGTTTTTTTTGGGGATCATTTTTCCATTGATCTTGATCCGCTCTCTGAAATCAACGAGGTGAGGCGAGGTATACAAACCCGTTTTGTAACCCGCTTTTTGTAATATGGCTGCCAGCATATGGCTGCTCGATCCTTTGCCGTTGGTTCCGGCCACATGTATACATTTGAGTTTATTCTGTGGACGCCCCAGATAATCAGTAATGCGGATGGTGTTGTCGAGGTCGGCTTTGTAAGCAGCCGCGCCTACTCTCTGGTACATGGGTAAACGCGAATAAAGGTATTCTAGCGTTTGCGTATAGGTCATTTTCAGTTGAAAGTGAATATGATTGTAATGGTACCTTTCTGTTCTTCAAATTTTCCGTCTACGTTAAACTTTGTAGCCAGAGCAGCCTGTTTGGCCTTTGCTTTTAAAATGGCGCTGCTGGTTGTGGTGCCTCTTCCGTTCGGATTCGCTTCAATCACGGTTCCTTCTGCATCAACCGTAATTTCCACCACAACCTTGCCTTCTTCGGTGAGATCGGTTGGAAGCTTGGGTGGTTTCACAAGACTTCTGCCACGCAGATCAATATTGTACTTTCCTCCTCCAAAACCAGGTCCTTTACCCGGTCCCGTGCCTGGCCCGTCACCATCGCCATCTCCCCCCCCGCTGCCCGTGCCTGTACCGCCTGTGCCGTGCTTAAAGGGATCCCCGTCCTGTGAACCCGATGGTCCCGCTTCCTCATTCTGACCAATGCCTCCTCCTGTTTTGCCCAGATTGTGTTTGAATTTTTCGGCCAGTTTCTGCGCTTCTGTTTTTTCAGGTATCACCGGTTTAATCACCTGGGTGTTCACCGGCACTGTGGCCTTTTCCACCTTCTTTTTCTCATCCCTGATCTCCTGCAGGTCTACACGTTCACCATTTTCTACGGTCTGAATGTCTTCTTTCTGTTCGCTTTCTTCCGTCACCACATTGGTAGCTTCTCCCATGGTGCTGTAATCTACCGCATCGTTGCCAAGATCGGCCATGCCTAAGGCCAGCTCCTGGCCGCCACCGCCACCTGTTTCAGGAAAGGGCGGGTTTGGTGTGATGAGTTTGAAGAGTATGAAAAAAAGCAGAATCAGGGCCATGATCAGAAAGGTCGCACTTCCCGATATCAGCCTGTTTCTTTGTTCTTCCTGCCGGCTGAGTTCCATTTTATTTTTTGGTAGCCGCTGTGGCCAATACTGTTTTACAATTCAATTTGTAACAAATCGTCATGATGTCGATCTCGTCCTGTATCGACAATTCTTTATCGAGATGCATTAACACAACCGGTTCGGTTTGCTGATTGGAATAAGCGGAAATTTCTTTTTCCAGATCCTCAAAACGCACTTCTTTACTGTTCACGTAGTATTTCTTGTCTTTTGTAATGGCCAGGTGAAGGGGTTTTTTGTTGTTGTCTATGGTTTCCCTCGACTGGGAATTGGGCAGATTTACCTTGATGGCGTTGGGGCTCACCATGGTGGACAGGATCAGAAAAAAGAGCAGAAGGAAAAACATGATATCGTTCAGCGAGTCGGTGCTCACTTCTGCTTCACGGTTTTTTTTGCGCAGGGCCATGGTCTTTATAAGGTTTGGATTTGGATCATTTGGCCGGTTCGTTCAGGATATCCAGAAAACGGATCTGGCTTTCCTCCATATTCCGGGCCAGACGGTCAATTCTGGAATTAAGCCAGTGGTAACAAATGAAGGCGAGCACACCCACCACCAATCCACTGGCCGAAGTGATCATTTTCTGGTAAAGGCCCTTGGAAATAATCTCTATCTCAACTGTCTTGGCAATGGAAATACTGTAAAAAATGGTGATCACGCCGATAATGGTTCCGATAAATCCAAACATGGGTGCAATGCGACCGATGATATTCAGTACAGTAAGGTTTTTTTCGAGCTTTGCGATTTCGTTCGATCCGCTCTTGTCCATAGCAGCCCTGATCTCCTGCACGGGTTGCCCGATACGGCTCACACCCTGCTCAATCATGCTACCCTCGGGTGTGTTCATGTTTCTGCACAGCGCGATGGCGTTCGGTATATTACCCTGGTGAATGATGTCTTTCAGGGATGATAAAAACTGGGAATTGTGTTTGGAAGCCTTGCCGATCACCAGCATGCGTTCAATCAAGACGTATATGGCGACTATCAGCAATATGGCCAGGGGTATCATCATCGGACCACCTTTGATGACCATCTCGATCAGGGGCATACTGGTTTCAGAAGCCTCCTGGATACCTGCACTTTGTATGCCCGTGTTGAGAGGCAAGTTACTGCTGTCGGCCGCGGCGCCCGTCAAACCTGAGCCGGTCTGCATAATTAAAAATAGCATAGATAAAATATTTAAAACGAAATTACTTTGAAAATGAAGCCTTTAAGTCAGCCTGACAGGGTATTTTAAACAGAGCCGTGTTTATATAAGACAAAGCGGGAAAAAAGTAACGCGGTAAGCGCCGGAAAGCCTTATAAATTTATACAAGCGGGCTTGTCAGAGCCGCCAGCAATTCGGGTTTTTGAGAAGCCCTCATACCACGCAGTTGTATGCGTTCGGTTTCACCATCGTGGTATTCCAGAATGAGCTGGCCCGAGCGGTCAAAACCCGCAGTTTTGATATCACGGAAATGGCGCTGTTTATGATTCAGGAGATGAGCAGTAAACACAACCTTATCCGCGTAAATTCCAGCAAAGGGGTTCAGCATGATCCATAAACTGTGAAAACAGGCCAGTCCTGCCGGTATCATCATTAAAAATGCAAGGGGATTCGTGGCCATAAAAAGCCAGACGCAGGATGCCACAAAACCAATACTGATAAGAGCGGAACTCAGCACCCACAAGGGATCGCGATTGAAATAGCGCAGGGGTGGTTCATCCAGATCGGCATTCTTCACAGGCCAAAGTTAAAAATTAAGCTCTGGGTATGTCATAGGCCAGCTCAATTTTCGATAAACTTGAAGATTTGGAATACAAAAATCTTCATTATCTTGTAACGTTTAAAACAAAAAGCCGTTAAAACTGAATACAAACCAAAGGCAGGCATGAAGTTCGGGAAAGCTGTCATATTAACAGGTGCTTTGTGCACCACTCTTCTTACCAGGGCGCAGTTGTCGGCTGATGACCCTGTGGCCGCGATGCTGGACAGCCTCTCCACCCAAAAAATGTTTGAAACGGCTTTTCAAAAGCCGGCTTTTCCGAAACACAACCGCTATCATTTTGCCGAAGATTCAGTGCCGGTATACGATGATTATGCTTACCAGGCCAGATTGGCCAAACTCGACGCGGTATCTCCATTTGATCTGGTGTACAACCCCCATGTCAAATCCTTCATTGACCTTTATACCGTGCGCAAACGCGAAAGCGTGAGCCGCATGATGGGCGTTGCCCAGCTCTATTATCCCATGTTCGAAGAGGTTCTGGACAAATACAATATTCCGCTCGAACTCAAACACCTGGCTGTGATTGAAAGCGCGCTGATTCCCTATGCGCGTTCAAGGGCCGGGGCAACGGGTCTTTGGCAGTTCATGTATCCTACGGCCCGCATGTACGGACTGAATGTGACCTCTTATATCGACCAGCGCTGCGATCCCTACAAGGCAACCGTGGCGGCGGCAGAATACCTCAAAAGCCTTTATGACATGTTCGGCGATTGGCAAATGGTGCTGGCCGCTTACAATGCGGGACCAGGAACCATCAGCAAGGCCATTCGCCGCAGTGGTGGCAAAACAACTTACTGGGAAATAAGACCCTTTTTACCCTTTGAAACCCAAAGTTATGTACCGGCTTTCATCGCTGCGAATTATGTCATGAATTACGGTCCAGAACACAACCTATACCCAGCTGTTCCCCGTAAAACGTATTTTGAGGTGGATACCGTTGTGCTGAAAGAACAAATGAGTTTTGCCCAGTTATCGCGTGCACTCGATGTAAGCCAGGAAGAGATCCTCTACTTTAATCCGCAGTACCGCAAAAACATTATTCCGGCAGGAGGCAATACCATTTGTCTGCCCAAGAACAAGATCGGACTTTTTCTCAGCAATGAACAAACCATTTATGCATCGGTTGAAGCAGAACGCAGCCAGGGAAAGGACGAGGTGATTACGGAGGTTAAAAAAATCCATACGGTTCGCTCAGGAGAAAAACTCAGCAACATTGCCAGGAAATATGGCGTTACCACAGCTGAGATCAGAATGTGGAATCACATCGGCAAAAGCGGAATTCGTCCCGGCAAAAAACTGACCGTTTATGTGCGCGAGGTGAAGATCAAAACCCAGGATCAATTGGCTGCTGTATCAGCAAGTGCTACACCCGAATCCAGTGTATCGGGATCTAATTTTCTCGCCGAGAACAAATCGGCTGTGAGCTCAAGTACTTACGTATATCACAAAGTTCGGAAAGGCGAAAGTCTATACAGCATCGCAAAAAAATATCAAGTCAGCGCAGGTTCCATTCGCGAACTCAATTCATTACGCCAGACACAACTGCGCGTGGGGCAATCACTCAGGATCAAAAGCGAGTGATTTTGCAGGTCTGAAAATTACAGTTATCTTGTTCCTGCTTTTCTGATTTCAGCAAACTGTCCTTATTGGCCCTTCATGTTACCTGTTCCTGTGAACCCAGTTTTGATTCACACTAAAACCTAATGTATGAAGCACGTGCGACTACTCTTAGGACTGCTACTGATCAACTGTCATTTGCATGGGCAACTCACCCAGATTCTGAAGGGCAGGGTGGTGGATAAGGTTACAGGTATCGGCTTGCCAGGAGCCATCGTGCAGTTGAAGAGTACACCGACGCCTCAACATACGGTGACCAACAACGATGGCAATTTCAGATTTAAGGACGTGCCGGTTGGGCGCCAGTCGCTTCTGGTCACCTTTACCGGATACAAACCTGTTCCTATGAACGGTTTGATACTGACCTCGGGCAAGGAAATGGTTCTGGAGATTGAAATGGAAGAGAGTGCCGTGGAAATGCAGGAAGTGGAAGTGTCAGCCGGCAAAGACACCGATGTGGTGAACACCATGCAGGCTGCCAACATGAAAGCCTTCAGCATTGAGGAAACAGAGCGTTACGCGGGTTCACGCCAGGATCCGGCCAGGATGGCCCAGAACTTTGCTGGCATACAGGGTACCAACGATACACGAAACGATATCGTGATCAGAGGAAACAGTCCCGCAGGACTACTCTGGCGCCTTGAGGACATTGACATCCCGAATCCCAACCACTTCGCAGTATCAGGTTCAGCCGGTGGTCCCCAGAGCATCATCAACAACAAGTATCTTGCGAACAGCGAATTTTATACGGGCGCATTTCCTGCCAATTATGGCAACGCCATGGGAGGCGTATTTGACCTGCGCATGCGCAATGGCAATAACGAGAAACACGAACGTACCTTTCAGCTCGGTGTACTGGGCACCGAACTATCTCTGGAAGGTCCGATCAGCCGCAAAACAGGTGCAACGTATTTGGGTACCTACCGTTACTCCACCCTAGACCTCTTTAACAAAGTGAATTTTAACCTTGGCACCGATGCCATTCCGGCATACCAGGACCTTGGTTTCCGTTTCAACTTACCCACACGCAAGGCCGGTGTATTCAGCTTCAGTGGCATTGGCGGTACGAGCGACATAAACATCATCACCAGCAACAAAACCGAAAGGCCAACAGAGCTTTATGGAGATTTGAACCGCGACCAGTATTTCAAATCCAAGATGGGAACACTCATACTGGGGCATCTGTATCCCCTCAACTCCAGAACCGTGATGAAGACCAGCCTGGCCTTGAGCGGTCAGCAAATAGCGGTGAAACATTATCTCGTGATACGTGCAGATGATTTCGTACCCAACGATACCCTGCCCCAGGTGCTCGATTATGTGTTCAACGAACAGAAGAACACACTGGCCTGGTATCTGAAAAGCAAGTTGAACACGCGTAACAGCATCAAAGCCGGATTTTTCCTGAACCAGATGCGGGTGAACTATTATGACAGTGTAAAAGTAACTTCACTCTATGATACACTGGCTGCGCAGGTCATCAAGAAGCCCTTTAAAACCCGGGTTGACGCCAGGGATCAGTTTTTGCTCATTCAGCCCTACATCAACTGGGTGCACAAATTCAGCGATCTGCTGAGCCTGAATCTTGGTTTGTATGCGCAATACCTGAGCCTGAACGGGCATTATGCGGTTGAGCCCAGGGCCAGTCTACGTTATCAGTTCGCTCACAACCAGGTTATCAGTTTCAGTTACGGCATGCACAGCCAGATGCAATCCACTTATTTGTATTTCGCTATTCCAGACAGCCAGATCGTGAATGGTAAAGCGGTCTATAATGCCTCGAGGTCATTGCTGAACAAGAATATGGATTTCAGCAAAGCACAGCATCTAGTAATAGGTTATGATTATTTTTTCATGAAATATTTCAAGATCCGGACTGAGGCCTATTATCAATACCTCTATAATGTGCCGGTTTATAAAGGTGGTTACTATTCCTCGGTTTCAACCCTCAACCGTGGAGCCACCTTCAACCGCTTTTTTCCCTATTACGACATGCAGAATACAGGCAAGGGTTACAATTATGGCCTTGAATTCACGCTGGAGAAACTCTTTCACAGACATTCCTTTTTTATGTTCAGCACTTCGCTTTTCCAAAGCATGTACCTGAACGAAAGCACCGGAAAATGGGCCAATACGGATTTCAACGGAAATTTCATGAGCAATTTACTGGGCGGATTGGAGTACCAGGTGGGCAGGAGCAAGAAGAACAGCATAAGCATTGGAAGCAAAATTACCGTTGGAGGAGGCAAGCGGTACTCGCCCGTGGACATAGCGGCCAGCAACGCGGTGATGGATGTGGTGCCGGTGGATGAACAGGTGAACACCCTTCAATTCAAGGCATACAACCGCGTGGATCTGAGGATTTCGTACAAGATCAATGGCAAACTGGCCAGCACCGAAATCGCGCTTGATCTGCTCAATATTCTGAACACCAAAAACGTTTTGAATTATGCGTATTCACCCGATCCATCAAATTACAAGGCCAATCCCCTGGTTTTGAATTATCAGCTGGGTTTCCTGCCCCTCTTCTATGTTAAAGTGGATTTTTAAAGTCTAAACCTTACTTTCGTGCGTAGTTATGAGAACCATACTGATCCTTGGAGCAGGCCGCTCTTCCAGCTCACTCATCTCGTATTTGCTCAGGCAATCGGAGATTCACCACTGGACCATAACGGTTGCCGACATGGACAGCCGGCTTGCCGAAGACAAGGCAGCCTCTCATCCCAATGCACGGGCCATTGCCTTCGATATTAAAAATGAGGAGGAGCGCAGGAAACTGATCAGAGACCACAGTCTTGTGATTTCCATGCTGCCCGCATTCATGCATGGCGATGTGGCCCGTGATTGCGTGGAAGCCGGAGTGCATCTTGCAACGGCCAGTTATGTTTCTGCTGAAATCAGGGCCCTTAACGATGAAGCAGTTTCCAAAAATATTTTATTACTGAATGAATGCGGACTTGACCCCGGAATCGACCACGCAAGTGCCATGCATATACTGGACAGATTGAAAGAACAGGGCGCTGAACTGCTTGCATTCAAATCCTATTGCGGTGGTCTTGTTGCGCCAGAGAGCAATACAAATCCCTGGGGTTATAAATTCAGCTGGAATCCCAGAAATGTGATACTGGCCGGCCAGGGCACTGCGCAATACCTGGAACAGGGAGAACTGAAACTGCTCCCTTACAACCGCTTGTTCAAACAAAGCGAAGTGGTGCACATCAAAGGTCTGGGTGATTTTGATGCCTACGCCAACCGCGATAGTATTTCTTATATCGAAGCTTATGGACTTCAGGGAATCCCAACGATGCTGCGCGGCACGCTGCGGCAAAAGGGTTATTGCAAGGCCTGGAATGTATTGGTTCGGCTGGGATTAACCGACGACAGCACCAGGCTCAGCCATTGCAACCGTTACACTTACACGGACCTCCTGGCCTCTCTCCTGCCTGGATCCGGCGGTGAAATCAAATCAAGGCTGAAACAATTCATGGCCGGGGATTGGGATCCTGAAATCGAAAGCATGCTGGAAAGCCTCGATCTGTTTGCCCATCGGAAAATAGAACTAAAGGAAGCTACACCGGCCCAGTTGCTGCAACACCTGCTCGAAGACAAGTGGAAACTGCAGGCCCTTGACAAGGACATGGTGGTGTTGCAACACCAGTTCAGTTACCGGCTCCCTTCTGAAAAGGCTGCCCGTCTGCTGCGATCAAGCCTTGTGGTGATTGGAAAAGATCAGAAACAAACGGCCATGGCCCTGACTGTGGGATTGCCACTGGCCATAACCGTCAAAAATCTACTCTGCGGAAAACTGAAACTGAGCGGGATACAGATCCCCACACACAAGGCCATTTACGAACCTCTGCTGAAAGAACTCGAACAGGAAGGTTTGGTATTTACAGAAGAATAAGTCTTACTCCCCGCCTTTGCGCATTTTTTTCATGTTCTCCTGCATTTGCTGATAACTCATCATGGTATACCCTTCTGTGGAGATCTTAAAAAAATTATCCTCAATAGGTGCGGTGCTGACTTCAAGGGCCGTCATAACCATTTTCATTTCGGTTCCGTTCTGGTTCTGGCTTGATTCGATCTGAAGCGGATATCCCTTGAGATCGCCGAAATCCATTTGCATGCCCCGGCCTCCGGTGCGCTTGCCGCGTGCGGCTGTGGATTTAATTTTGTCGGTCACCCATACGGTTACTTTTTGTTCCTTGCCATCTTTTGAAACACTGCTTAGAATGGCCTTTGTACACTCGTATCCGGCAATTTTTTTACTTTCCTGGGTGTATTCAATTTTCGGTTTTTCCTTGTTCTCATTTTGGTTCGCCGCGTCCAGCTCTTCCTTGGTAGCGGTGAACCCGGTTTTGTTTCCCATCTGGTCACTCACGTGCGTTAGTATCTTTCCATCAAAACAGGTGCTCGAGGTACCCATCATGCTGCTGGTTTCGTTGCGGTATAGATCACCCTTCAGGTAATTCACCATTTCCTGCTCTCCAAATCCGGCATACTCCGGGGGTAAACCTTCAATTTTCATGGCCATTTTTACTGTGTAGCAGTCCTGCGCGTGTGTGTTCACAAAACCCAGCAGGGCCAGACCCGAGATTAAAACAAGCTTTTTCATGGATGGGGGATTAAAGAATTTGAAATATGAAATTAGAGAACTTACTGCAGATCGGCAAAAAACTTCGCCATTTCTTCCTTGCTCACTATTTTCATGGAGGCCGGTACCACAAAGGCATGATCAGGTACCTTTACCCTCTGGTAGGATTTGGCTGAAAAATGAAGTTCCATACCCATTTTCTGAATGCGGTAATCCATCAGCACGCCTTTCACTTTGGCATAAGGATTCAGGGCATTGCAGTTTTCAAGTCCAAGTTCTTTGGTATACCAGACATCAAATTTCACATTCGGGTCGTTTACTTTGGTGACCTTCACCTTATGGCATTTTAAACCGGCGATCTCTTTGGTTTCTTTGCTTTCTTCAATGATGAGCTGGTAATCCTTGTTATCGTCTATCAGGTCCTGTTCCTTCTCAATACAGGCTTGTTTCAGATTCATGAATTTTACCGTTTGAGCCAGGGTTTTACTGTGCAGGTCGCCAATGATGGAGGTGTTGAACAGCCCCATGGTGCTCATTTCAATGATGAACTTGTCTTTTTTGAATTTGAAGATGGCTGAGGCAGGTGCAAATCCATAGAGGGGATGTGTAGGGTCGGTGGCTTCAGTGTTGAATTCTATGATGCCTTCATCTTTGGCGGCCTTGTCTTCGTTGCTGCAAGAGTTCAGCAGACCTGTACACAACAGGGTAAACAACAGGAATAGCGGTATCGGCAGGAGACGACTTTTCACTTCAGAGCCGGAATGGAATTAAAGGTAATAATTTATTCATACGCCGCCGTTCAGTCCTCAGAACCCGATATTGTTCAAGGAAATGCTGATAAAGGGATTGAAGCTGTGATGCATTTATTTCAGCACTACGGTTTTTTCTACTGTATTGCCTTCCTCAAGCTTAATGATGCCTATACCCGATAAGGTTTTTGTTCCAACGGTTTTGGTAGCCAGTATATCGTATATAGCCGGTAGCTTGAAGGTGAAATGAACCTGACCAGAATTGTCACTGGGTGAATTGGCCGTAATATCTGCGGTATAAGTAACCCCTGCAGAATTCTTCACTTTGGCATAAAGCAACACATTGGCGTTGCTGACTGCCTTACCAAGTGAATCCTGGCAGGTAATGAGGGCAATACAATCTGTATCTTTCTGGCATGAACTCAGAACATACAACAGTGCGCCCGCTGCGATAAGAGACAAAACGGGTATTTTCAATTTCATAGTATCGGCGTTTTCTGTTAAATTCGGGCAAAAGCACGATGGAAAAATCAACGCAATTTCCGTCCTGCCCCGGTCCCCAATGCTTCAATCAAACAAATATAAATAAAAGTTCAATGTGGCGAAACTTTATTTGTCTGGCCCTCCTGGGCCTCACTGCGCTGGGCGGCGCAAGTGCCCAGACCCTGTCTAAAGAAACCGTGGTACTCGAAACCAGTTTGGGTACAATGAAACTGAAACTTTTTGAAGAAACCCCTTTGCATAAGGCTAATTTTCTCAAACTGGTGAAGGAAGGCGTTTACGATTCACTGCTATTTCACCGGGTCATCAACAATTTTATGATCCAGGGTGGTGACCCACTCAGCAAAAGAGCAAAAGCCGGAGATTCCCTGGGTCACGGTGACCTGGGTTATACCATTCCGGCTGAATTCAGACCCGAACTCATCCACAAAAAGGGAAGACTCTGCGCAGCGCGGGAAAGCGATGACATCAATCCCAAGATGGCTTCCAGTGCTTCTCAGTTTTATCTGGTGATGGGTAAACAAAGGGGTCCTGAGGATTTGAAAAAGTATGAGGACCGGATCAACAAAGCCACGTATTCCCGCTGTGCCCGTGCCTTTATGAACAGCGGGGAGGGCAGTGCTCTCAGGCAGACCTACAACAGGCTGAAAAGCGCAGGCATGAACGACAGTGCGGCTATTGTTAATGCCCTGATAGAAGCCGGGGTGAAATCGTGTTTTGAAAAGACAGGACCATATCATTTCAGTCCTTTTCAGGTGGAGACCTATACCACACTTGGTGGTACACCTCATCTGGATGGCAGTTATACTGTATTCGGGGAAGTGATAGAAGGCATGGACCTGATCGATAAAATAGCCGCTGTGAAAACCGACAAGCGCGACAGGCCCCTTGAGGATATCCGTATGAAAATGCACATAGAATAGATCCATGCCAGTTCCACACTCGGATCTTTAACGTATTTTTCATATTTGAAGAGGTAATTTCACCCTACCTTTTCCGTTATTAAACAAATCCAAATCCATCACAAACATGAAAACAGCAATTTCAATCCTTACACTCAGCGTGTGTTTATCTGCTGCAAACCTTTCGGCCCAGAAAACTGGCAGCCGCGAATCGCACCATGACAAGTTTGAAAAGCAAATGGCTATGCCACCCGAGCAAAGGGCGAAAGAGGAATCAGACCGCGCCGAGAAACAACTTTCGCTCAGTGCCGATCAAAAACAAAAATGGGAACAGGCAGCCCTTACCCGTATCAATGCCAACAAACCATTGATCGAAAAACTGCAGGGTTCCACCACCCCCGACGAAAGAAAGTCGCTTAGGGGCGATATCAAAAAGAACGGGAAATCCTTTGACCAAAGCGTGAACGCCATGCTCACGCCCGAACAGAAAACCAAATGGGACACCTGGAAAGCTGAAAAACGCAAGAATATGGAAAAGAAAATGAAAGAGAAGAAGATGGCGGAAGACGAATTTGAAGACTAATTAATTTCCGGAGCTCCGGGCCGGCAAGGCTTTTTGCAGGGCAGCGGAGCAGAGCATGCAGTGTATTTGAAATGCCACAGCCAAAACAAACTGTGGCATTTTGATTTCACAGCGCTGTGAACACAGGCTTTTCTCTGGCCGGTGTTTGTCATTTAAAAATTCTTTAATCGCCGTATTTTAAGTACAAGCGGTAAATCTATCCGCATCAGAATATTTATTTTTGAAGGTGATCCAACTCAGGCAAATCCGAAAATCCTATCAACTGGCTGACACTTCTTTTGAAGTATTGAAAGGCATTGACCTGCATATTCGCGAAGGGGAGTTTGTGGCCATCATGGGTTCTTCAGGATCAGGCAAGTCCACATTGCTGAACGTTTTGGGCATACTCGACAATTACGATTCAGGCGAGTATGTGCTCAACAATACACCCATACGCGACCTAAGCCAGAAAAAAGCTGCTTATTTCCGGAACCGGCTGATAGGTTTTGTATTCCAGTCATTTAATCTGCTCTCTTTTAAAAATGCTATGGAAAATGTAGCATTGCCATTGTATTACCAGAACGTTTCAAGAAAAGAACGCAACCGAAGGGCTCTTGAACTGCTCGACCGGATGGGGCTGAAAGAATGGGCCAATCACCTGCCCAATGAACTCAGCGGAGGACAAAAACAACGTGTGGCCATTGCCCGGTCAATGATCACAGAACCCAAAGTGATCTTTGCCGATGAACCCACCGGGGCGCTCGATTCACAAACTTCCATGGAAATGATGGACCTGTTCAAGGAAATTCACGCCCATGGCAAAACCATTGTATTGGTCACGCATGAGAATGATATAGCAGCACTTTCTGATCGCATCATCAGACTCAAAGACGGATTAATCGTTACGCAATGAGTAAACTTTATCCACATAAAAGGCATCATGTTCGACTCGGATAAATGGCAGGAAATATTCTCCACCCTGGGTAAAAACAAACTCAGAACCTTCCTCACTGCGTTTAGTGTGGCCTGGGGAATTTTTATCCTCATCATATTACTCGCGGCTGGCCAGGGGCTCAAAAATGGCGTGAATTCACAGTTTGGTAACGACGCGGCCAACAGCATCTGGATAGATGGCGGGCTCACCAGCGTTGCCTATGCAGGGTATAAACCTGGCCGGGTGATTCAGCTTACCAATGATGATTTCCGTTATGTAAAAGAACGTGTGAAGGGAGTTGACCGGGTATCGGCCGTATACCGGGGCTGGGAAACAAAAATGCTGGGATACAAAAAAGTGAGGGCAGGTTTTACGGTAAGGTCCTGCGCTCCTGACCACGATGAACTGGAACGGGCAAAAGTGATCAAAGGGCGTTTTATTGACGAGATCGATTTTGAGGAATACAAAAAAGTATGCGTGATCGGTGTGCCTGTGCAGGAAGCCCTGTTCAAGGATGAAGATCCCATTAACAAGTACATTGATGTGGCTGGAATACCGTATAAAGTGGTGGGTGTGTTCAGCGATCCAGGTCGCGGCGACAATGAGCGTATCTATGTGCCCCTCTCCACCATGCAAAGGGTGAACAACGGAAAACACGATGTGAATGTGATCTGGGCCAGCACGGGTTCACTTACTGTTGAACAAAGTCAGCAAGCTGCCAACCAGATCAGAATGGCACTTGCACACAAATACCATTTTGATCCTGATGACAAGAACGCCTTAGGTCTCTACAACAATAACGTGGAATACAAACGGGTGATGGGCATGCTGAATGGCATCAAGCTTTTTGTCCTCATCATAGGGATATTCACGCTGATGGCCGGTATTGTGGGTGTCAGCAATATCATGATGATTGTGGTGAAAGAACGCATCAGCGAGATAGGCGTCAGAAAAGCGCTTGGTGCAACACCATTTTCTATTGTGGCCCTCATCATACAGGAATCCGTTTTCATCACTTCCATTGCAGGGTACACGGGATTTATGCTCGGTTTCGGATTGGTGGAGGCCCTGAAAGCGGCGGGACTGGAAGGTGATTTTTTTAAAAATCCCGAGATAGATCTGGCCATAGCCCTGGGAGCTGTAGGATTGATCGTGCTTTCAGGTGCGCTTGCCGGATTTTTTCCAGCCATGAAAGCGGCCCGCATACAACCCGTTGAAGCCCTGAGAGAAAACTAAATGGTATTTGAACGAGATAACTGGCAGGAGATCTTCGCAACCTTGCGCAAGAACAAACTGCGCACCTTTCTCACCATGCTGGGTGTATTCTGGGGGATATTCATGCTGGTGATCATGATGGGTTCGGGTAACGGTTTACGGAACGGCATCATGCAGGGATTTGAAGGTACAGCCACCAACAGTTTTTTTGTCTGGTCTCAAACCACCACCATGGCTTACAAGGGCATGAAGCCTGGCCGTAATTTTGAATTCACCATGGAGGACGCGGAGGCACTGAAGCAGGTTCAGGAACTCGACCTGATTTGTCCTATGAACCAGCTCGGCGGTTACGAAGGCACCAACAACGCCGTGCGCGGGGTAAAAACCGCTGCCTGCGAGATACAGGCCAATTACCCCAACACCATTAAATTCGACCAGGCAAAAATAAAACAGGGCCGCTTCATCAACGAGCTCGATATCCGTGAAAAACGAAAGGTGTGCGTGATCGGCGAAAGACTGGTGGAACAACTGTTTAAAAAAGACGAGGATCCTTTGGGTGCATACATACGCGTGAACGGCGTTTACTTTAAGATCATTGGCATAACGGTTTCACTGAGCGGGGGGGAACGCTCACAGGAAGAAGCAAGGCGCGTACGTATGCCTTTCACCACTTTTCAGAATGCTTTTAACTTTGGCAACATCATCGGCTGGTTCGCCATCAAATCAAAGGACAATTTTCCCGCGGAAGAGGCCGAGAAAAAGGTACTCGCTATCCTGAAGGAACGCCATAAGATCGCGCCCGATGATGCCAAGGCCATTGGGCACTGGAATATGGCACTCGAATACCATAAACTCATGGGCTTGTTCACAGGCATTGAAGTACTGGTCTGGATCGTTGGCATTGGCACCTTACTTGCGGGTGTGATCGGTATCAGCAACATCATGCTCATTGTGGTAAAAGAGCGCACACGCGAAATTGGTGTGAAGCGGGCTCTGGGCGCCGTGCCGGCACAGATCATCGGACAGGTGATGATGGAATCGGTGTTTCTGACGGCACTGGCCGGGTATTTCGGACTCGTGATCGGAATAGCCTTGCTGGAATTACTCAACATAGCCATTGGACCGGAAGGCGAAATGTTCAGTAATCCTACCGTTGACCTTAACATGGCCCTGAAAGCCCTGACCCTGCTAATTTTCAGCGGGGCCCTGGCTGGTTTTATACCGGCTCGCAAAGCCGTTGCGGTTAAACCCGTTGAAGCCCTGCGTTATGAATAATTTCCTATCCTGAAACCATATGCTCAAAAAGATCCGAAACATTATTATCCTCTTAGTCCTTGGCGGCGGACTCGTGTGGACCTTTTATTTTCTCTATCAGAAATCCAATGAGCCCCCTGTGGTGTATGAGACCATCAATCCATTTGATACAGCCATCGTCAAAAAAACCGTAGCTACCGGTTCAGTGACACCGCGCAAGGAAGTGAACATGAAATCGCAGGTAAGCGGCATCATCGAAAAACTGTTTGTACAGGCCGGTCAGCAAGTGAAAGAAGGCGATGTGATCGCCCGCATCCGGATTATACCCGACATGCTAAACCTGGCCAATGCTGAAAACAGAGTCAATACCGCTGTGCTGAACCACGAGAACGCGAAGATCGATTACAACAGGAATAAGGCCCTGCTCGATCAAAGTGTGATATCAAGGGCTGAAATGCAGGTGTTCGAACTGCGCATGAAAACCAGCCAGGAAGAACTCGACGCCGCCCAGAACCATTTGCAGATCGTGAAAGAAGGCGTTTCACGCTCCGACGGCGCGAGTTCCAACACCATGGTCAAATCAACCATCACGGGCATGGTGCTGGATGTGCCGGTTAAGGAAGGCGGACGTGTGATCGAGAGCAATACCTTTAACGAAGGCACCACCATTTGCTCGGTGGCCAATATGGGCGAAATGATCTTTGAGGGCAAACTCGACGAGAGTGAAGTGGGCAAGGTGAAAAGCGGTATGGAAATTGTCCTCACCATTGGCGCCATCGACAAGGAAAGCTTTAAAGCGAGTCTTGAATACATAGCTCCAAAAGGCGTAAGCGAAAACGGCGCCATGCAGTTTCTTATCAGGGCTTCAATAGGCAAGGAAAATTCCGCCTTCCTGAGAGCCGGTTACAGCGCCAATGCCGATATCATTCTCGCGAAGAAAGACAAGGTCCTCGCCATTCCTGAAAGCGTGCTGCAGTTCGAGAAAGATAAAACCTATGTGGAAGTGGAAACTAAAACTCAGGTTTTTGAGAAACGATTCATCAGCACAGGTCTCTCCGATGGGATCAACATCGAAGTGATCAAGGGCCTGAAAAAAAGCGACAAGGTGAAGGTACCGCAGCTGGCTGAACCGAAAGAATCCTGATTCGTTTTTTTTACCGCAGAGATCTATACCAGTTTGGGATGAAGGAACCGCTTGCTTACTTCTGACACGACTTGATTTAGAACAGCAGGCTAAAATCTCCTGAAGGAATTGCTTACTTTTAAGCAAGTCCGCTTTATGAGATCAGCCGCCTACCTTTTATTGATCGTTTATGTTGTGATCGGGCTGATCACGATCCGCTTATGCGATGGCACAGGTGATGTGGGCGACAGCGTGATGCATTACCTCTACGCACGAAGCGCCATGCAGCATCCCGAACTTTATTTCGACCACTGGGCCAAACCCCTTTTTGTTCTCCTGGCTTCTGTTTTTACGCCCTTTGGTTTTCCGGGTATCAAATTGTTCAACCTTATCAATACAGTGCTGGCCCTGTACTTTACCTGGAAAATCGCCCTACGCCTGAATCTGCCCCGCCCCAGCCTGGCCATGCTTTTTGCCGCTTGCGCGCCGCTGTATTTTGCACACACCTTTTCAGGACTCACAGAACCCATGTTCGCCATGATACTGGCCTGGGCCTGGTTCCTGGCACTCAGCAAGCGCGTCCTGGCCTCCTGTATCCTTGTCTCGTTTCTGCCCTATGTGCGTTCCGAAGGTCTCATCATGGCCGGGGTTCTGGGGCTCTACCTGATGCTCACGGCCAATTGGAGATATTTACCGCTCCTACTTACCGGGTCCGTGGTCTACGGCTTCGCAGGGTATTTTGTGTATGGAACGGTATTCTGGGTTTTTACAGGCATCCCTTACGCCACCATTAGCAGCGTATACGGCAGCGGGCAACTCCTGCATTTTGTGGATCAATTGTATTATGTGCTCGGCCTTCCCTTCACAATACTGTTCTGGCTGGGTTTCCTCGTTCTGCTACTGCACGCCATACAAAAACGAAACAAGGTGGAAGAGAATATTCTCATACTACTTGGTTTTGCTGCTTTTTTTGTAGCGCATAGTCTGTTCTGGTATCTGGGTATTTTTAATTCTATGGGCCTTAAACGCGTATTGCTTTGTATCATGCCCATTATGGCCCTTGTGGCCCTTTACGGCTTTAACGCCCTGTACGGTTTGCTGGGCAGAACGGTGCCTGGAGCCGGCAAATGGATTGGCCGCGTGCTGGTGGTGTATTGCCTGGTATTTCCATTCACACCCAACCCATCTGCCTTGAACATTCAGCGTGATCTTATGTTGACAATGGAGCAGAAGCTGGCCATTGATGTGGGGAATCACCTCAGCAAAAAACAAAAATCGGAAGCCCTGTTTATATATGATCACCTTTACTTCAGCGAGGTGTTGGGACTCGACCATTTTGACCTGAACAGACACCGGGCCATAGATTCAGCGGAGCTGAGTCAAGCCCCGCCAGGCAGTATTCTGATCTGGGAAAACCTTTACGCTGAAAAAAAATCCGGATTAACACGTGAAGCGCTGGACAAAAGGAAGGATCTCAGATTGCTCTATACATGCAAGGGACCGGTACAGGATTTCGAGATGTGCTACGCCCTGTATGAAAAGCGCCCCTGAGGTGTAAATTTGAATCAGGCCAGTCTGGCCTTTTCTTTCAGCAAGGCATGTTCGAGCACCTCTTCCATCTGGTTCACATAGTGAAAGCTTAGGCCTTTCAGGTATTCGGGTTTAATGTCCTCAACATCCTTTCGGTTGTCAGCACACAATATCACTTCCTTGATCCCTGCGCGCTTGGCCGCAAGGAGTTTTTCTTTTATGCCACCAACAGGAAGCACCCTGCCGCGCAGTGTGATCTCTCCGGTCATAGCCAGGGCTTTTTTCACTTTTTTTCTGGTGAAAGCGCTGGCAATGGAGGTTAGCATTGCTACCCCGGCACTTGGTCCGTCTTTTGGCGTGGCGCCTTCGGGCACGTGAATATGAATATTATGTGTTTCAAATGAATCGGCATCCACATCAATGAGGTAAGGGTGCGACTTCAGGTATTCAAGCGCAATGGTCGCACTTTCTTTCATCACATCGCCCAGGTTGCCGGTTAAGCTGAGTTTCCCTGATTTGCTTTTGCTAAGACTGGTTTCAATGAAGAGTATGTCTCCGCCCACCTGAGTCCAGGCCAAACCGGTTACAACGCCTGGTATATCGTTGCCCTGGTATTTGTCCTTACTGTGTGAAGGACCCAGGATCTTCACAACAGAAGCCTCATTCAGCAAAGGTGTTTTACGTCCCTTGGCAATATGTACAGCCACGTGACGTGCGATTTTGGATATCTTTTTTTCAAGGCTGCGCACGCCGCTTTCCGAAGTATAATTATCAATTACATACTCCAGCAGTTTGTCACTGAGTTTTAACTGATTTTTCTTCAGGCCGCTTTCTTCTACCTGTTTAGGTACAAGATGGCGTTTGGCGATCTCGATTTTTTCCTCCACGGTGTAACCATTGACTTCAATGATCTCCATGCGGTCGCGTAATGCGGGTTGTATGGTAGAGAGGTTGTTGCAGGTGGCAATGAACATCACTTTGCTGAGGTCGTAATCGAGTTCCAGGAAATTGTCGTAAAAGGTGGCGTTTTGCTCCGGGTCCAGCACTTCCAGCAAAGCGGAAGAGGGATCGCCGTGAAAATCATTTCCTACCTTGTCGATCTCGTCCAGCACAAACACAGGGTTGGATGAATTCACCTTTTTGATGTTCTGTAAAATACGTCCGGGCATGGCACCAATGTATGTTTTGCGGTGACCCCGGATCTCGCTTTCATCTTTCAATCCGCCTAAACTCATGCGCACATATTTACGGCGCAGGGCCTTTGCTATGCTTTTACCGAGTGAGGTTTTACCCACGCCCGGAGGACCATAGAGACAAAGTATGGGCGATTTCATATTGCCCTTCAGTTTTAGTACCGCGAGGTGTTCAATGATGCGTTCTTTAACTTTTTCAAGTCCGAAATGATCATCATCCAGAACCCGCTGGGCATATCGCAGATCAAAACTGTCCTTGGTGTATTCATTCCAGGGCAGCTCAAGCAGCAGCTCCACGTAATTGGTTTGTATGCCGTACTCGGCGGCGTTGGGATTCATGCGCTGAAGTTTGGCGATGTGTTTGTCAAACACCTGTCTCACCTCATCACTCCACTTCTTGGCATTCGCTTTCTCGATGTACCCGTTGATCTCCTGTTCAAAGTTGTTTCCGCCAAGTTCTTCCTGTATGGTTTTCATCTGGGCGTTAAGGAAATATTCACGTTGCTGTTTATCGAGGTCGGCACGGGTTTTGGTCTGGATCTGGTTGCGCAGTTCCATGATCTGAAGTTCCTTGTTCAGGTGGGCCAGAACGCGCATGCTGCGCTCCTTAAGGTCTGTGGTTTCGAGCATGCTTTGTTTTTCCACGGTGGTGGCGTTCATGTTCGAGGAAATGAAATTCACCAGGAAGGCCGGACTGTCGATATTATTGATCGCGAAGCTGGCATCGCTGGGAATGTTCGGGGAGATCTTGATGATCTGGGTGGAAGTTGCCTTCAGGTTGGAGATGATGGCCTGAAATTCCTTATCGGATTTATCCGGTATCACTTCATCCAGGGCCTTTACCTTGGCTTTGTGGTATGGTTCTGAGGAAAGGGGTTTCTCAATCTTAAACCGGCGCTTGCCCTGAATGATCACTGTGGTATTTCCATCGGGCATGCGCAGCACTTTCATGATGCGCGCCACCGTGCCGATCATAAAGAGGTCTTCCCATTTGGGTTCTTCTATAGAATCGCGGGTTTGTGTGGTTACCCCAATGGTTTTATCACCCTTGTTCGCGTCCTTGATGAGTTGTATAGATTTGTCGCGCCCAACGGTGATCGGGATCACCACACCCGGGAAAAGCACGGTGTTACGAAGCGGTAATATTGGCAGAGTATCAGGAATTTCCTGGTTCCGAAGATTATCTTCATCCTCTGAGCTGAGCAGGGGTATAAAGTCACTGTCGTCGTCAATCACGTTGCTGATCTTAAATTCGTTCAATTCACTGAAATCCATTCGTTTGGTCCTAAAATGTCCACTAGCTGTTCACATATTGTGCCAAGTCCTAAAAGTGGACTATTTGGCATAGTACTAAGGTTTCCGGATGAAGAAGGAATACCCGTTTTTATTGTACAATTTACTAAGATTTTTATTAAGGCTCACCACATCCTCGTCTATGGTTTTGGCGATCACATAGGCCGGCCTGTCTATTTTGCCGTTTTCGAGCCAAAGCAGGTTGGCCAGGGCATAACTTGTCAGACGGGAATAACCGTTTTTCTCCATGTCCTGCAGCTGTGCTTCGGTATAGCGTATCTGATCGGGATTGGTATAATCTGTGGACTTTCTTTCCGAATAAAACAGGTAGGCATAACTCTTGAAACCTCTGGTCTCCAGATAGCAGTGCTCTTTCGACAAACTTTTGTAAAAGTCAATGGCGCTGCGCTGCGTGTAAGCTTCAATGCGGGGAATGATGAGCAGTATGGCGAAAAAGATAACCACAAGGTGTATGGTGGCTCCGGTGTAAACCTGTGTTCGTTTACCGCTTTGAATCCCTCTGAAGACCATAAATGAAGCCAGCAGGAAAAACACACCGATCAGAAATTCATAAGATCCCCAGGACACGTCTGAACGCAGGCATTGCACCGCGAACTCATCCTTGATCCAGCCCCGCCCGATCAGGTTCTCTTTCCAGTGTTCGATCATTGTGATCAGCACAAAGGCTGAACTGAGGATCAGGGCCAGCAGGGTGTATAAAACACCTGACCAGGCAGAGAAGCGCACTTTTCCTGACTTCTCTTCAATGACCCGGGCAGCGAGGTAGGTCATGGGAAAATAACACAGGGAGGAGTAGTGAATGATCTTGGTCTTCACAACACTGAACACCAAGAGCACCACCCAGAATAGTGCCAGCATCAGTTTCCTGAAGGGTGGCGAATTGGGTAAATCGCCTGAGGACCGATTGAAGTCGAGCAAAAACACAAGCGATACCGGGAAACACCCTATAAGCAAAACCACCAGATGGTAATACCAGGGGCCGCCGTGGCCGCTGTCGCCTGTGTTCAACAGGCGCAACTGGTATTGGATGAACTCCCTGATGAGGTTGGCATTGCCACGCAAGCCTTCCACAAGAAACCAGGAACCCGATACCAGCAGGGTGATCAGCACAAACACCAGCATATGCAGGCTGAGGAGTTTTTTAACCTGTTTTGTCCAGAACAGGTAAACAAGCAAAGTGAGGGCCACCAGCAACAAGGCAACCGGGCCTTTGGTGAGCACTGCCAGGCCGAGTACCAGGCCGGCAAAGAGGGCCTTCACGTAGGATGGACCTTCCTGGATAAAGGAATATGCACAGTAGAGAGAGAGGAGGATAAAAAAATTATACCAGGGATCGATAATGCCCGATTTAAAATACAAATGGGGCAGGAGGGTGGAAGCCAGCAAAAGCGCCCACATAAGACCAAAGCGTCTGGACTGAAGCCTCGAACCTATCCTGTACAGAAGAAACACTGTAAGCATGCCACAAACCGCGTTCGGAAAACGCGCGGCGAATTCACCCACCCCAAAAAGGTGCATGCTCAAGGCCTGCATCCAGATGAAGAGGGGAGGTTTTTCCCAGAATGGCCTGAAAGCGATCTGTACAGTTGAGTAATCACCACTCATCAGCATTTCCCTGGCACATTCGGCAAAATTCACCTCATCCCAGTCAAACAGATTGCAATTACCCAGGAAGGGGATAAATACCAGGGCCGATACCAACAGCAGGATTATACCTGAAAGCCGACTATGAATGTTGACCGGCACGTTTCTGGCGTATGGGAAATAGCGGACGGTTCAGGGATTTTAACCCGGGATGCTGATATGGAAAAAAATAAAAAAGCGCGCTGAACAGAAAGCCTATCAGACTGCCGGCCACCACATCGCTCAACCAATGCTGCGAAAGGTACACACGGCTGAAGGCTGTGAGAACGGCAACAGAAAAAAAGATGACTTTTAAAGATGTGTTGGATGTAGTGAAGACCAGGCAAAGGAAAATGGCAAAGGCCTGGGTGGCGTGTCCGCTCGGGAAACTCTGGTGAAAATGCGTGTCTACACCTTCCACCAGTCGGAGGCTCATGTCATGGCTTTCGTGCTGGAAAATGTTCCATGGGCGTTCCACATCTTTGAATACATAATGCTTCAGGTATTGGGCAAACATGGAGGCAAACAAAAAGCTCAAACCGGTGTATACAAATTTCCGGATGTTGAAAAAAAGGATCAGCAGAAGCATGCAGATCCCCACAAATCCATCGCCCAGATAGGTTATGTAATAAAACAGTGCATTCAGGCCTCTGGAGCCCACCATCTGGTTGATGAAGAGGTGAAGGTTAACCCGGTCATACGAAAAAATGAGAATAAAAGAGAATAGCAAAAGAACCAGATAAATGGAGAGTACCAGGGAATTGGCTGCAATAAAGTTGCGCAGCAATTCAGATCTTCTTTGCTTCATTCCAGTAAAGGTCTAATTCTTCAAGCTTGCAATCGGCAATAGCCTTGCCTCTGGCTTTCACCTGTTCTTCCATGTAGGTGAAGCGGTGTATGAATTTGCGGTTGGTTTGTTCAAGCGCGTCCTCAGGATTGATGTCAAGAAAACGCGCGTAATTGATGAGGGAAAACAGGATGTCGCCGAATTCCTTCTCCGCTTCTTCGCGGTGTTTTGCCTTCACTTCCTGCTCAAATTCCTCAAGTTCTTCTTTCACCTTGGCAAACACCTGAGAGGGCTCTTCCCAGTCAAAACCTACGGCTCTGGCTTTCTCCTGTATGCGGTAGGCTTTCAGAAGCGCCGGCAGGCTCGAAGGCACGCCCGCAAGTACGGATTTGTTGCCGTTCTTTTCCTTTTGTTTCAGCTGTTCCCAGTTTTGTTTCACCTCTTCATCGTCTTTCACTTTCACATCATCGTAAATATGAGGGTGACGAAAGATCAGTTTCTCGCACAAACTTTCTATCACGTCCCGTATGTCGAAAGCCTGGCTTTCGCTTGCAATGCGGGCGTAAAAAACAATGTGCAGAAGTATATCACCAAGTTCCTTCCGGATCTCCTGCATATCACCTTTCAGGATGGCATCGCTGAGTTCATAGGTTTCCTCAATGCTGAGGTGCCGGATGCTTTCCAGGGTTTGCTTTTTGTCCCAGGGACATTGTTCACGGAGTTCATCCATGATCTTCAACAATTTCAAAAACGATTCAGCCCTTGGATCCATCTGCCGGCAAATATAAAAAATAAAAACCTGGGCCTTTTCGAGGTCTGGAGCCATGGATTTATTTTTGATTAATTTAGCAGATTCGGTTTGAAAACACTACGCGCATTTGTACTGTCTGCCCTTCTGTGCAGCTTTTCAGTCAGGGCTCAGAACGGCCTTACCGGACATCCCGAATGGATCATAAAACCTGCCGTGGATCAGACCTTTATTATGGTGCACAGAGCCAACCTGGCGCATCTGGTTCAGGGTTATCCCACAGCGCTCGAACTCAATGTGGCAAAACCAACTCTGGGTAATAAGCTCTGGCAAGTGGAAAACAATCTGCCTTACCTGGGTCTGACATTTCTTTACATGGATTTCAAGAACAGCAAGGAACTCGGACATGCATATTCCATTGCGCCATACATTGAGATCCCGCTGCGACAGGAAGAAAAGATTTCGCGTCTTTATCTCCGCTTGTGTTGGGGATTAACGTTTCTGGACAAGCCATTCGATGTGCAGAGCAATCACAAAAATGTGGCCATAGGCAGCGGACCCAATGCCTTTGTGCAATTCAAGTGGTTCTGGCAGATACCCCTGGGCAAACAACTGAGGTTTGAACCCGGATTCACTTTTATGCATTGCAGCAACGGGCGTATGGAGAACCCCAACCTTGGTCTGAACATGATGGGCCTGAGCGCCGCCCTGCATATTCAGATTCCAGGCAGATCGAAACCTGTTGTGGACAAAGTGGATTCCTCAACGCGGGCGAAGAGTCGGTGGGAAGTGATGAGTTTCGCAGCGCTGGGCCTGAACCAAAGAAGCATGGGTGGAGAACATTACGGGACCTTTGTTTACTCGGCGGCTTTACAAAGAAATATTCGTAACACACACAAATTCAGTTTTGGGACTGATCTTTTCCTGGATGCCAATTACGCGCTTGATTACCAGAATCAGTTTGGTGCCATGCCAACAGGTCTTGATCAGTGGAGGATCAGCTTGAGGGCAGGTTATTCATATAATGTGGGCCGGCTAAGTTTTCCGATAGAGATTGGTTACTACGTGTTTCAAAAAACCAATCCCGATGCCATGCTCGTAAGCCGAATAGGTTTTCGCTATTACTGCGCCAACGGTCTGGTAGCGCATTTTGGCCTGCGGACACATTTCGCTGTGGCCTACAATTTTGAATTCGGACTGGGTTACAGAATTTTTATCCATGCGCGTTAAACACATAAGTATTGCAGTCTTGCTTGCATTCTGCTCCTGTAACAAACCGGATGCTCCCGATTGTCTCAAAACCACTGGAAAGGAAGACGTGGAATCCAGGCAACCGGGAAAATTCAGTGCCGTGACGATCAGCGGAGATATGGATCTTGTGATTGTCCAGGGCCTGGATTACAAACTGGAATTAAAGGCTGGCGCCAATCTTCTTAAAAAAATAGAAAGCTCAGTGAACAACGGCATGCTGGAAATCGACAACCGCAACAGCTGCAATTTTGTGCGCGGCTATAAAAAGCATATTGAACTGCGGCTTACAGCGCCGTACCTCAGGCACATCATCAGCAAAAGTGTTGGCACGATAAGCACCGAAGGCAGCTTTAATCAGGATAGCATTGAACTGAACCTGCAAAGTGTGGGCGATATTAAGCTCAACGGGAGTTTTAAGGAAGTGGTGGTGAACAGCGGTTCGCACGGCGATGCCTATTTGTATGGAAACACCGAGAGGCTTTATGTGTATACTTCAGGCGCCAATTTTGTGCACGCGGAAGAATTGATCAGCAAAGACTATGTGCTGGTGAATACAAACGACCTGGGCGATTGCATGGTGAATGTGGACCAAACGGCTTTGTTTGAATACAAGATCACCAACAGCGGCAACATTTATTACAGTGGGGATGCTGCCCTAATGACCAATCTGGGCGATGGACAGGCTAAGGGCAGGCTCATTAAAAAATAAGACGATTTTTTTCTTTACTAAAGCGCTCATTTACCATTTCTTCTTTGGATTTAACTGTGCTGCGGGAATTTTTTACTGAAAATTTCTTAACTTGCTCTTGGAAAAACATGAGGATTATACCAGGTCCTACAAGAATGAAGCCCTAACTTTTCTTATTTCGATTGTTTTTATCAATGTTACGACCTATATTAAAAAGGAGTTAATTTTAATAATAAAACAAAAATGAAAAGTAGATATGTTTTTTTTCAGATATTTTTGATCGCGCAGCTTTTTACCTTTTCCCAAACTTCATTAACTTTTGAGGCTTATGATCGATTTGGTCAGAAATATGCCCTCGAAGAACTGAATACCCAAAATGACAGGCCAATTGGGGGTTTAACCAACATACATTCAATTCCTACTCAAACCTGTAATGCGGGTTATTTCAATCTGTATTTCGCATCAGGTAGTTACTTTGACGGTAACAGCTCAGCGCAACAGGTACTTTGTCAGCTTTTTCTTGATCTTTCAAACTTTCTTCCTTCCCCTTCAACAAGTAATGGAACAAAAGTTAACATATATTGTACGAATACCCCTTCAGCGGCCACTAACGCTTTAGGTGCAGCTACTGGATTTTATGTATTTCCGGCTGGTGCAAATTCAGCCAATCAGGGTATACTTGACAATCAAATTTATAAAACAATCATTTCAGGTATTGATTCATACTCCGCCTTGCCGACCTCTTTTCAAAATGCCACAAATTTTTATCATGGAATGGTTCAGGTCAATCCAAATCCTCCATCAGGTACCTGGAATTTAAATATGGCCATTACAAATTTAAGCTCAGGTCAGTATGATCTTTATTCTGTTATGCTGCATGAAGCGTCTCATGCATTAGGATTCGAGTCACTTATTAATTCAAATGGAAATTCCGTTTTTGGTGCAACGGACAACTATTTTTCACGCTACGATCAATTTTTACAAGATTATAATGGGAATCCATTAATTTCAAGTTCCACAGCATCCACCTGCCCAAACAGTAATATCACATTTGCATCAACACTTTCAGTTATTGCCTCATCGACTTCGGGTTGTGTCACTGATGTAAGCACATGTAGCGTCGCTGCAAAATACGTAAGCCCTTCAGTAAACGTAAAAGTATACACGCCAAACTGCTTTGAATCAGGCAGCAGTTTATCCCATTTTGAAGACATGTGTACAATTCAGTCTACTTTGGGTTGTGCCACTTCCGTTAATTCCAGCACCAACAATAATCTTTATTATGTTTTAGCAAATTCTGTGGGCACCGGATCATGTTATGTAAAGCGGTACTTGCGCCCTGACGAAAAAAACGTGTTTTGTGATATAGGTTATTCGGTCAATAGCACTTACGGAGGCACTTTGGTAGCTGGGTCTTCTTACACCTACACCGGGGCTTGCAATGGGCCGGGTGTATGGGGCATGCATGATGGTTTATCGAATGCAGCCTACAGCTACACTGCAATACTCAGTGCAACAAACGCAATTGGCATTCAAACTGCTGCTATAATAAGTAATGACTCACCTAATACTGCTTCCATTTCTTGTATCAGTATTATCTATGGCTCCGCCACGGCATCACTTTCAGCTTCAGGTGCAAGTCTTGATATTACTTCAACTGCTCCAGGTCTGGTGGTGATACGGTATTTGCCCGAATCTTCCTCGAATAAATTCGGAAGTCCAACCTATATCTACGCTTATTTCCTTCCGGCCTATTGTAGCCCTGCGAATCCATGCGATCTTGTTCAAAACGGGGGTTTCGAAAATAATGTAGGTGGAATCGGATGCGGATGGATGTTTCCTAATTCTAATATTAGTTTATTACAACCCTGGCTAAGCTGCTGGGAAGCCGAATCAGGCACTCCGGATTATTATAGCCGTAATTGCACTCTAACTGCACAAAGCAGTACATCATTTAACCTTGGTACTAATGTACTAAGTACGACATTGGATAGTTACAATGGCTCACCAAATAACGCCATTATCGGATTAGGCACAGCGCTTAATGGCCCGAATTCAGAAAGTATGAAGACTATTCTAAGTTCACCTTTAATTCCCAACCAATCTTATCAGCTAGAGTTTTGGGTATATAATCCGAGTACCCCTATCCCAGGTGGTTTTAGCGTGATGCCGATAGTGCTTTCCATTAAGACTATGCCTAGCATCACTTTTATTGGCACCCAAACTATTCTTGCAAATTTTACTGTTCAAACTTCCGCTGCCTGGCAACACATAAGCCAGTTAATCACATTTACGGCAGGAATAAACCACAATGCCTTAAGTATTTCTTTTAATAATACATTAACAGGTTCTTTAAATGCATTAGGCAGCACGCCGGCTAACCTTTATTGTTTTCTAGATGACCTTTCAATTAAAACGGCGCCAACACCTACTTTCAGTATTCCGAATGCCAATAGCTGTGGTAGTCCTGTTTTAAACAATCTGGCACAGTATGCCTCTGCGGTAAATGGAACTTTCACAGGTGTAGGTGTCACAACTTCAAGTTCAGGTACAGTTTATAACTTTAACGCACAAGGCACTTTAACATCTGGCGCATATCCTATAGGATTTACTTATACAACATCTGCCGGATGTACAAATACCATTTGGGAATCCGTTGTTATTTCAACACCACCTAATATATCTGTTAATGGACCCACTTTGGTCTGCAGCAACGCTAGTTCGTTAACAACAACTTTGAGTGCGAGCTCAACATGTACAAGTTGTGCAGGTAGCGCCTACTTTTGGCAGCCCGGTTATATTGTTGGGACAAACGCAACGTTTAGTTTGAGTGCTAATAGCGTTTATACTGTTTGTGTAATGGCTGGTAGCTGCCTGGCTACCCAAACAGTGGCAGTAAATATTTCCACAAGCTGTTGCTCAAATTCTATTACGCCATTTATTGGATCCACACTTTCAAGCACCTTGAACGGCACTTATGCAATTAACAACGACGTGTTAATCCCTTCGGGCTCAAGCGCGATGCTTGTCGGCAATTATTTAATTGCTCCCGATGTAAAAATCTACATTGATAATTCAGCGCTGTTGCAGATTAAAGGCGCACATCTATATGCTTGTGAGGATATGTGGAATGGAATTCAGGTGCTTAATGGTGGCAAATTGATAGCCCAAAGTGGAAGCCTCGACAATCTTATCGAAGATGCCATTACGGCAATTGATTTAAGTAATAATACTACAAGTACTGTAACCCCGATACTTACACTTGACCACACAGTATTCAATAAAAATTACATTGATATTAACGTATTAAACTATAAACGCTCTTCAGCCACTTACAGTAGTGTATTATCAATAAAGAACTGCGTTTTCACTTGCAGAAATTTAACTTTTACGAACAACGCGTGGCCACAGGCTGGTTTTACAAGCACATCTACAGCGGTTTCTGCAGATTTGCGCTTTGAAACTGCATCGACATCAGGCCTAGCTTCGCCATATCTTAGCCAAAACAACTTTACAATCACAAATCTTAAAAACCCTTACTCCAACAGATCTTCCAGAACAGCAATTCAGTTGGAAGAGGTCGGGCTTACGGGAACAAATGTGTTTTATGGGGTGATTATTGGTGATATCTCAGCTAACGATCTGTTTAATCTTTTTGATGCACATGATATTTATGTGCACGCTACCAATACAAACATGAAGCTGCAGAACAATGTGTTTCAGAATACGAATGATGCTGCAATACTACTTCCGGGTCAACTGAGTAAATCCCCTACTTCAGCTATTTTGGCCAATGTAACAAATGCAATGAACACAAATCTTGATTTAACTGCGGCTACCTTCCAAACAGGTAATCGATTTTGGAATTGCCATCGTTCTATTGAAGGGTATAACACTTATAGATTCAATATTGAAAAAGGTCTGTTCAGAAGCCAGCAAAGCACAGCAAACATTAACAGTTCTGATGTCGGCCGTCTTGGTATTTCTTTACGCACCAATCGCTTTCAATATTATTTAAAATCGAATGAGTTTACCAATATTGCGAATTGCATTAACATCCCCATTGTTGCTGGTAACTTCACTTCTCAGGCATCTTCAACTCTTACCCAATACGGTATATATGCGGCTAATATCACGCTGGAACAAAACACAATAAGTATTGGCTCAGGTACTGGTAATTATATCAACAATGCGATCGCTTTATCCGTAGTAAATCAGGCCAATTGGGCAATTGCCCCCGATTACACAGCAAGTACGGCAAATAGGATAGGTATAAAAATCGAAAATAATCTTTTGCAGGATGTGTACCGAGGCATCCGCCTGCAGGGTGTTACAAATTTTACGACAAACGTGAGCAGCAATACCATTTCGGTAGTCGCGGACAATGTATTCAATACTACGCAACACGGCATTGAATTAAGTCAGAGCTTGAGCGGAAATAATGTTTGGGGTCAGTTCAAAATAGATAAAAATTCTCTCACGGGAGCTGGTGTAAACACTGGGAGCGCCAACCCCACTTCACTTGTATACTGCAGTATGAACACAGGCCTGGCGGCACCTAACGTGATCTGCAATTCCGTTTCTGAGAGTTACCAGGGTTTTGTATTTAGTGGTATGAATACCCCCAGCACTAATATTACTGGCACCAGATGGTTCGGCAACAGCATGGAAAATCTTACGCGTGGTATGGTTTTGACCAATACGGGTGTGATTGGCCAGCAAGGGGTTGCAAATAATGGTATGGGTAATTTTTGGTATGGTAGTTGGCCTGGTGCTGGGGCAAGCTACGGTATTTGGACATATACTTCAGTTGCAGCAAACTCGCCACTATGGGTCACAGGCACAACTACTCCTGTTTTTCCTCCTTACTTGAGTGGTAATCCATTTAATACTTCTTATGGATTTACCACGACCCCAATTCAAACAACAACTATCAACGCAGGTTACAGTTGCACCGACCCCAGCGCAATTGTAATTTCAGGTGGTAACAGCATTGACTATGCTTCTGACGAACACGAATACATTGTAAAAACCGGCCTATATCGTTTCCTCCATATTAACGATAGTGTAATGGAAGCATCCTCTGAACTTGAATCCTTTTACGATGATCTCTCAGGAAGCTCAATAGATAACTTTATGCTGGTCGAGGGTTACCTGTTTGAAGGCAACTTCTCAGCCGCCAGATCAACATTAAATAATATAACACCTGAAAACCAAGTTGAAACTAACTATAAAAATTTCTATATCCTTTATGTGAACTATGAAGAGAATCTAATAGAGGAAGAATTATTCTCAAATTCAGACAGTACCGATTTGGGAGACTTATGCTTTTTATGCCCGGAGGTGAATGGGTCTTGCGTCATTCAAGCAAGATCTTTATATAATGCCATTTATAATTTATGCTCCGTATTTCCAGACTGTGAAGAATCTTCAGGCGAGAGAAAGGCACTAATTCTGAAAAATCAGGATAATATTTATAGCCATTTAGAAGTCCATCCTAATCCTACAGATAACAAAATCACAATTTTTTCTTCAAGCGGTATCCTTAGCATCGAAATTCTGGATATAACAGGAAGAAGAATTGCCTTTTTCTCTGTTGAAAACCTGCCTGAACGACTCACTTTAAACACTGAATTAAGCAACGGAATGTATTTTGTGCGGGTGATTAATGGTGTCAAAAAGCAAAAGAGCAATAAACTTATTATCGCCAAATAGTTGGAAAAATGAAGGCAAAACGCGTATTTTTCTGTCTGATATTGTTACGAGTTGGAGTTGCCGATTTAACGGCCCAACACATTGCTAACTTTGTAAGCAATGGTAGTTTTGAAGATATATATAGCTGCACCGGACCTTTTTTCCCATTATGCATAGTTAAAAATTGGATGGGGCCTGATACAGCATGCCCTGCAGCAGGTTACTTTGGGATTTGCAATAACATGATTCCGCTAAACGGAAATTCATACCAATTTCCTTTTAAAGGCAACTCACTTGTTATTTCAACAATCTTTATTCCGAGCTATCCTGCCCGGGGTTATCCAAAAAATAGACTGAAAGGTCTTTTGCAAATGGGTAGAACTTATTGTGTAAAGTATTATGTGAATATTTCTAACAACTCACCTTTTGGTATAGATGGCTTCGGGGCTTATTTCGGTGGTAACGCTATTGATACAATTACACAATGTAATGTACCATTGAGCTATTTATCCCCCCAAGTTCAAAACCCGATTGGGAATGTTATAACTGACACTTTAAATTGGACGCCAATTGCAGGTACTTTTACTGCAGCAGGCGATGAAAAATATATGCTTCTTGGCAATTTCCTTGCAGATAACGCAGTAACAACTGCATCTATTGGAGGCCCATACTATCCACAACTCTGGACAGATGTATTGTTTGATTATGCTTCCTGCATTGATATTGACCTGCCCGCCTATGGAGGTGCCGATAGTTGGATTGTCGCTGGGGACAGCACATATATTGGAAGAGAGAGCGATGTGGAGATTGATGAATCCTGCATTTGGTACAAAATGACAAGCCCTACTACGAGTGTCACAATCGATACCATTGCCGGCCTGTGGGTTAAACCGGTTGTAACCACAACCTATGTTGTTCGTCAGCAACTTTGGTGCAGCGGGGTCAAATGGGATACAGTGGTAGTAAGTTTGAGTGGAGTGGGCTTTGAGGAGTTTCAGGTTTCAGGTTTCAGGTTTCAGGTTTGGCCTAATCCTGTAAAAGATGATATGAAGATCACTTATTCATCGGATATTGAAGTAGATTTAAATGCCCTGGAAGTTTATAATGTACTGGGGCAACTTAAAGAAAAAAAAGTAATACAGTTCAAAAACAAGAGCTGTACCGTCGACTTGGGTGAATTGCCAAATGGGGCTTATCTGGTTCAATTAAAATCCGAGAAGGGAATTTTTGTACAAAAGCGTATTGTGGTAAGCCGTTGAGTTTTCAACTAAGGCATTGTCTCAGTTGTGCAACAACATTCTCTTCTTTGTATGTGGTTCAATCCCTAACGCGATTTCCGGATCATGCGGCTGCGCCTGATGAGGTAGGTGCTTAAAACCTTGTTAAAGCCTTCAGCTATGTTCGCCTCCACAAAATCGATCCTGAACTGGCTGCACTTCAGTTTCAGTTCTTCGCTGAAGGCTGAAATGCTCTTTTTGTATGCTTCGCGTATTTGTGCTGGGTTTAGTTTGATTTCGAGTCCGTTTTCCATATCAATAAAATGGTGGGGCCTGTTTTCAAATTCAAATTCCAGCTCCTTGCTTTTATCCGTCACATGAAATACCACCACTTCGTGTTTGCAGTATCGTAAATGCTGCAGGGCAGAGAAGAGCTCTTCAGAGTTTTGCCTGCTCTCGAACATATCGCTGAAAATGATGATCATGGAGCGCTGGTGTACAATTTCGGCGATCTGGTTCAGGGCCAGGGCAGCTGAAGTTTGTGTGGCCTTGCTCTGGTATTGCTGAAGGTGAACCAATTCGTTCAGAATGATCTTTTTCTGCACAGGACTGCCTTTGGCCGGTATGTGTTTGAGTATATCGTCGTCAAAACTGCTTAGTCCGGGCGCATCCCGCTGGGTCTTGAGCAATTCTACCAGGGCAGCGGCAGCCTGAATGGAAAACAGGAGTTTATTCATGTCCTGGTCTTTGGGGAAACGCATGCTGGCTGAGCAGTCCAGTACAATCTGGCAACGCAGGTTGGTCTCTTCTTCGTAGCGTTTTACAAAGAGTTTTTCAGAGCGTGCAAAGAGTTTCCAGTCGATGTGCCTGGTGCTTTCCCCGCTGTTGTAGAGGCGGTGTTCTGCAAATTCGACTGAAAAGCCATGCAGGGGGCTTTTGTGCAAACCTGTGATAAAACCTTCCACCACCTGTTTGGCCAAAAGCTCAAGATGCTTGACGGATTCCTCTTCCTGTGTACTAATTAACATTTACCTGTCGTAAATATCCCGTTTTAGGGGCTAAATCGCTGTAAAAGAGGAACTTTTTTTAATTAATTTCGTAAAAACCAGCAAAACTATCGACCAATGCCTGTTTTTTAACGATGAAAACCTGTTTCTACCTTGGTTTCCTGTTCTGTTTTTCATTGCATTCGGGCGCTCAAAAAGACACCAGTTTCTGGTTCATAGCCCCCGATATCTCAGCAGTGATGGGCGATACCGCCATTAAGTTGCATTTCCAAACCTACTCACTTCCTTCCGTTATTTACATTTCACAGCCCGCCAATCCGGCAGGCATAAGCACCTCTGTATCCGTACCAGGCAACACACTCTTCACCTTAAATCTCTCCGCCTCCCTGAGTGCCGTGGAGTCAAGTCCCACTAACTCTGTGAGCAACAAGGGCATATACATCAGTTCCAAGGAAGAGATATCGGTTTATTACTCCCTGGGTGCAGCTAATAACCGGGAAATGATCTCATTAAAGGGTCAAAGGGCCCTCGGCACCGACTTTTACGTACCCATTCCCACCAGCACGGCCGTTTTAACCGAGGTTGTGCCCGACGGTGGTGTTGGATTTGATGTGGTGGCCACACAAACAGGGGTCACTACCATTCTCATTACGCCCAGAGCCAATTGCGTGGGCAGAAGCAAAAACATCACCTTCCTGCGCACGCTTAATTACGGGCAGAGTTTTTCGGTACGTGATAACAACGCGGTTAATCCAAGCGAATTGTCAGGGTCCATTGTTTCGGCTGACAAACCTGTTGCTGTGACCATCAACGGCCCGGTTAAAACCAGCAGCACCTGTGCTTCTTACTTTGCCGACCAGATCACGTCGAGTGACAACATTGGAAAAGACTATGTGGTGCTAAAAGGCAAAAGCAGTGTAGACATTGCATACCTGCTTGCACCACTCAACGCGACTGGTTTTACAGTCACGAGCGCAAACAGCAATTACAACTGGCTCATCAATTCGGGCGAAACGTATTCGGTGGTCATCAGTGATACCCTCACTTACATTCATTGCGATAAACCGGTTTACCTGCTTCACGCTTCAGGATATGGATGTAAACTCAGCGCGGCACAATTGCCTCCGGCTTATTGCGCAGGCTCATACACCACAGCGTTCACCAGGCTGAATGCGGATTCACTTCACCTTAATATTTTTACCCGTTCAGGTTTTCAAAACTCATTTACCCTAACATGCAATTCAGCTACATTGCCCATTCCATCTTCAGCCTTTACAACGGTTCCCGGAAGCGGTGGTGCGCTTGTGGCTGCGCGTTTGTATTTTTCAACACTTAACATTCCTGTAGGTTCAAACAACCAGCTGAAAAACAGCGCGGATCTGTTTGGCCTCAGCGTACAGAACGGTGGCTCAGGGTCGGGCAGCACCTACGCTTCAGCCAGTGAATTTGCGGTTAAACCCTTTGTGTATGCCAACATTATCCCCACAGCTACGATTTGCACCAATACTCAGTTTACCCTGAATGGAATCGTTGGGGGTGGACCCCTGACCGGGAACTGGAATGTACTGAATGGTTTCGGAACACTGTCTGGCCCGGCATCGCAACTGACCAATAATATCTATACGCCTAATCCGGTTGACACCAACATCAGTCCTGTTCGCATTGTGTTAAGCTCAACGGGAATATGTCCGAATCAATCCGACACTTTGAAACTCACGGTTAAACAGCCGCCAATTGTGACAGCAGGATTTGATTTTATTTCCTGCAGCAACAATCCAAGTATTCAGCTGAACGGAAATGTATACGGGGCAACGAACCAGGGCATTTGGCAGGTTTTGTCTCCCGGCAATGGAACCTTTGCACCGGGCACAAATACATATAATCCGGTATACAGTATTTCAGCAAGCGACAAGTTGCTCAACCAGCTCAGGTTTGTACTAACCAGTACCAACAACGCAGGCTGTAATCCAGGTACTGACACCATTCTGGTGCAAATGAACCACCCGGCAACGGTTACTGCAGCCCCTTCAAGCCCTATTCTGAAATGTGTGAACAATGCCAGTGTATTCCTGAATGGCAGCATCAGTGGAACAACAACATCTACCGGTGTTTGGTCCAGTTCAGGCAGTGGCTTGTTTATACCCAACAATCTCTCTCTTATCAGTAGTTACATTCCCAGCGTACAGGATATTCTGAACGGGGCGGTATGGCTTAAGCTTAGCAGCACTAACAATCAGCAATGCCTGCCAGTTCATGACAGCGTACAGATTGTCTTCACGCAGGCACCCAGTGTGAATGCGGGGCTTGATCTGAATTCCTGCATCAATAATCCCATTGTTGAGCTGAATGCCAGTATTGGCGGAACGGTGACCAACACTGGTATTTGGTATGGAGGGGCCGGCACATTCAGCCCAACGAATTCCGCCTTGTCCACATCATATATCGCAACGCCGGCTGAAGTTAGCAATGGATCGGTAGCACTCACTTTCAGCAGCACCAACAACGGGCTATGTTTGGGTGCATCTGATCAGGTGATCGTAAATTTCCAGGGACAGCCTACTGCAAATTTTCAGGTTGCAGCAGTTTGTCTGAACCAGAATACGGTTTTTCACGATGCCTCGTACAATGCCTCTTCTTTGGCTACGGTAAATGGCTGGTACTGGAATTTCGGCGATGGCTCAGCACTGAATTCAAATGCCAATCCGGTTCATGTGTATCCGGCGGCCGGCCTGTATACAATACAGCTGGTGGTAAGAAATTCATTCAACTGTTACGACACCACCGAAAAAACTGTTGAAATATACACCTTGCCTGCGGTCAGTTTCAGCATCAACAGAGCCTGCACGGGTTCGGCTCAGCAGATCATGTTCACAGACTTATCGACCATAGCTTTGCCGGATGTGATCCCTGCCAATGGCTATTACTGGGACTTTGGCGGATTCGGCACATCCGGCACACAGCACGACACTATCGTGTTCCCATCTGCCGGCGTATACAACATTACCCATGTGGTTACATCAAACCATAACTGTAGCGCTTCGCTGAGCAACAGCATTCTGATCACGCCCCGACCTGAAGCACGGTTTACTTACACGAACAATGCGCTTCCCGGTTTAGGTGCCTCGGTTCAATTCAGGGATACCTCAAACAATGCGCATCGCTGGCACTGGGCATTCGGGAACGGGGATACCAGCAACCTGCAAGATCCCATTGAGAATTACAGTTCAAACGGCACCTACACGGTCACCCTTACGGTTTATGATGTTTTCGGTTGTCCGAGTGTGTTTACCTCTACGGTGCTGGTAGAGAATGTGGTTTCAAGCCTTGCCGAACTCATTCCAAACATGATCACACCCAACAGTGATGGCAAGAACGATATCTGGCGCCTGGACTTCATTCAGGTGTTTTACCCAAAAGCTGTCATTGAGGTGTTCAACATCTGGGGCATGAAATTGTTTCACAGTGAAGGGTACAGCAATGCCTGGGACGGCAGTTATAAAGGTGATCCCCTCCCTGTCGGCACATACTTTTATACCATACAACTCAACGACGGCAAGGATACACCGGTTTATAAGGGCAGCATCACGCTTCTGAAATGATAAATCCGTTTCACACATATTCAAATTCGGTTCGCAGGCGCGGGAAAAAATACCTTCAGCTCCTGGTCGTGTTCTGTATTGGTATCTCTGTTGCAAGCAAGGCCCAGCAACAAAATTTGTTCAGTAATTTTCTGCTGAATCCATACCAGTATAACGCGGCCTATGCCGGCGTGGTGCTGGGCACGCAATTCAACATGGCTTACCGCAACCAGTGGGTGGGTTTCGCCGGCGCGCCAAAGGAATTCATGTGCAGTGGCTGGGGCAATCTGAACAAACATCCTGAAATGGCACTTGGCGGAATGATCGTTAACAACCGCGCAGGACTCATTCAGCGTACATCCTTTCAGGGCAGTTATTCATACCACCTCAAGATCAACACTTCTTATACCCTCAGTTTTGGTTTGGCTTTCGGAGGTGTACAGTACAATGTAAAAATGTACGATGCCAAACCCTATGACCAGGATGATAATTTCATGAACGCGAATGTGCTGAAGGCCTTTGCTTTTGACGCGAATTCAGGATTTCATTTGTATAGTAAAAAGTTCTTTCTGGGCCTAAGCAACCAACAGATGCTTAATTCCAGCATACATTGGGCTAACACAAGCGGCCGCTTAACACCACACTATTACATTTATACCGGTTATAATTTTAAACTTGACTCGGCAGGCGCCTGGGTGCTTCAGCCCAGCATATTGTCCAGGATCAGCGGTCCTTCACCGCTTCAATTCGACTATTCCCTGAAACTGATTTACAAAGAACTGCTTTGGTGTGGCGCCACAGTGCGTCACCGATTTGAATCTGTAAAAGCTGGTGGAAACTACAGCGAAATACCATCAGCGTCTATACTCTTCGGATGCAGCTGGAAGAAGAGTCTGAATTTCGGTTATGCTTACGACTTCATCACCTCAGGCCTGAGCAATTACAGCTCTGGTAGTCACGAAGTGTTTTTGTCATACCGCATGCCCTTCCGTCACAAGCGCTCAGCAGCTGAACTGGCTAAGGAAGCGGATGAAACCGAACTCAACACAATCGACAATTCGGTGAAAAGCAATATCCGGAACAAGAAAAAGAACCAGCAAAAGGATGAGAAAAAACCTGGCACAGAAAAGAAAGAGCCCCAGGTTCAGCCTGAAGCACCTTCGGAAGACAATAAAATTGAAGACAAAGAAGGTGAAGACAAACCAAAATGAAGGCATTGAATGCAATACGGCATTAAAGTGAAAAAGTACCACATATCTATTCGTATCCTGCTCCTGATGATGCTGACCTTGAGGGTGGGTGTCCTTTCTGCACAGATCGACACAGCCTTCTGGTTCGCGGCGCCCTGGGTTACGCCTGACCATTGGTGGAAAGATAATGTGGTGTTGCACATCTCCACTTTTTCGGCGCCAACAACAACGGTCAGAATCAGGCAGCCGGCAGCCATTGCACCGAACAAATACGATACAACGATCATTATTGGCCCGAACAGCAATTTTAACTACGTGTTCTGGCGCGATAAACTGGCTTCCTCCACCAATCTCGCCTTCGACTCTCTCGAAACCAGGCCGGCCAATACCGTATTGCCTTATGGTTTGTACATTTCCGCTTCCTCAAACATCACCGTGGTGTACGCCGTAGTAACGCGACCAACGCAGTATCTTAACCCCGAAACCTTTTCCCTGAAAGGACAAAACGGCATGGGCAAGGAATTTATTTGTCCCTTCCAGACCAAATGGAAGAACCAGACCTTCACCGGTAACCTTTGTGCGGCAAACGCCCAGGACCTTAATTGTGACCTTGTGGTCACACAGCCCAAACAGCAGATCAACATAGTGGCCACCAAACCGAATACCGTGGTATGGATCACGCCTAAATGCAATGTGATCGGTCATCTCGCCAACATCAGTTATAGCGTAATGCTTCCAGTTCCGGGAAGCGCATATACGATTGAAAACAACACACAGCTGACCAATGTGAGCGGAAACAATTTAAGCGGAACGATCATTGTGGCGAATAAAGATATAGCGGTAACAGTTTCAGATGATTCTGTCGCCGGTGTCACGGGTTGTTTCGACCTCATGGGAGACCAGATTGTGCCGGTTGAAATAGTCGGGAAGGATTATATTGTGGTGAAAGGTGCCATGAACGCTGCGGAGCCTGAAGGGGCTTATATTGTGGGCACACAGAATTTTACCCAGCTCACCATCAACGATGGTGTGATCACCAACACACTGATCAATAAAGGCGACACCTACCATTACAAAACAACAAACAGTTTAACTTCGGTGACCGCGAACAAGCCTGTTTACGTGTTACACGCTACAGGCTACGGCTGTGAGCTGGGTGAGGCCCTGCTGCCTCCGCTCAGTTGTGCGGGTTCCAGCCTGGTTGCCTTTTCGCGCAACAACGATCAGCCTTTCCGCCTCAATATTCTTTGTAAAAATGGGACGCAAGGCGCTTTTGTGCTCAATGGCTCTCCTGTGCTGGTGCCGGCAGGTGCGTTCACTGCAGTTCCAGGTAATACAGCTTATGTGGGCGCACAGGTTGTGCTGACCACCGTGAACCTACCTGTTGGATCATACACCATTTCAAATTCACTTGATGTGTTCGCGCTTGGTGTGTTCAACGGCGATGTGGGCACGGGCGGTTTATACCATTACATGTCCTCATTCCTCAGGAAGACCAATGTGAACACCAGCACCCTGGCTCCGGTGTGTGTGGGGCAAAACACCCCCATTACCTTAACCGGAACCATATCGGGAGGCGCCATTACCGGGCTCTGGACCACCAACGGCAGCGGCAGCTTCGGGGTATACACCTCTACAAACAATGTGGTCACAACTACATATTCCCTTGCCGGAAGCGATACCAATTTTGTGGGCGCCACCAATACCCTTCAGTTTTATCTGACATCAACAGGGGAGTGCAATCCTGTAACCGATACAAGTTTTCTCACCATCTACCAGAAGCCTTCGGTGGCCGTGGGCAGTGGAACCATTTTTTGCAAAAACAATCTTGTGCCCATTGCGCTCAGTGGTACGGTTACCAATGCGGTGAGCGGTGCCTGGAGTGGGGGCAATGGTGGGATTTTCGGACCACCCGGACCGGTGACAAGCTACACACCTTCTGTGGCAGACCTGGCCGCAAATACCATCACGCTCACACTGAGCAGCCAGGGACCATTTCCTGGGTGCGTCAATACGGTTCAAAGCCTCACCGTTTCATTTGCCGATCCGCCGATAGTATCTGCGGGTGCTGACCGAACGGTGTGCACCAATTCATCCACACTTGACCTCAATGGTAGCGTGAACGGAGGAACCAATCTTGGAAACTGGACTTACAACGGAACAGGGCTGTTCTTCCCAAGTTCAGCCTCTCCATCGGCAACCTATGCCTTCAGCCAATCTGATCTTCAACTCACACAACTGAGTCTCACCCTCACATCGGTGTTCAATGCCACCAACAACCCGGCCAATTGCGCAGCTGAAAGCGATGTGATGAATATTTTTATTGTACCTAAACCCATAGTGCTTGCTCAGCCCGATTTCACGGTGTGCGCGAGTGCAGGTGCCATAGCGCTCAGCGGAACGGTGCTGGGATCGGCTGTGAGCGGTTCGTGGACCAGTTTCAACGGAACGGGTATTTTTCAGCAATTGCCCCCTGTAGGGGCTACCTATACCATGAGCCAAAGCGATACCATAAATGGTTCCATCACCTTTGTTCTGAATTCTTATGGCGGATTTTGTCCTGTTGAAACGGACACCGTAAAAGTTTCGGTGCTGAAACTTCCCCTGATTAACGTAAATCCCGATAATTTGCCCGTGTGTGAAAACGTACCCATTGCGCTTACCGGCACCGTTTCAGGTTATACGAGCCAGGGCACCTGGTCGAGTAATGGCAGCGGAACCTTTGTACCGGTGAACACCGTGATGAATGCAACCTACTTCCCGAGTCCGGCTGATATATCGAACGGCACCGTGGTCATCACCTTGACATCGTTTACACTTCCCGGTTTCCAAAACTGCGGTAGCAGCAAGTCATTCACATCTTTTTTTGTAGACGCGCCAATGGCAGACTTTGCCATATCTCCAGCGCGTTGTTTGCGCTCACCGGTCATTTTCTCTGATATCAGTTCTGCCAATGGCACCTCAGGTTTGACCTATAACTGGAATTTTGGCGACGGTGGAATTTCAACGGCGGTGAATCCTGTTTACACATACACCAATCCTGGTCAGTATCTGGTTACGCTTACCGTTACAGGAACCAGCACCATAGGAGCTGGAAGTCCTGTTCAGTGCCCTGATATAAAAGATACGGTATTGGTGATAAAGGCTCTGCCAATCGCCGATTTCACCGTTTCAGGCAGTTGTAAGAACAACCCAACAGAATTTATTGATCTGTCTACCATACCGGCTCAAACTGAAAACATAGCATTCTGGCACTGGTCGTTCGGAGATGGAAAAGATACGCTCACCAGCACGCCTTCAGCAACCCTGATACACACCTACACTTCTTCTGTATCGTACAATGCCATACTCACTGTTACCACTACGGCAGGCTGCGTGTCCGATCCCAAAATAATGCCCATAAGTGTATTTTCAGGCCCTGACGCGGAATTCGGCATGACAAACAACCCTACCGTGGTGAATGAACCTGTTTATTTTTCGGATTTCAGCACACCACAGTCGAGTATCGTTCACTGGTACTGGGAATTCGGCGACCAGTCCAGTTCCACCTTCAGCGCGCCTGTGCACACATACCTGTATGGTGGTTTGATCACCGTTACCCTAACCATTACGGATGAGCGGGGATGCAAGGATGTTCTGGAAAAGGTGATCGACATCACCATGTTGCCGCAATTGCCAACTGCCTTTAGTCCGAATAACGATGGCAACAACGACGTGTTCATTTTAAAAGGCGGGCCATTTGAAAAGGTTTTGTTCAGGGTATACAACAACTGGGGTGAACTGCTTTTCGAAACCAACGATCAGACTTTAGGATGGGATGGCAAGTGGAACGGGGTGGATCAGCCTGTTGGCGTTTACCTGTGGACATTTGTAGTGGACATGTATAACAACAGGCAAGTGCGAAAAACGGGTGATGTTACCCTCATCAGATGATGTTCCGGCGCACATATTTTGTTCTGATTCTGTTGCCTTTCATGCAAGGCTTGAGGGCACAGGACTTTCACCTCAGTATGTATGAAACAGCGCCTTTGTTCCTGAATCCTGCCATGACCGGGCTTATCGAAACAAAAATGAGGGCGCATTTGCATTTCCGGAATCAATGGAACAGTGTGGCTTACAAACCCTATACCACGGCGCTCGCCAGCCTGGATGTACCAAAAGGGAAATGGGGTTTCGGCGGTCAGATCACCAACATGAGGGCTGGTATAGGAAATTATAACGTGCTTCAGCTTCTGGGTTCTACCTCCTATGCGGTGTACCTCGATGCGCCTAAAAAACACAGTCTATCACTCGGACTTCAGGCCGGGTTCACGCAAAAACACCTCGAATATCCCATTCTGACCTTCGACTCCCAATGGACTTCTGCGAATGGCGGTTCATTTGATAATTCGCTCAGCACAAATGAAAATTTCCAGGGCAGGTCACAGTTCCAGGAGGCCGTAAATTTCGGTATGCTCTATTACTATGGGCAGCACCAGAATCGCCTGAACCCCTTCTTCGGGTTCAGTGCCTTTAATATTACAAGGCCTAAGGAAAGTTTTATTGGCAGTAACAACAGGCTCCCGGTGCGATATTACTTCCACCCGGGCGTTCGCGTGAACGTAAGCGAATTGTTTTACTTCATACCCAAGGTGCTCATTTACCTTCAAACCAAAACAGTGCAGGAGACTTACGCGCTTGATGCAGGTTATTATTTTAAAGGGGAAAAATTCTACGCCCTCGGTGGATTCATGTACAGGCATCAGGACGCCAGTGTGATTCACCTTGGTATCAAGAAAGACAATATCATGTTCAAATTTGCCTACGATTTTAATGTGTCAACGCTCAGAGGCCTAAGCAAATCCAGAGGCGCCTATGAGATTTCAATTACCTGGTACGGTAAAAAGGAGAAAACCAACGAGATCAAAAACTGCCCGCGTTTGTAATCAAATGAATAGTTGTGTAAGAATAGTGATGGGGTTGTTGTTGCTGATCTTGACAAAAGAAGCGATAAGCCAATCCAAAAAAGTGTGGATAGAGCTAGCCGACGAAGCGTATGCCAAAAAGGATTTTGCCTCAGCCGCCGTTTACTATGCTAAAGTGATCGATGATACTACAGTACTTCGCTCATATGTGATTCCATACGAACCCCAACTGGTGAATCTGAAAATGAAGTCGCTTTTTGAAGTACCCGAGCTCAAGGTAACCCGTCGCAAAGACAGCACCAACGCGGCACGTGAGAATCCTGAGAACAGCAGCAAATACGATTTTATTCTATTCCGGCTTGCACAAAGCTACAGGCTGAACTACGATTATCCTCATGCGGCGGATCAGTATAAGATATGTGTGGACAGGGCCGTGTATCCCGATGCCGGTTACTATTACGGTTTGTCACTGATGAATAACAAAAAGTATGAAGAGGCCCTAAAGGCTTTTGATAACTACGTTCAGGAAAAAAAGGGCAGCGATTCACTCATTAGCATTGCCGCAAAAAAAGAAGCCTGGTGTTATTTTGCACTGGACACCCTGGTGCCCAAGCATGCTGAAATACGCCTGATGGACACATTGGTGTTTAACAAGGGAACCAGCAATTTCGGCACACAATATTACATGAGCGACAATAAAGTGATTTTCACGAGTGCAAGAAGGGGTGGGGTGGTAACAGATCCGGAAAAGCAGGATTCGCGCTATTTCTGCGACCTCTACTATTCAGAGCTGGAAGACACCATCTGGCAGAGGCCTGTGAATTTCGGCCGGCCGGTGAATACTTCCCTGCACGAAGGTTCAGCTATGTTTACGCCGGAAGAAGTGATGCTCTTCACCCGATGGAGCGACAACAACCGTAAAGAAGCTTTTATCTACATGGCCCGCACCTCAGGTGGTAAATTTTACGAAGCCATGAAACTCGGTACCAATATCAATCTGCCCGGTTACAAATCACAGCAACCTTATGTGACTTCCGGCGGAACTTGTTTGTACTTCTCTTCCAACCGGCCCGGCGGCAGGGGAGGCTTCGATATCTGGGTGGCCCCAATAGATGAAAATGGATTTGTTGGCGAAGCAAAGAATCTCGGAGAGCCTGTAAATACAGAAGGAGACGAGGTGACACCGTTTTTTCACGAGATCAGCAATACCCTGTATTTCTCATCCAATGGTCATGTTGGCCTGGGCGGCCTGGACGTGTTTAAGTCAAGCCTGAATGTTGATGATTCCATTTACGCGCTTCCGGTTAATCTCAACCAACCTGTCAATTCCTCAAAGGATGATTCTTATTATGTGTGTAACCGTCTTGGTACAAAAGGTTTTTTCTCAAGCGACAGGTTGGATTGCCCAGGCGGTCATTGTTATAATATTTATTCCTTTACAAATGAAGCCCTGAAGTTCGACCTGGAAGGCCATGTTTACGATAACGAAACCAATGATCCTATTCCGACCGCCCTCGTGACCATAAAAGATGTGCACGACAACGATGAACCCTTTTTTATTGTAACAGACGAAGAAGGTTATTATAAAACCGAGCTGAAAGCCAATTTTGAGTATTTTCTGAAAGCCCAAAAAAACAAATACTTCGGTAATGCGGCCAGCCTCGCCACCAGGGGTCTGACCGAGAACAAACATTTTGAGCAGGATTTTTACCTCACCCGGATTCCTGAAGGAGATATTGAAATTGAAGGCGTGGAGTACGATTTTGACAAAGCCACCCTGCGACCGCATTCGCTTGAGATTCTTGACAAGATCGTTGACCTTCTTAAACTGAATGACAACCTTAGCATAGAACTGAGCTCACACACCGATTCCAGGGGAAGTGATGATTATAACAAAAGATTGTCGCAGGAAAGAGCCCAGAGTTGTGTGAATTATCTGATCTCCAAAGGCATCGCGAAAAACCGCATGATCGCTCACGGCTATGGAGAAACCAAGCCCATAGTGCCTCAATCGGTGATTGACGAGATGATACCCGATAGTCCTGAATTTGAAGCCGCGCATCAAAAAAACCGGAGAACTGCCTTTAAGGTCATAGGTGAAACCAATCTGAACCTGATCAACAACACCCGCTAAACTGATACGACACTATAAAATACTCATCAAAGGCAGGGTACAGGGTGTGGGTTACCGGCACAATGCCCAGGCTATGGCGCACAGGTATAACCTCACCGGTTTGGTTCGCAACCAACACGATGGTTCAGTGCTCATACACGCTGAGGGCAGGGAAGAGGACCTTGATCTGTTCATCAATTGGTGCAACACCGGGCCTCGCCTGGCAGAGGTCACAGAGCTGAGCGCCGAAGAGTTACCCGCTTCGGGCTTTAAAACATTTGAGATCAAAAAGTGATGTACACCTTTTGCCTGAATTCAGGACTGCAGAGGTTTGGTCTTTTTTTGCACTTAGCTCCATTTTGATCTTAGGTTTTTAAAAGGTCTTTACATCTTTTGATTTTTTAATAAATTCAGCCTGGTCTGATATCACATTACCAAGCCACAAAGGGTCAAAAGCCTTACATTTGGGCGTGCTAAAAACAAGATTTCTAATTCTATTCACCTTCCTGTGCTGTCTTACCTTCCTGAAGGCCCAGGTGATCGACCGGGTGATCGCAGTTGTGGGCAAAAGCCCCATCCTGCTGAGTGATCTGCAAAGTTCGATGTTGCAGCGCGAAAACCAGGACATGAGTCTGGATAAATGCCGCGCCTTTGAGATGTTGCTTTACCAGAAATTGTTACTGGCCCAGGCCGATAAGGACAGTGTAACGGTTTCGGAAACTGAGCTGGACACAGAATTATCACGACGCATGGCCTATTTTATCCAGCAGTTTGGCTCAGAACAAAAACTGGAAGAATTTTACGGTAAACGCACAAATGTGATCAAAGACGAGCTGCGATCTGAGGTTCAGGAGCAGATGCTGGCCGAGCGCATGGCTCAGAAAGTGACCGGAGACACCAAGGTAAGTCCGGCCGAGATCAGGGATTATTACAATTCCATGCCGGCCGACAGTTTGCCGCTTGTGGAATCGGAAGTGGAATTGCAACAACTGGTGCGCAAACCTGTGTGGAGTGCGGAAGCCAAAAAGGAAGCCAGGGAACGCCTGGACGGGTATCGCCAAAGGGTGATCAAAGGGCAGAGTACCATGAG
>DAOMFS010000017.1:0-55104 GCA_035429925.1 Bacteroidia bacterium | reverse complement strand
CGGCCCCTGTTGTAACCGGAGGCATAAGCTCCCGAAGGGTAAGTGCCGGCAGAGCCAAATGAACGAGCCCAGCACCAGACTCCGTCGGTTTGAGCTGTGCCATTTGATCCAATGTTTAAACCACTGAGGTTGGCAAATGGCGGGAAGGTGGCAAAGCCGAGCAGTCCTGAGGCGCTGCTCACATCGGAGATCCAGATGTTCAGGTACTTGCTCACATTCCAGATGCTGGCCGGTTTGATAGTGCCGTTCATATAGTTGATCAGGCCTGTGGGGGTGCCAAAGCTGGCAGGGTTGGTCCAGCCCTTGCTCACATAATTGATGCGTTCAATGCCGGGTTCAGGCAGCAGATTGCCTAGTGTGTCTTTGGTGGCCAGGCAGAACTGCACCTGACAATTGGCTATTCTCACCCGGCCAAGGCCATCGAGATTGTTCGGGGAAAGACTTTGGTTGATAGCGTAAGCCGTAAATGCGCTGATCGGATAATTGGACTTGTTGAACCCCACTGCCCCGTAATCCTCATTCAGTGCCCTGATCTGTGAATTGATCTGACCCTGGGCCAGATTTGGAAAAGTGCCAACAGATTGACCCGAATGCAGCACGTGTACTATCACGGGGATGGTGTACAGCTGGCTTTGGCTTTTCTCTGCGTTCTGATTGGTTTTAAACTGGTGTACATATTCCGAAAATGCTTGTTCCCAGCGGTCATCAGGAACAGGGCTGCCACAGGGACCCTGTATATCTTGGTTACTAATGCTTTGCTGGGCGGAAACCACCTGGGTGCAGCAAAGAATTGTTGTACAAATTGCGATAAGATGTTTTTTCATTTTTATATGCTGAACCATTAAAGTTAATGCCTTTTTTCCGGATTCTCAAGATAGGGCTTTCCTGAATTGTTTTGCAAAAATTGAAAATCAGGCTGCTTTATGATTTTTATTCCCCGGGACCTTGTATTTCCTGACTAAATTCGTATATTCGTTCTGCATAAATTATTGTGTCATGAAAGATTTTAAAAATCCGTCCCTCTTGGCTATTTTTCTGTTCTTAGGCTCAATGGCCTTTGCCCAGACCGCCAAAAAACACTGTGAGGTTGGGGATAAGTTTGTTAAAGGATCCAATTACGAAGGGGCTATTGACGCCTATTCCAAAGCCATAGAGCTGGATCCCAATTATTACAAGGCATACATTTCAAGGGCTGAATGTTACGAGCGCATCAGCAACAAAGAAGCCGCCATCAAGGATTATGAGAAGGCAATAGCCTTTGCCCCTAAGGAAAAGGACCTGTATTATAAAACGGGTAAACTGCAGTTCGAGCTTCAGAAATTCACTGATGCCGACCTCATGCTGCGAAAGGCCATCGAGAAGGATAAAGGTTATTCCGAGGCCATTGAACTGGAAGTGAAAGTGCTCTTTCAGCTCAGGGACTACAATTACGGTCTGGTGGTGAATCAGCTGGCCATCGACGACAAAAAAACGCCCATGAATTACTACAACCAGGCGGTTTTTCACGACAGTCTTAAGAATTATCTCGAAGCAGAGAAGTATTACAAGAACGCCAAGACCGTGGATTCCAAATTCATTCCGGGATATGTAGGACTGGCTTTAACGGAGATTAAACTGAATAAGGCTGATGAAGCCCTTGCGGTCTGCAACGCTGCACTCCTCAAGGATCCTAACAGCCTTGATATTTTCTATGCAAAGAGTCTTTCTCATGCGGCCAAAAAAGATTTTCAAAACGCCATAAACGAGATCACCAAGGTGATCATTTCCAAACCCAGCCCTTCTGTTTACAAGATCCGCGCCTCGTATTACGAAACACTAGGTCAATACCACAATGCCATAAACGATTACACCCAGGTGATACGCCTGGATGACAGAGATGCCGAAGCATACCTGAAACGCGCCGCGGCGAATGAGTTCACCCAAAACTACAAGGCGGCCTTGTCCGATTACAACAAAGTTGCCCTGCTCAACATGGGCACAGGAAAAAGCGACAGTTTCCTCGGGCAGGCCAAGGCCAAGATTTTTGAACTGAGCCGCGAAAGCGTAAAACCCGAACTGGAGATCACCTCATTAAAACCGGTGAAGAATGTTGTGCGCATTGCCGCCAACAAGGAAGAGATTTCATTCAGCGGCCAGGTTCGCGACGAAAGCCTGATCAAGAACATGACCGTTAATTCGGGCACGGTCAAATTCAGCAGCGATTCACTCAACCCCACCTTTACCGCTGCCCTGAACGGTGTAACCAAGCTGAACGAGATCACAATCAGCGCAACCGATGTATACAACAACACTCAAACCGTACAATACAAGATCGAAAAAACGGAATGTGATAAACCCATCATTGCTATAGAAACACCACTCACTTCCTTTGAGAATGAGATTTTTATCGACAACACAAACGCGAGCGATGTGTTCATCCAGGGAACCATTAAGGATGCCAGCCTGATAGAGTCTATTATCATCGACGGGGTAACCGCATCGTTTAATCCCATGAACCTCAATCCTCAGTTCTCCAGTCAAATCAAGATTGCCGAGAAAAACAAGATCGCCATCACGGTAAAGGACGTTTACGGGAATGAAAACACTCAACTCTACTCTTTGAACCGCACCGCAGCCACTGCAGGCCTCGACAACCCGATGGGCAATACCTGGATCGTGTTCATAGAAAACAGCAAATACCTGAGTTTCCCCAGTCTCGAAGGTCCTGCCAAGGATGTCACTGCAATGAAATCGGCTCTGGCCAATTACAAGGTGACCAATATCATTCACAAAAAAGACCTCACCAAATCACAGATGGAGAAATTCTTCAGCATTGAACTTCGTGACTATGTGAAGAACAACAACATCAACTCTCTTCTGGTTTGGTACGCCGGACATGGTAAATATGTAAGCCCAACCGGTTATTGGGTGCCTGCTGATGGCAAAACCGATGATGAATTCAGTTATTTTGGCATCAACAACCTGAAAGCAGCCATGCAGTCTTATTCCGATAAACTCATACACACCCTCGTGATCACCGATGCCTGCGAGTCTGGCGCAACATTCCTTATGGCTATGCGCGGGGGAGATGAAGAAAAACGCTGCGACAACTTTGAACTCACCAAAGCCAAGTCATCACAGGTATTCACTTCGGCTGGTTACGAACTGGCTTCAGACAATTCTCAATTCACCAAAACCTTCACATCTGTGCTCAACAACAATGTTGAAACCTGTCTGCCCATTGACAAAATTGTGAAGCGTGTTAGCTCTGCCGTTACCGCGGCAGGAAACCAGTCACCCAAATTCGGAAAGATCAAAGATCTCACCGATGAGGGCGGAACCTTCTTTTTCATTCGCAAATAAAATTGAAAGGCTTGTATAGTTGATATGCGCAAACATCCAATTATACAAGTCTTACTTCTACTCCTTTCCTTCAGTTTAAAATCCCAAACGTATCATTTCGCCCACTACGGTGTACGAGATGGTTTGGCGCAATCCAACGTATCGGGGATCATTCAGGACCGTTCAGGATTTTACTGGATGGCCACTGACGGGGGCGTATCGCGCTTCGACGGCAAGAACTTTGTGAATTACACGATCGAAGACGGGCTGGCCGACAACAATGTAAGCGCCATTTTTCAGGATAAGGACGGAAACATCTGGCTGGGGCATGAAAACGGCTCACTCAGCCTTTATGACGGAGTCCATTTCACAGAAATAAAATCCCGCCTGCTGCCAAAAGGCAAAAAGATCTATAGTTTTTTTCAGGACCACAGCGGCAGCCTCTGGATCTCCACCCAATCTGAAGGCGCCATCAAGATCATTGACCCTTCAAGGGGTGTTAAGGAAAAGCTCAGGATCAAAGTGTATTCGAGCAAGGATGGTCTCAGCCAGACCGTTCTCTCTACCCACGAGGATAAAAAAGGTAATCTTTGGTTTCTGACCGACGTGGGTATTAAAATACTTTCACGCCAAACCCGAAACATTGAATTCTTCAGACCCGGCGGAATGCCCTTAGGGCAAATTACCTGTTTAAGCCAAGACAAGGATCTGAATTTCATCACCGGTACCAGCGCAGGCATGGTGAGCCGATACGACACTGAGAAGGGCAGTTTCAGCACACTCATCGGGCCGGAGGATATCCTTCGCGTTTCCAGAAACACGGGACCTCTATACGTGTTCAGCGTTCATCAGGACAGGAAAGGTAATATCTGGGCCACTGCCCTTGACCACGGCGTGTTCCGGTTCAATGAAAAAACTGGCCAGAAAGTACTATTTAATACCGGTAACGGCCTTTCCATGAACAAGGTGAAGTGCATTGCAGAGGACGCGGAAGGTAATGTGTTGCTTGGCACACTGGGTGAGGGATTTGAAGTTTATACCGACGACAAGTTCATTTCGTATTCTAAAGCCAATGGTTTACTCAACAACCAGGTGTGGTCGATTTGCCAGGACCAGCAAGGCAGGTTTTGGTTCGGAACCAGTGAGGGCGTTTCTGTGCTTGATCCGGCAAAGGAAGGGGAAGAGAGCTTCCGGAATTATACCATTGAAAACGGACTAACGGCAAACGGAGTGCGATCGCTGGTGAGTGACCGAAACGGCAATGTATGGGCAGGAACCTGGGGCGGCAAAGTGGTGAAGTTCGACGTGCAGCAAAATCGTTTTGTACAGGTGCCAGCACTAAATGACATTGTGTATTCTCTGGTGAGCACTTTATTGATTGACCACAACGAAGTGCTTTGGATAGGCACACCCGAAGGCATTGTGTGTTACAATCTGCATTCCGGAAACATTAAAACCATTCGCACCATAGATGGCTTATCCGACAACGATGTGTCCTGCATCTTTGAAGCTTCCAATGGTGAAATCTGGATTGGCACCAAACAAAAAGGCATCACGGTTTATAATGGCAAAATCTTCAAACGGCTGAGCCGTGAACAGGGGCTGACCTACAACAGTATTTCCTGCATCACGGAAGATCAGAGCAGGAAAATCTGGGTTGGTACTGAGGGGGGTGGCGCATTTGTGTTCAACGGGAAATCATTCCGCAATTACAAAATCAAGAACGGCCTGGTGTCCGATTATATCACGCTAATCAAAGGCGATGAGAAAAATCAAGTCTGGCTGGGAAGCAATAAGGGCATAAGCAAATTCAACGCCGTGAAAAATGCCTTTTATACTTACACTTCGGGAGATGGATTTACCGGCGTGGAAACCAAACTGAGGGCCGTGTATCAGGACAAAGCCAGGAACATCTGGTTCGGATCAGTGAACGGTGTGTACCGTTACAATCCAAGCCAGGATGTGCCTATAAGCATAGAGCCCATTTGCAAGATCACAGGTTTTAAAGTAAACCTTAACGATCAAACCATTCAGGACAATGTTAACCTTTCATACAAGGAAAACTCCCTCATTTTTGAGTTCATCGGTATTTCACTTTCTAATCCCGATGGTGTCAAATACAAGGTGAAGCTGGAGGGTTTTGATGAAGACTGGAAGACGCTGAGAAAGGAAAACAGTGAAGTGTACTCCAATCTTCCGCCCAACAATTACGTGTTTAGGGTTATGGCTTGTAACAGTTCGGGGCTTTGCTCCGCCAATCCCGTGAGCATGCAGATCACCATCACGCCGCCATATTGGAAAACCTGGTGGTTTTACCTGCTTGTTTTCGCCGCCATTGCAAGCATTCTGTTTACCTATATCAAAGTGCGTGAGCGAAATCTGCTGAACGAAAAACGTGTTCTCGAAGAAAAGGTGAATGAACGCACGGCTGAGGTTGTACAAAAAAACAGGGAACTGGATGAGATCAACAAGGACATTACGGCCAGCATCCGCTATGCCAAGCGTATTCAGGATGCCATTCTGCCTCCCGACGAATTTGTACGATCACACCTGCCACACACCTTTATCCTCTTCAAGCCCAAGGATATTGTGAGTGGCGATTTTTATTTTATGGCCGACAAGGGCGAGCGCGTGATATTTGCCGCCGTAGATTGCACCGGGCATGGCGTGCCGGGTGCTTTCATGTCGATTGTGGGTCACAATTTGCTCGAAAGGATAGTAGGTGAACACAACATTACCGAGCCGGCCAAAATACTCGACCAGCTGAACAAAAGTATCAGTGAAACCCTGAGACAAAACGAGCTGGAAGAAAATACGGTCAGAGACGGGATGGACATTGCCTTGTGCACTTACAACCGCAAAACCAGGGTGCTGGAATACGCAGGTGCGTTTAATCCACTCTGGCTTATCCGTAACCAGGAACTGATCGAGATCAAAGCCGATAAATTCCCCATAGGCAACACCAAACAAAATGAGAACGCAAAATTCAAAAATCACGAGGTGAAGTTGCAGAAAGGTGATACCCTGTATGTTTTCTCCGACGGGTATTGTGATCAGTTCGGCGGACCCGGCGGAAAAAAATTCAAGGCCAGTAATCTGAGGCAATTGCTTTTAAAATCGCAGCATCTCAGCATGGATGAGCAGTTCAGGTTGTTGAACGACACCATTGAAGCCTGGAGGGGAAGCCACGAGCAAGTGGATGATATTCTGGTGATCGGAACCCGTTATACCGGGGATTAAAGTTTGTGAAGGCCTAGTCTTCCAGCAAAAAAATAGCTTCCAGGAATTCAGCTATGGCCTTGGGTTCCTTTTTCTTTTCCGCAATTTCCAGACCAAGCCTGTAATAGTGCAGCGCTTCGGTTATTTTTGTTTGATCTTGCAACAATTTGCCTAGCTGGTAAAAGGCGGCCATATATTCGGGGTCATGTTCGGTGACCTTCCTGAATTGAATTTCAGCCAGAATGGTATTGTGGCTGTTCTTGAGGTATTCCAGACCAAGCGCATAATTCAGAAAGGGATCATCGGGCTCCTCTTTCAGCATTTTTTTCAGGAATTCGAGGCGGTTGCCGTGCTTGTCCATTTCAGGCTGAAGTGAATTGTTTCAGGAAACGCAGGTCGTTTTCAAAAAACAAACGCAGGTCCTTGATTTCATAACGCAACATGGCTATGCGTTCTATGCCCATGCCAAAGGCAAAACCCTTGTATTTTTTTTCATTGATCCCGCAATTGATGAGCACCTGGGGATCAACCATGCCGCAACCCAGAATTTCAACCCAGCCACTGTATTTGCATACAGCACAACCCTTACCCTTGCAAATGGTGCAGGAGATGTCCATTTCGGCGCTTGGTTCGGTGAAGGGAAAATAACTTGGTCTTAAACGAATACGCGTATCTGAGCCGAACATTTCCCTGGCGAAGTACAACAAGGTTTGTTTGAGGTCAGCGAATGACACCTTTTCATCAATGTACAATCCTTCAACCTGGTGAAACTGGCAATGCGCCCGGGCACTTATGGCTTCATTCCGGTATACACGTCCCGGGGATATGGTTCTGATGGGCGGTTTATTCCCCTGCATGATATGTACCTGCACGCTGGAAGTTTGCGTGCGCAAGACCATCTCAGGATCGAGGTGAACATAAAAAGTATCCTGCATGTCGCGGGCAGGGTGATTCTCCGGTGTATTGAGCGCGGTAAAATTGTGCCAGTCGTCTTCTATTTCAAGACCCTCGCTTACATGGAAACCCAGGCGAGAGAATATGCCAATGATCTGGTTTCGCACCAGGCTTATGGGATGCCGGCTGCCGTTCTGAACCGAGGGATGCGCCGGTAAGCTCAGGTCGGGGCGTTCTGAAGAATCTGAGTTGTTTTCAAACTTCTCACGGTACGCATTGATTTTATCCTGGGCCTTGTTTTTGAGCTGATTCAGTTTCTGACCGAGTTCGCGTTTAAGTTCAGGACCCAGGCCTTTAAAATCATCGAACAAAACAGAAATTTCACCTTTCTTGCTCAACCACCGTATACGCAGAGCCTCAAGTGCCTCTTTACCTGACACTTCTGCTGAATCCACCTCCTCCAGCAATTTGTTGATCTTTTCAAGCATAGCCTGTGAAATTTAACCGGGCTAAGTTAAGCAGACTTAACCGTATAAAAAAAGCCATTCGCTAGGAATGGCTTTTGATTCGGGTAAGTGCCTGGCTATTTAGAAAGCGTGCAGGTTTCCTGGTATGTTTGACCACTGCTGGTTTGTGTAGTGGATACACAATTGGCTTTCGCGGTTGCCTTGTTCACGTCAACAATAGTTGTAACGCTTGAAGATCCTGTGCTGGTGCAGGTGCAGGTATAGTCTTTTTTGCAGGAACTAAGGCTCAGAGCCAAAAGTGCTGCGGGAAGTATAATCAGTTTTTTCATGTTTCCTGGTTTTAAAATGCTTATTTAAGTTTGCAATCCTGGGTTGTGGTATAGCCCCCGCTGGTTTGCGTGGTTTTAACACATGCGCGTTTGGCATCACCTTTTTTAGCGTCGGTATAGGTTATTTCATAGGTTTGGGCACCGGAACCTGGTTGAGTTGAGGAGATGCTGCAGGAACAAACGTAGTCTTTCTTGCAGGACGTTGCTGCCAGAGAAAACACTACAGATAGGAGTAATATGACTTTTTTCATGGTTCTTGGGTTTAATGGGTTAATCTAATTTACAATCCGCTTTGTACGAATCGGTTACTGTTCCTCCTGCGCCATCAGAATATGCAGGCATGGTGGCCGTACCTGAGAGACAATTGGAGCGTGCTGATTTGCCATTTACATCCTTTAAAGTTGTTGTGGTCACTTGCGATGAGGTTTGAGTGCCGGCATTGGGTCCACCTGATGTAGTGGAGGTGTAGGACTCAGTGCAAGTGCAGGTTCGGTCCTTGCTACAGGACACGAGGCTAATCCCCAGAACGAGAACTGCCAGTAGCGTAATTTTTTTCATGGGATAGGATTTAAAATTTCGACTAAATAAAAGATTTTGCCGATGAATTGCAAATCGGCTTTAATTTTAATTAAAAATCGGGCAAAGGGCGAGGGCATTCCTGAATCAGGAGTTCCGGACCAGGAGGCAAACATTCTCAACATGAGCTGTTTGCGGAAACATGTCTACGGCCTGCATCTTTTCTATCCGGTATTGATCCACCAGCAAGGCAAGGTCCCTGGCCTGGGTGGCGGGATTGCAGCTCACATACACCAGACGTTCAGGTGCTGCAAACTTTATCGCTTCAATAACGTTGGGATCCATGCCAGCCCTGGGCGGATCGGTAATGATAACATCAGCCTTTCCGTGCCTGGAGACAAAGTCCTCGTTCAAAACGTTTTTCATGTCGCCGGCATAAAAGTCGGTATTGTTAATGCCATTAATGCGTGCATTTTCGAAAGCGTCTTTCACAGCATCTTCTATGTATTCTACACCTATTACTTTGGCAGCGCGTGAAGCCACAAAATTGGCTATGGTACCGGTACCGGTGTATAGGTCGTAAACGACGTGATGCTTTTCGATGGCGGCAAAATCCCGGGTAATCTTGTACAGTTCATACGCCTGGGCTGAATTGGTTTGGTAGAATGAACGGGGACTGATCTTGAAGCGAAGTCCCTCCATGTATTCTTCTATATGATCCTTGCCGTGATAGACCTTTATGTCGAGTCCGGTTAGCGTATCGTTGCCCTTTGGATTGTGGGTGTATTGTATGCTGCTGAGCATGGGAAACTGCTGTTTCAGGAATTCGAGCAGGGCAAAAAGTTCTTTTTCTTTCCATTCAAAAACGCTTAACACAAGCATCCATTCACCGGTGCCTGAGGAGCGCAGCATAAGCGTGCGCAAAAACCCTTCCTGTTTACGCAAATCAAAAAAACTCAGCCCTTCTCTCAGCGCATAATCCCTCACCGCGTTGCGGATGGCGTTGCTGGGCTCTGCCTGCAGGTGACAGTGCGTGATGTCTAACACTTTATCAAACAAGCCCGGTATATGAAATCCCAGACCACGGTGTTCGCTCACCTGATCGATGTGCTGCATGTCTTCACGACTTAGCCAGCGCCTGTTTGAAAAGGTGAATTCCAGTTTGTTCCGGTAGTTGAATTGCCCGGTGCAGCCCAGAATAGGCAAAGGTTCAGGATAAGTCAGATGCCCTATGCGTGTAAGCCCGTCGTGTATTGATTTTTGTTTGAATTCAAGTTGTTTGCTGTAATGGAGGTTTTGCCATTTGCAACCTCCGCAAACCCCAAAATGCTGGCAGGGTGGTTCAACACGGTAGGGAGAGGGTCTGGTGATCTGTTCCACACGCGCTTCAGCAAATTTGTTCTTTTTACGATATACACTCACATCTACCTGGTCACCTGGAACAGCACCTTCGATGAATACCACAAGGCCTTCATGCCTGGCCACAGCCTTTCCTTCGCTGCTGATATCGTATACATCTAAACCCTGAAGGGGATACGGTATATTGGATTTTGGCATAAGGGTCACAAAGGTATTGATTTTCCAGTGCTGGCCTTGTGAACAAGGCGTTCGGGCTTTATTTGTAAATTTGTCGCCCATGTCGCGTTTTTTTCTGCAGCTTTCTTACAATGGCAAAGCCTATAATGGCTGGCAGGTTCAGGAGAACAGCGCAAACACCATTCAACAGGTGATTGAAGACAAACTTTCGATGCTACTTAAAGAACCCATTAACCTGGTGGGCTGTGGCAGAACCGACACCGGCGTGAACGCCCGGAATTTTATGGCGCATTTTGACAGCCGACACGATAGTCTGGTACTGAATAAAACACACTGGATCTATAAATTCAATACCGTGCTTCCGCCTGATATTGCCATACAGGACATTTTGCCCGTGCAGGACAATGCCCATGCCCGTTACGATGCCACTGAGCGCATGTATTACTATTTTATCAGCCGGGTAAAGAACCCTTTCCGGGATGCCTTTACCTGGCAGGTACACGGCGAGCTTGATTTTGAGCTGATGAATAAGGGCGCGGCGATGTTGCTAGAATACGATGACTTTACCTCCTTCAGTAAACTGCACACACAAAACAAAACGAATATTTGCAGGCTCAGCAAGGCCGTGTGGCAGGTCAGCGGGGAGAACGAATGGCGATTCAGCATCCGGGCAAACCGCTTTTTACGCGGCATGGTGCGTTCGCTTGTGGGCACGCTTGTGATGCTCGGCAAAAACAAAATCAGTTTGCAGGACTTACGCATTATCATTGAATCAAAAGACCGGTCCAAAGCGGGCAGCAATGCGCCAGCGCACGCACTATTTTTAACCGGTATTCACTATCCTCAGCACCTCTTTCTTGGAAAACAAAACGCATAACACGATCCGGTTCCCGCTCATTGCCCGTATCCTCTCCTATACGAAGCCTTACCGTGCTGTATTCTGGTGGGCTTTGGTCGTCACCATCACCTTGTCGTCTCTGGCCATAGTGAGACCCCTTTTGATCAGCAAGGCCCTGAATGAAGTGGTGCTCGATACCAAAAACAGTGACAGGCTGAACACCATTTGCTGGCTGATACTGTCTTTTCTGGTGCTGGAAGCCGGTTTACAGGTTGTGAATGCGCGTCTGGGCTCTGTACTGGGTCAAAATATTGTACGCGACATGCGGCAACAGGTTTACCGTCACATTCTGAGCCTGAAGAACAGTTATTTTGACGGCACTCCCGTGGGGACGCTTGTAACCAGGGCCATTTCAGACATCGAAAGTCTGAGTGACGTGTTCACCGAAGGATTTATTGTGATTGCGGGCGATCTTTTGATGCTGATCATTTTTATTGCAGTGATGATTTATATGAACTGGATCCTGGCGCTCCTGGCCCTGAGTACTATTCCCCTGTTGTTTGTGGCCACGGCCCTTTTCAAGAAAGGAATCAAAACCACATTCACGCAGGTGAGGAACGCAGTAGCTGCCCTGAACACCTTCACCCAGGAGCACCTCAGCGCCATGCGCATTGTGCAGCTTTTTAACCGGGAAGAGAAGGAAATGGAAAAATTCAGGCAGATCAACGCTCAGCACCGCGACGCGAACATCCGCTCAATATTTTATTATTCTGTCTTTTTTCCGGTGGTTGAGATCCTCTCCTCCGTTTCCATTGCACTGGTGATCTGGTTTGCCGGCATCAAGGGCAGGTATTATGCCATCAGCCTGGGTGATGTTACGTTTTTTGTGATGATGGTGAACATGATGTTCAGACCAATACGGATGCTTGCAGACCGTTTGAATACGCTGCAGATGGGTTTTGTTTCGGCCGAACGTGTGTTCAAAGTGCTTGATACCCGCGAACAGATTGTCAATTCAGGCAAGACTGACTTTATTGGCGTGAAAGAATGCATAGAATTCAAATCACTCTGGTTTGCATACCGGGATGAACAGTATGTGCTGAAGGACATCAGTTTCCGGATCTCAGCAGGAGAAACCATTGCGCTGGTTGGCGCCACAGGCGCAGGCAAATCAAGCATTGTGAATTTACTGAACCGTTTTTATGACTACAACAAAGGCAGCATTAGTATCGACGGACTTGAAATCGGAAATTACCGGCTGGAAAGTCTTCGCAGTAAAATAGCTGTGGTTTTACAGGATGTGCAATTGTTCAACGACACCATCTTAAACAACATCACCCTCAACGACCCTTCGATAACACACAGTGAAGTGCTTGAAGCGACGACGGATATGGGACTGATGGAATACATAGAATCCCTGCCGGGCGGTTTTGATTTCCAGGTGAGGGAAAGGGGATTGAGCCTTTCTGCCGGACAGCGTCAGCTTGTTGCCTTTATCCGTGCCTATGTGCACAGGCCCGTTGTGTTTGTACTGGATGAGGCCACAGCCACAATTGATACGCCAACGGAATTGCTGATTCAGAAGGCTATTGAGAAGATCGCCAAAGGTCGTACCTCGATAATCATCGCCCACCGTCTTTCCACGATCCGTCATGTGAACAAGATCCTGGTTCTGGAAGAGGGCCGCGTGGTGGAAGAAGGCAGCCTGAACCAATTGCTTGAACTTGGTGGTCGGTTTAAGCAGCTTTACGACCTTCAGTTTGCACTCGAAGAAAACCAATAAAAACAAAAGTTGAACCCATTCATGTCCTGATCGGCATATGCCCAGTAAACTCGAAAAATTTACAGAACTCGATACCTTTCCAAACTGCCGGTCCTTTTTCTTCAGCCAGCTGGAAAGGGGTTTTACGCTCCGAGGCGCATGGAAAAAGGAACAGTTCAACAACGATCACCCCATTGTGCTGGAGCTGGGCTGCGGAAAAGGTGAATACACCATTGGACTCGCGGAAAAACACCCCGAAAAAAATTTCATAGGCGTAGACCTGAAAGGAAATCGCCTTTGGACAGGGGCCAAACAAGCGCTTGAACGAAACATGCAAAACGTGGCTTTTCTGCGTACGCGCATAGATTTCATTGATCATTGTTTTGGTCCCGGAGAGGTAGATGAGATCTGGATAACCTTTCCCGATCCCCAGCCACAAAAAACCCGTGCCAGGCAAAGGCTTACGCATCCCATATTTCTGGAGCGTTACAGGAAAATTCTGAAAGCGGGCGCAGTGATTCACCTCAAAACAGACAGTACAAGCTTGTACCAATATAGTCTTGACCTTGTTCGTGAATTGAACTACAGGCTGATCTGGCACAGCGATCATCTTTACCGGGACTGTCCACCTGAACGGGAAGAGCTCATTCGAATCAAAACCTATTACGAAAAGTTGTTCAGTGACAAGGGAGAGAATATCAAATACCTTTGTTTTAGCCTGAATTAATACAGGCTAAAAAAATGGCAGGCCATTCCGGACCTGCCAATTCTTTGTTTCAGCGTCATTAAACCAGCCCCTGGGCCAGCATGGCATCAGCCACTTTCACAAAGCCTCCAATGTTAGCGCCCTTCATATAATTGACGTAATCACCCTCCTGACCAAATTTGATGCAGGTGGCGTGAATGCTTTTCATGATGCTGTGCAGGCGTTGGTCTACTTCTTCGCGTGTCCAGGAAAGACGAAGAGAATTTTGCGACATTTCAAGCCCAGAAGTAGCTACTCCTCCGGCATTGGAAGCTTTGCCCGGCGCGTAAAGGATCTTATGCTTGAGGAATTGTTCAATGGCATCCGGCGTGCAGGGCATGTTGGCTCCCTCGCCTACTACTTTGCAACCGTTGTTGATCAGCACAGCGGCATCGGCGGCATTCAGTTCATTTTGTGTAGCACAGGGCAGCGCGATGTTACAAGCCACGTGCCAGGGCGTTTTGCCATCCACGTAATCGCATTTGTATTTGTCCGCATAATCTTTGATTCGTCCGCGTTTCTCGTTTTTGAGTTCCATCAGATAGGCCAGCTTTTCCGGATTGATGCCGTCTTTGTCATAGATGTATCCGTTGCTGTCGGATGCGGTAACAACTTTGCCGCCGAGTTGATTGACTTTTTCGATGGCGTACTGGGCCACATTGCCTGAACCCGATACCACCACGGTTTTACCTTTCAGGCCATCACCCTTCAGGGCAAGCATTTCCTCCACAAAATAAACGCAGCCATACCCTGTTGCTTCCGGTCTGATAAGACTTCCGCCGTATTCAGCGCCTTTGCCGGTGAGTATACCGGTGAATTCGTTCCGGATGCGTTTATATTGTCCGAAAAGATAACCGATCTCGCGGCCGCCAACGCCTATATCCCCGGCAGGCACATCGGTGTCGGCATCAATATGCCTGGCAAGCTCGATCATAAAGCTCTGGCAGAAGCGCATCACCTCGTTATCGGATTTTCCTTTGGGGTCAAAGTCTGAACCGCCCTTACCCCCGCCCATTGGCAGGGTTGTTAGAGAATTCTTAAACACCTGCTCAAAGGCCAGAAATTTCAAAATAGACAGGTTCACAGAAGGATGAAAACGCAGGCCACCTTTATAAGGTCCGATGGCCGAATTCATTTGAACCCTGAAACCTCTGTTGATTTGAAAATTTCCCTGGTCATCGATCCATGGCACTCTGAATTGCAAAACCCGCTCGGGTTCTGTCATGCGTTCAAGTATCTTGGCCTTTGCGTACTCCGGATGCTCCAAAGTAAAGGGTATCACATTCTCGGCCACTTCCAGTACGGCCTGCAAAAATTCAGGCTGGTGCGGGTCGCGGGTTTTCACCTTGTTCATAAAGGTGTTTATCTCACTCTCTACTTTGCTGCTTCCGTTGGAAGATGTTTTGATTGCTGTTGTCATAAGAGATTAGATTGTTGGTTTTAAAAAAGTTGATTAAAGCTAATTCATTTTATTCAAAAAAAAGAATCGCACCATCCCGGCTTTTGGCCTGTTTAACGCGATGAGTTCAACCAGGTCCTGACAGTTCTTCAATTTGCAGCCCTGTTACAGCACAACTGACAAATCCCCCTGCTGAAATTTCAGGTGAAGGTAAACTGAAGAATCAAACCTGTGAATGACTTAAATCAGCTGAAAGTTGAGGTCAAAACCCAAGGCCGGGATAACCTGAAAGCGGGTGTAAACCTGAGCCAGACGGAGTGCGAGGTTCACTTCACCTCAAAATACACAGGCTTAACCTTAATATCTTGCTGGCCTTTATCGTTGGTGTTAATTTTGACCTTGTAATTAGCTGTAATATGCGTGAACTGAGCAGAGACCTTCAGACCCTGTGAAAATTCGGGATACAAAAGGAATCTGTTAAATTTGGTTTGAAAACGTTCGGAAAATGACAAAAACCCTGATCCTCCTGTTTGGCTTCCTTTTGAGCCATGGTCTTATTCAGGCTCAGCAAAATCCTGAGCTGGCCTTTTCAAAAAGTTATCTATACGAGTATGAAGCCCAGTACGCCAAGGCCATTAAGGCGCTTCAGGATCTAAATGCGGACACCTACGAAAGCAATTTGCGTTTAGGATGGCTGAACTACCTTAACAAAGACTACGTACGATCGCAACATCACTACCGTAAAGCCATCGCACTGGAGGGCAATTCGGTGGAAGCCCGGTTTGGCCTGGTTTTGCCACAATCCGCCGAAGGCGATTGGAATGCCGTATTAGGCACTTATCTCGAGATTCTTAAACTCGACCCCAATAACTCCATAGCGAACTACAGAACTTCCAGCATTTACTTTAACCGGAAGGATTATCTGCATGCGGCCAACTATATTGCAAAGGTCATAAACCTTTACCCCTTTGATTTTGACAGCAATCTGCTCTACGGTAAAATTCTTGCCGCACAGGCTAAGAACGCCGATGCGAGAGTCTATCTGCAGAAAGCCCTGGAGTACAATCCCCAATCAGAAGAAGCCAAAACAGCCTTGTTAAAACTGGATCAGAAATAAGAAGCCCCGGACGAATGCAAAACTTCGGCTCATGAAAAGCGACCTGATACGCGTATGCATAGTAGATGATGACAAGATCCTCAGCGCAAAGCTGAAGAAAGAAATCCTGAGCAATTTCCCTGATCAGGACTTTGAATTCATGTGTTTTGAAACCGGAGAGCACTGTGAGCTTTACCACAGGGGTGAAGCCGACATCGCCATTGTGGATTATCATCTCAACAGCAGATGCAGAAACGCTAAAAACGGCATAGAGGTTATTGACTGGTTCAGGGAAACCTGTCCGGATACCTCTACAATTCTGTTCACGCGCGAAGAACACACCGGACTGGCACTGGAAGCCCTGCAACATGGCGCCCTGGACTATGTGGTGAAGAATGAAATGATGTTTCACCGGCTGAATCTGGTTCTGGTTCGCCTGCTGCAGATCCGTGATCTGCGTTTTGACCTCATTCGCCAGAAAGAACGGGGATTTGTTGCGCTTCTGATCATGATCTTCCTTCTGGCCTTTGCCACCGCGCTTCAATTTGTTGAGGGTGGTATAGCCCTGAATCATTTAAATCCATTAATACATCTGCCATGAATACACTCATTATTGATGATGATCTGTTTCTTCAAAAAGCGCTCAGTTTCGGGCTGCTTGAAAGCGGTCACACCGTTACAATTGCGGGTAACGGACAAGAGGCGATTGAGCTCATAGCCAAAAACAGGGGTTTTGATCTGATCTTCTGCGATGTGATGATGCCCGTTCTTACAGGCCCTGCATTTCTGCTGATGCTGAAAAAATTTTATCCAAAAAGCCTGCCCACCATTGTAATTATTTCAGGCGTAAAGGATGGCGAAGATTTTCTGAAAAAGATCGAGATAAAGTATGATCATTTTCTGCACAAGCCACTCGATCTGAACGAAGTCAAAAAACTGCTGTCCGCAATAGAACTAACCAAACCAGTCATCTGATTCAGAAGCTGTGAACGCGCAAAAAAGATCTTATACCCGTTTCATCATTGTATTCAGCTTTGTAATAAGTGCCGGCCTTATTTTGTTCGTGGCCCTCAACGCCAATGAGCATCTGGACAAAATGTCACGCAACAATTCTGAACTCTACAGTGCTTACAAGATCTCAGAACTTCTTAAGGCTTTCAAGAGCAACCTCCTCAGTCTGGAAAACAAACAGAAGAACTACCTTCTTACAGGGGATCCGGTGTTTCTGGAAGAATACAAACGCCGGGAAAGTGAAACCAAAACTTACCTGAAGGAAATGGAAAAGTACTTTTCCGGAAAACCTGAAGAGGCGGCTTTTTTCCGGTTAAAAGACCTGTGTTACATGAAGCTGATAGAAGCCAGTAACATGAACCAGCAAAACAACCTGGCTGGATTTGAAGGGAAATTACCCAACCAGTCTAAGCATATCATGGCCGAAATGCTGACGGTGATTGACGCGATTGGTTCAAGTCTTGCCAAAACAACCCAGGTGTTTATCGACAACAGTGTGGCTTATGTGAATGACTCGCGCAAATGGGCCGTGCTGGAAGTAGGTTTTGGCGTGATTGTTTCGCTGACGGCCCTGTTCCTGCTGCTTCGCGACATCACCATACGAAATAAACTGGAAACCGAATTGCGCATAGCAAAAAAACAGGCCGATGAAAACGCCACGCTGAAAGAACAGTTTATGGCAAACATGAGCCATGAAATCCGCACACCCATGAATGCCATACTCGGCTTCAGCGACCTGATGCAAAAAACCAGCCTGAGTCCTGTACAGGCCGAGTACCTGAGCGCCATACGATCAAGCGGGGCAAACCTGCTCAACATCATCAACGATATTCTCGATTTCTCCAAGATCGAAGCCGGTAAACTCCGCATCGAAAAAATATCTTTCAACCTGCCGGCACTGCTGGATTCACTCAAAGTGATGTTTATGGAAAAGGCCAGACAGAAAGGCCTGACCTTTGACCTGAGCTGCCAGGAAGGCGTGCCCCTGCACGTGTTTGGAGATCCAACCCGTCTCACACAAATTCTGGTTAATCTGCTGAGCAATGCCTTTAAATTTACAGAAGTAGGTGGCGTACAACTATCATGTGAAGTAAAACACATTGAACAAAACATTGCGCAACTGGTCTTCAGGGTAAAGGACAGCGGAATCGGTATTCCGGCCGACAAGCTGGATATGGTGTTCGAAAGGTTTAATCAGGGCAGTAAGGAAACCACGCGCAAATTCGGTGGCACCGGTCTTGGTCTTGCCATCGTAAAAAATCTGGTGGACCTGCAGAATGGCGAAATCAGGGTGAAGAGCAAACCGGGACAGGGATCGGAATTTATCGTGCATCTGTCGTTCCCGGTTTCTCAGGGTTCTGATGCCATTTCCGGTGCCATAAAAAACATTTCGTATCGCTTTAATAAGGCTTATAGCATCCTTTTGGCTGACGACAACGCCTTGAATCAGAAGCTGGCCTTCACTTATCTCGATTCTTTTGGTCTTAAAGTAACAAAAGCTTCAGATGGAGAGGAAACACTTGATTTGCTCAGAAACAAAAGTTTTGATCTGGTGCTGCTCGACATACAGATGCCGAAACGCGATGGCTACAGTACTGCGCAATCGATTCGCCGGGATCTCAAGCTCGATCTTCCGGTAATTGCCATGACCGCGCACATACTGGAGGGGGAAAAGGAAAAATGCCTGAAGTATGGCATGAACGATTATCTGGCCAAACCATTCAGGGAAGATGAACTGTTTGATATTCTGGCGCGTTACCTGGAAGCTGGAATCCGCAGCGGTAATCAGGATTCAGAAAACCGGGGATCAAATACGGAAACCAGACAACGCGTCGACTTTAAAGAATTGCACGATATGACGGGTGGCAACAGGCAGTTTCTGGTTGAGATGATAGAACTGTTTCTCGAAAAGAATCCGCGTGATCTGGAAGAGCTTGAGAATGCCCTTGCACAGACTGATTACGAGGGCATAAGGGCCATCTCGCACCGAATGAAAACCTCTGTTGGATTCATGGGATTAAAACATTTAACAGCGCCATTGAACGAAATGGAGACCCTGGCAGATCAGAAAGAGAAACCGGACACCATCAAAAGGCATTTCACAACTGTCAAAAACGATTGTGCCATTGCCGCGGAAGAATTTCAACATGCTTTAAACGATTTACATCATGCACATTAAAAAAAACCTGGCCTTGAGTGATACAGGATTCGTATTTGATCCTTCAACAGGAAATTCCTACTCTACCAACCCTATCGGACTGAAAATAATTCAGGATCTGAAACAAGGTAAAAATGAACAGGATATCCTGAAAGGCCTCGCATCCGAATACCAGGCCAGCAACGAAACACTGGAGAAAGACCTGATGGACTTTATGAGTGTTTTGAAAAAACTTCAACTGAGTGAACAGGAATGAAAAAGCGTAAGGTGGTTATTGCGGTTACAGGCCTGAATGCCATTGATAATCCCGGACCCGGCATTTCTGTGATCAGGGCTTTGAAGGCCAGTAAACGTTTTGATTGCAGGATCATAGGCCTTTCTTATGAAAGTCTCGAGCCCGGAATTTATATGCATGATCTGGTTGACAAAACATACCAGATACCACTTCCTTCTGCAGGAATTGAGTCGCTTAAAACGCGTATGGCTTACATATGCAGCATGGAACATCCCGACGTGATCATTCCCAATTTTGATTCTGAACTCTTCAATTTTATTAAGATCTCTGATGCCTTAAAGTCAGAGCTTGGCATACACAGCTTTCTTCCAACACTTGAACAGTTTGAATCCAGACAAAAAAACAATTTACAGGCCTTCGGCAAAAAACACAAAGTTACTGTACCCCTCACCAGAATACTTAACAGTCTTCAGGATATTGCCGCGCTCAAACCCGCTCTGAATTATCCTCTTATGATAAAAGGCAAATTCTACGATGCCTCAATAGTTTACTCTCCCGATCAGGCTGCGGTGGCTTTTAACCGCATCGCCTCCAAATGGGGATTGCCAGTGCTTGCGCAGGAATTTGTGGATGGGCTGGAACTGAATGTTACTGCCCTTGGTGACGGTGAAGGCAATACCCTTGGTGCTGTGGCCATGCGAAAACAGTACGTTACGGATAAGGGGAAAGCCTGGTCGGGCATTTCGATCAGCGATGAGAAACTCATGAAACTGACCCGGCAAATTATCAAAGGCACACGCTGGCGTGGTGCTATGGAACTTGAACTGATCAAGCATTCTGAAAAAGGGTATTGTTTGCTCGAAATCAACCCGCGTTTCCCGGCATGGGTATACCTGGCTGTGGGTTGCGGACAAAATCATCCGGAAGCCCTTGTTCAACTGGCGCTGGGAGAAAAGGTACCTGAATTTGATTCTTACGACGTGGGAAAATTATTTATCCGGTATTCTTATGACATGATTGTAGACCTGAAAGAATTTGAAGCCATTTCAACAAGCGGTGAACTCTAATACGTGGTTATGAAGAAGAAAGTATATGAAAGACCTCTAATACAACGCCTCAACGTGGGGCTCATGAACAAATTCGGCATGAAGAGCGACACCGGACCTTTCAGCCATATCGACGGTCAACCGGTAAGCGATTTGCTGAAAACATTTGGATCACCTTTGTTTGTGATCTCCGAAAAAAGTATCCGCGAGATATACCGCAATGCGCACAGAGCCTTTAGCAACAGGTATCCAAACATACAATTGGCCTGGTCTTACAAAACCAATTATCTCGATGCGGTTTGCCGGATATATCATCAGGAGGGATCCTGGGCCGAAGTGGTTTCAGGTTTTGAGTTTCAGAAAGCTCAGATCAACGGGGTGCCGGGCGAAAAAATCATTTTTAACGGGCCTGATAAAAGTCGCGAAGATCTTGAACTGGCGGTTGGTGCGAATGCGCTGATACATATCGATCATGTGGACGAATTGAATTTACTCAAACAGGTATGTAAGGCCATGAAACGGAAAGCCCGTGTGGCCATCCGCGTAAATATGGATACGGGGATCTATCCGATGTGGGACCGCTTTGGCTTCAACTACGAGAATGGGGAAGCCTGGGAAGTTCTCAGAAAAATTTCCGGACTTGTGGAATTCAGTCTGCAGGGCCTGCATTGCCATATCGGCACATTTATGTTATCGCCCGGAGCTTATGGTATCGCGGCTTCAAAACTCAGCGAGCTTGCCATTCGCGTAAAAAAGGAATTTGGCATTGTGTTGCAATACATAGACCTGGGCGGAGGCTTTGCTTCAAAAAACACCTTAAAAGGTTCATACCTCCAGGGCGAGGATCTCTCACCTGGTTTTGAGCAATATGCAGAAGCCATTTGCAGTGCATTGTTAAATGCCGGTTTCGATAAACAAGAATTGCCATTGCTCGTGCTGGAAACAGGCAGGGCATTGATTGATGAAGCCGCTTACCTTTTGGGCACCGTGGTGTCAAACAAAAGGCTGAGTGATGGAAGACGGGCCACCATAATGGATTTCGGCGTCAACATTTTGTTCACTTCCTTCTGGTACGACCACAAAATCAGTCCTGCTCAGGAATTTGGTCAGCACAATGAGGACACAGTGTTGTACGGTCCGCTGTGCATGAACATCGACATGTTGCGGGAGCATATTTCACTTCCGCCCCTCAATGCCGGCGACCATGTGGTGGTGCATTGCGTGGGGGCTTATAACATGACCCAGTGGATGCAGTTCATCACCCTGCGTCCTGCAGTTGTTCTTATAGATTCTGCTGAAAAGGTACACATCATCAGAAAGCGTGAAAACCTTGAAAGTGTGAGTGCGGGCGAGCTGGTACCCGGACACCTAAGTCAATTTAAGCTCTGAAACGGTGAGAATACGAATACAGGACTATGCTTTTGGTATAACCGGTTCATATGGACAGGTGTTTTTTTCAACTTCCCCAAGGCTTGGCTTTTTTCTTGTCGCAGCATCGTTCATACAACCACAAACAGGCTTTTGCGGGTTTTTTGCCGTACTGGTTGCGTTATTCATGTCGAGAGCACTGGGACTGAACCGCGACAATCTGGTGAATGGCACGTATTCTTTCAATGCCCTGCTGGCAGGTCTGGCGCTCGGCTCCTACTATCATTTCGATATACGCCTGTTGGTGCTCATCATATTTGTGTCACTGCTCAGCCTGCTTTTCACCGTATTGATCGCAACATTTACCGATAGACATAAACTGCCTTTTCTGAGCATTCCGTTTACGCTTTGTGTTTGGATTGTTTTACTGAACGAAAATTACTTTGACCAGACTTTTGTTGTAAGGTATACCGCAGGTCTTCACTCCGGTGTTTACCGGCTTTTCCCTGAAACGGATGCCTTGTTCGCTTTCCCTGCACCGATCGGTTTGTATTTCCGTTCTATGAGCGCCCTCTTCTTCCAGCAAGGTGTTTTGCCCGGCATGCTTATCAGTCTAGGATTGATACTGTATTCGAGAATCTCGTTCCTGCTTTCACTATTAGGATTTGCCGGCGGTTACTTATTTTATGAGGTTCTGCTGGGAACTGTTCCTGCTGAACACTTTACCCTGATTTCTTATAATTTTATTCTGACCGCAATTGGATTAGGTGGTTTTTATTTTATCGCTTCCGGAGCATCATTTTTGCTGGCGTTTGTTTCTACGCTGATCACCGGTATACTGGCCGGTGCCTTTCAAACCTTGCTCAGCCCTTTTGCCTTTCCAGTTTATTCTTTGCCTTTTTCGCTTTGTCTGTTAATGGTCCTGGCGCTTTTGAACAGCCGATATACCATGCATTACCTGTTTCCGGTTGTCTATCAAAACTATAATCCCGAATTGAATCTTTACGCTTTAACCACCTTTATGGCGCGATTCAGAAACGTAAAAGATGTGGCCATTCACCTCCCCTTTTATGGTGAATGGTCGGTGAGCCAGTCTCATGACGGAGATCAGACCCATCAGCAGAATTACAGATACGCCCTCGATTTTGTGGTCAGAGATGAACATCAGCGCAGTTTTAAATTGCCGGGTGATAAACTGAGCGACTATTACTGTTATGGTTTGCCTGTGCTTGCGCCTTCCGATGGGCTTGTGGTGAGTATACAGGATGGTATAGAGGATAATGACGTTGGTGATGTAAACCTCAACCAAAATTGGGGCAACAGTCTTGTGATCAAACACTCTGATAAACTGTACAGCAAAATCAGTCATTTGAAAAAAGGCAGCTTTTTGGTCAAGGAAGGTGACATGGTCAGAAACGGGGATGTGGTGGCCATGTGCGGAAATTCAGGGCGTTCACCTGAGCCCCACATACATTTTCAATTACAGGCCAGCGATAAAATCGGTGATGCCGCTCTGAATTATCCGATCAGCTACTTCATCAGCCGCAAGGGGGAAGAACAGACCCTCCGGTATTATGAGGTTCCTGCCGAGAACGAAAGCGTGATGCGGCCGCACGCATCACCTGAACTCAAAAAGGCACTGCATTTTATTCCTGGCATGCAGCTTGAATTTGAAGTAAATGATGGGAAAAAAGACTATACTGAACTGTGGGAAGTATTTACCGACATTTACAACAATTCTTTCATTCAATGTCAGCGCACCGGAGCCAGGGCATACTTTTCATCAAATGAACTGCTCTTTTATTTCACGGCATACAAGGGTTCCAAAAAATGTTTGCTGTACTATTTTTTTCTGGGTGCATACAAGGTGTTGTTGAGCAAGCAAAGCGCTTTGCGTATCAGTGACCGTTTGCCGGTTGAAAATACAACCAGTGGCCTGCTGAAACTGATCCAGGATTTCGCGGCGCCATTCTGGCTCTTTTTAAAGCCTGTCTACCATTCCGGTTTAAGCACCATACAGGATGTAGAGGGAATTAAGTTCAGACTCGATTCACAGGTCCACTCAAACATTTCGATCAAAATTGAACTCAGCATTACTGGTCTGTTAAGCATCCAGGCGGATTCCGAAAAATGGCATATACGCGCCCGGCATATTTCCCGCTGATTGTGCTGATCCTGCTGTGGTCCCGCCAAATTAGGGCCCAGCAGGATAGCCTGGAATTGTCTAAGGACAGCCTTGCGCCTGACACAATTGTCACACAGCAGGATTCCCTTCTCACGGCACAACAGGAAGCTGAAGCGGAATCTGAATTGGCACCTGATTCCAACTCCTTTCAGTTTATTGACCGGCATTCTTATGAACTTTATCTCACTGCTTCATGGAAAGAGCTGGCTGCATATTGTGAAAAGGCCTTTAAGGACGGGCATGATTCTTACTACCTCAGGATGCGTGCCGGTATGGCCTATTATGCCCTGAAACGATACCGAAGCGCCACACCACATTTCAGGAAAGCACTCGAATTGAATTCAGCTGACGACACAGCCACGTGGTATTTGTATTCTGGCCTGCTTTATTCTGAGCGCTTTGAGGAGGCAAAACGTTTAAGCCTTCGCTTCGGAAGCGGCTTGCAGGAAACCACAGGAAGCAGAAATTACAGCCCCATAGATTACATTGTAAGTGAAAGCGGATTCAAACACAGTGACAGTTCGGCTTTGTTCCGGAATCCGCTTTTTGCCAGTCTGGGACTGCAGCACGACATTGGGCGAAAAGTATTTCTTTTCCACAACCTGAATTATTTCGGACAGAATGAATACCGCTTTAACGTGGAGCAATTTCAATATTACCTGAGGGCCACTTTTCCGCTCCGGAACAATCTGAGCCTTTCGGCAGCCATGCACATTGTGCACGTGAATGCCGACCTGAAAGAACTTGTTACAGGTGTACTTACCAGTACCAGTGTGATCAGCACAGGCACAGGCCAGCCCATCTTCCCGCCACAACAACAAACAGTAACGATTTACACCCCATACGAATACGAAACCATAAACAACAAACAAAGTTACAACAGCATTGCGGCAATCGAACTCCGGCACCATGGGGTCATTCTGGATGTGCAGGCCGGCACCACCTTTGCGCACTTCGATACCACGGCACAGTTTCAGCTGAACGCCGGCCTGGCCATTTATCCCCTTCAAAACAACAGGCTGAAACTGGGAATAAATTTATACCTGCACAAAGAATCGGTTACACCTGTTTACAACATGGCATTCGCCCCATACCTGAATGTTTACCTTGGATCAAAAATACACCTGAGCCTGAATTATTACAGCAACACAGGTCCGAATATTTCGGAATATGTGGCCTCCTTCATCAGCAATTCTGTGGATTACACCCTGCAAAGGACCACGGTTACCTTGTCGTGCGCGCTAAGCCGGAATCTCTGGCTATACGGGACAACAGGTCTCGAGCAGAAGAAACAGATCTATGAATCCTTTGTATATAATTACCGTATTTTTGCTTTGGGTGTAAAAATGATCCCGGGTTTTAAATAAACATGATCAAAGCTGTTGCCATAGACGATGAACCCATAGCCCTGAAGGTGATTGAGAATTTTTGTTCTGAACTTGATTTCATCACCCTTGAAAAAAGCTTCAGCAATTCCAGAGAAGGTTTAAAATACCTGAACAAGTTTCCTGTTGACCTTGTGTTTCTCGATATTGACATGCCCTTCCTCAACGGCATGGACCTTTACAGACAGCTGAAACAGGATACCCTGGTGATCTTCATCACGTCGAAAGCTGAGTACGCCGTGGAGGGATTTAACCTGATGGCTGTGGATTACCTGCTCAAACCATTTACACGCGAACGCTTTTTACAGGCGGCCGGGAGGGCCAGAGACCTCCTGAATCTCAGCAGGCAAAGTCATTCACAGGATGAACGTTTTCTTTACATTCGCGCTGATTTCAGCCTTATCAAGGTGTCACTGGCAGACATCATGTATATTGAGGCCCTTGATGATTATCTTAAAATACACATTGAAGATCAGAAAACCCTGGTGGCCCGAATGACCATGAAAACCATGATGGAAAAACTGCCTGCCGGTAAGTTCATGCGTGTACACCGCTCCTTTATTGTTGCCAAAGACCGTGTTCAGGCCGTGCGAAGCAAAAGTCTTATGGTTGACCGCCTTGAAATCCCCATGGGCGGCAGTTACATAGAAGAGGTACAGAAGCAGTTCGGGAAATAATACCTGGCATCCTGTTAGGCCAGATCATTTTCTTTATCGTAAAAAACGATTCGCCTCAAAGGTGCGTGGAAATACTGTAGCCTTTTGCAACTTTGGTTACACAATAAGCCTTCATTCTCTGACACTTATCAAGCGCGGTGCTGAGCCAGATCAGAATTGAATCCTGGCCCTCAGGGTACCTTTACATCAGAAAAGGACATCAAACAAAACCCCTAACCATGAAAAATCTAGTGATACTCGGCGCAGGCACAGCAGGCACCATGATGGCTAATCACCTGAGCCACGAAATCAATCTGAACGAATGGAACATCAGCATCATTGATGAGCGCAGCAAACATTATTACCAGCCCGGTTATCTTTTTCTGCCCTTCGATATATATCAGCCTGATGACATTGTAAAAGACATTGTGGAGTTCATCCCCAAAGGTGTAAGGCTTTTGAAATACAGGATCGAACGGATCCGTGCCGAAGAAAACCAGATAGAGCTCGAAAATGGCACTCTTCTGGATTACGACATTCTGATTGTGGCCACTGGTGCAAGGATCGCGCCTGAAGAAATACCTGGCATGCAGGATGAGGCCTGGCACAAGAGCATTTTTGATTTTTACACTTTTGAGGGCGCCCTGGCCTTGCGCAACAAACTGCGCCAATGGGAAGGCGGAAAACTGGTGGTCCACATCACCGAAATGCCAATTAAGTGTCCTGTGGCCCCGCTTGAATTTGCCTTCCTGGCCGATTCCTTTTTTAAACACAAAAAGATGCGCTCAGCCGTTGAAATCACCTATGTGACGCCGCTGAGCGGAGCCTTTACCAAACCCAAAGCCACTGCGGCACTCGATCACCTGCTTGAAGAAAAGGACATTCGCCTGGAAACCGATTTCGCCATAGAGCGGGTTGATCTTGATAAGAATGCCATTGTAGATTATGCCGGACGCGAAGTGCCATTCGACCTGCTGGTGACCGTACCAACAAATAAAGGCGACGATCTCATCGCCCGTTCTGGCCTGGGAGATGAATTGAATTTTATGCCAACCAACAAAGCCACCCTCCAGTCTCAGGCCTATAAAAATATTTTTGTGCTTGGTGACGCTTCTAACATCCCGGCTTCAAAAGCGGGATCAGTGGCGCATTTTGAAGCGGAAATTCTGACCGAAAACATCAAACGTTATATAAAAGGCGAGGCACTGAAAGCCGAATTTGACGGGCATGCCAATTGTTTTGTGGAAACAGGCAACGGCAAGGCCCTTTTGATAGATTTTAATTACAGCCACGAACCGGTAGAAGGTGAATTTCCATTCCCTGGTCTTGGTCCGCTTCGCCTGCTTAAAGAAAGCCGGATCAACCACATGGGCAAACTGGCATTCCGCTGGATTTACTGGAACATGTTGCTTAAAGGCACACACATTCCTTTCGTTTCAACCCAAATGCAGGAAGCCGGAAAACACTTTGAAACTGCAGAACATTAAGTATTAACCTAAAAACATAGTATCATGTCACAGAACAAGATCATCGGAGAAAAATCCGTCGCAGTCAATGAAGAAGGATACCTTCTTGACTTTAAACAATGGGATCCACAGGTAGCGGAAACCATAGCCAGAGAATCACAGGTCGAACTCGGTCCAAAACACTGGGAAGTGATTCAGTATCTTCAGGATCAGCACAAAAAAGAGGTGCCTCTCAATATCCGCAAAGTAGGCAACAGTGGTGTGGTGAGCATAAAAGAATTCTATGCCTTGTTTCCCCAGGGTCCGCTCAAAACATCCACCAAAATTGCCGGCATTCCTAAACCAGCCAGTTGCATCTGAACATAAACCATAAAATCCAGAAATCATGAAAGAGTTCAATGGAGAGGTCAGGAAAATGATGATCATTCTTTCCAAAGCAAGCCTCGATAATGTATATGCCGCTTTTATACTGGCCAATGGGGCCAGATCAGAAGGCATAGAAGCCGAAGTGTTCTTTACTTTCTTTGGCCTTGAGGCCATTCACAGAAAAAAACTGGAACATCTGCACGTTGCCACTGTGGGAAATCCGGCTATGCACATCCCAACCATGCTGGGAGGCATACCGGGCATGGAAGCCATGGCCAGTACCATGATGAAAAAAGAAATGGAGAAACTGGATATTCCGCCTGTGCACGAGTTTCTTGACATTCTGCAGGCCTCTGGCGTCAAACTTTGGGCCTGCAAACTTGCAATGGACATGTTCCATTACAAAAAAGAAGACCTTTACGAAGGGATAGATGATGTGCTAACGGTTGGCGGCTTCTATGAGAGAGCTAACGGTATTGGCGCCCACATGCTCTTTATCTGACATTCAAACAGAGAGGCCGCGCCCTGAATGCCTGTGCAGAAGTTTAAAGACTGCTGACGATAATCTTTCTGAAAGAAACTGAGGTCTTCAGGTGCTTAGATTGCTGCCAATGCTTTTCCCGCCGTCAACATACAAAACCTGTCCTGTAATGAAATGCGTTTCGGCGGATCCCAGAAAAGCGACTGCTCTGGCAATGTCTTCGGGTTGACCAATATTCTTACCAGGCTGGGCTGCGATGAGATTCTCAAGCACTTCTTTTTTCAGATTTCTGGTGAGTGGCGTATCGATCAGGCCTGGCGCCACAGCGTTGACACTCACCTTGTATTTTCCAAGTTCAAGTGCCAGTACGCGTGTAAGCGCGATCACTCCGGCTTTGGAGGCTGAATAATTCGATTGCCCTTTATTTCCCAGCCACGCTCTTGAAGCGATGTTCACTATACGGCCACTGCCTTGTGTTTTCATGATCCCCGCGGCCCCTTTACACATCAGCCAGGTCCCTTTCAGGTTCACGTCCACAACTGCATCAAAATCATTTTCGGGCATGGTCCAGATATAATTATCCTTCACAATACCCGCGTTATTCACCAGCAGATCCAAACGTCCGAATTCCTTTTCCACATAAGCAAAAAGAGCACTCACATCACCAGCTTTTGAAATATCTCCGGCTCTGAACACGCAGGCATTTGGATACTGATTCCCGATTTCGGCTCCCGCTGAACGATCGAGATCCACCAGAATAACAAAATAGCCATCCCGCATCAGCTGTTTGCTGATGGCAAGTCCGATGCCGTTTACGGCACCTGTAACCAGGGCAATCGCATTTGGCTTCATGATCTTAACTTATGTTCACACGCCACCCTGCCGAGTTTCTGAAAACCGACACAAGGGCGTGAGACCCGATGACTCCAGCTTCTCAGGCGCAAGTAATTCAAAAAATGAATGTGCAAACATGATTTACATCATTTTTTTCGGATGATTTTGAGACTAATTTCATCATACAGAATTATTGCAAATGTATCTTATGTAACGCCTCTCGTGTTTAACCCATATCTTTTTTCCCGTGAAACCGCTAAAAGAACTGATTGAGTATTGCAAGGTCCAGGCTTTTGACTTAAACTTTTCCAGGGCGAAAAGCTGGAAATCAGAAAAAGAAGGGCGTTTGCTGGTGGGCTATATGCCCATCTACTTTCCGCGCGAAATTATCCATGCAGCCTGTGGCATGCCTGTTGGTATTTTTGGAGGAGGTGACCGGAAACAAATCATCAAGGGTGATGCCTATTATCAGTCATACATCTGTCACATTCCAAGAAGCATCATTGAGCTGGCACTTGACAAACACATGGACCACATCGACGGTTTCATTTTTCCGTCCATTTGCGACGTGATCCGAAATCTTTCAGGGATTTTTAAGCAGCAGAAAATCGGAAAGTTTGTTAAATACATGGATTTTCCACAAAACTTTTTGCCTGAAACCGGAGGGGTATTTTACCAGCAGGAAATGCAGCATGTCCTTCACTACATGCAGGCCCTGAATGGCATCAGTCCGGGCATAGAGGACTTAAACCACTCCATTTCGCTTTACAACACCAACCGCAGGTTGATCTCTGAGATCTATGATATACGTCAGGATTTTCCCTGGCGCATGAGTATTGAAGATGTTTATTACGTCGTAAGAGCCGGAACCGTTATACCTGTTGAAGAACACAATGCCATTCTGGAAGAGGTTTGTGGACATATCCGTAAAGACATCGGTTTACCGCAGGACAAGATCAAGGTGGTCATTTCAGGGGCCTTTTGCGAGCAGCCCGCCATTGGCCTGATCAAAGCCATTGAAGAAGCCGGTTGTTATGTGGTGGACGACGATTACATGCTGGGTTCAAGAATGATCCTTGGTGACATAGCCGCAACAAGTCAGAATCCTCTTGAAGCCATTGCAAACGCCTATATTAAACAAAGCCAGTACTCTTCTTCCATCTACGACGTTGACAACCCGAAAGAATACAGGCTTGCCAGGATTGTGAAAAACAGAGGGGCTAACGGTGTGATCTTTGCCTCAGCAAGTTTTTGTGATCCCAGCTTACTGGACGCGCCCATCTTTCAAAACGCCTTTAACAAAATGGGCATACGGTATATCGCGTTTCAGTTCAGTGAAAACATCAACCAGTACAAAGTGATCAAGGAACAGGTCGGCGCTTTTTCAGATTCCATCAAACTCTGGGAAGATGAACCGGTGCTTACCGCCTGAAAACATCTAACCTCAACAGCCTAATAAAACGAAACGCCATGAGTCAGGAAGCACAAAAGGAAAGAAGCATGATTCTCCAGAAGGAGATGGTCGACGGGCTCTTTAACGATCTGGCCAAGGCCAGGGAAAGCGGCAAAAAGGTATGTTACACCTTTATACCCGGTAATCTTTCCGAGTTGATCCGGACCTTCGACATGTTGCCCGTGTATCCCGAGATCAACGCACTCCAAAGTGCGATGCGCAAGAAGTCGGCTGGTTATATCAAGGAAGCTGAAAAGAACGCGCACTCCGAAGACGTGTGCACCTATGTGAAGTGCGATGTTGGCATGCTCATGAAGGGGAACATTGGACCAACCGGTCTCAAAATTCCTGAACCCGATATCCTGTTGTTGAGCTATACGGGGTGCTTCACCTTTTTAAAGTGGTTTGAAACACTCAAGCGCGAGTACCCCAATGCCAAAGTGATCATGGTTCATACACCTTATCAGGAGAACGGGGAAATAACTGCTGAAATGACCCAATACATGGTGAAGCAGCTCCGCGAAGAGGTTATACCTCAGATGGAAGCTGTAAGCGGCATCAAGTTTGATGAGGAAAAACTAAAACGGCATTTGTCGCTGGCAAAGGAAGCCCAGGACTGGATCACAAAAATATTTGATACCACCAAACACAAGCCTTCTCCAATTGACGCATATTTTGCCGGTGTATATTACATCGGTCCCATCAACATTGGCTTCAGGGGAACCCAGGAAGCCGTGGATTATTACAAAGAACTCTACAACGAGATCCAGGACAGGATTTTGCAGGGACTGGGCCCTATTACGCCGGAAGGCGAAATGAAAGAGGAAAAATACCGCCTGGTGGTAGAAGGTCCGCCAAACTGGACCAATTTCCGTGAGTTCTGGAAACTCTTTTATGATATGGGCGCTGTGATCGTGGCATCATCCTACACCAAGGTAGGTGGTGTGTACGACATGGGCTGGCGACACGACGCGTCCAGACCGCTGGAGTCCCTGGCTGAATACTGCATGAACTGTTACACCAATCTGAATATTCCCCAGCGCATTGAATTGCTCAGCAAATGCATCAGCGATTATAAGGCTGACGGCTACATCACAAATTCCATCAAGAGCTGCAATTCCTTTTCGGCAGGACAATTGCCCATGATGAGAGCCATTGAAGACAAGTTGCAAATTCCTGTCGGGTTTATTGAATCAGACCTTGTGGATCCCCGCTATTTTTCCTATTCCAACATCAAAAACAGGCTGGAGTCTTATTTTCAGATGTTGCAGCAAACCAAGGCCATGAAAGAAAGCGAAACAGTTTGAACCAATTTTAACTTATTATATCACATTATGAAAAAGTATTATTTGGGTGTTGATCTGGGTTCCACGACTTCAAAAGCGGTTATCATAAACGAGAAAGACGAGGTTGTGGGAAGGGGTATTACCAATACCCGCGCGAATTACAAGGTAGCTGCCGACATTGCTCGGGAAGAAGCCATTTACGACGCGCGTTTTACACTTCTGTCGAACAAGATCAAGCAGGACATGGAGGCCAGGCCTGAATTCAAAAAATACATGGAGGATATCAGAACTGTTTTTCAGTACCAGCAGTTTAAACGCCGCATGGAAAGCCTGGAGAACATGCTTCTTAAAACGGTTTCTGACTTTACCTATGCGAACAAGGATGCTGTTGCGCAAAAACTAAAACGGATACTTGAGAATATCCGTCCAAGGATACGAAACGATTTTATCCACGGGGATCTGGGATCCAAAAATCAGTTCTTCAGGGATATCGTGAGCGAAAAGTACAATGCCGAGGTGGCTATGATCGGCAAGGAATTTTATGAACCCCTCATGCTTGCTTTCGACAAAAGCATTACGCCGGTTGAGAATGAAATGGTGCGTTACAACTTTAAAGAGCTCGTTCTGGAGTCCATGGCCCTGCTTGAGGAAAAGTATAAAGGCCTGGCTGAGGAACAGGAAGACGGAAGCCGTGAAGATTGGTACTATGCTGAGCTCAATGCTGTAAAAAACAATTACAAAAACGTGGAATATTCGCTTCGCGAACACATTGAAGACATCGCCAGCGAGGACATTCACATTGCCAAAATGGTTGGCACAGGTTATGGCCGGGCCTTGTTGCCATTTCCTGAAGACTGTATCAAGTCCGAAATACTCTGTCATGCTTTCGGCGCCCATGCGGTATTCCCGAACACCAGAACAGTACTGGACATTGGCGGTCAGGACACCAAGGCCATTCAGGTGGATAAACACGGGCTCGTAACCAGTTTCCACATGAACGACCGATGCGCCGCTGGATGCGGGCGTTACCTGGGATACATAGCCGATGAGTTTGGCTTGTCTCTGAACGAACTGGGACCTGAAGCCATGAGCGCGAACAAAGAAACGACCATTTGTTCAACCTGCACGGTGTTTGCCGGAGCAGAGGTGAAAGAGTTGTTGCACAACGGAGAAGAAAGGCCTAACATACTTGCCGGCTTGCATAAAGCCATTGTTCAGAGGGCCATGTCATTGATTGCCCGATCAGGCGGTGTAAAGAATGAATTCACTTTCACAGGAGGTGTAGCCCGCAACCAGGCGGTTCTGAAATACGTGAAGCAAATGGTGAGGGACTCGTATGGCGACCTGACCATGAACATTCACACCGATTCCATCTTCATGGGAGCTTTGGGAGGAGCCATGTTCGCCAGACGAAACATCAGCGTGGACCTGCCAAGCGTTAAAAAAACCGGACTTGTTGAGGACTAAACGGATACAAACCATAAACACAAATACAATGAAGGAAAGCATTTATACCATGGGTGTTGACGTTGGCGGGAGCTATGTAAAAGTTGTGCTGATGAGGTATAGCCGGACAACTCAGGATCACATCTTGCTGGACAAGCAAACTGAAAAGATCAGAAAACGAAATCCAAAGGACGTGGTGGTAGAAGCAGTGGACAGCATACTGCAACGTAATAAACTCGATTACGAAAAAGACATTGCTTATCTGGCCTCTACGGGTGAAGGCGAAATGGTGGAGCGCAAAACAGGTCACTTTTACAGCATGACCTCGCACGCGCGCGGGGGCGTATTTTTCGCGCCCGGAGCCAAAACCGTAGTTGACATGGGCGGATTGTATGTGCGGGCAATTAAGGTAGACTCCAGGGGAAAAGTGCTGGATTATAAAATGACCGGGCAATGTGCATCCGGTTCCGGCCAATTCATCGAGAACATTTCCCGCTATCTTGGGCTCGCCATTGAGGAAGTGGGTGCCATGTCGCTGAAAGCCGATAACCCGGAAATACCTTCGGGTATTTGCGCTGTTCTGGCTGAAACCGATGTGATTAACCTGGTGTCAAAGGGCCTCTCTACGCCTAACATAGTCAAAGGCATAAACATTTCCATTTCGCAGAGGGTGATCAAACTATTGGGTTCGCTTCGTACCGAATCACCGGTTGCCCTGGTGGGTGGGATGGGTATGAATGCAGGCATGATACAAGCCATTTCTGAACTGGCAACAGAAAATAAGAAAGGAGAACTGGAATTCATCACGCATCCTGACGCCATTTATTCAGGCGCCATTGGAGCCGCCTTGTGGGGGGGATTCCGGTATTATAAACTGAACTACAAACAAAAAAACGCTGAGGTGATCCTGTCCTGATTATTTTTTAACCTTATATAGGACAATTTTGTCCTATTTAAATGCTTAACCATGGGTACACAAAGTTTAACCGAAGACACAAAGGACGCGGTTATCCATCATGAATTGGATCCGCTTTTCAAGCCCAGGTCCATCGCGATCATTGGTGCTTCATCCAAAGAATTGTCCATAGGCAATGTGATTTTGAAAAATCTTCTGCATTATCAGTATACGGGTGAGATATACCCGATCAACCCAAAGGAAAAGGAAGTCAGGGGGATAAAAGCTTACGCGAGTATTTTTGATGTGCCCGGTGAGATCGATCTGGCCCACATCATTATCCCCAGTCAGTTCGTGCCCCAGATCATAGAAGATTGCGGCAAGAAAGGCATCAAGGCGGTTATTATCAATTCGGCAGGATTCAGCGAATCAGGAGAAGAAGGCCAGGCCCTGCAAAGGGCTTTTCTGGAAAACGCCGGGAAATACGGCCTGAGGGTGTTTGGTCCGAACTGCCAGGGTATCATCAATGCTGATCCCGGATACAATGCCTATTGCAATTTTACCTTCACCTTTCCCAAACCAGGTTCCGTTTCGGTTGTGGCCCTGAGTGGCGGCGTAGGTGCACTGATCATGCAGAGCTTATTTGATCTTGACATCGGTATGCGTTTGTATGCCTCTAACGGCAATGCCTGCGACATCTCCATCTCCGAAATACTGGATTATTACGGGGAGGATGAAGGCACAAAAGCCATCATCTTATACACCGAAGGGCTCAGGGATCCCAATGCGTTCATTCAGGCTGCCACGCGTGTAGCCATGAAGAAACCCATCCTGGCCATGAAATCGGGTCGGACGGAAGAAGGCGCACATGCCGCCGCTTCGCATACAGGATCTCTGGCCGGTGTTGACAGGGCTACGGAACTGATATTTGAAAAAGCCGGTATTCTCTCTTTCACAAACGAAGAAGAGATGTGCCAGGCCGCTCTGGCCTTCTCTACTCAACCCATTCCGGCGGGAAACCGGGTAGGCATCATCACAAATACAGGTGGCCCTGCGGTCATAGCAACCGACGAACTCATACAATCGGGTTTACAGTTGCCGGCCCTGAGCGAACAGGCTAAACTGAACTTAAAACTGAATCAGTTGCCGGAAGCCACGATCGGTAATCCTATTGATGTGGTGGCAACCGGCGGTGGTAAACACTTCAGAAATGCACTTGATGTGCTGATGAATGAAGAGCAAATCGATGCCATCTATGTGAATTTTGTAACAGCCCCTTTTACCGATACCGATGAAGTGGCCAGACAATTGGTGGAAGTGAGTCAGTTGAAACGCAAACCCATCGTTTGCAATTTCATGACCAATCTGAGCTTTAAACGGTACAAACAAACGGCCAAAATTCTTAAAGATGGGGGCGTGCCGTGTTACAGTTATCCCGGAACCGCCGCCAAAGCTCTTGGAGCCTTGTATCGTTTTCACCACCTGCGTTCACGGCAAACCGGTACCATCAAGGTCTTTCCGGATGCGGACAGGGCCCTGGCCAGAAAAATTATTGAAAGCTGCTCATCCCATTCAGATAATACCGGAGGCCGGTTCATTCCAAGTTCAGCCGCTTACCATCTCCTGTCCGCCTATGGCATCCCGGTGGCCCGGTGGAAAGTGGTTTCCAATGCCGAAGATGCCGTTGACGCAGCACTGGAAATAGGTTTTCCCCTGGTTCTCAAAGCCGAAAGCCCGAATCTGGTGCACAAAAGCGACCAGGGCGGGGTGCATGTCAACATCCGCACAGTGGATGAATTGAGGCAGGCTATTCGCCAGATGAAAGACCGGTTCGAAAAGGCAAGCCTGAGTTTTTTGCTGCAAAGTTATTTGCCGGGTGGCATTGAAATCATCGTGGGGGCTACCGCGCAGGAAGGCCTCGGTCACCTGGTCATGTTCGGTTTGGGCGGTATATATGTTGAAGTGCTGAAAGATGTGGTATTTAAACTCAGTCCGGTGAGTGAAACCGAAGCCCTCGAAATGCTGTATTCCATAAAGGCCAGGAAACTTCTGGACGGCGTCAGGGGGCAAGCCGGTGTAAGCAAATCGAGTGTGATTGATGTGCTGCAAAGGGTCTCGGCCCTGGTGACCGATTTCCCGGAGATCCTAGAAGTGGACCTGAATCCCCTGAAAGCTTTCGAATCCCAAACATTGGCAGTTGATGTCAGAATTAAAATTAAATAACATGTACAAAATTCAAAGCGCTAAAGTCTTAAAGGAGGTAATGGGAAATTACTTTCTTGGCATGAAAGACACATCCAAAAAAATTGCCTGGTGCACAAGTGTTGGTCCGGCCGAGCTGCTGCGTTCCTTTGGCTTTGAAGTGCATTTCCCCGAGAACCATGGTGCCTTGCTGGGCGCCACTCGCACCGCAGGCGATCTGATTCCGGAAACCTCCAAGCTGGGTTATTCAAACGATATTTGCTCATATCTCACCGCTGATATTGGTTCTTACCTCAGGAAAGAAACGCCCTTAAAAGAACACTACGGTTTAAATGGCCCACCAAAACCCGACCTCATCGTTTACAACACCAACCAGTGCCGTGAAGTCCAGGATTGGTTCACCTATTTTGCAAGGGAGTTAAAATGCCCCATCATGGGCATTAACCCACCCAGACATGTTGACGAGGTAACACAGGAAGAAATTGACGACGTGTCAGCTCAATTCAAAAAACTGATACCAGTATGCGAAGGCATCACCGGTCAAAAATTCGACCTCGACCGTTTTAAACAAACCATACGTTTAAGCGCGGAAGCCACCGAACTCTGGAAAAAAGTGCTTTGGACGGCGAAAAACAGTCCGGCGCCGATTGGCTTTTTTGACGCCACCATTCACATGGGACCCATTGTGGTGTTAAGGGGTACACAAATCGCCAAAGACTACTATGCCGGATTACTGCAGGAACTTGAAACAAACGTAAAAAACGGGAGCGGCATTGTGGCTCAGGAAAACTGCCGTTTGTATTGGGATGGCATGCCGATCTGGGGTAAACTGCGTGCCCTGAGTGATCTGTTTACACAAAACAGCGCGGCGGTTGTGGCCTCCACCTATTGTAACAGCTGGGTGTTCGACGCCTTTGATGAAAACCATCCCTTTGAATCATCGGCCAAAGCCTACACCGAAATATTCATCAACCGAAGCGAAGAAGCCAAACAAAAGATATTAAGCCAACTGATCGCGGAATTCAGGATTGACGGCATCATTTTCCATGACGCGAAAACCTGCGCCAACAATTCCAATTCAAGATTCGGTATGCCCCAGCGCATTTATGAAACCCTGGGCATCCCCTCACTGGTCATTGAGGGCGACCTCTGTGATCTTCGTTTTTATTCTGAGGGTCAAAGTATAACCAAGATAGAAACCTTCATCGAACAAATAGAGCGCGCCAAATTAATACCTCACTGAAGCCTTATGCCATGAAAGCTTATAAACCAGTAAACTACCGCGTTTTCAGACTTTCCGATGGTTCTGAAGTAAACGCCGGTGCCATTGAAAAACTCATAGAAGGTACATGCCGCTATGTAAAGCATGCAGTTGTGGCTGAAAACGAATCGCGCAAACTTGTGGCTTTCATCATTCCGGATACCGCCTTGTTTAAACATCCTGACTATGCGCTAACCGCCAACGACGGCTGTTTTTGTCCGCGCAGTTTACACGAACTGGGAAAGTGCCTGAGTGGTTGTATGAAACGGGCCAACGAAAAAATCGCTTTTCCCGGCGATCAGGTGAAAGAAGCCGTGCTGATGAATTCAAAGGACGAACCTGAAAAACATCCTGAATTGTCTTTCCATGATGTGTTAGAAAAATACAGGAGTATCCTCCGGAACACTTTTGGAAATCATGTGCCCCCGCAGGAAGAAATTTACTTTATGAAATACATCTAGCCACGCGTTAATATTTGCCACCATGAAAAAAATCGTAAACAGCAAAGTGGGTATTGTCGGCATGGGTCCGGTTGGGATGATACTGGCGGTAAAACTCAAGGAGGCAGGTTGCGTTGTTGCGCTCTGCGACAAAGACGACTTCAAGATCAAAAAAATCAGGGAAGAAGGCATAGTGCTCGAGAACATGTTTTCGTCCACAACACATTTTAAATATGTGGTGGACTCCATTGCTGACCTGCGTGAACTTGACCTGGATTACCTGGTATTTGCCCTGAAATCGTATCAGACCATCTCGGCTGTGAGGGAAGCAGAGCTCATCAACACCGATAAACTCGTTCTGATTTCAGCACAAAACGGCATTGACACCGAGAATATCATCTCATCTGTATTTGGTGAATCCAAGACACTTCGCATGGTGATCAATTACGCGGGTAATATGTCTTCGCCACACAGGGTGAAGGTGTCCTTTTTTACACCCCCAAATTACATCGGCTCCATTGATGACAGCCGGACAAGAGAGGCACAGCATTTCGCCGATATACTCAACAGTGTAAAATTTACAACCAAATGCCTGCCGTCATTTGAACTGATCAAAAGTGTGTGGAACAAAACCATACTCAATTCGTCCTTAAGCGCTCTGTGCGGTGTTGGGCGCCTCACCATGGCAGAAGCCATGGCCGATGAAGAAACGCTGGAACTTATAGAACAGATCATAAACGAAGGGGTGGATGTGGCCAGGAAAGAAAAGATCCGTTTTCCCGATGACTTTATACGAAAGTGCATTCAATATCTGAAAAAGGGCGGAGACCACTTCCCCTCTCTGGCCGTTGATCTCCTGAACAACCGGCAAACCGAGATCGATTACTTCAACGGAAAAATTGTTGAATACGGAAAAAAACATTACGTCAAAACGTCGCTCAACCTCGCCTTTACGAACATGGTGAAGGCCATGACCAATAAACACATCATGAACCGTTTTCCGGGTCCTGAAGGCGAGCTGTATAAAAAAATCATCCACAAGGGTTTGGTGGAGAAAAACAGGCCTTCGGTGTTTTATAAGGAAAATGAGTTTTTTCTGGGCATTGACCTGGGCTCTGCCTTTACCAAATTCACCATTATCGACAACAACGGCGTGCCGGCCTTCAGGTCCATACTGCCCACGATGAACAAAGACAGGCACCTGATGAAAAACACGCTTCAGGCCATACATTCGGCGTTCAACATCCGCTACAGTTGCGCCACAGGATACGGGCGTAAACATTTTACCGACACCGATATTGTGAAAACGGAGATCAATTGCGCCGCCGCAGGAGTGGCCGAATATCGCCGGGGCGAGAAAAACATCATTGATATCGGGGGGGAAGATATCAAAGTGATTCATGCCAATGCCGACGATCAGGTAGCCAATTTTTTCATGAATGATAAGTGCGCCGCCGGTACAGGAGCCTTTCTGGAAGAGATCTCGGAACGCGCTGAAATCAACATCGAAGACATGAGCAGTCTGGCCGCCCATTCTGATTTTGACAAAGAACTGAACAGTTTCTGCACAGTGTTTGCCAAAACCGAAATCATGAGCTGGGTGTTCGACGGTATGCCCCGGCCCGATATTGCAAGAGGCATTTACATCTCCATTGCCAACAAGGTTTCAAAAATGCGTCTGTTCCCGAACATACCCACACTCATCATAGGAGGGGTTATTGCCCATCATCCTTACCTGAGTATACTCCTGGGTAAAAAGTTCAACAAGGAGATCATCACCATAGATCACCCGCAATATGTGGTTTCGCTTGGCGCCGCACTCATTGCCAAACAAACCTGGGACATGCAAAACACGAATCCAGCCGTAAAAAAAGAACTATTACATTCTGAATAAACCTGTATGAAATCATTTCATGCCATAAAAAAAGGGATCGGGATCGTTTTCGATAACATCTACCTGGTGAACGGTGCCCGGACACCATTTGGAAAATACTGCGGATCACTCGCTTCGGTTTCACCCACCGACCTTGGGGTATTTGCCAGCCGCGCCGCGATCAGCAGGGCCGGTATCCCATCCGGTGAGATTGATCAGGCTATCGTGGCAAACATCGGCCAGTCCTCACCCGACGCGTATTTTCTGCCGCGTCATGTCGCCTTATACTCCGGATTGGCGAGTGAAGTGCCTGCCCTGATGGTGCAAAGAATCTGCGCTTCAGGCTTTGAAACCCTGATCACGGCCGCAGAACAAATTACACTTGGAAAAGCTGCCACTGTACTTTGCTGTGGTACAGAGAACATGTCGCTTTCACCCACGGTGAGTTTTGGCAACCGCATGGGTTATCCGCTTGGACGACCCGTGTTCAGAGACATGCTCTGGGAAGCCCTTGACGATACTGCTGCTGGTTACCCCATGGGATTTACAGCGGAGAATGTGGCTAAAAAGCATAACATCAGCAGGCTTGAATGCGACGAATTCGCATTGCTATCCTTTACACGCGCCCATCAGGCAAAAACCTCCAGGCGTTTTGATTCAGAGATCACGCCCATCAACTCAACAAGTTTTGAATCCGGTGAGCTCAAACCCAGGAAAGTGAAACTGGCATCCGGGCTAAAGGATGTTCAGACGGATGAACACATTCGTGAAACCACACTCGATTCTCTGTCGAAATTGCCAACGGTCTTTTCTGAGGTGGGTGTGCTCACTGCCGGAAATTGCAGCGGTATTGTTGACGGGGCTGCCGCGGCGGTTGTAACGGACCAAAAAACACTTCAGGCCGGGAAGCTGAAACCCCTCGTGAAAATCATAGCCGGCACCTCTTGCGGGATCGACCCACGCCTGATGGGTCTTGGGCCTGTTCCGGCGATCCGCCTTCTGCTTGAGCTAACCGGTCTTCGCACAGATGAAATTGGTTTGTTCGAGATCAATGAAGCCTTTTCGGCCCAGCTCATTGGTTGTGAGCGTGAACTAAAACTTGACCGGAACAAGCTGAATGTAAACGGTGGCGCCATTGCCATTGGTCATCCGCTGGCTGCAAGCGGCCTGCGCTTATCGCTTACACTGGCCCAGGAAATGAACCGGACCCGTGTAAAATATGGTATCGCCTCAGCCTGTATTGGCGGAGGACAAGGCACGGCCATACTCTTCGAAAATCAAAACGTTTGATCATGGAAAAACTAAAACAGTGGCAGATGAATGCGTTGAAGGCTGAGTTCGCGCTAGTGGAATCGGATCTTCCCGTTCCCGCGGAACACGAAGCTCTGGTGAAAGTGGCGGGCTGTGGCGTGTGTCACACCGATCTGAGTTTCTGGCACGACGGCGTAAAAACCAAAAAAGAATTACCCCTCACCCTGGGTCACGAAATCAGTGGCACGGTTGTGCAGGGGCCGAAACATCTTCTGGGTAAAAACGTCATTGTACCGGCTGTATTGCCTTGTGGTCATTGCGAACTCTGTAACAAGGGCCGGAGTAACATGTGCCAGAACCAGGTGATGCCCGGGAATGACTTTCACGGTGGATTTGCAAACCATGTGCTTGTGCCGCATAAATACCTCTGCCCAATCCCGGAAACTGTCCTGCAAAAATACACGCTTGAGCAACTGGCGGTTATTGCCGATGCCATTTCAACGCCTTACCAGGTGATGAAAAAATCAGAACTGGAATCTGGCGATCTGGCCATCGTGATAGGAGTTGGAGGCGTTGGCGTGTATGGCGCGCTTCTGGCAAAGATCATGGGAGCCCGTGTGGTAGCGGTTGACATCAACCAGGAGAAACTGAACAGCGCGAAGGCCCACGGAGCCGACCTTATTCTGAACGCCGGGGAAAAAGATCTGAAAGAAATTAAAAACAGCATACGGGAATTCGCCAAGCAATCGGGTTCACCAAAATATGGCTGGAAGATCTTCGAGTTTTCAGGTACCACTGCTGGACAAGAACTTGGATTCAACCTCATCACCTATACCTCCACCCTGAGCATCGTGGGCTTCACGCTGAACAAAACCGAAGTGCGCCTCAGTAATCTCATGGCCTTTGATGCCAAGCTGATCGGCACCTGGGGATGTAAACCTGAATTGTATCCTGAGGTTGTTGATCTGATCGCCGGAGGAAAACTGGAGATCAAGGATTTTGTGCAGACTTTTCCCATGTCGAAGATCAACGAAGTGTTTAAAAACACGCTCGAGCACAAATACGGCAAACGCTCTGTACTTGTTCCGGATTTTTAAACCTGTTAGACCTGAAATCAACCCGTAAAACCAATAAGCAAACAGCTTCCAAAACACAAATAACATGAAGGCACTTAAAAATCACAACCTGAGCGAGCAAGCGTTCACTGAAATCCGGTACGAAAAACGGGCCTGCCTGAATTCCTCGGGTGAGCCGGTCAATGGCTTGTACAGCGCCTGGATCATATTAAACAATCCCAAACAGTTTAACTCCTACACAACGGCTGCCATTAAAGAGATCATACTCGCCTTTGGTGTCGCTTCCAATGATCGTGCTGTTGTGGCCGTGGTGTTCACGGGGGCCGAAGACAAGGCCTTTTGCACAGGGGGCAATACCAAAGAATATGCGGAGTATTACGCCGGTAATCCTCAGGAGTATTCCCAGTACATGCGTTTGTTCAACGACATGGTAAGCGCCATACTGAAATGCGAAAAACCTGTCATATGCCGTGTAAACGGCATGAGAATAGGAGGCGGTCAGGAAATAGGCATGGCCTGTGATTATACCCTGGCCAGCGATCTCGCCCGCTTCGGACAAGCAGGGCCAAAACACGGCAGCGCGGCCATTGGCGGGTCAACTGATTTTCTACACCTCTTTGTTGGCATTGAGCGCGCCACCAATTCGCTCACCTTGTGTGAACCCTGGACCGCCCATCAGGCACTTCACCTGGGTTTGATCACAGACATTGCCCCGGTGCTAAAGATCGGGGACAAATTTGTTGCGAACCCCCTGGTTAACATTTCACGTTATGCCGATGAATTCGGCAGGATCATTTACGGTTCAATGAAAACAGACGTGGAACTGGCCAAGGGCAAGGAACTCATGGCAAAAGGCGTTGTGGACCTGAGTAAACTCGATGAGCTCACGAACAAACTCATCACCAAACTGCTCTACACCTTTCCGAACTGTATTTCAAAAACCCTCACCGAAGTACGCAAAAAGAAACTCGAGCACTGGGATAAGAACAAGGAAAGCAGCCGCGAATGGCTGGCCCTGAACATGACCACTGAAGGCAAGGCCGGCTTCAAAGCCTTTAACGAAGGGCCGAAACACAATCGCGAAATCGATTTCATCAAACTCAGGCAGCTGCTTGCAGAGGGACATGAATGGAATGAAGACCTGCACAAAACCATATCACCTCAATTTCAAACATCAGAACTCTCAAACTAATGGAAAAGATAAAAGTAGAATACCAGTACGATGAAACTGTGGCACGGATCATCCTGGACGACAAAAAAGGCAATGTGCTGGATTCAGAAATGATGGATGAATTGCAGCAGGTGCTGAATTCCTTTTCACACCGGAGCAATCTCAAACTCATCACCTTTGAAGGTGAGGGAAAGCATTTTTCCTTCGGGGCCAGTGTAGAAGAGCATCAGCGCGATATGGCGGCAGTCATGTTAAGATCATTTCACAGGCTTTTCTTTACCCTGCGCGATCTTTCCATACCAACGCTGGCCAAAATTTCTGGACAATGCCTGGGTGGAGGCATGGAACTTGCCATCATGTGCAATTTCCTGTTCGCGGATAAAACCGCCAAACTGGGCCAGCCCGAAATTATGCTCGGTGTATTCCCTCCACCCGCCTCTGTTATACTGCCGTTGAAATTAGGTTACGCGCGGGCTGAAGAAATTCTCATCACGGGACGAACACTGAATGCCGAAGAAGCGGTTGAAATTGGTTTGCTGAACGAGGTGTTTGATGATCAGGCGGAAATGAACTGCGAAACCAATTTGTGGATCGAAAAATACATCCTGCCCAAGAGCGCCTCATCCTTGCGTTATGCTGTGAAAGCCTCCAGGGTGAAATTCAACCACATCCTGAGCAACTTCCTGCCTCAACTCGAACAACTTTATGTGAACGATCTGATGAGCACCAAGGATGCCAACGAAGGCATACATTCTTTTCTCGAAAAGAGAAAACCCGTGTGGGAAAATTGTTAAACCTAAGCGATTTATATGAAAAAGATTCACTCTGTAGCAGTAGTTGGTGCCGGCACCATGGGTTCGGCTCTGGCTCAGAAATTTTCCATGGAAGGCTTTGACGTGATCCTGGCCGATCGCGACATGGATTTTGTAAACAAAGGGCTTTCAGGCATCAGGCAGGTGTTGCAGGATGGTGTGGAGAAAAAAGTGTTCACGTCTGATGAAGCCGCGCATTATCTTTCCGGAATAAAAGGAACGGATAATCTCTTCGAGCTTAAACACTGCGACCTGGTGATTGAAGCCATATATGAGGATTTTCAGGCTAAGTCACATCTCTTCACCCAGCTCAGTGGAATAGTTTCAGAGCCTACCATCCTGGCTACAAACACGTCCTCCTTTTCGGTGACTGAACTGGCCCGTTATGTGGCTAACCCCGCGCATTTTATTGGTCTGCATTTTTTCTACCACGCGGCCAAAAACAGATTGGTGGAAATTATACCCGGAACCAAAACCTCGGCTAAAACTGTGCACCTCATCCAGCGTTTCGCGCTGGAAGCCGGAAAGGATCCTATTTTTACACACGACGCCTACGGTTTTGCCGTGAACCGCTTTTTTGTGCCCTGGCTGAATGAAGCCGTCAGGCTGTTATCGGAACACCTTGCCGATGCCGGAACCATAGACAACGTGTGCATGAGAACTTTTGGCATTGGCATGGGACCCTTTGCCCTCATGAACGCAACAGGCATACCCATTGCCATGCACGCCCAAAAAACACTCGAACTCTTTGGTCCGGGTTACCAAACATCGCCGGCCCTGATCAAACAGGCTGAACTCAAACAGAATTGGACCATAGGCAGCACAAATGAATCTGTTCCTGAACCCATTCAAACCCGAATCAGCGAACGCATGCTGGGCTCAGTGTTTTTTGTTTGTGCTCAGATCCTGGATGAAAAAGTGTGTTCCGCGCTCGACCTGAACAAAGGCGCGCGAATTGGCTTAAAATGGAAAAAAGGACCAATTGACCTCATGATGCAATATGGTGAACAGGAAGTCACCCGTTTGGTCAAGGCCTATTGTGCGCTTTACAAAGCCCAGGTGCCCAGGGGAATCTCGGCCAAAAGCTGGGCCATGGAACAGGTTAGCCTGAGCAGATCAAAACACAGGGCCATCATTACCCTGAACCGCCCTGAAGATCTCAACGCCCTGAATGAAACCATCATCAAACAACTCGAAGAAAAATTCACGATCGCCGAACAGGATCCCGCCATTGACACCATTCTGATCACAGGCACCGGAAAGGCCTTTGTGGCCGGCGCCGACATTCGCTTCTTTGTGAAGAACATGAAAAACCACACCCTGGATAACATTGTGAATTTTACAAAATACGGTCAGGCTGTGTTTGATAAAATCGACAAATCCAGAAAGCGGGTAATTGCTGTGCTGAACGGACTGGCTTTGGGTGGCGGACTCGAATTGGCGCTTTGCGCGGATCAGATTTTGGTCCTGCCCAAAGTTAAACTTGCTTTCCCTGAAACCGGCATAGGCATTTATCCCGGATTAGGCGGCACACAAAGAACAGCGGCACGCGTTGGCAAGGGCCTCGCCAAACACCTTGTGCTGAGCGGACGTTCGCTCAGCGCGGAAGAAGCTCTTGAAACAGGCCTGATCGATACCATCATCAGCCGCGACGAGATGTTTGAATTGCTTGATGGGGGCCCTATCCCGGAATACAGGAAACCCAGCCGCTCAGAAAAATGGCTCGCCTACTCAGACCTCTACCAGAAGAACTCAATCGACGCCATCCTGCAGGGCACCTGCACCGAAGGGGCTTTGGGCAAGGAAGAACTGGAAAAGCTGAGGCGAACGCTCAGCTACAAAGCGCCGGTAGCCCTGCACTTCGCTGAAAGCCTGATCGAAGAAGCCAGGGGCCCTTCGTCTGAACTGGATAAACTGGTGGCTGTGTTCAGCACAGAGGATGCCCTGCTGGGTTTAAGCTCGAATGGACAAAAAGTGGCCTACCAGGGCAAGTGACCTGCTTTAACTCTGCAGCTTCAAATCAATTTCCTTCATGATGTCTGAAGGGTATTGCTCAAGCTCTTTTTTGACCTTTTCCCCGAGTTCCAGGTCTATATCCTGAAATTTAAAATAGATGCGTTCCAGTTCATTCTCGCTGAAGACCTGTTCAGCCATGCCAAATAACTCATCATCTTCAACGGCAATGTGATCTAACAACTGGTGAATGTATTTGTGAAGTGTGGCTTGCACCCTTTCATAATTTTTCGCCTGCAGGTCGCGGCTGATCTCCCGTGTGTATTCCCTGAACATCTCGTGGTGGTCTTCCAGCACATCGATGATCTCAACCAAAGCGAAATCAGGATGTCTGCGCATTTCCTCAAATAACACCAGTTCTTCCTTGTGATGGTGAAAACGATCGCTGTACTCTCTGAAAAAGTGAATGAGCTTGTTTACCAGGGCCTCGTATTTTTCAGGGTTGTTGTTCCAGCGCAGGTCAATGGCATAAATGATGTCCTGCATTTTTTTGATTACCGTGTGCTCATCCTTAAGCACCTGTGAGGGGTTTTTTGTCATGATTGGAAATCTATTTGATTTAAGCACTGATGAATATAAACGCGTATCATATCGCGCCTGTAAGCCCTTGAAAACATGTCGTTGTCAACAGCCCTGCCTTTTTTAAGCGCTGTTTTGATGATGTCTTCCCTGGACTCGCCGGGCTGCAGTTCAAGCAATACAGGTTTTGGATCTACCCCACCCAATACCAATCTGGCCGCCCCCTGCATATCCTTTGAAACGGCTACGGTCAGTGAGGTGAATTCAAGACTCTCCCGCAGCCTCAGTTTTTTAAAGGCGCTTTTGAAATGCTGCGCTCTGGGGAGAAGGATCTCTTTTACCAGACTCGTGCGGGGCAGTAAAAGGGGTTTAATGCCATCACCCGAATAAATGCTTTCAAGCGGCACCAGTCGTTCGCCCCCGGGTTCGTGCAAAAGCAGCTGGGCCTTCAGGCTGATGAGGGCGGGCGCGGTATCCGAAGCGAATTCAGAAAAACAGGCTTTTTTTCCACCCGTGGCAATACACACATCGCCGCTGCACTTCAGGCAATACCCTACAGCCATTCTCCACCACTCAGACTGGTTGAAGTAAATGCAGCGGTTTTCGCACAACACATTTCCACCCAGCGTAGCGGATCGTCTGATCAAAGGTGAGCCCACGGCCTGTGCCGCTTCTATCAGGATGGGAAATTCCCGTTTTACCGCATCTACATGTTTGAGTTGATCGAGTCGCGTCAAGGCCCCTATCCTCAGATAATGCTCATCCTGCACAATGCCTTTTAATTCTTCCAGGCGGTTAATATCAATAAGGTGAACTGTGTTGTCATTTCCCTGAAAGGCGTTCACCATCACATCCGTTCCGCCTGCGATGAACCTGAAGTTTCCGCCGCTGTTCAGAGCCACTTGCATGGCTTCAGAAACTGTCCGGGCATTGGTGTATGTCTTTTCGCTGATTTCCATTTACACAGGTTCTTCTGTTTGTTTCAATTTCAGTTTGGCCAGAACATCTTCCGGTCGAATGGGCAGGGCAGTGATCCGTATGCCAATGGCATCGTAAATGGCATTGGCAATGGCCGGAATGGAAGGATGCAGAGCCCCCTCACCCGCCTCTTTCGCGCCAAAGGGCCCCTCTGGATCTCCTGTTTCGATGATGTTGGCGTAAATGTGTGGCGTGTCGAGCGAGGTCGGGATCTTGTAATTGAGAAAGTTCGCGTTCAGGAGCAGTCCATTCTCAAACCGCATTTCTTCACTGATGGCCTGACCCATGCCCATGTGCCAGGATCCTTCGAGCTGACCTTCCACGGCCAGTGGATTCAGCGCCTTGCCGCAATCGTGCGCGCCCCACATGTTCAGCACCCGCACCTGTCCGCTAGAGGTGTCAACCTTCACTTCTGCCACAAGCGCGCCGAAGGTATAAGAGGGACTCAAACCCGCTCCAGCGCCTTTGAAATCACCGCCCAACTTGGGCGAGTTGTAATAGCCACTGCTGTTGAGCGCGCCAACGCGCCTTGTTGCCAGCTCAACGGCTTCAAGCCATGAGAGGTTCACCTTGCGGTCGTTTGTAAACACCTGTTCTTTGGCGAAGTTCAGTTCAGCGGGATCAATGCCGAAATGCCCGGCCAGGCTTTCCATGATCTTGGCACGAAGTTGTTCGGCCGCCATTTTTGCTGCATTGCCCGCCATAAAGGTCACGCGGCTTGAGTAACTTCCCAGGTCAATGGGTGTGAGCAGGGTGTCAGCTGCCAGCACAAACACGTGGTCCATGCTCAGGCCCAGCACTTCGCCCACAATAATTGCCAGCATGGTATCGCTTCCCTGTCCGATATCGCTTGCGCCCGAACTGATGAGAACCCTGCCATCCAGATCCACTTTCAGATGCACAACCGATTGGGGATACTCGTTCCAGTGAATGGGCAAAGCACTGCCGCTGATGAAGAATCCGCAAGCCACCCCGTAACCATGACCATATTCCAGTTTTTTATACCTGTTCTTCCAGTCTGATTGTGCCATGACCTTATTCAGGCTCTGGGCACTTCCGTTTGAGGTGATGCGGTACTGGCCCACGGTGAAGGTGTCGGAATCCAGAAAGTTTTTTAAACGGAGTTCACAGGGGTCCATGCCCAGTTTGTCAGCCAGCACATCCAGCATGCTTTCCACGGCAAAGCGCGAATTCACCGCGCCGTGCCCGCGCATGGCACCGCATTGAGGTTTGTTTGTGTAAACCCTGTATGTTCTGAATCCAAAATTGCTGATCCGGTACGGGGCTTGTAAAAGCACACCGTTGTAATACGAGGTCACCACACCAAAGCTGCCGTAAGCGCCGCCATCAATAACGATGTCAGCATCCAGCACGGCAATTTCACCCGTATTGCTCATACCAAGTTCCATGCTGATCCTGGAAGGGTGCCTGCCGTGATTGGTCAAAAAAACCTCTTCCCGGTTAAAACGCACCTTCACTGGACGTCCGGTTATTTTGGCGAGGCACGAAATGATCATTTCATGCGGAAAGGGATCACTCTTTCCGCCGAAACCACCTCCTACAAAAGGTTTGATCACCCTGATCCGGTTCATGGGGGTTTGCAAGACCTTGGCCAGGAAACGGTGCAGGTAATGCGGCACCTGGGTGGCCGTGATGATGCTGAGTCCGTTCTCGTCCCACCAGGCCGTGGCCCCGTGTGGTTCGGTGAACCCATGATTGATGCCCTGAAAGGTAAAATCCATTTTCAGGCGATGTGCTGCGCCCGCCAGTTCTTTTTGCTGGTCGCCGAAGCGCAGTTCCGCCTTTTTGTGCACGTTGTTGTTGAACTTCGTGTGGCTGTGAATCTTTTCATGCGCCCCAATGTCGTTTAACGATTCTTCCATGTCGAAGAAGGGCTTAAGTGCTTCGTACTCCACGCGTATGAGCTTGCAGGCGGCTTCGGCGATGGCTTCGGTTTCGGCCGCCACGGCTGCAACAATTTCTCCCGCATACCGGGTTTTGTCCACGGCCATGGCTGTTTCATCCTGAGATATGGGCAGGACACCAAAGCTTATGGGCAGATCTTTTCCGGTCAATACCGCTTTCACGCCATCCAGGCGCTGCGCGGCTTCGGTGTGAATGGCCCGAATCCTGGCATGCGGGTGAATGCTTCTGAGCATTTTGCAATGCAGGGCATTTTTGATTTGTATATCATCCGCGTATTCGGCAGCGCCTTTCACTTTGCGGCTGGCTTCCAGGTATGGCCTGCCATGCCCCAGCATTTTGAATTTGAGATCCGGGTCTTCGGCTTTGTGCTCTGTTAGGCCGGCTATATCCTTCACATAGGCTTCAATGGCATCAATGATTTTTTTGTATCCTGTGCAGCGACACAGGTTTCCTGAAATGGCTTCCCTGATCTCGTCGCGGCTGGGACGGGGATTTTCCTTCAGAAAGGCCAGGGCGCTCATCACCATGCCCGGTGTGCAATAGCCACATTGTATGGCACCGTATTCCACAAACCTGGCTTGCAAGGGATGAAGTTTTTCTGAATCGGCTATGCCTTCAATGGTTGTAATTTCGCTGCCTTCAAGCCTCATGGCCGGTGTAATGCAGGATTGTATGACTGCTCCATCGGCCAGTACCGTACAAGCCCCGCAACTGCCCTGCTCGCAACCCAGTTTAGTTCCGGTCAGATGAATCTTTTCGCGCAACACATGCGCCAGGCTTTCGTGCTCCTCCGCAAGAACCTGGTGTTTGGTGCCATTAACAGTTAAAGTCAATACCTTCATTCCATGATGATTTCTTGTACGCGTTTTGCTGAACCGGATTTTTGACGCCCGCCCAGTCCTATGTTTTTCACAGCAACCAGTTTTGCCGCAATACTCAAGGCGATTTCTTCAGGTGTGTTGGCTCCGGTTTCGAAACCCATGGGCATGTCAACCCGGGCCAATTCCTCTTCGGTGTACAACAGACCTGAACGCAGGAGTTTCATCGTCACTTCCACCTTTCTGCGGCTGCCGATCATGCCCAGGTATGCGAAAGGTTGTTTGATGCAATAGGCCAGGATTTCCCGGTCGCAGGTGTGATCATAGGTCATGATGGCTACAAAGCTTCGTTTGTCGAAAGGGAGACTTGAAAGCACCTGCCGGTAATGCAGTGGCAACTTGTTCACAGCCGGGTTAAGCATGCGGTTCAGTTCAATTTTTCTTTCATCGATCAGAAACACTTCGAAGGACAGATCGGCCGCGTATTGGGCGAGGGCGCGGCCCACATGCCCGGCGCCGAAAATATAAAGGCGCTCAGGAGGTTGAATCGATTCAATGTACACTTCAACGGTTCCGCCGCAGCACATGCCATGCTGCTGAAGAAGGTTGTGCTGAAATAATCCCGACTCCTTTTTGTCCAGGGCCAGCCTGGCGTTTTCAATCACCTTCTTTTCAAGATTTCCACCCCCTACTGTACCGAATAAGCGGCCGTCATCCAGCAGAAGCATTTTGGCGCCCGTTTTAAGTGGCGTGGAGCCCCTGGTGGATACCACAACGCAGAGCGCACAGGCATGGCCTTTTGTCCTTTCCTCCTCAAGTATTTTGAACAGCGAATCCATTCGGGTTATTCATATAATCTGTGTAAGCCTCTGCTGTGTTGATGTTGGTGCTCAGGTTGGGATCATCACAGGCCAGACTGAAACGGGTGAAGTGTTTCAGTGCCTCATCTATCCGGAGATTTTCTGGCAAAAACAAAATTTCCTTCAGGACCTTTTTACCCAGCAAAACCGGATGTCCGCCTTTATTCTGGTAAGTGGGCACAAGGTAATCGGCCCGTCCGCGGTTCTGATAGAGGGCTTCGAGAACTGCAGGTTGAATACCAGGGTTGTCGGCATTGTGTACAAAGGCATGATCGGCCTCGCCCAGGGCCCTGATCCCAAGGCGCAGGGAATAAAAGCGTTCTTTTTCAGGAAACCTGTTTTCGATGAACAGGGGTTTGTACTTTGAATCAGCGCACAATTCCTCAAGGTCTTTAAGATATTGTGATTGGGTCACCACCACCACACGCTGAAGGCCGAACTTGTAAAACCCGGTCCAGATCTCTTCTATAAAAGTTTTCCCTGCTGGCGTTTTCAGCAAAAACTTGCAGCGTCCCATTCGTTCAGAATGGCCCGCGGCTAAAATTATGGCTGCAGGCTTGTTCGCCATCCGTGTATATTTTTATTTGCTCTGGTTTGTAAAATACTTTGATCTGGCGGCAGCGCATTCAAAACTATCCTGCTTTTGCAGAGCAGAGCAGGATTGATTCTGAGGCCCATGCGACAAGTTAAATTTCAGGTAAAGGCAAAAGAATTCGCATGACTTAGGTCATGTTTGGGAAAAATACTTCTCCCTTTGATCCTTTGGCAAGGACTTCATATGGAAGAATAGCCCCGGTTTTTATTCGGAAAACAGACCATACCCGGCCAACAGCTCAAGCAGATAATTTTCATGGATCTGCCCCTGAGCCCGAATAAGGAGAGGCGTATCTATCTTTCAAAAAACCAGAACTTAGTCCTGACATTTTATTTCCCACCCATGAAAGTCAAAGTCATCCATGTGATCAAGCTATGCTTGTTATTCTTGACCTTCCATCCTCTGAAAGCTCAGAAACCTCCTCAGGAATTCAAGGCGAGCAGATTGCAGGACATCGATAGTGTGTGTGATCTATACAGGGAGCTGCCTCCCGATGCCAGTATAGTTGAATACGGGCTGGTGCTGAGGGTAAAAAGGAAGCTTACTTCACTAAAGAAATACCGTATCTCTGAAGGAACAAGCCTTGAATTCACTGCCGAATCAAAAGCGCTTCTGGCAAGAATAAAAAGAAACAAAAAGAATTATCTCGACCTGCTTTTCAAGCACGAGGGTAAAATATATTCCAGGATCGTGGTTTTTAAAATCATCAAGTGAAGCGGACGGCCTGGCCAGAAGCCCTGATATTGGGTGCTCAAATTAAACCGGTGTTGGAAGCTTCATCCGGATCCACGTTAGGGATTAATGATGGTGGGGTTCATCTGAGATTTCTCAAAACAGGTTGAAGATCTTCATCACCTCTCCCGTTGAGCAAGTTCCTGCATAATACCTTTCCTCACATGAAAATAATGCTGGCGAAGCAGGAGGTCCGCATTGTTCCGGTCATCTGTCAGGATCTGGCTTTTGCTCCGGTCAAAGAGGTTTTCTGAAAGGAGATAGTTTTTTAATTTACCGGCTTGTACCATGACATCAGGCTTAATCTCCATTTCTTCCCACTGCACTGGCTTTTTGCTGGCCAGTATTAGGGCATCACCCTGCTTTTCCGACATCATGGGATTAAAGCAGCTTACCCTGAATTGCGCTGCCCGTAGCGTCTGCAGCAGGGAAGGCAAGAAGGCGTTCTCTGAAAAATCGAGCAAGCCCCCGTGTTCAATCATCAATACGCCATCTGGCTCAAGCAGGTTGTAACAGGTTTTGAAGCACTCCAGGCTTAGCAGCTGAGAAGGCACGCTTTCACCAACTATCACATCCAGCATGATAAGATCATATCGCTTTCTTGTGCTGTTAAGAAAATAGCGCCCGTCCGTAAAATGGCAGGTGTGCGCTTTCATGTCAAAATATTTGATGCCAGCCTTGTAAATGCGTTCATCCAGCTCTACGCTTTCCACGTTTTTGTAGTGTTCGCTCAATACCTTGTATAAACTGCCTGCGCCAAGGCCTACCAACAAGGCTCTCTCACGCCTGGGAAAAAGATTCACAAGCTGCTTGCAAAAATTCACATAGTACAACACGCTTTGTGTGGGCATATTCGCGAAGACCAGGTTTTGCTGCACATTGTTCACCTTCAGTTTTCTCAACCACACCGGCGGCATATTGGGCGGGTAAGCCAGTTGTTCCACCACCTGAAGCTCACCCAAAAGCCCTTCAGAAAACTCAAGCTGCCTCATTTCCTTCACCTTAAAAGGTTTTGTGTCGTTGTGGTGAATGAGGAAAAGCATGAGTGGTAAGAGCACAAGCAGGCTGCGGGCCTGAGCCTTTTTAAAAACAAAGTACCTGAAGTAAATCATCAGGGCGCCCAGCATCACAACAAGTCCCGTGAGTTGAAGGGGAAACTGTATACCGTATTTTGGTATCAGGAGGAAACCGAAAACAAGGGTAAAGAGTATGCCCCCAAAGGTGGAAATGGCGTACACCACACCGGCAGAACGTCCGGAGTACTCAGCCTTGCTGGTGATGTGCGCGATGAGGATGGGACTGAAGAGCCCCAGAAAAAATATAGGCGGGAATAGAAAACACAATTCTGAGAGCAGCAATCCGCTGAAGAAGGACAGGGAGAGACATGCTTTCATGACAGCATGGCCCAAACCTGGCATGAGAAAAAGGGCCAGGCCGCCAGCGGCAAAAATAAGGACCAGGCTTTTGAACTTGTTAAGGTTGGGTCTGACGCTGATTTGTCCCCCGCAATAATAACCTGCCATGAGCGCCAGCAGGGTAATGGAAAGTGTGGAGGCCCAGCTGTAGAGCGATGCGCCGAAATACGGCGTGAGCAAACGTGCTCCGGCCAGCTCGCTGATCATCACCAGACCGCCTTCAGTAAAAGACAGCAGGTAAAGTACGCGCAGGGAAGGAAGTGGACCAGGCTTTGTTTGAACAGATCTCATCTTTGTGTTTGTCTAAAAATGCTGGCATGCTATTCATGCCTTCTTGTTCGCTTCCATAAATTTAATTTCTTCTGAACCGCAATGAAAGGAGGTTCTGCATCCAGTTCGTAAAGCCCTGAAAATATTGAGTCAATGACTTTGTTGGCTGATTAAAATTGAGCACAATCAGGATTACAGGAAGGATCTTGCCCAGCCTGAATTTTAACCCGCTGAGCATTCAAGTCATGGCTTTTTATGAAAACACGAATCCGGTAAATTACCGCATCTCATGTTTAAAGGTTTAATGAATTTCTTTAATAGATATAAATCTGAAAAATCTAAATCAAGTGTTTTACATCTATAGTGTGTATGTATTCTGAGCACTTACTCCAGTTCTGAAAATCAGGAAGCTAAATGCTTTGAAAAACCAAAGTTATCAATCAGGTTCATGTCCTTTTACGTGTAAATGTTACCCTAAAATCAGAAAAGAATTGATTTG
>DAOMFS010000016.1:0-56410 GCA_035429925.1 Bacteroidia bacterium | reverse complement strand
TTTCAACTGAATAAAATATAAAGCCGGTTGGAATTCTGAAATATCAATTTGCACTTTGTAATCCTCTAAAACAGATCGTCTTAGTAATTCAACACCAGAAATAGAATACACAAAAAGTGTTGAACCAGTCATATTTTCAAGACTTTCGAGAATAAATTGATCTGAACTTGGGTTAGGATAAATACGAATTTGACTTACTGTTTCATTGGATTCATCCTCGTTCAAGTTCGTCAACCGCCATGCAGGAGGTGGCCCATAAATATGATTACCAGTACAATCACTTAACCTGTTGATTGGGGCAAGGTCTATGTTTGGACTTGTACCTGTAAGGTAAGTTATCCCGATTTGATTTCCCACATTATACAAAGGGTTATAATTTGGTGACACATTGATTACCCAGAGTTTTGATAGATTTGGGTCACTGTCTTCACAATATGTTTGCCAAGCTGCTGCATTACCTCCATTCCAAGCATCACAACCCAGAAGAGAACTCTGCCTCCACCAATTACCAATTGCCGAAGTAGGTGAGCCTTGTTCACCAATAACTGCTGAGTTTGTGAGCGCCATGCCATAAAAGTTTGAACACATTTCGTTGCCTTCCCAAACCGTGCCATCGTTGGGGCCCGAGAAGTGATATCCAATATAGGCATTTTTGGCGAAATTGCACTCGATGCGCGGTGATTTTGTTGTCGCACTGTAATTATTTTCGGCAAAAAGAAGCGAAATTGTGGGTGTAGGCATTGGATAATTCACCCAGGGTTTTGAGGCATGCAGGGTATTATTGCTTACCGTTAAATTACCAAAATTGTTATTCAGAGAAATACCATAACCCCAGGAGGGATTGCCAAAGGTGTAATCCGCGTCAATACCTACATCGTTCCCTATCATATCTATTTGTGTATCGGCGAAGCCATCCAACAAAATGCCCCTGTACGTCCGGTTGATTTTATTGCTCACTAAAACCGAACCTACCGTATTGGGTTGGAATGCCCAATTGTTAATATTCGGCGAAATAATCTGAATGGCATCGCTCATATATTCTGTGCCAGTATTAGGGGTAGAGCTGTTTACTTCTGGTCCGAAATAATTCGATTGGATCTCAAATCCTCGTATGCAAATACCTGGTGTGGGTCCATAACCTATGTCATATCCACTGGAATTTGAAGGAGTGCTAATAACCATGCCGTACTTCAGGTTGTTAAATTGGCACCAATTGATTCCCAAGTTCAGCCTGTTTGTGCAAACACTGATGCCCGTGTCGCCAGGCTGAGGTCCTGCGTTTGAAGCACCGGCGGCAGCGTGGGTGCTTCTGAAAAAAGCAAAATTCACAACAGGTTCGTAAACGTTGCTGGCGAAAACGCCTGTGTAGCAATCCCAAAACTTATTGCCATCATTAATGTCTCTGCCGGTCAAAAATAGTCTTGCATTCATGTTGATGGAGGGATCAATGACATGACTGATGCCAATACCTCCAAACATATTGTTTGGCGCCCCGGGGAAGGGATAAGTCTGCATCTTCTGAAATACATTATTCATGGTCTTAAGTCCTGAATTGGTGACTTCAATGCCTATACCTAAACCATCAAATAGATTAAAGTCGTTGGCCACAGCCGATTGATAATACATGCCTAGTACAACCCCATCAGGTAAAGTGGGACTGATGGCAACCGGGTATGGATTGGGGTCTCCGATATCCTTGATCTGTATGCCAATATGAGCGCCCTGGTTAGGATAAGGCTGTTTCAAGTTGGTTTGTGTGTAACCATTAAGTGCATACGGTGGAATTAATCCATTGGTGCTTTGGTTCGCACAACGCAGTTCGTTGAATGCGCAAGTAGGTCCGGCACCCGGCCATGTTAAAGCAGGGCTAGGGAATGTGAGGATACCTGCGCTTAAATCGCGGCTGCAGAACACACAACCAGAAATGCCTAAGGCCAGTGAATCCAAGGTCGCCGCTGAATTAGCGATTCGAATCCCGATAAAGTTTTTATTGAATACCCAACGTTGAAGGTCAAGCGGGGGCAAAGGTGATGTGTTCAAAGCTGAAATATTGCTTAGATCAATGGCAACTTTGGCATCCTCAATTAAATTGGTGTGAGTGGAAGAATTTGAAGTAGTCACTCTTCCCCCATCCTGAACTTCAATTCCTTCCCACATCCAAAGTCCACATGAAAACAAATGGGTGTTATCGAAGTCAAGGGTCATACCATAAGGCACAATAATCTTAGCGGCAGGGGTCATCCACACTTCAGAATTAAAGAAAGATGCAGAATTTGTTAAGGTTATTGTATTGTTCAGGAGATAGGAAGTATTTGCAAGGGTCCCGCTCAAGCCTGCAGCTGGATTTAATGCTGACAGACCAACTGTATTCCCAGGGCAACAATTCGAAAGGGATGAAACACTGAGTGTAGCGCTGTTCGGGCAACCGGAAGGAGAAGTAGCACTGACTATGTAGGTAGCCGTATTCACTGGACAAACTGAAATGGAAGCACCTATGTATTGGCCGAAGAGGTAAGATGAGGACCAGGTGTAATTCACCGGAGCATTCAGAGAAGAAGAGGCTGAAATGGTTGTGCAGAGGTTGGCATTTGAACAATAGGTTAAGCTGGGAGCGATAATTGGAATGGGGTTGCCAGGTGATAATATACCTGTTGTACAACCAATACACGCTGCATTTGCTCCTGATCCACACACAGTATAAGATGTTGCACTATTGACTTGCATATTGAAGGATTGCAGAGCAATTGTTTGCTGAGGCACAGTGCCCAGCACCCAAGTGTAGGACTGAGCACCAAAAGCCTGAAAATTATTTGTAATACCTGCGCATATGTAAGGAGGAGTTACCGTAACAGTTGGGGTACCTAGAACTGAAACAATAACATTGCTCGTTACAGAACAGACATTTGTACCCGTGGCGCTTACACCATAAACGGTGGTAATGGTAGGGCTGACAACAACAGAATTCTGATTAGAACTCAGAGGCCAATTCCAGGTGTATGTATTTGCTCCGGTGGCTGTTAATGTTGAACTCTGACCAGGGCAAATTGAGAGAGGGCTTGCGTTTATATTTAAGTTAGGATATGAAAGTGGAATTCCCGTTGTTGAAGCAGCTGCAGTACAACCATTAACAGCTAATGCTGTAACCGTTATAACAGTTTGTCCTAATAAAGTAAATTGACCTATGGATGTATTTAATGGGGGTGTTTGTGGTGTAAGAGGCAATGTTGACCAAGTATAATTCACAAGACCAGGTGTAGCAAACACCACTGTTGGATGTGGTACGCCACAGAAAGAAAACTGAGGAGAAGGAGAAATCGTAAGTGCAGGTTTGGGTTTAACAATAATGGTGATACTTTTTTGGCTTGTACAATTCGAGCCAGGCACATTGCTTTTGGCTTTTAATAGGTATGTCGTGGTTACATTTGGGCACACTGTAATTAATGACCCAACTGTATTTTGTTGGTTTGGGAATGGAGATGAACAGGTAAATGAACCCAGCGGGTTCGTACTAATGGTCACACACTCACCCTGACATATAAGAGTATTGCTTACAATAAATGACGGTGTTGGTACAACTGATACACCAATTGCACCTGCTGCGTGACATGTAAAATTTGTATAACTGACCCCTGCACATAGAAAAGAATTAGAGCTTGTCACAGCCGCGGTTAGGACACCAGAACCATACGCTATTGCATTGTAAACCTGGTTGGTTGTAGTACCAATAGTTACCCAAGGTATTGGTTTGTACCAATTATATGAATAAACAGACGGGCTTTGTGTAACCAGACTTGAGGGTGGCATGGAATAACTGACCGTTTGTTGACTGCAAACAAGTGTTGGACCTGAAATTGGAATAACAGAAGCGCAAGGCGCTGGTCCAGTTGGCAGACTTGGTTGCCAAGACTCAACCATTAAGCCGGTGTAAGCACAATGGGGTGTAAAATTTGCGTGCTTACTTTTATTCTAATTATGTTTTGCGTGTTATTAAGTGTATTATTGAATTTACACCATTTAAAGCGTACTCCAACATTCGAATGTGAAGGGTGATTAGAGTATGTGGCACATGTTTTATAGGCTAGATCATTATTTACCCATATTTCGTCTACCCAGCCTGACGCTAGTACATTCCAGTCGATTGTAAATACAGAATTCACAGGTAAAGAAAAACTTCTAACATACCAGAAATCAATAATTGTATTGTTAGCGGCCAGGCAGGCCCAATAGGAAGGTGGTTGAGGAGCACACTGAGCGGCTGTAGGACCCGGACCAATCCATCGAGCAAATAAACTTGGAGTAGAACTTTGACCACAATTTGTATTTGGGGCGATCACCTGCGCAAATTGTCCACCGTTAGGGAGTGTGCCACATTGCCAGTAGGAATCAATACTATTAATGGGCGCCAAAACCTGTGCATTGTTCTGTATAGTAACGCCGGTACTTAGGAAACTATAATAATGTCCAGGTGTACAGGTAAATTGTTGCGCTGATGTTTTGAGAAGTAGTAATTGAAAAAACAAATACAAATGACCAAAACGATAAAAATTTTGATAGGCAACAATTTTGTGATTTTTTTCCATTTTGAATTTTTTTGGAAATATAAACTCAAAATGATCAGAAGAAAAACTACAAATCGTGTTTACCGTTCATTACCGGATTTTACCGAAAATAAAAAACTTAGAGAAAAACATGAATTGCAGTTTTCATTCAAGTTAAACGTAAACTGTTCAGGCTATTAAGTAAAAAGAACAAAACGGTAAAATTCGGTAAACATCTTTCTCATCCGGTAAAATACTGTAAAAAAAGTAAATCAACACTTAATACGATCCTGATAAATAAATCGATTCATATTCAGCATTTCATGATCTCTGCTTTCGATATTCGTGATTGAAAAATCACAACTGCGCCTCATCCCCAAATCCACCACTGCTTTCGTTGCCGCCAATGTATCCAAGGCGTTTGCCGGTACGCAGGGCTGAGCTGCTTGATTTTTCCTGGATCTCGTTAACAGTTACCATGCGTACGGAATCGAAGGGCGGTGTAAACAAATCAAACCGTATGGAATAAATGATGAGTTCGTTGATGATGTCACTCAATTCAGCCTTGGTGATGGGCTCCATGCTGAAGGTGTTGTATTTAAAGGCGTTCTGTGTCTTGGTCTCCACAAAGAATTTTTTCTCACGGTTCACGAATATCCTGGCGATCAGATAACCCACGTCGCTGATGCGGTTGTACTTGAATGAATCTGCCAGAAAATTGTACACACTGATGATACCGCAAAAAGTATTAAAGTCGTTTGACTTCACATAAGCTGTTTTATACATCGGATGAGAACGGTCGAACTCAAACACGTTAGAATGCATTTCAAAATCGAGCATATCACCCGCTACCTTCAGTTGCATGGATTGAAGGCTCAGATCTTTATAGAAGATATTTACCCGCTTGTCCACTTTCGCGATCTCCTGGCTCAGGCTGTCTGCTTTTTCCTTGAGCAGATCTTTGAGATCATTGAAGACCGCAATGGTGTTGGTGTACACGTCCTGTTTCATCACGGACTTCTCGCTCAGCAGTTTGAGTATGGTCTCGTGTTGTTTGTTGTTCTCTTCGCTCATGTTCTGTGTTTTAATATGCTCTTGCGAATAAGACCCGCTGCGTGCTGGGCTTTCCGCTATAAATGCATTGGCCCTGTTCCAGGGTGTTATTCAAAGGAATGCAACGTATGGTTGCCTTGGTCTCCTCCTTAATTTTTTCTTCGGTCTCTGCTGTGCCGTCCCAATGTGCCAGAATAAATCCGCCCTTCTCATCCAGCAGGCGTTTGAATTCATCGTATGTGTCACAGCGGTAGGTCATGTTCTGCATGCGCTCTTTTGCTTTGGCCAGTAAAGTATTCTGCATGGTTTCGAGCAAATCTGGTATCATGTTCGCCGCATCACTCAGGTTTACAGTTTCCTTGCTAAGCAGATCCCGTCTTGCGATCTCACAGGTACCGTTCTCCAGGTCGCGTTCACCAATGGCTATCCTTAAGGGCACACCTTTTAGTTCGTATTCCGCAAATTTCCAACCCGGGCGCTGGTTGTCGCGGTCATCAAATTTCACGCTCAATTGCTTGCCGCGCAAGATTGTCATCAGTGGTTCCACGCTCTTCCGGATCTTTTCAAGTCCTTCAGGTGATTTGTAAATGGGCACGATCACCACCTGAGTTGGCGCCAGTTTAGGTGGAATCACCAGACCTTTGTCGTCGCTGTGGCTCATGATCAGCGCGCCCATCAGGCGGGTGCTCACGCCCCAGCTTGTGGCCCACACAAAATCCAGCTTCCCGTCCTTTGCTGCGAATTTCACGTCGAATGCCTTTGCAAAATTCTGTCCCAGAAAGTGCGAGGTACCGGCCTGCAGTGCTTTTCCGTCCTGCATCAGCGCTTCTATACAGTAGGTTTCCTCCGCGCCTGCAAAACGTTCGTTAGGTGTTTTAATGCCTTTGATCACCGGCATGGCCAGCCAGTTCTCGGCAAAATCGGCGTATAGATCCAGCATTTTCTCCGTTTCCTGAATGGCATCTTCTCGCGTGGCATGGGCCGTATGTCCTTCCTGCCAGAGGAATTCAGCGGTGCGCAAAAACAGTCGTGTGCGCATTTCCCAACGCACCACATTGGCCCATTGGTTCACCAGTATGGGCAGGTCGCGGTAACTCTGAATCCAGCCCCTGTAAGTATTCCAGATGATGGCTTCACTGGTTGGCCTCACGATCAGTTCCTCCTCCAGTCTGGCTTCCGGATCTACGATCAGCTTGCCTTTGTTCATGGGGTCTGATTTCAGACGATAGTGTGTAACTACGGCACATTCCTTGGCAAAGCCTTCGGCATTTTTTTCCTCGGCTTCAAACAGACTTTTGGGTATAAAAATGGGAAAATAGGCATTTACATGCCCTGTTTCCTTGAACATGCGGTCGAGGGTCTGTTGCATTTTTTCCCATATCGCATAGCCTGATGGTTTTATGACCATGCAGCCGCGAACCGCGCTGTGATCGGCCAGGTCGGCCTCCACAACGATATCGTTATACCATTTGCTGTAATCCTCTTTCTGCGGTGTAATCACTTTGCTCATACCTGCGTCTCTTTTCCGAAGGCACAACTGCCTTTGCTGTCTTATTGGGTGTTGTCTAAATTGATTTTGTGTCCGGTAAATTTACTCAAATTCTCAGCGAATAAAAGTGTGCTGCCGCAAGGTGGCTGGAATTTTTTTGTTTCCTTTGAATTCTGAATCGTTTCCATCTCAGGTATGAACAAAAAATTACTCGCCAACGACGGCATTGACCCTCAGGGCAAGGCTTTACTGGAGAAAGCCGGATTTACAGTGGTAACCGACAAGGTGGCCCAGGATCAGCTTGCCTCCGTTTTGAACAAAGAACATTTCACTGTGCTTACCGTGCGCAGTGCAACACAGGTGCGCAAAGATCTGATTGATCAGTGTCCGGGCCTGAAAGTGATCGGACGAGGTGGCGTTGGCATGGATAACATTGATGTGGATTATGCCCGATCAAAAGGCATTCAGGTGATCAACACCCCTGCTGCCTCCAGCAATTCAGTAGCCGAACTGGTGTTCGCCCACCTGTTCAACGCGGTCCGGTTTCTATACGACAGCAACCGTCAAATGCCTTCTCAGGGTGCCGCTAAATTTGATGAACTCAAAAAGAAATACGCCAAAGGCCTCGAACTTCGGGGCAAAACGATGGGAATTGTGGGGTTTGGACGTATTGGCCAGTCCGTGGCAAGAATGGCCCTTGGCCTGGGCATGAAGGTTCAGGCTTATGATCCTTACGTGAACGAAGCAGGCATAGAACTTGATATTGCCGGACTGGATAAACGCATAAAAGTAGAGGTGCATACGGTAAGTCTCGACCAGGTACTGAAGAACTCTGATTTCATCACCTTTCACGTGCCGGGTGGTAAACTCATTGGCGCCCAGGAATTGCAAGTGATGAAAAGTGGCGTGATCCTGATCAATAGCGCACGGGGTGGCGTGATAGACGAAGCAGAACTGATCAAAGCCCTCGATACAGCAAAGGTTGCGCATGCTTGCCTTGATGTGTTTGAACATGAACCCAAACCTTCACAAGACCTGCTCAGCCATCCGAAAATTTCCCTCAGCCCTCATATCGGCGCAGCCACCAACGAAGCTCAGGAAAGGATCGGAATTGAACTGGCCGAAAAGATCATTCAGGTATTTAAATAAAGCTGTAGATTTTTATTTTGCATGGCAATCGTTCTTCCTTTTAAAGCCATCCGGCCCGTTCAGGACAAAGTTCAGCAAGTGGCTTCGCGCAGCGTTGATGGTTATCACCACGATGAATTGCATGAACGCCTGGCATCCAACCCCTACTCTTTTCTGCATGTGATCAATCCCGATTTTTCGGATGGACATAAAACCAAAGCCGGATCAGCGGAACGTCTTCAGAAGATCAAAGCCAGATTCAAACAGTTCAGGGAGCAGGGCATCTTTGAACAAGATCAAAAACCCGCTTACTATATTTACAGACAGGTAAACCAGGGTCACGGATACCTTGGCATCATAGCCTGTACAAGTATAGACGACTACCTGAACGGGGTGATCAAAATTCACGAACAAACCATTACCACGCGTGAAGAAAAACTGAAGGAATACCTTGATGTGTGCGAATTCAACGCTGAACCCGTGTTATTCTGTTATCCCAACGACGAGATCATTGACCAGATGATAATGGAAGTGAGCCAAAGCCCAAGCACCTGTGATTTTGTGACCGAGGGTGTGCGGCACACACTATGGGTACTCAACGATGTACAAAAGGTAAAAACCATTGCACTTGAATTTGCGCGCATTCCGGCCATTTATATAGCCGACGGACACCACCGTTCAGCCTCTTCAGCCCTTCTTGGCAAAGAAAGACGAAAAGCCAATCCCCATCACATTGGCAAAGAAGCCTACAACTTTTATCTGGGTGTGTTTTTCTCCGAATCTCAATTAAAGATCTATGATTTTAACCGGGTGGTGAAAGACATGAATGGTATGAGTCTCGAAGAATTGCTGCAAAAACTGAGACTCAAATTCGATGTAAGAGAAGTTCCCGAAAAATTGCATGCACCCGAAAAACAGCACGAATTCAGTATGTATGTGAAAGGGCACTGTTTTGTACTGGAAGCCAAACACGGCACTTACCTGAAAGGAGACCCGGTTACAAGCCTTGATGCTTTCATTTTAACCGAACACATACTTTCGCCCTTGCTGAACATTCACGATCTCAAAACCGACGAGCGTATCACTTTCATTCCGGGCATAAAAGGTCAGGAAGCCCTGAAATCAGCTGTTGATGAAGGCAAAGCGGAGGTGGCCTTCGGACTATACCCGGTAACCATGGAACATCTGAAATGGATCGCGGATACGCACAATATCATGCCCCCCAAAACAACCTGGGTTGAACCTAAAATGAAAAGCGGATTGGTGATCTATAGTTTTGAAGAGAATTAAGCAATGGCAGCCATGTCGCTCAGGACAAATATTGCTACGCTGAAGGCAAGAATACCAGAGGGGGTGGTGCTGGTGGCTGTATCCAAAACCAAAAGCGTTGAACTCATACGCGAAGCCTATGAAGCCGGGCAGCGGGATTTTGGTGAGAACTACGTTCAGGAATTGCTCATCAAACAAAGCCAGTTGCCGCATGATATTCGCTGGCATTTTATAGGGCATTTGCAAAGCAATAAGGTGAAGCAGATCGTGCCTTTTGTACACCTTATCCATGGCATTGACAGCGTGAAATTGCTGAAAGAAGTGAACAAGCAGGCCGAAAAAGCCGGACGCATGGTGTCCTGTCTCCTGCAGATCCACATTGCGCGTGAAGAAAGCAAATTCGGTTTTTCGTATGAAGAATGCAGGGCATTTCTGGATTCGCAAGAATGGAAAAGCATGAAACAATTGAATGTGTGCGGTTTTATGGCCATGGCCAGTAATACAGATAATGAAGATGAACTGAGAAAAGAGTATGCGGGACTTGGTGAATTTTTTGACCATGAGCGGATCAAACATCCTGAACTCAGCATACTAAGTTGTGGCATGAGCGGCGATTACGCGCTGGCCATAGAATCGGGCAGCACCATGATCAGGGTCGGATCAGCTCTGTTCGGAGAAAGGGATTACCAGACAAAAGCTGGCACATGAATTTCCGTGAGGCTTTGGCAAGAGAGCACAGCAAAACGCTGAGCCAGAAGATAGCGAAAAACATTGGTGATGATCCGGAAAAGTTTGCTGAGCTGGTGAAGATCCTGCTGGGCAAGGAAACGGAACTCGCCCAGCGTGCAGCCTGGGCCTTTAATTTTACGGCCCTTGAAAAACCTTATCTCCTCGCGCCGCATCTGGCAGCGCTAATCCAAAAACTGGAAAGTCCGGGTTCTCATCCTGCCGTTTACCGCAATATTTACAGGGTATTCCAGGACTATCGCTTTCCGGAGAAATACCATGCTGTGCTGTTTGATCTGAGTATGCGGGCTCTGCGCGGCGAGACGCAGCCTGTGGCCATCCGTGCTTTTGCCATGTCACTGGCCGCCAATGTAGCCCGCACCTATCCTGAACTCAGGTATGAGCTTCAACTGTGTCTGAACGACATGCTGGCCTATCCACAGCCACCAGCCATAATAGCCAGGGCAAAAAAAGTGCGAAAAGTCCTGAAGTCTACACTATAATCTTTACTTTTGCACGGCCCTAAACCATGCAATTTGAACTCACGACTGAGCTGCTTGACGGCCTCAAGGAGGCTATAGACGAGAAGAACACAGCGTTCATCAAGGAACAGCTGGGTGATCTCTATGCTCCGGATATTGCAAACATCCTCAACAAGCTTAATCTCACACAGGCCGCTTACATCTATGGGTTGCTGGATGAAGATCTCGCGCCAAAGGTGTTGCTTGAACTCGACGATGACCAGCGTGAGGACCTGCTGACCACGTTCAGCGCGAAACAGATCGCGGAGCAGGTAGACAACATGGACAGCGACGATGCCGCTGACGTGATCGGTGAGCTACCCGAGGAAATGCAGGAGGAAGTGCTCTCTCACCTGGAAGACATTGAGCAGGCCAGTGATATTGTTGAGCTTATCAATTTTGAAGAAGGCACTGCGGGCTCACTCATGGCCAAGGAACTGGTGAGTGTGTACGATTTTGAAACTGTGGGGGCCTGCATTGAAGAGATTCGAAAACAAACTGACAGTGTAGATGTGATGTATGCAGTGTACGTACTCGACAACAACAACCGATTGCTGGGCATGCTTCCGCTTAAAAAACTCATCATATCTCATCCCCTGGCTAAAGTGAGTGAGATCTATGAATCGGACATACATTTTGTGCGGACCGACACACCCAGTGAGCAGGTGGCAGAGGACATGCAGAAATATGACCTGGCGGTAATGCCTGTGGTGGATCAGCTGGGCAGGTTGGTCGGCCGGATCACCTTCGACGATGTGATGGATGTGATCAGGGAAACCGCCGATGAGAACATACAGCGCATGAGTGGTATCAGCGATGCGGTAGACAGCAACGATAAATTATGGAGGCTTTCAAGGGCCCGTATTCCCTGGTTGCTGGTGGGCATGTGTGGAGGTATCATAGGTTCGAGGATAATTGGTACCTACGAAGAGCAGATACAGATCCATCCTGAAATGGCTTTTTTTATTCCCCTGATCGGAGCCATGGGCGGTAATGTGGGTGTGCAGAGTAGTGCCATCATTGTTCAGGGCCTGGCCAACAACAGTTTACTGGGAGATAACATTAGCCGAAAGCTGATGAAGGAATTGGGTGTTGGCATGATAAATGGTTTGATCTGTTCGCTGCTTATTTGGTCTTATGCTTTTGTAATTGAAGACTGGAAATTGGCTGCCACGGTGAGTGCAGCTTTACTGACTGTGATACTCTGCGCATCCTTCCTGGGCACATTTGTTCCGCTTACCATGAACCGGTTTAAGATCAATCCGGCATTGGCAACCGGACCTTTTGTGACGACCCTGAACGATATCATTGGCATCAGCATTTATTTTCTGATGGGCCGGCTCTTGTACGCGGCCTTCTAGGCGCAGCGGCGCGGCTTGTGATTTCCCAAAAAAGCCGAAAATTATTTTTTTTATTTTGAATAAATCTATACTTTTGCCAACCCAAATGCCGAATTTGGCTGTCTTTTATCAGGCAGATCACAATGGCCCGTTCGTCTAGGGGTTAGGACACGTCCCTTTCACGGATGAAACACGGGTTCGATTCCCGTACGGGCTACCCTGAAGCAGAAAGCTCCGCTAGTTTAAAACTGGCGGAGCTTTTTTCATTTATAACATTCGCCGCTTTCGCTTCAGGGTAGACCGTACGACCGAGCGCAGCGAGGAATTCTTGCGTAGCAAGAATGGAATAGAAGTTTATCCCGACAAGCTTTGCTCCTGAATATTGCCTGGCAAAGCTTCGTCGGGAATTCCCGTACCTTTTGCAAAAAGGGATTTTTGTTATTTCTCGATGGCACCGAAGTATGATCGTGGAAGACAAAAATCCATAGATGAAGATAAAAAGCAATACATTTCAACTTATTTGCCCGCCACTTTGTTAATTTTACCCTGAAAGAACACAATGATGATGTCTTCCCTTGAAAGCCCTCGCTTGCTTCTCAGGGCCTTTGAATCTGGTGATGCTAGTAATCTGTATCGCATGGATGCCTTGCCGGAGGTACACACTTACCTGGGCAACAAACCCATGCAATCCATACAGGAAGCTGAACAAGTGATCGGCTTTATTCAAGCGCAATACCGTTCAAACGGCATTGGTCGATGGGCAGCGATAGAAAAAAGCAGCGGGCATTTTATAGGTTGGGCAGGCTTGAAATACATTACAGAGGCAGAGAACAACCGGGTGAATTTTTATGACCTCGGTTTCCGGCTTCATCCTCATTTCTGGGGCAAAGGCTATGCCACCGAAGCCGGAAAAATTTCTCTGGCTTACGCCTTCAATACCCTTCAAACGGAGGAGGTCATTGGCACCTGCCACGAACAAAACCTGGCTTCACGCAAAGCACTTGAAAAATGCGGACTGCGTTTCCGGGAGAAATTCATCTATAACGGTGAACTGCCCTGCGATTGGCTCAGCATCAGCAATGCCGAATGGCTTAACTTGCAGGTCAAATGAGCAAAACACTTTTGAAACTTATTTTTCCGCCAGCAATTCCTTCTTTGCCTGTTGCAAAACCTGTATCTGTTCTTTGCTGAGCTCAGGATAACTCAGGTTTAGTTTTTCAAATTGCCGGCTGATGATGGCCGCAATGAGCAAGCGACTCAACCACTTATCGTCAGCCGGAATCACAAACCAGGGTGCATGTTCGGTGGAGGTGGCGGAAAGCATTTCCTCATAAGCCCTGGTGTAATCGTCCCAGTATTTTCGCTCTTTGGCATCGGCAACCGAAAACTTCCAGTTCTTTTCAGGATTGTCAATGCGTTCAAGGAAACGCTTTTTCTGTTCCTCCTTTGATACATGGAGAAAAAACTTAAGGATCACTACACCGTTTTCCGAAAGGTTCTTTTCGAAACGATTGATTTGCTTGTAACGCTTTTCCCAAAATGCCTTGTCAATATCTTTCAGTGACTGAACCTCGGGCAATTTTTCTTTAAGAATGTATTCAGGGTGCACCCGTGTTACCAGCACATTTTCGTAATGCGAACGGTTAAAAATACCGATCTCTCCCCTGGCCGGCAAGGCCCTGTAATGCCTCCAGAAATAATCGTGATCAAGTTCCTGCGGAGAAGGGCTTTTAAAGGATACAACCTTCACACCCTGAGGATTCAGTCCACTCATAACGTGTTTGATGGCTCCATCCTTCCCCGCCGCGTCCATGGCTTGCAACACAATGAGCACGCTGTATTCATCGTGCGCGTAAAGCTTGTCCTGCATCTTAGCCAGATTCGCCAGACCCTCAGCCAACAATATCTCTCCCTCCTCTTTGGAAACAAGTTTCTGATGGCTGTTGCTGAGGAAATCCTTTTTAAGAGAAATTTTTTTACCCTGTTTAACATGCAGGGAATTCAGATATGCTGTGGTTTTCTTTTTCATGACCTTTGATATGCCGGTCTGTTCCAATGGCCGGTCTTCCAAACAAGTTTAGGCATTCACGGGCAGAGAAACAATGATGAAATTCATGTAACCGGACTTTTATTTTGTTTAGTTTAGCGTAACAATCCATTGATCATGAAAAAACTCAGCCTTTTGGTTCTTGCTCTCCCCCTTGTGATGAGCATGGACCTGATTAAACCAGATTGCGGTTCACTTGCCTACTTCAAGGAAGGCACACAATGCACCATGACATCCTACAATGAAGATGGCAAAATAACCGGCAGCAGCAAGACCGTTTACCAGAAAGTCAGCAAATCCGCCATAGGTATGGCTGTTACAGCCAGCCAGGAAAATTTTGACAAAAAGGGTAAATCCGTCTCAAAAAACGAATACACCCTGCGCTGCGAAAAGGGGATCTTGTATTTCGACCTTAAAAATATGATGCCCCAACAGCAGGGCGATGCATACAAGGATATGGAAATGACTGTGGAAGGCATGAACAAAGAAATGCCATCTGAATTAAAACCCGGCATGAGCCTTAAAGATGCCAATGTAAAATTCATCTTTAAAACAAAAGACAGCTCTGTACCCATGCCTATGATGAACATGGAAGTGAAGATCAGCAACCGCAAAGTGGAGGCCATTGAAAAGATCAGTACAGCCGCGGGCACATTTGAATGTTTTAAAATGTCAGAAGACATCGAAACCAAAACCATGTTCAGTGTGAAAATGCACAGTGTGTCCTGGTTCAGTCTGGATGCAGGCACTGTAAAGAGCATGAGCTACAAAGAGAACGGCAAACTCGCGGGCTATAGCGAACTTACAGAGCTGAAGCATTGACAGGTATTCAGACACACTGAGAATTATCAGCAATTCCATGGACATTTACCATTCAAGATTGTTAACTATTCTATTATCTTTGACATTCAAAACCTATCCTCTATGAACCCAAAAACAATTCTAAGAACCGGCAGCCTGGCTGTGTTGATCGGGCTTTCAGCCTGTTACCCAGGCGGGGCCGAGTATGTTGATGAACTCGACGTAGTGGGAACAGCTTACTCCAAGCAGGTAAGTTTTTCTGATCACAAAACGTATTATATGTCGGACTCCATCCCCCAGGTGGCCAGCGATAACATTGAGGACCCCAACGGGGATAACAAACCGGATTACATTTCCATGTCAACGGCCAACCTCATCACCTCAGCCATCAACCGGAACCTGCAAAACTATGGCTGGAGCCGGGTAACTGATAAGACCAAGGCCGATGTGTTCATCATGAACGCCACCATGCAGAACACCCAGATCTATTATTATTACAACTACTGGTATTACGGGGGATATTATCCCTATTACGGCTGGTATTACCCGGGGTATTATCCGCCAACTTACACCACCACCCGCACAGGCACCCTGCTGATGCAGATGATTGATGGCAAGGAAGTGAATGGCGCAGGAAAAGCGGCCGGCATGTGGGTGGGCATCATCAACGGTTTGCTGGAGGGCTCATCCGGTTCGCAAAACGCCAGGATCAGCAGCAGCATTGATCAGGCCTTTAAACAATCTCCAATCCTTAAAAAATAGTTATGAAAAAATTCGTTTATATACTGGCTTCCGCGGCAATGCTTTGCGGTGCCAGACCGGTTCTGGCACAAGACCAGGAAGGCATTTTTAATCTCTATTATTCCATGGGTCTGGCTACCGGCGACCTGCATGATTACATCTCCCGTTACAGCTGGAGGGGTATGGGCATGGAATACAAAAGCGAGATCACCGATAACGTGAGCATGGGCATAGGCGCTGAATGGAACACCTTCTATCAGGATATGAATCAGGGTACATTCACCCGCGATAATGTGGCGATCACCGGCGATCAGTTCAGGTACATGAACTCTTTCCCCATGAGTGCCAGGATCAATTATTATAAGGATAATGCAGCGGGCTTGCGTTACTTTGCTGGTGCAGGAATTGGAACAACCTACATGATAAAAGCGCTTGATATGAGCATTTATCGTTTCACCCAGGACGAGTGGCAATTCCTCATTGCCCCTGAAGCGGGCGTATCCTACGATATAGATGCCAGCCGCACCATTTTTCTCTCTGTTAAATACAATCTAAATCTTAAAACCAAAGATCTGGCCGGTCAATCCTATCTTGCTATCAATGTAGGATTTGGATTCCGGTAATACGTTTTGTACACTTAAAAAAGCCCGCCTGCCGCGGGCTTTTTTTTAATGACCACTTATTTCTGCACTGCACGTTCAGTGTTCTATCCGAATGCGGGCATCCACAGCCACCAGCCTGTCCGGGCGACCCATCAAAGGATTGATGTCCATCTCGGCGATCTCAGGTGCACATTTCAGAAGCGCTGAAAGCTTGAGCAGGGCTTCGGCAAACAAATGCTCATTCATGCCCTCTTTACCCCTGCTGCCTTTGATCAGTGGGTAGGATTTTAACCGCCTGATCATGGCCAGACCTTCTTTTTTACTTACGGGCGAAAGGGCTGAGGACACATCCCTGAACACTTCGATAAACACACCACCCAGCCCGCAGAGTATGGTGTGGCCAAATGGGTCTTCACGTGATGCGCCCATGAACACTTCCAGCCCTTTGTGCTGGGCCTGCAACAATACCGCTTCACAGCCCTGTATGGCGCTCAGTTGCTCAAAGGCCCCGAAGCCCTCCGCTTCATTACCAATGTTTGTGAGCACGCCACCGATGTCGGATTTATGAAGGGGACCGATCACTTTCATCACCAGGGGAAAGCCAATGGCCTGAAACGCCATCCTAAGATCTTTGCGGTGGTAAATGGTTTTTTGTTCCGCCACGTCAAAACCCGCCAGTTGCAAAAGCTCCTGCACGGCTTCAGGTGGAAGGTAGCCCGAACCATGATGAGTGATCACCCGGCGGATCTCTGTTTTGTTGAGCTTGGGTAAATTTGCTTCAGGCAGAGGCGGTGGACGCCTGTACACACGCGAAAGCGTGTAGGCAAAACTCACCTCATCGGTAAAATTCACATGCCCCATGGCGTTGAACATGCTCACTTCTTCTGCTGCCTGTATCACCGAAGGTAGAATGGGAAAGATGGGTTTTTTGTGCGCGTTCATTTTATCGTGCAGCACCTTGTAGACATCATCAACCCGCCACATGCCCGTGGTGCCAAACACCACAACAGAAGCGTCTATCTGGTTAAAATCGTGCTCCACGGCATCCAGTATGGTGCCTAGTTGCGAAGCTGTACCTGTTGCCAGAAAATCTATGGGATTCGCCACTGACGAACCTGGGTGCAAATGACTCAGCAGGGCTCTGGCTTTAGGTCCATCCAGACGCGGAACCCGCATGCCTCCACGAATGAGTTCATCTGTAAGCATCACGCCAGGTCCGCCTGCATGGGTGATCACGGCAATGCGGTTACCCTTCAGCTGCGCAAAGGTGAATATGGCTGCCATGTAAACCAGCTCCATGCGGCTGCTGCAACGGATCACACCGGCTTTGCGAAACAGTGCACTCACCGCCACATTGGAACCAGAAAGTGAACCAGTATGTGAGGACACAGCTCTGGAGCCTTCAGCTGTTGCACCTGATTTGATAGCTGCCAGGCGGCAGCCCTTCTGATAAAGTGAGCGCGCGTGTTTCAAAAAACGGGCCGGATCCGAAATTTTTTCCATGTAGAGCAATTTGATCTTAGAACTCTTTTCCGGATCAAATGTTTCATCCCAGTGTTCCAGTACATCTTCCACTCCAATCTGTGCGCTGTTTCCGATTGAAAACATGGTGCTGAACTTCAAACCCCTGGCTATGGCCATTTCAAGAATGTACACCATGGTAGCACCGGATTCTGAAACACAATCGCAGCCCCTGGGATCATATGCCGGCACTGGTCCAGCAAACACGCCTTTGTAGCTGCCCGTGATCACGCCTATGCAATTCGGACCAATGAGCGTTCCGCCAACCTGATCAACAATTGCCACGCATTTCTCTTCCAGTTTTCGACCCTCCTCTCCGGTTTCACCGAAACCGGCGGAAAACAAAATAAAGGCCTTGCACTTTTTTTCCAGGGCCAGTACGCGTATGGTTTCTTCGGCGTAGCGTGCCGCCACAGCAATAATGGCCAGTTCAACTTCGGGCAAATCCTCACAGGATGCAAAGGTGATTTGACCCTGTACGTTTTGTTCTCTTTGGTTCACAGCATATACCTTGCCCCTGAACCCATGGCTGAGCAAATTAAACAAAACCTTTCCCCCGGGCTTGCCGGTATCATTGGAAGCACCTACCACCACAATACGCCCTGGATTCAATAAACTCTCTGAAAGCATATGGGAAACAAAGTTAAATGTCCTCCTGATGAGGCATGATGACCAATGTCATGCAGGCGTTTTGAAAAGCTTTCGGGAAAGGCTAACTTTAAAACAGCAGCACCTCCACTCACATGCCAGAAAAAACATCTTCCAAAAGCAATTTTGAGCGCATGCTCGGCCTGGTAGATGAGGTATTTGCCAGCCGCAATGATCCCGAACAACTGGATGTGAACGAGGCGGTGATAAACCGTCTTCAGCGCATTCATCCAGCATGTGTTTCAGAATACCAGGAAGGAAATGGTCCTTTGGTTTGGGTATTGATCTTTCCAAGTACAACAGATCTGATGCAGGATTTTGTGTCAGCCCGCATCAGCGAAAAAGAACTATTTGAACAAACGCCTGAAAAAGGTCCTTATACAAGCCTTTACCTTTGTTCCGCCCTGGTGCTTCCCGAACACCGGCACAAGGGTCTGTGTACAAGTTTATCGGTTCAGGCGGTGCAGGCCATTTGCAGGGAGAATCCAATACAGGCCTTGTTTGTATGGCCCTTCAGCAAAGCCGGCGAAAGACTGGCGGAACAGATCGCGCACAGCAGCGGATTGAAATTATACAAACGGGCTTCGCTTTAAAACCAGCATGACAAGACGCTCCATAATAAGGGTAAGACTTTTGCTTGCAAGTTTATTGTTCATACTTCTGCTTGCCGGCGCAGGGCTGGTGAACTTGGTCTTCCCGGCCATCAGCGGCTTTGGCGCCAAGAACCTTTGTTCAGCCCATTTTCTTCAGCATCGCCAGGCAGAAGAAGTGCTGCGGGAAGATCTTAGTGAATTTCCCATTTCGCTCGGGCATTTTGAGGTTCAGGATCAATCCGCCAGTGGCTCCGTATTTGGTTTTGCCTTCAAAAAAGCGTTCTACAGAAAAGGACTCGGTTGCACCCTGGTTAGCAGCACAAGTGAAGCAAACCTCAGGCAACAAACCTTGGTCAAACCCAAAGTGCCGGACATTAACCAGGACCAATTGTACTGGCCGGATGGGAATAAACTAAAAGATACCGTCTATCCTGAACTTGATGCGAAAAAACTCTGGACTGTGATCAATTCGCTATTTCATGAGCTGAATACTGCGGGCAGGGCTTGTAAAACCAGATCGGTACTGGTTTTGTACAAGGGGCAGATCGTGGGAGAACAATATGCATCCGGCTTCAACCGGAACACGCTGATGCCGGCATGGTCCATGACCAAAAGTTTTACTTCGGCGCTTTGCGGTGTTTTGGTGAAGCAGCAAAAACTGCAGGTGGATTGCACCCTGCTGCGAAAAGAATGGAGAGACACTTTAAGATCCATACGCGTGAAGGATCTCCTCCAGCAATGCTCTGGTCTCGATTTCAGCGAGATTTATTCCAGACCAAGTTCAGTCACACGCATGTTATACCAGGAAGACGACATGGGAGCATACGCCTCTTCCCTGCCCTTGAAAGAAAAGCCGGGTTCGGTCTTTGAATATTCCAGCGGTAACAGCAATATCCTGGGCGCATATTTGCGCAAACTGATCGGACCAGAAGACTATGCTGCTTTTCCTTACGATCAGCTTTTTTACCAGATAAAAGCCTATTCTGTGGTGCTCGAACCCGATGCCTCCGGCACATACAATGCCTCTTCCTATGCATTTGCCAGCACGCGGGATTTTGCGCGCTTCGCTATGTTGTATTATAATGTTGGAAAGTGGAATGGTGAACAAATTCTGGAGGAGGGCTGGATCAGAGAAAGCCTCCGTCCTGCTCCCTCTGATCCTTTAGGAAATTATGCCTATCAGTTCTGGTTAAACGGCTGGAGTCCTGAACATCCCGGCCAGAGGTCATTTCCGGATGTGCCTTCGGATATGTTTTATGCCGATGGATATGGGGGACAAAACATTTACATCATACCATCGCGGCATCTGATCGTGATACGTTTAGGACTGCATACCATTGCCGAGAACACTTTTCTGAAAGAGGTGCTGGCTTGTTTCAGAAGAGATCAAAAGACGGATACCATAAAATGAGCCGGCATTTTTAGTACATTTAATTGTATCAAACACTTAGCATGGAACAAAAAGCTCCCCTGCCACCCTTCAATGAAGAAAGCGCGAAACAAAAAGTTCAGATGGCTGAAGACGCCTGGAACAGCAAGGATCCTGAACGCGTGTGCATGGCCTACACAAGAGATACGGAATGGAGAAACCGCGACCAGTTCATACACGGCCGCGAGGAGGTGAAAAACTTTCTCAAAGCCAAGTGGGAAAAGGAACTGGATTACCGTCTGAAAAAAGAACTCTGGGCTTTCAGAGACAACCGCATCGCTGTACGCTTCGAATACGAATGGCACAATCCACAAGGTCACTGGTTCCGTTCGTATGGCAATGAGAACTGGGAATTTGACGCCAATGGCCTGATGCAAAAACGATTTGCAAGCATCAACGATGTACCCATACGCGAACAGGACAGGAAATTCCGCTGAACAGAACAAAGCCTATAGCCTGATCAAATGGGCACTGGGGTTCGTGTTCACTGCGACATTTTGCGCCTTTGGCTTCAGCGGCGATTTTCTCAGCGAACAGAAGCAGTATCCCCGGGTGAGGCAAGCCCTCAGTGAAAAGACCGGGCAGATAGACAGGGATCTTCAGACTGCAGGTTTGAAGCAAAACAATTTTAAGCTCCTGATCCGGGTGTTTAAACAGGAGGCTGAGCTTGAGCTCTTCGTGTGCAAAAACACCGAAGAGTCTTATCGTTTGCTCAAAACATTTCCGGTCTGCGCGAAGTCGGGTATACCGGGCCCTAAAATGCAAAAGGGAGACGGCCAGGTTCCAGAAGGTTGTTACAAGATCAACAGGTTTAATCCAACCAGCAGTTTCTATTTGTCGCTCGGCCTTGATTACCCCAATGCTGCGGACAAAAAACGCTGCAAGGGCAGAGATCCAGGGGGTGATATTTTTATTCATGGCAATTGTGTCACCATTGGATGTATACCACTGGGTGATGACAAGATCAAGACGTTGTACCTCTACGCGCTCCTGGCGAGAAATTCAGGACAACAGAGCATCCCCGTGTACATTTTTCCGTTCCGGATGGAGGACAAGCAGATGAAAGTATTTTCCGAACAGTATAAGGCTTTGCCGGAAGTGCTTCAGTTCTGGCAAGCTCTCAGGCCTGCCTACCTGAAATTTGAGCAGGATAAAAAGGTTCTGCACTGGACCAGCAATGAAGAAGGAGCGTATCTTTTCAATTAAATACCAGGCCGGCAGATTGTCGGGCAAGAGAATGCAGGGAATATCTACCTTTGAAACCAGATGTCCTGGTACAAGCCAGGCGCTGGTGCTGATGCGACAAGCCTTTTCCATATTCATTTTTCTTATGCTCTCTCCGGTTTACAGCGTTTTCGCGCAAAACGGGGATTCGCTCAGGGCAATTTACCGTTCCGCACCAAACGACACAAGCAGGGCCAGGTTACTGATTGAGTTCAGCGAGATCTATTATAATTCACGTCAGGATACCGTTATACCCCTCTGCGAAGAGGCTTTGCGCATCATTGATAAGGCTTTGCCAGGGGCTAGGCCCGCTGAAAAACATGCTCTACTTTACGCCAAGTCCAGTGCATTCAACAACATCGGGTTTATCTATTCGAACCGGGGCGATGTGAACAAGGCGCTTGACTACCTGAACCGGAGTCTGGAAATCAGCAAGCAAATTCACGACAAACAGGGCATTGCCTACACGCTCAACAACCTGGGCCTGATTTACCGCAACCAGGGTAATTTGCCTAAGGCCATTAACTGCTGGCACGAAACCTTAAAAATAGCGGAAGAAATTGGCGACAAGGATGGCATTGCAACAGCCTTGAATAACCTGGGTCTTATCTTTCGCAACCAGTCAGACCCCGACAAGGCTCTGGAATATTATCTGAAAAGCCTGGCCATTTACAGGGAAATAAAAGACCGTGAAGGCGAAGCATACGCGTACAACAATATTGCGCTCATATACCGCAACAAAGGCAACACGTCCAAGGCGCTTGAATTCTGGTTCAAGGGCCTGAGGATACAAGAGGAAACACACGACCACCAGGCCATGGCCAATTCGTACAACAACATTGGATATATATATATGAACCAGGGTGATCTGCTGAAAGCAAAGGATTACTTTAACCGCAGCCTTGAGTTACAGGAAAAGCTGCAGGACAAGGACGGCATGGTGGGTAGCCTGGTGAACCTGGCCACGGCCATGGAAAAGGCCGGGCATTACAACGAAGCCCTTCAATATGGGGAACGCAGTCTGCAACTGGCCAGGGAACTTGGGTATCCTGAAAACCTGGAGTCGGTGAGCGCCGTGATGGGCCGGCTTTATGCCCAGAAGGGAGATTTTAAAAAAGCTTTTGACATGCAAAGGCTCAACAAACAGATGAGCGATAGCATTAACAAGGAGAGCAACAGGCGTTCGCTCATCCAGAAAAATTTTCAGTACGAGTATGAGAAAAAGGTTGCAGCCGACAGTTTAAAAAGTCTTGAAAGCCGGCGTCTCTTTGATGTGCAGATGGCTCATGTGAAGGGTCAGCGCAGCGCCTTGTTCGTTCTGATTCTACTGTCGGCGGTGTTTGCCGCTTTTATGTACAACCGATTCAGGCTTACACGAAAACAAAAGGAGATCATTGAAGCCCAGAAAACCGAAGTGGAACAACAGCGTGTATTGGCCGACAGCAGGCGTGTGCTGGCCGAAGAACAAAAACAAATCATCGAAGAAAAACAGAAGGAAATTCTGGATTCCATACATTACGCCTCGCGCATTCAGAAAGCCATGCTCACAAGTGAAGCCTATATTCGGCAGCATTTCAGGGCAGAGTATTTTATATATTATAAACCCAAGGATATTGTAAGCGGAGATTTTTACTGGGCTGTTGCCCAGCATAAAAAGTTTTACATGATCACGGCAGATTGCACAGGGCATGGGGTGCCCGGGGCCTTTATGAGCTTACTGAACATTTCTTACCTGAGCGAGAATATCTTAGAGCGTGGTTTTACTGAACCCGGACAGATCCTGAACCGCCAGCGCGAGCAGATCATCAGGGCGCTGAATCCAGGTGGTCATGAGAATTCAAAGGACGGGATGGATTGTGTGTTGTGTGTGTACGACCTTGAAAACATGCGTCTGGAAATTGCAGCAGCCAACAATCCGCTTTGGCTTTTGCGGGATGAGAAGATGATAGAATACAAGCCCGATAAAATGCCCGTAGGCAAACAGGAGGAAGGGGCCCCTCCGTTCAGAACACAAAGTATTGCTTTGCAAAAAGGCGATTTGATCTACACCTTCAGCGACGGATATGCCGACCAGTTCGGCGGACAAAAAAATAAAAAATTCAAATACCGGCAGCTCATGCAGTTGTTAATGCAGAACAAGCATATGAGCATGGAAGCTCAGCGCAATGCATTGGCCCAAACCATGGTAACATGGAAAGGCGAAACCGAACAGGTGGATGATATGTTGCTGATTGGAGTAAGAATTGTTTGATTTAGTCTTTCGAACCTGGCATCAATACAATATCAAGCTGGATCTTTAGAATACTAGAAGGACTTAAAATTCAATTAAAGTTTAAGTTGGCTGCTGCTGTTTATGCCTTGTTTGCATTTTTGTGAACCCTCAAAGCCCGCGCATAGCGCCTTCTGCCAATTTAGTCTTAGTTTTGGAGTTTGTATGTTCTCAAGACCATTCCATAAGGCAGAATTACAGGCTGATAAAAGGCTTAGATCATCAATGACCTGCAATCAACATGTCTTCTTCATACTATGGGTGTTTTTACCTATCAGCATTTTGGCTCAGCAAAACGACAGTCTGGATGAACGCTTTTCCATGCACGCGCAAACCACTGTGGTGAATCAAAGCAAGACTGCCTTCACGGTTCCCTACAGCGGAGCCAACAGCCTGATCTCCGAGTCGGAAAACAAAACCTCCATTACTTCCACCCTGTTTATGGGAATGAGGCTCTGGAAAGGCGCCGGTGTTTTTTTGAATCCGGAGATCGCGGGGGGTTCAGGCTTAAGCCAGGCCCTCGGACTGGGTGACGCCACCAACGGGGAAACCTTTCGTGTGGGCAGTCCCGAACCAAAGATCTACCTGGCCCGCTTGTATGTCAGGCAGTTATTCGCTCTGGGCAAGAGCAGTTCCTATCAAGCCTCTGATTTTAACCGACTCGGGGGTCAAACACCAGACCGCTATTTAGCCTTCACGGTTGGGAAAATTGGCGTAGCAGATTTTTTTGATCAGAACACATACAGCCACGACCCTCGCGCACATTTTTTATGCTGGTCGCTGATGAACAATGGGGCCTGGGATTATGCCGCCAATGTAAGAGGGTATACTCCCAGTATGGTGATGGAATATGTGAGCCCCGTTTACGAATGTCGTTACAGCGTTTCACTGGTGCCATACAGCGCCAACGGCAACGAAATGAACTGGAACCTGAATAAAGCCAGCTCACATAACCTCGAGCTATGCCGGCACCATCGTGTGGGTGATAGACGTGGGGTGATACGGGTGATGGGTTTTTATACCAGCGCCAACATGGGTGATTATCGCCAGAGCATTGCACTAAAACCTAATAAACCCGATATCACTTCAACCCGGCAATATGGCAACAACAAATATGGTTTTTGTCTGAATATTGAACAGGAACTCAATGGTGTACTGGGCTTTTTTATGCGGGCAGGCTGGAACGACGGAAACCATGAAACTTGGATGTTCACCGAGATTGATCACACACTGAGCGGGGGATTTTCTTTTCATCCTAAAAAACGAAAGCATGATGAACTGGGACTCGCTTATGTGATTTCAGGTCTGTCAGCTCCACACCGCGATTATCTGAACGCGGGCGGTTATGGCTTTATGCTGGGTGATGGAACCTTACGCTACACCCAGGAACAACTGGGAGAACTTTATTACGCTTTTGAAATGCGTGCCGAACAGATCTTTCTCAGTCCCGCTTACCAGTTTCTGCTCAATCCCGGATTCAATGCCGACCGCAGAGGTCCTGTTCATGTGTTCTCCATACGTCTGCACGCCAGGATCTGATTTTAACGCGAATGCTGACGGCCATCTGTCAGGCTTTGAAATACACCAGCTTTTTGGTCCCGAAAAATTCTTCTGCAAACACTTCGCTGAGTTCGTAAAACTTTGATTTGTTGAAATAAGGACCGAATTCTTCCCGCAGGTCGCCGCCTTTCAGATAAAGGATTCCATTGGGCAGATCGTTAAATTGTTCGGTGAGGAATTTGTTTCTTACCCAGCCGTAAAAGACCGGGAATTCTGTCACGGCCCTGCTCACCACAAAATGAAATTTAGATTTGAGGTCTTCTGCTCTGATCTGCATGGCCTCAACATTTTGTAGACCAAGGGAAGTGCTGACCTCCTGAACCACTTTTATTTTTTTTCCTATACTATCTACCAGGGTAAAACGCGCATCGGGAAACGCAATGGCCAGGGGAATTCCCGGAAAGCCCCCGCCTGTGCCCACATCAAGCACCTGTGTACCGGGTTTGAATTGAATGAATTTCGCTATGGCGAGTGAATGCAGTACATGGCGTTCGTAAAAATGATCCATGTCTTTGCGCGAAATCACATTGATGCGGCTGTTCCAAAGGGCGTAAAGATCAAACAATTTGTCAAATTGCTCGAGTTGTCGGCTGTTGAAGGAAGGAAAATAATGCCTGATGAGCGTGGCTTCCATCAGAATTTTTCGTGCCGGTTTTTAAGCGCGGTGTACAAAAGGTCGCGCGCCCTGAAGAGCTGCGCTTTTATCGTACCAATAGGCAAACCCAATTGTTTTGAAATCTCTTCGTGGCTCATTTCCTGGAAATAAAACAATTCTATCATTTCCTTGTACTTGGGCTTAAGATTGTCAACCAGTATCCGGATGGTGTCTATCTTTTGTTTGCGTATAAAACTTTCTTCGGGGTCCAGACCAGCTGCCTTGATGTTCATGCTGTAATCCATGGTTTCACCTTCCTCGTTTTTACTTTCAAGCGGCAGGGCATATTTGATCTTTTTCCGGCGAATGAAATCAATGGCGTTGTTACTCGCAATTTTGAAGAGCCAGGTGCTGAATGCAAAATCGGGACTGTACTGATCGAGTTTTTTAAAGGCCCTGCCGAAAGCTTCAATGGTGAGGTCTTCCGCGTCATCTTTATTGCTGCACATCTTCAGCATCATAAAGTACACGCTTTCCCGGTAACGCTGCAGCAATTCGGCATAGGCTTTCTGGTCTCCGTTGTCAAGAGCCAGGCGCACCAGCTTGTAATCGTATACCGCCTTGGTGGTAAGTTTTTGTTCTTTATCGTCTAGCTCGTCCACTGACGTGATCGTAAAGTGAATTTCGACAGGTGAAAGATAGGGTATATCAATAAGAGTATCAATTCATAGAGCAGGCTGCCAGCCAAAAGATCGCTTTCTTCCAGCTTTCGCGAGGCTTTGTATAGTACCAGCCATTGCAGACTCAACTTCAAAAGAAGGAAGATAGGGATGAGAATAAGTGTCCTCGTCGAAAAAAACAGGGCAAAGACCGAGGCATAAAAAAAGAATTGTGAAAAAAATATAAATCCAAGTTTTGATTTAGTACCCGGGCTGTAAAGCGGTGCTGTGCTCAGGTGTCTGGCTTTCTGAATGCGCCAGTCTCTGAATGAATTTTTTGCAACAGAATACGTGATGGCCTTATTGACCACACAAATGTTCACATTGGAAGCGGTGGCTGCTTTATTCACGAACAAATCATCGTCGCCGGAATTGATGTGGTAATGGCTGGAGAAGCCTTTTTGTTTAAAAAAGAGATCCTTGTTATAGGCCAGGTTTCGGCCAACACCCATGTATGCTTTGTGCTGTATGGCCGATGAGAGGTATTGCACGGCGATCATAAAGGTGTCGAAGCGAATGAGTTTGTTGAGAAATCCCTTTTGCTTGCGGTAGGCGCCGTAACCCAGCACAATTTCCTTTTCACCGGCAAAGCCACGCCTCATTTCCCTAAGCCATTGGTCGCTTGATGGATAACAATCGGCGTCGGTAAACACCAGTTTTTGGTATCTGGCCGCTTTTATGCCAACCAGCATGGCGAATTTTTTGCCATGTTTATAATAGGCGTCTTCTTTGATATTGGCTTTTCGCAGTCTGGGATACTGGGCTGAGAACTCGTCGATCACGTTTTCGGTGTTATCGAAGCTGCAATCGTTCACCACCACCACTTCATATTCCGGGTAATCCTGGTTCAGTATCCTGGGCAGAAATTCACGCAGGTTATCTTCTTCATTCCGCGCACAAATGATCACACTAAGCGGTTCAGGATTTTCAGGAGCCTGTTCAAGATGGGTGTTACCAAAACGGGAAAGGGGCAGGTAATTGAGCAGGTAATTGACGAGGATCAGGATAAAGGCGAAACAGGCGGTGAGGCAGAGCCATTCTGGCAAGCCCAGCGTTTGAAATTCGGGGAACAACATTTGTACAAAGTTACCCGGAGGTCAGGGTGACAATAAGGATATATTTGCATTGTATAAACAAAATAATTAACAATGCTAAGCGTACCTAGTGCAGTGATATTTGATATGGACGGGGTGCTGGTTGACAGCGAACCGCTTTGGCGCAGAGCCATGATCCGGGGTTTCGCAGAGGCCGGCATAAGCATCACCGAGGATGAATGCCGCAGCACCCAGGGCACGCGCTTCAGGGAAGTTGTGTTGTATTGGCTTTCTCTGCGGGGAAAACCCGGTTTGGAACCGAAACCGCTGGAAAACCGTATCGTGGAACATTTGATGGACCTTATTCGAAAAGAAGGCCAAAGTATGGCGGGCATTCCGGAAGTTTTGCATTATTGCGCTTCAAGACAGGTGCCCATGGGACTGGCAACCTCTTCCAGCCACAGCCTGATGAATTGTGTTCTGGATCAGCTCCGGATCAGGCCGTATTTCAGGGCGGCCATATCAGCCGAGTTCATGCCATACGGCAAACCACATCCCGAGGTATTCCTGCGCTGCGCTGAAGCTATGGAAATTGAACCATCCGACTGCCTGGTACTTGAAGACTCGGTGAACGGGGTCATTGCCGCCAGAGCCGCACAAATGACAGTGCTGGCCATGCCCGATCCCGATCACCGGAACAGGCCGGAATTTGTGCTGGCCCATCACCGGGTAGAGTATAGCAAAGATCTGCCTGCATTTTTCAAAACCTTGTTCCCATAAATTGTTAGGAGCCTGAGCGGGATTTTAATTTGTCTTACCTTTAAAGCCGTTGAAATTTGAACTGCAATACCAGGACGCCTCATCCGGGGCCAGGGCAGGAAGCATAGAGACTTCGCACGGCCGCATTGAAACCCCCATCTTTATGCCCGTTGGCACGGCAGCCAGTGTAAAAGCCGTGCATCAGCGGGAATTAAAAGAGGATATCGGCGCCGAAATCATTCTAGGCAACACTTACCATCTTTACCTTCGACCAGGACTCGATGTGCTTCAAAGCGCAGGCGGATTACACCGGTTTATGGGCTGGGATAAGCCTATACTCACTGACAGCGGAGGATACCAGATCTTTTCACTTGCCGCGCAACGCAAGCTGAAAGAAGAAGGCGCCACCTTCAAAAGCCACATCGACGGCAGCAAACATTTCTTTTCGCCTGAGGGCGTGATGGACATACAAAGGGTTATTGGTGCAGATTTTATCATGGCATTCGACGAATGCACACCCTACCCCTGTGAAAAACGCTATGCCAAAAAGTCGATGGAGCTCACACACAAATGGCTCGATCGCTGCATCACCCATTTCAGAGAAACGGAACCACTTTACGGGCATGAACAGGCATTGCTTCCCATCGTGCAGGGCAGTACATTCCCCGACCTGAGAAAAGAATCAGCGGAGTATATAGCATCCAGAAACTGTTTCGCGAACGCCATAGGAGGATTAAGCGTAGGGGAACCAGCTGAAGACATGTATGCCATGACTGAGCTGGTTTGCGGCATTTTGCCTGCAAACAAGGCCCGTTATCTCATGGGAGTAGGTACCCCGGCCAATATTCTGGAGTGTATCTCCCTCGGCATCGACATGTTCGATTGCGTGATGCCAACCCGGAATGCCCGGCACGGCTTGCTCTTCACCTCAAAGGGCATTATCAATATTCGAAACGAAAAATGGAAGGCCGATCATTCTGAGCTGGACGAAAACGGTACGGCCTGGGTTGACAAAACATACAGTAAAGCCTATCTCAGGCATCTTGTGGTGAGCAATGAAATACTGGCGGCCCAGATCGCTTCAGTTCACAATCTGGCTTTTTACCTCTGGCTGGTGAAAGAAGCCCGGAAACATATTCTGGCGGGTGATTTCTCAAGCTGGAAAAACACAATGGTTCAACACGTCACCCAAAGGCTCTGAACATGCTCAGCAAACTCGATCGTTACATACTGCGCAAATTTCTAAGCACCTTCTTTTTTTCGATCACCCTGATCCTGCTGATCTTTATTGTATTTGACATTAAGGACAAGATACAAACCCTTACCCGCGATGAGATTCCCATGAAGGAGATCGTGATGGATTATTACCTCATGTTCATTCCCTATTATGGCAATTATTTTTCCCCCCTCTTCACCTTTATTGCCGTGATCTTTTTCACCTCTAAAATGGCCCAGCAAACCGAATTCATCGCCATCCTTTGCAGTGGGGCCAGTTACAACCGCATCATGCGTCCTTATATACTCGGTGCCCTTTTTATATCCCTGAGTTCACTGGCCCTGAACCATTTTGTATTGCCCAGGGCATTCAGGGTAAAGATCGCTTTCGAAGACAAGTGGTTCAACAACAATTACAACAACGATGAACTGAACATTCACCGTATCATAGGGCCAAACCGCATGCTGTATTTTGAACGCTATGACAACAAGCTGAACACGGCCTTCAAGGTGAGCATTGAAGATGTGGTGAACAATAAACAGATTTACTTCATGAGCGCCGACAACATGAAATGGGACAGCCTGAAGCGTGAATGGAAATTCAGCAATGTGTATGAGCGTCGGATCACCGTGCAGGACAGGCTGGACACGCTTAAAAACCACAAACCCGCCTACCGGCAGGTTGTGGGGTTCAGCAATGAAAAGACCATGAAAATAGAATTTTATCCGGAAGAGATGTGGCGTTATGAAAGCCGGATCGAAACCATGAACTTTTTTGAGCTCCGCAATTACATTGCTAAGGAAAAGCTCAAAGGATCGGACATGATCCCCTTTTATGAAGTGGAGCAATACAAACGCAGTTCCTTTCCCTTTGCCACCTTTATTCTTACGATCATCGGATTCTGTGTGTCTTCACGCAAAGTGCGGGGTGGTGTTGGATTTCAGATCGCCCTGGGTCTCCTCTTGAGCTGTGTATACATTATGCTCATGTACATTTTCACGACAATTGCCACAACCGGATTTGCCCATCCCATGCTGGCCGTGTGGACACCCAACATCCTGTTCTCCGTGGTAGCGCTGGTGTATTACCGCACGGCGCAAAAATAGTTTGGCCAGGGAGTAGCTACTAATCCACCAGTATTTTTTTCCAGAACACAGATTCGGCACTCCGGATCTTCAAAAAATAAACACCCGATTGCTCAAGGGCAGGCAGTTCCATTTCAGGTACTTCCCGGTACCAGAGCAAAAGGCCTTCAGCGTTATAACAGCTGATACTTATCAACTCCAGGGATGCCTGAATCCTGAACTTATCCCGGGCTGATACTGGATTCGGAATCACAATTACACGCTCCTCCGGATAAGACTCCTGCTTTAGGGAGAGGAAACGATTTTCGTGGATCACACCCACAGCATCCAGATCAAATCCCGAAGAAGCAAAAGGTGTTGGCCAGGGGTCATTGATCTTGTTCTGGTAAAAATCTCTTCTGGCATACTGCGGAAGCAGCGAGCCTACCACATCCACTATCTTCACATAACTTATGGCGTTGATATCCAGCTCAGGAATACCTGAAAGCTCCTGGAGGTCAAACGGTGTGCCATAACCAGCTCTGTATTTACCGGCCAGGTTGTTGAGGTCTGACGCATTTGTGCTATCGAATGCTGATTTCTGCTGAAGGGTATCACTCAAAGAATGCGATGGGAAGCGGAAAAAATGTATACCGTCGCTGCTCACCTCTACAAAGGCCAGTTCAAGAAAAAAATCATCGAAACCATTCTCAAAAACCGCTAAATCAAAGCCGGGTCCATTCGATATCAAAAACGGAAAGCGTAAAAGGGCTGAACCACCATCACCCAGGCTGAGTACACCATTGCTGAGTGCTTTTCCAAGCGCCATACTGCTGTCGCCTGCCGAGGCGAAACCCAGTGTCGGATTTGAAATGTCCTGGTAACCACGCTGCACGGAGCAGGCTGAGGCCCAGTTCACAAAAACCGAACTGTCTTTATACATGGCGGTACTACCTGGATGACCTGCCGCGGGAGGATACACCTGGGCCCTGAGTCCACATGTGAATACAACACTCCACAATATTATCGCAAATCCTTTCATAATTCTCAATACCATACACAGGAAAATGCAAAGAAAGAATATCAATCGTCCGCATCTTCATGCCCATTACCCGGGGCTTGATGGTTGAGTTGCGGCAGGTCTCCTGGCTCCATCCCATCCTGCCGGCCTTCCCGTTAATTGTACAGTGGCGTGTACGGCAGTGTTATCAGATGTTACAGTTGCGGGTACAGCATTGGTTTTACACCATTTTCCCTTTTCGCCTGATCGTTCAGGCGCCGAAACTGTCCAAAGATATTAAAAAGCTGTTGTAAGATGATAAATTTTTAACTTCATACCATGAAGCCAAATACTGCCTTGCCTCGCTTGATATTACTCCTCTGCTTTTTATTCTGTATTTCAGGACTAAAATCGCAAACCGTATTTGTGAGCAGCAAAGGAAAAAAATACCATGCCGAGGGCTGCGGGGCATTGGGGACCGACAAACGGGACCTGAGCCTTGAGGAAGCCAGAAAACAAGGTTACAAAGCGCATAAAAAGTGTAAATCCATGCAGATTAAAGCTATAGAGCGTAAAGAAGATGAAAACAGGGATAAGAAAGGCTGATTCCCTTATTCTTTGATCCAGCCCATCAAGGCCAGCACTTCGTCGGAGTCCACGGCTTCCCATTTTTGACGGGTGGCATTCCAGTTCATGATGCCTTGCTGGTATGAATCGTAACCAATCACCATTTCCCTCACGAAAGCTGCGATGTTCTCCCCGGCTACAAAATTGCGTGGCGCAAACATGTATTTACCGATCTCTTTGCCATACAGGCGAATGGTGTATCCCAGTTTAGGATCCAGTTTACAACTGTGTGAGAAGCCGTACACTGGTTTGGTATCATCCATTTCGGAAATGCTTTCCGATTCCAAATCAATAAAAGCGTGCTTGTATCCTAGTCTGAACAACACCTGCTCACTTGTGAGGGGCATGATCTCAGCCAATCCGCTTTCGCCCCTGATATCGAGCTTTCCGATCACAGTTGATTTTTTACTATCGACGTTCACCTTCACAAAACTCACTTCACTGTTGTCAAAATTAAAGTTGCAGTACATGAAATTATCATTATCCATCCATACCATGGGCGGATCGGGTACATAAGAATCCTTACCTTCTTTCTGGCCGTAACCTGCGTCCTGCACCAGGTCAATCCTGGGTTTCCCGACCGGAAAATACAGGATGTGAAAGGGTTTCAGGGTTTTATCAAATTCCACATCGCGCCCATAGCGGGTTTTGAATAAAAGATCCTTTACTTCGCCGTAGCTGTTATTCGAAAAATTGTAAACGGAATAATATTTTCCCTTAAAAATATCATCGGTGTAAAAGATCGCACTGTCGTTGCTGCAACGCAGAAGTTTTGCCCTGCCATCAAAAAGTACCTTTTTTTCTTTCAGGTCAATGATGTTTCCGAGTCCGGTGATGAGGTAGCGGTTTTTGTAAATATGGTTCTGCCCCCGGTCTGTCCGGATATAATCCTTGCCTTCGCGCTTACCGTTTACGGTCAGCAGCTCTTCACGTCCGGTGAAAGATCCGTTGAGAAAATGATAAGCAAATATTTTTTGTTTGAACTGTGTTTTTGAACTGAGGTCAACATGCGAAACGATCAAAGCCTGTTTCACGTCACTTTGGGCGCCCAAGTCGCTAAAGGAAAGCAGATAAAATGCCAGCAGAATAAGTATGATCTTTTTCTTTGAAACCATGGTGTCGGGTCTCTGTTGGTAAATCATTTCAAATACTCAGGTTGTTTTGTTCAGGGGTACTGGGCGTAAAGTATGCCTGGCCAGCTGTAGCAATGGTTATTGGTGGGAATGGTAGCGGAATTATCAAGCACACCATACCAGTCTCCTGCAGCGGGACTCGAAGCCGCACCGTCGCCGTTGGTATCTCCACCGTGGGCGTCATCAAGATAGGAAGTGAAATATACGCCGGGCAGGTTATATCCATCAATAAGCGAACTACCCTCGCGAATCTGGATCCAATTGTATCCCCTCGAAGGCAGTAAGCTGATTTTAATTATGACATTGGATGCCAGGGTAAGCTTCAATCCGTTTTTCAGGGCAAAGGATCCTGTCAGCACAAAAGGCACCTCGGTTTCAAGCCAGCTCACATTGGTAGTAGGTTCGTTGGATGTGGAAGTCAGAAAAACACCGTTGAGCTGATTGGTTTCGGCGACATTGGCCGGGTTGTGAAAGGTGTTGGAATTGTCGAGGCTGTTATGCGGACTGAGAAAAAGCGGCTTGATGTTGCCATAAAACACAGAATTGGTAATGGCAAAATTAGGATTCTCACTTCCTCTGGCATCCACCACGCCGTAACCGGCATAGCTGCTTTCACCCCCGCAATAGGCAAAGGTGCAATGATCGATCAGGCCGTAGTAATACGAAAATTCCAGGCTGGGCTGACCAGCGCCGGATCCCGGGCCTAGTCCACCATAAAGAAATTTACAATACCTGAATTCACAGGTGTTGTTGTTGATGATTATTCCGCCCCAGTCGTACCGCGCCGGCGCGGTAGCCGTGCCATCGCCGTTACTGTCACCACCGTTGGCATCATCTTTAAACGAGGTGAATACAACCGGTTTGGCATCGCTGCCGCTGGCTATGATGCGTCCAGAATTGCTCACAATCACCGCGTTGTCACCTGCAGAAGCTTTTATTTTTATGATGGTGCCGGCCTCTATGGTGAGACTGCTGCTGACACTGATGGCGTTGGAGATGACATACAATGAACAGGGTGACCAGACCGTTGGCGTAGTGATGTCGGTGGTGACATTCACCACTACCGGTGTGCAGGCCGTTGGGGTAGGACTTGGGGCAGGATCCGGATCCTTTTTCTTTTTACAGGCCAGGACCAGCGTAAGACTTAAGCCCAGAATACTCACAGCAAACATTGCTTTTTTCATGCTTGTATAATTTAGACCGAAAATAAGATAAGCCTCACTCTCAGTAGGTTTTCATCAATTCAAAAAACAACCTTACGCCCACTCCGGTTCCGCCTTTGCCCCTGTAGCTATCCCTGGTTGTGATAAAAGCGGGGCCCGCAATATCGAGGTGATAATAGGGGTAATCGGTGAACTTGACCAGGAATTTACCGGCGGTGATCGCTCCTGCAACTGGTCCCCCAATGTTTTTCTGGTCGGCAATATCGCTCTTCAGCAAATCATCGTATTCTTCCCAGAACGGAAACTCTGCTATGCGTTCATGTACATTCTCTCCCGCGAGGGCGATTTTTTTCCGGGTGGCAAATGCCGCTGTACCCATGCCCACCATACCAGCAGGTCCAATGGCCGCTGCCGCTGCGCCGGTAAGTGTTGCAATGTCGATGGTGAGTTCAGGTTCAAAACGCTTGGCATAATGCAGGGCATCAGCCAGAATCATGCGGCCTTCAGCGTCAGCGTTCAGCATTTCCACCGAACTGCCATCCATCATGGTGATGATATCACCAGGGGCGAAGGCGTTGAAACCTGGCCGGTTATCGGTCGCCGGGGCAAGGCCAATCACGTGTACCTTCAAGCCCGCTTTGGCAATGGCGTACAAGGCACATCCCACGGCTGCCGCTCCGGCCATATCGCATTTCATGAGGTCCATGCTTGCCGGTGTAGGTTTCAAACTCAATCCTCCGGTATCGTATACAACGCCCTTGCCTACGAGCACAATCGGTTTTTTATTCTTTGGGCGGGCAGGTTTATATTCCATCACAGTGAAAGTAGGCTCATCCACGCTGCCGGCGTTAACGGCCAGGAGTCCACCCATTTTAAGCTGGGTGATCTTATTTTTTCCGAACACTTCAACCTTAAATCCCGCCTGCTTACCCATTTCACGGAAGGCAGAAGCCAGGGCTGAGGCATTGAGTTTATTCACGGGCTCGTTTACAAGATCTCTGGCTTTGCAAACGGCCTCGCAAACAATGTTTAATTCGTCTACCTCGCGCTGAAGGATACCCGTTCCGCAAATGACCACAGATTGAAGCGTGTTTTTTGTTTTCCCAGTGTCTTTTTTATGGTGAACAAACTGATAATTTGACAAGGCTATCCCTTCAGCCAAAGCCAGGGCATACCAGGCATTACGGGTTTGGTTGTAGATCACCACTTCCTTACCCCTTGCGGCATTCACCGCATCGGCTACAACTGAACCGTGGCGACGCAGATGTTCACGCAGGGATTCTCTGTTCTTCTTTTTATCCGGAATGTAAATGGAGATGTACTTGCCAATGTAGTTGTAAGCCAACTGCTTTTTTTCCTTATCTGCCAATTGTGCCTGGAAATAATCATTTACCTTTTCCGGAAGTCCAAATTCGTTTTTGAATGCGTCGGTGATCACCACCATGTGGGCGGCGTTCTGATTCTTCTTTTCAAGACGGATGGTGGTCATAACGTAAATACCTTAAACGAATGTACGAATAAATACCAGCCTTCAAAACGCCTGTCAAGGTTAAAATGCCTTACATTTGGTAATTCAGGTTATGAACTATTTATTGGTGTTTCTGGGAGGCGGATTGGGCAGCGTATTGCGTTTTGCTATTGGATTGATTATGCAAAAATTCTCCGCCAGTCTACCTCTTGCCACATTACTGGCCAATCTCATCGCCTGCCTGGTCTTCGCGCTAACACTCAGCATACCGGCCTTGAAACAGGGAAACCATGCATCCATTGTATTTTTTGTGCTGAGCGGATTTTGCGGTGGTCTGAGCACCTTTTCGGCATTCAGCTACGAGAGTTTTATGCTGTTTCGCAACGGCATGGCCCTCTATGCTTTGGGCAATATTACCCTGAGTGTGTTTTTATGCTTAGCCTTGTTTTACCTGATACTGAAATGAACTGAACCAGTATGAATTTTTCAAATCGAAAAGACCTTGTATTTCTGGTTCTGGCCGGGTTTTTTGTGACCAACGCCATTGTGGCTGAACTCATAGGCGGTAAGCTGGTGCAGTTCTTCGGCTTATTCACCCAGAGCCTTGGTATTCTGCTTTGGCCTGTGGTTTTTGTGCTCACCGACCTCATCAACGAACATTATGGAAAAGAAGGGGTACGAAAACTCACCTACATAACCGTTGGACTCATCACCTATACTTTTTTATTGCTTTCCATTGGTATAAGGGTTAACGCGGTGCCGTTTTCGCCTGTGGACGACAAGAATTTTTCCGTTGTGTTCGGCCAAAGCCAGTGGATAATTGTGGGCAGCATTGTGGCTTTTTTCTGTTCTCAATTGGTGGATGTGTATGTCTTCTGGGTATTCAGGAAACGCACTGGTGATCGTTTGATCTGGCTCAGGGCCACCGGAAGCACTGCCGTAAGCCAGCTGATCGATACCTTCGTGGTTCAGTTCATCGCCTTTGTAGTTCCGGGTAAATGGGCTTTGGACGAGTTTCTGGTGAATGCCAGTTGGGGTTACACGTTTAAACTGCTGATCGCCGTCATGCTCATTCCACTCATTTATCTGGGTCATTACCTGATTAACCGTTTTATGCAAACCCATGAGAAGGCCTGAACTTTTTCTTCTGATCTTACTTGGCCTGCCGCTTTTCATCCTGGCTCAGGGTACGGTTTACACCTTTATTCAAACGGGAAAACCCTTGCAGAAAGATCCCTTATTTTTTTTCCAGAACGTAATCGATGCGCGAAACCCGAGGGACAATATCGGCAGTGTGTATGATCAAAGCAGAAGAAAAAAATACCCGGCCAATTTCAGGCACGAGCTGTACGATGAGTTTATGCGCTTTTATGCGGAACAATACCCGCTCAGTGCCGGCAAAACCAAGCTGCAGATGCTGGTGAAAGACTTCAGCATCGGTCATGAGATCAACGATATGGGTAAGGATCTTGGCAGCGCTTTCCTGTCGGCTGATATTTATGTGAGGAATGAGGACACCTGTTTTTTGCTCTGCCACATCCGGGATAGTATATCCGAACCTTCTGATGATGTGCGCCTCAGTCATCCGAACCGTATCCGTCGTTTGCTGCTGAAAGCAGGGGCTGCAGCTTCAGCATCCCTTCAACACAAAAACACCGAAAACAATACCCGCATTCCCTACACCGAACTTCGGAAGCAAGGCATGCCCTTTTTGGATCCGGCATATAAAGACAAAGACAGCAATGCCGTGTTACCCAATTATTACATGTTCAAATGCGGAACATTTTACAGCTTCTCCTCAGAAGTGTTGCTCTTTGGTGTGAGTGCCGGATTATTGCTTCAGGTAAAACAGGCTCCCAGATATCTGGTAGGCGCCAACGCCGAACTGATGTTATATGGTGTGAAGAGCGACCAGGTTACCAATCCGAATACAAACTACGCTGTTGTGAACTACAATCTTGGCATCACCATGATGAAACAGATCCGTAACAACTTCTTTTTTCATCTGAATCCACAACTTGTGCTTGGCAGGGTTGATAAAACAGGACCTCAACCTAAAAGCGAAAAGCTCACGGGCTTTGAGCTCGACCTGGGTGTCTATCTGATCCCACCCAGGGAAAGCGGTGTTTATTCAGGCCTCAACTTCTTTTACCGCTCCTGCAATAGTTCTCTTTATGGCGAGGGACCCGGACTTAAAATCGACCTGGGCATGCGTTTCTGAATATGATCACACTCAGTTTCCTTGGCATCATACTGGTTTTTTCAATTTACTGTTTCGGTAACCGAAACAGCATGCAGAAATACCTTTTCAACCCGTATTCGATTTACCGTTTCGGGGAGCATTACCGTTTTCTCACCCATGCCTTCATTCACGGCGATATACTGCACCTGGCCTTCAACTGCTTTGCCCTGTACAGTTTTGGTCTGGGCCTGGAAGATTATTATTTTCCCCTGCTTTTCGGCGAGAAAGCCGGAAAGGTTTATTACATCCTCTTGTTTACGGGAGGCATTTACGCGGCTTCCATAACCGAGTATTTCAGGAACCGGCACAACCCCTCATACTCATCTCTTGGCGCAAGCGGCGCCATTTCCTCCCTGATCTTTTGTTACATAATGGTGAGCCCCCTGAGCCGCATTTCGCTTTTCTTTTTTCCTATGCAGGGCTGGATAGCGGGTTTATTATTGCTGGGCGTGAGTTTTTACCTGATACAGCGCAAGCGCAGCGGAAAATATTCCGACAACATCAGCCACGAATCGCATTTCTGGGGAGCGCTGTTTGGGGTGAGTTTTATTCTGGTGCTTAAACCCGCGGTGCTCAAGTTTTTTCTGGCACAGGTGCTGGATGTTATTTTCTGAACTACTCGTCGAGTATGCGCCGGATGTCGGGTTTAAAGTAATTCGACGATTTCAGAACTTTACCGTCCTCGCGAAAAATTGGCTGGCCCTTTTCGTCGAGCTTGCTCATATTGCTCCTGTGAATTTCATCGTAAATCTCTTCGATTTTGTGTTCGAGGCCGTGTTTAAGAATGGTGCCGAAGAGGATGTAAAGCTGATCGCCAAGCGCATCGGCCACTTCAACAATATCACCTTTTTTACAGGCCTCCAGATATTCCTCATTTTCTTCTTTGATCAGATTGTACCGAAGCATGTAGTCCTTTTCATCCAAAAGCTGGATTTTATCGGCATTACCGATCCTGAATACCGTGTGGAACTCTTCCACCGATTTGATTTTGTCGCGAAGTTTGCTCATGTTATGGTTTGGACTGACGGGCTTTGTATTCCTTGTTGAGTTCACTGATCACTTCATTGGTGATCTCAAGACTGCTGTTGCCCAGTAAAAGCAGGGGCATAGCCTCGCTGTACGACAGAATAAAATCGAATCGACCTGCATTCCATTTGACCAGAAACGCGCGAACGGTACGCTGAAAGTTTTCGTTCTTATGTCCGATATCTTCTGTGAGCTGGTCCATTTGAAGCTGTTTGTTCTGGGCTTCCTGTTCAATGGCCTGGATTTCCCTGGCCTTGGCCTCGAGCTCTGATTTTGGGGCGATACCACCTTTTTGAAGGAGCTGGAACTCTTCCACCTTATTCTGATATTTCAGGTTCAGGGCCTCCATGTTGCCTTCAATGGCGCTTTTGCGTCTCTTAGTTTCTGAAACCAGATCGGAGATCTCCTTGCTTTCTTCATTCAACCTGTCGATGTTCACATATGCGATTTTACCTGTGGGATTGTGACTGATCTGTTGCACAGCGGCCCTGGCAGGCGCAATGGATTTAGTTGAAGGCTCCGCTTCGCTTTCTTTTTTATTCTGGTTCAAGGCATCGTTAGAATAGAGCTTGTAAAAGAGAAATCCCACGGCCAGAAGTAAAACCGCATTCAGGCCAACCATCAACTTGTTCATCATGTTTAAAATTTTGTGCAAAGATAGGGAAATCACTCTTGCCTGAAGCGTAATTTGTAGCGGTTTGTCTTTTCCATACTCACCTCGTCGGGATCGTTCCCGCTGGCTTGCAACAGGCTCTGATAAACGGCCTGAAACACGCCGGGATTCGGAAAACACTCTGCATAAAGTTCATTTTCAGACCAGGTTCTGTAATCAAAATTGTACACGAAATTATCCCGTTTGCAATAAGTCTGCAGGGTTTCGGGCAATTTGGCGAAAGCGCTTTCACTCAATCTGATTTTTACCACCAGGCCGTTTCCGCTCCTGTAATTGGACGAGAAATAATCGGGCCAGAAACCCAGCCGGTTAAAAAAAGGCAAGGTCAGATAAAGCACAAACACCGGATAGAAGATCAGTTTTTGCAATAAAAAAGCCGGAGAGAAATATTTTGAACCCACGTTTCCGGAGAAAAGCAGGAGCAGAAAAACCGGAAATTCAAGGTTAGACGCCCAGAGCGGATAATTGTTCCCGTCTATGCCTGGCAAAAGAAATACGGCCAGCAACACATGGGTGATCAGGGCCAGACTAATGGCCAGGAATCGCACCGAACGTATGAGTAAACCAAGTCCGGTAAGCATCAGACACCAGGGCGATAGAAAACCAAGGCGGACAAAAAAACCAAATTGTCTTTCGCTCATCCAACCCTGAATTGGCCGAATGAGCGGGGTAAAACTGTTCTCTACAAAGTATGGATTCAGCTGGCTTAATCCATTAAAGAAATACACCGAAGCCAGCATGAGCTGCAACACAACAAAAAAGGCCTGAAAAGTATTGGGATTATCCACCCGGCCGTTGTAGAACAATAATATTCCCAGCATGCTCGTGTACAGATAATACCAGTGCTGCAGGCGGTTGATGTCGGCACAGACCAGAAGTATTGACAGGAGCATGGCCAGGGTCAGAAAGATGCGTTGAAAATGCGAGACAAGCGCAAACAAAAAACAAAGCAGGGTTGCGATCAGGATGATCCAGTTAAGGGGAAGACCCAAAACAAAACCTGGCCAGACCGGAACAAGGGGGAAGTCGCGGTCACCCGACCACAGCGGCAAACTGAGCAGCATCGAAACCATCATCGAGAGGATGAGTGCGCTGCGCAATAAAGCCAGGCGCTTTGGTATGATGAGTGAAAGGCCTTCTATCATGAATCTTTCAGTCGTCCTGCACTGTGTACATATTTTTTGAAGTAGGCCTCACTCAGCCTGCTTACCATTACCCCTTTGCTGCTGCTGGCATGAACAAAACAGGATTGGCGAAGAATAACACCAACGTGCGACACGTAAGGCACATTGATCTTGAAAAAAACCAGGTCGCCCTCCCGCGCCCGGTCCAGACTGATCTTCTCACATTGTTTATACATATCAGCTGCATTTCCGGTCAGGGATTTATGATACACCTGATCATATAAGATGTTCACGAAACAGCTGCAATCTACCCCGCTTTTTTTGCATCCTCCATATTTGTAAGGCGCGCCATACCAATCGTTTATAAATGTGTAGAGCTGACTCTTTTTTATCTCTTTGGCTGAAAGACCAAGCAGGGCGCTGAGTTCTGAATTTACCGAAGCGTCGGACCGTGAGGTTGATGCCTTTTTCTTTTTTTTCTGATTGACGATCTCTTTTTTTTGTTGTGGCACAGTGCCTTCCCTGGATTTGCAGGCAAGGAAAAAACACATTGTGGCGCATAGGGTCGCCAACAGGAAATTACCCGGCTTCATTTCTTTGAAGGTAAGCTTCCCCGGGCCAGCTATTTATGCCTGCGTGTGCAATTATATACAGGCCAGTGTTAATTACGTCCAGCCTGAACCCAACCCTGTATTCTTGGAAGCGGCATGCCTTCAATGTATGTCAGGGCGGGGAAAATTTCCTATTTTTAGCCTTGATTGCCCCTTAATGGAAGATATATCTCTAAAAACCGAAAGTTTGAAAACAAGGATTCCTCTTGACGTCTTAAAAAAAGCCTATTCCCTCATGTTCACTGCCAAGTGTATGAGTGATTTGTTTGAGGCCAACAAGGAGGTAACCGCCAAATACGTGCATGCCACCAGCCGCGGTCACGAAGCGGTGCAACTGGCCCTGGGCCTGCAACTCAAACCCCAGGATTACCTGAGCGCCTATTACCGCGACGACAGTATTTTACTGGGAATTGGCATGCGGCCATTTGAACTCATGCTTCAGCTCCTCGCCAAACGAAACGACCCTTTTTCGGGAGGACGAACCTATTACTCACATCCTGCCCTGAAGCGGGATAACATGCCCAAAATTCCGCACCAGTCAAGCGCCACTGGCATGCAGGCCATTCCTACAACGGGAATTGCCCTGGGCATGCAATACCGTGAAAAGAACGGTATGAGCGTAAACAATAAACTAGAGAATCCGGTTACCGTGTGTTCGCTCGGCGATGCCAGCTGTACTGAAGGTGAAGTGTCAGAAGCTTTCCAGATGGCCGCCTTAAAACAATTGCCCATACTCTATTTTGTTCAGGACAACGAATGGGACATCTCGGCCCACGCGCCTGAATTCCGCTCGCAGGATATCAGCGAATTCGCAAAAGGATTCAAAGGTATTGAGGTACACAGCATAGACGGCACAGATTTTATACTGAGTTACAACATGGTAAAGGAGTGCCTTGAGAAGATCCGTGCTCAGCGCAAACCAATACTGCTTCATGCCAGGGTACCCTTACTGAACCACCACACCAGTGGCGTTCGGAAAGAATGGTACCGCGACGACCTGGAAGAAGCCGCCAAAAGAGATCCTTTGCCAAGGCTCCGGAACCAACTGATTATTGCCGGCCTTGAAGCAGAGGAGATCAGGGATATGGAAGAACAGGCCAGGCTAACCGTAGAAAACGATTACAGGGATGCCCTTGCTGAAGAAGATCCACGTCCTGAAGACCTCTTCACACATGAATTTGCGGAGACTCCCATTACTGAAGAACGGGGAGAGCGCGCCCCTAAGGGCAAACAAGCTACTGTGATGGTGGATTCGGCCCTCTTCGCCATTCGTGAACTGATGAGCAAACACCCCGAGTGTTTACTTTACGGTCAGGATGTGGGTGCCAGGCTCGGCGGTGTATTTCGAGAAGCCGCAACCCTTGCCCAGCAATTCGGGAATCACAGGGTTTTCAACACGCCCATACAAGAGGCCTTTATTGTGGGGTCAACGGTTGGGATGAGCGCCGTGGGATTAAAACCCATTGTGGAAGTTCAGTTCGCAGACTACATCTGGCCTGGATTAAATCAGCTCTTTACTGAGGTGAGCAGGAGCTGTTACCTCTCCAATGGCAAATGGCCGGTGAGCATGATCCTGCGCGTGCCCATTGGGGCTTATGGCAGCGGAGGTCCTTACCACTCCAGTTCAGTGGAAAGTGTGCTGGTGAATATCCGGGGAATTAAAATTGCCTACCCGAGTACCGGTGCCGATCTGAAGGGTTTGCTGAAAGCGGCCTATTACGATCCTAATCCAGTGGTGATTCTTGAACACAAAGGTCTTTACTGGAGCAAGATAAAAGGTACCGAGGAAGCCAAAACCATTGAGCCTGATGAAGATTATGTGATACCCTTCGGCAAGGCCCGCCTGGTGCAGGAAGCCGGTCCATCTCAAATTGAAAATGGTGAAAGTCTTGCCATCATCACCTACGGCATGGGCGTATACTGGGCCAGGGCTGCAGCAAAACAATTTGAAGGCCGTGTAGAAATTCTTGATCTAAGGACGCTTGCGCCGCTTGATGAGCAAAGCATTTACCAGAGTGCGAATAAACATGGAAAAGTGTTGGTGCTGACCGAAGAACCTGTCAACAACGGATTCGCGCAAAGTGTAGCTTCCCGGATTAGCCAGCAGTGTTTTAAAAGTTTAGATGCACCCGTGATGGTGGTTGGCGCGGAGAACCTGCCTGCCATTCCGCTTAATGCCACACTCGAACACACCATGTTGCCGAATGCCGAAAAGGTGAGTGCGGCCATTGCGCAATTACTCGAGTATTGAACATGAATTGCATTGGAAAAACGGCGCTTGTGCTTATTTGCATGGTCTTTTTCGCCGGATTCAGTCTGCAAAACAAACCCTGCGGCAACAGTCCTGAACTGAACCAAAAGATCATTGCTTTTGTTAAGGCCAACATGGGCAAAACCCTGGGCAAGGGCGAATGCTGGGACGTGGCTAATGCTGCCCTGAATGCCATTGGGGCAAAATGGGATAAGAAATTCGGCTTCGGAAAAATGGTGGATTACAAAAGCGAGTGTGTATATCCAGGTGATATTATACAATTAAAAGACGCCTTGATGCATGATGAACCCAGAAAAGGTTTGCATGTGTACGACGAATACCCCCAGCATACGGCCATAATCATGCAGGTATACAGCAAGCAGGTGTATCAGGTAGCCGATCAGAATTTTGGCCTGAACAAACGTTTTTTGAACACGCACAACCTCAACCTCTTTAAACTGGAAAAAGGCAGTGTGCAGGTGTATAGGCCGGTGAAGTGATTGCAGTTAAGTGCAAAAAGTAAATTGGTTTTCCCCCTGGTGTGAAAACCAGAAAAGCGCTAACGCTGTCAATCCTTACAAACGATTTCCAACAACCAAACACGCTCAGGAAAGCCTTATGGTTAATCAGGTCGAGCCCAGTAATTCTTCCAGGTATAAAATAAAAAAGAGTGATCGCTTACGCGCTCACTCTTCGTTTTCTTTTTGGCTCCCCCTCCTGGGCTCGAACCAGGGACCCCATGATTAACAGTCATGTGCTCTAACCAGCTGAGCTAAGGAGGAATTTTCTGATTAGGGTGGCAAATTTACAGCCCTTTTGTGAAATAAACAATATCTTTACGAAAAATAAAATCAAAGCCTGATGAGCCTTTTAGTAGTAGGAAGTGTAGCCTTCGACGCCATTGAAACACCCTTTGGAAAAACCGATAAAATCGTGGGTGGAGCAGCCTCCTATATTTCACTGGCGGCCTCCTATTTTACCCGGCAAATTGAAGTGGTTTCGGTGATCGGTGAAGATTTTCCCAAAGATTTTCTCGACACACTCAGGTCCAAAGGCGTTGGTTTACAAGGCCTGCAGGTGAAGGCCGGAGAAAAGACCTTTTTCTGGAAGGGCAAATACCACAACGACCTCAATAGCCGCGACACACTAGACACCCAACTGAATGTTCTGGCCGATTTTGATCCCATTGTGCCTGAATCGGCCCGTAACGCCGAATTTCTTATGCTCGGAAACCTGCTGCCTTCTGTGCAGCGAAGCGTGATCGAACAAATGAAAAGCCGTCCAAAACTCATTGTGCTCGACACCATGAATTTCTGGATGGATACGGCCCTCGATGAACTGAAGAAAACCATCGCCATGGTGGATGTGCTGACCGTGAACGACTCTGAAGCCCGGCAGCTGTCTGGTGATTACTCGCTGGTAAAAGCTGCGCAAAAGATTCTTGAAATGGGCCCCAGCGTGCTTATCATCAAAAAAGGTGAACATGGTGCACTCTTGTTCAATAAAGAAGAAGTGTTCTACGCCCCCGCCCTGCCTCTGGAAGAAGTCTTCGACCCAACAGGTGCAGGCGACAGCTTCGCAGGCGGATTCATTGGCTATCTCAGCAAAACCAAGGACATCAGTTTCGAGAACATGAAACGCGCCATTATTTTCGGCAGCACACTCGCCAGCTTTACAGTTGAGCGCTTTGGCACCGAACGCCTGATGAACCTCGATGCAGGCGCCATTGAGAAGAGGGTGCAGGAATTCATTGAACTGGTGCAGTTTGAGCTGGTCTGAACCGGCATCAGCCACATACTAAATGCGGCCTAACAGCGTTTTGAATCCGTGTCAGCGAAGCGACTCATAGTTTATATCATTCCGGCCGCCCTGGTTCTCTCCTGCAGCACCAAAAAAAACACCACGGCCAGCAGGGCTTTTCATAACCTCACCGCACGCTACAACGGCTATTACTACTCCACCCTCAACATGAATGAGGGTATTTACAAGATCGAAAGGTCGTACAAAGAAAATTTCGATAAGGTTCTCCCCATTTACATCTACCCTACCCCGGCACAGGCCAAGGCCAATACGGCTGAATTCGACAAGGCCATAAAAAAGTCCTCTCTTTGCATACAAAGGCATACCATCAAGGATTCCAAGGGCAACGAAATCACCTCGGCCGGTAAATGGATCGACAACAACTGGATAAACATCGGTATCGCGCACTTTTACAAGCGCGAGTACTACAGCGCCATGGAAGCCTTTGAATATGTGGTGCGCAGTTATCCCAAATCAAAAGACAAATACCTGGCTATGGTTTGGCTGGCCAAAGTCAACAACGAGGTGGGCTCTGTGAGCACCTCAGAATCCCTGATCGCCCTGCTGAAGAACGAGAAGACCTTACCCAAGGAAGTAAAGAAGGAATTGCCTGTGCTTATGGCCGATTATTATATGCGCCGTGGACAGAATACCGAAGCGGTAGCCAGACTGATGGAAGCCACAGCTAACAAAAAACTCATAGGTGGATTATCAAGAACCAAACGCGCACGATATTCCTTCATCATTGCCCAATTGCTTGAACAAACCAAGGAAAACAAAAGGGCCATACGCTACTATCAGGCCACACTAAAACAAAAACCCTCTTACGACCTGGTGTTTTACAGCAAGATCCACATCGCGCGCCTGATGGATGTAAAACGTGCCAACACCGAAAAAACAAAGAAAGATCTGCTGAAGATGTCGAAGGAATCTAAAAACAGCGATTATTTTGATGTGATCTATTTTACATTGGGTGAGATCGAGGAAAAGGAGAATAAGGTTGACAAAGCCGAGTACTATTACAAACGTTCGGTGCAAACTTCCGTATCCAACAACAGCCAGAAAGCCCAGTCTTTTCTGAAACTGGGTGAGATCAATTTTGAACGCACCAATTATGTACCGGCCGAAGCCTATTACGACAGTGCGGTAACTGCACTTCCAAAAGACCATCCAGATTATGCCGACATCATGGCAAGAAAAAAGACCCTTTCGACCCTGGTTGGCCATATCAAAACCATACAAAACGAAGACAGTCTGCAGCGGATTGCGAAAATGAGTGAGATTGAACGAAACATGTTCATCGACCGTCTGATCGCCAAACTTGAACTGGAAGCTGCCAAAAAACAAAAAGAACTCGAAGCCGCTGCAAACAATCCGCCTCCAGGCGCGGGGTTCGGTGAAAACATTCCACCACCCATGGCCTTTGGTAACACAGGCGCAACCTTTTATTTCTACAATCCTGCCACAGTTGCCTATGGTATTTCGGACTTCACTAAAAAATGGGGTAACCGCAAACTCGAAGACAACTGGAGGCGTTCAAACAAAGCCCTAACCATTGAAGAAAACACAGAGCAGGTTGATACCGCTCAGAAAAAGGTGGCTGAGGTTCGCGATCCGGCCAAAATGCGTGAACCCTATCTCAAGGATCTTCCCCTGAATGATAGCCTTCTCAGACGCAGCGATAAAAAGATCATCAAAGCGTATTACCTGCTGGGCAGCGTATACAAAGAAGACCTTCACAACAACAAAAAAGCTACACTCACTTTTGAGGAACTTAACAAACGCTTCCCCGATAACCGTTACCAGGTGAACACTTATTATGTGATGTACCGCATTGCGCTCGAAGAAAAGAACCAAACCAGAGCAGACTTTTACAAAGACAAAATCATTAACGAGTATCCTGATAGCGAATTCGCTTTTATGCTCAAAAACCCCGACTACGCCAGGGAAATGAACGTGGAGAAATCGGAACTGGAACAGAGCTACAGCGCCGCGTATACTGCTTACAGGGCAGAGGATTACAAAGGAGCTTACGGCTTGTCGAACGAAGCTGTGATCAAATACGGCAAAAACGATTACCTCCCCAAATTTCTGTTCATAAGAGCCATGAGTGTGGGCAAACTAAAGGGGGTAGACAGCCTTGAAAAGGAACTTAAACTTTTGGTTGGAAAATATCCGAACGCTGAAGTGACACCTATGGCAAACGATGTGTTGCTCGCCATAAAAAAACAAAAGAACCCCGATCTTTTTGAACCGGTAAAACCCGGGCAAAGTGTGAGTGATACCTTTCTGGTGAATCTGGAAGGCGAACATTTTTTTATATTACTGGCGCCCGATGATCCCAAGATCATCGATGCCCTGAAAACCAAACTCAATGCCTTTAACGCAGCGTATTACGGCGAGAAGAACTTTAAGATCACCAGCAGTTTGTTTGGGAACGGAAAACAACTCCTGGTTCAGAAATCCTACACGGATGCCAAAGAGGCTGTGAATTATTACCAGAACCTGCTCAAGGATCCGGATGTGTTCAGCGGAGAGGTGAAAAAGGAGATGCTGGAGATGTATCCCATCGCCGCCGTAAACCTCCCCTTGTTGTACAAAAAGAAAAACCATTCAGCATATGCCTTGTTCTATGCGGACAACTATAAGTCGCTGGAAACCAATAACCCAATTCAGAAATAAACCTTATCTTTCGTAAAATTTTAATCATGTTAGGGATGAGTTCATCAAAAAATCAGGCTATGGATGCAGGTTCTGTGAACCTCATTGGTAAAGGCACCGATATTGTGGGCGATATCAACTCTGTGGGTGATGTGCGGATTGACGGACACCTGAAAGGCAACCTGGTCACCAAGGGTAAATTTGTTCTGGGACCCAACGGCATCATTGAAGGCAATGTGCTGAGCCAGAATGCCGATCTGAGCGGTGAAGTAAAAGGAACTGTGGAAGTGAGCGAAATGCTTTCCCTGAAAAATACTGCCAGAATCAGCGGGGATATCATAACCGGAAAACTGGCGATTGAGCCCGGCGCGGTGTTCTCAGGCACTTGTAACATGGGCGCAAAAGTGAAGAATATGCCTCAGAATCAGGACGCACAAAATGTCGCCAGCCGGACGGCCTGAAAATTATCTGCGATACGCCAACATGGCCGTGCAGATGGCCCTCATCATCGCGCTGGCAGCCTGGGGTGGCAAAAAACTCGATTCATATTACCACAACAGCAAGCCGGTGTTCACCATAGTGCTTAGTCTCGTCGGGATTGCGGCGGCACTCTACATTTCACTCAAAGATCTGATCAAACCCAAGTCCTGATGCTGAGGGCTTTTGCATTCAACATTGTGCCGGCCGGCATGGTTTCGGCCGGAATTTCACTGACCCTCAATCATTTTACCGGCCTCTGTCTCATGTATTGGCCCTGGACCGTGTTATATTTTGCTGCCTTCGTAAGTGTGCTTTATCCACTCAGCATGCAACGCGTAAAAGACAAAGACTTTACAGCGTTCTTGCTGTTCGCCTTATCGCTTAAAATGATCCTCGCGTTTTGCATCATCCTGCTTTGCGCTTTTCTGGTGAGGGCCTGGTTTGGCGCGTTCTCTGCCCATTTTCTGGCTCATTTTGTGGTATTCACGGTGTTCGAACTGGTTTTTCTGCTAAAACTTATTCGCGCGCAGGCGCGCTCAGGGGAGGCTGGCAGGCCTGATCAGAGTGGCATTCGCGCAAGGGGCGTGAGTGACAGATCAGCGAATTCAGATCGCTGAAATTTAAAATACGCCGCTATACCAATCATGGCGGCATTGTCGGTGCAGTATTGAAATTCGGGCAAATACACTTCTGTCCCCAGTTCAACACCCAATTGCTGAATCTGCTTTCTCAGTTCTGAATTGGCCGACACGCCACCCGCCAGGGCGAGGTGTTTCAAGGCCTTATCCTTCATCACCCGCCTGACCTGCTTTAAAAGCACCTGAACCAGATGGTGCTGGTATGAGGCGCAAATATCATGTATGTTTTTGGAGACAAAGTTTAAATCCTTTTGTGTTTCGTTCTGAATGAAATACAGAAAAGAAGTTTTGATGCCGCTGAAACTAAAGTTGTATCCTTCTGTTTTTGGATGCGCGAAGGAAAACCGGGTCGGACTTCCTTTTGAGGCCAGCTGGTCAATTACCGGACCACCGGGGTAAGGCAATCCCAGGATTTTGGCAGCCTTATCAAATGCCTCCCCAACGGCATCATCAATACTCTGGCCCAGCACTTCAAATTCGAGCCGGGCCTTCACCAGCACGAGTTGTGTATGACCGCCGCTCACCGTTAGGCACAGAAAGGGAAAACCGGGACTTTTCTGTTTGTCGCTTTCAATAAAATGTGCAAGCACATGAGCCTGCATGTGGTTCACCTCTATAAGTGGTTTGTTCAATGCAAGTGACAGGGATTTGGCAAACGAGAGACCAACCAGCAGGCTGCCCATGAGGCCAGGACCTCTTGTGACAGCAACGGCATCCAGTTCAGCGAGCGAAACGCATGCCTGTTCCAAAGCCGCGTGAACAACAGGCAAAATATTCTTCTGATGATCGCGGCTGGCCAGTTCGGGTACAACACCGCCGTATAATTTGTGTACATCCTGCCCCGCCGTGACGTTAGAAAGCACCCGCTCGTTCAGCAGCACCGCGCAGGACGTGTCGTCGCAGCTGCTTTCAATGGCGAGTATGCGGGTGTTGATTATTTTCATTTCAGGTACTGAACCAGCCTTCTATTTCATCTATCTTTATACCACGAGGCCGAATGAGAGGCAAAATTATAAGAATATTCCTCAAGTCCCTTGCTGTAATTTGCGGCAGCATCCTGCTTCTCCTGTTCCTGGCCCTGCTGGCCGTACAATCTTTCACCTTTCAAACCTGGTTAGGTCACAAAGCCGGCGATTACCTGAGCAAATCGCTTAATACGCGGGTGGAGATCAAAGCCATAAACATAGAATTTTTTCGCAGCGCTGTGATTCGGCAGATGTGTCTGCTCGACCAGCACAAGGATACCCTGTTTTTCGGCGATATTGTTGTTCAGCTGAACGCTTTTAATTACAAAAAGGGTCTGATTGACCTGAAGGCTTCCGCGATTTCAAAAGCCACAGCCAAAATCATACACTACCCAAATGAGGAGGGGTACAATTTTGAATTCATCAGCAGATATTTTTCTTCGGCTGACACGGGAGCATCCGCATCAAAATCCTGGACCTTCAGACCGGGTGATCTGGACCTGGACGGAGTTCATTTTGTTTACAAGGATCTGCGGGATAGTCTGCAGGATCATCAGCACATCAATTACAGTGATCTCGACATCCATAACATACATGGCAGGATCAAAGATCTGCGCCTGAAGCAGGACAGCATAGAAGCTGAAGTGATTGGTTTGCGGGCAAAAGAACAATGCGGACTCGATCTGAAGGATTTCAGCGGCAAGGTTTCTGTAGGGAGTAAACATTTGCTGGTGAAGGATCTGCGACTGCAATGCAATCGATCTTTGCTCAGAGGTGACCTGCATTTCGGGTACAAAAGCTGGCAGGATTACCTTGACTTCATCACGAAGGTGAATATCAGTTCGCATCTGGATGACAGCACTCATGTTTTCAGCAGCGACATAGCCTATTTCGCATCCGCACTTGATGGTCTGAACACCGGCATGCGTGTTGCAGGCCAGATCAACGGTTCGGTGTCGGATTTCAGATTACAGGATATCCGGCTTTCTTTCGGCGATTACACCACATTCAGGGGGAATATCAGCATTTCAGGTTTGCCGGAACCCTCTTCTTCTTACATACACATCAATGCCAAAAAATTCTCAACACATTTCAACGATCTGGCCAGGCTGCCTTCCTATCCATTTAATGCAGGCAAACGCCTGGGCATCCCTGAACAACTGCGTGCCCTTGGTCTCATCGCTTACAAGGGCAAATTTGACGGTTTCATGAACGACTTTACAACTTTCGGAAATTTCAGCACTGCGCTTGGTGAACTCGAAACGGGGCTTAGTCTGAGATTGGATGGGACAGGCAAACACCTGCAGTACGAAGGCAATCTGAGTTGCGACAATTTTGACGCCGGCACCCTGGCGGGTCTGAGCAGTTTAGGCAGAGTGAGTTTAAAAGCTGAACTCAGCGGCACAGGCCTGAACAAACAGGATCTGGCAGCCAGTTTTAAAATTGAGGTGCAGAAACTTGAGTATCTCGGGTATGCTTACAAGGGCTTAGACATCCGAGGCGATTTTGAGGAAGGCCTTTTCAACGGATTGCTGAGCAGCCTCGATACGAATGCCCTGCTGGACTTCAACGGAAGCATTGATTTTAACGGGAAGATACCTGAAATGGAATTCACCTCCAGCATTCAAAGGCTGGATCTGAACAGGGTTAACCTCATTCCGGCCGGCGACAGCGGTGTGCTCAGCACACAAATGTTCATCAACACCAGGGGCAATTCCATAGACGACCTCAGTGGCAGAATTTATTTTGACAACACGGTTTACAAAACCACTGGCCGTTCGTATAAACTGCAGATGTTTGACCTTGAGCTGGACCAGGCTTCCAGTTTAAAAACAATTGAACTGCATTCGGCTTATTTGAATGCGGGTTTAAAAGGGCGTTATAAGCTCAGCACACTGCCGGGTGCCTTCAGTAAATTTCTGTACAGTTATTACCCCACGTTTTTTCCAAAAGTGAAAGGTGATGTGCGGTATAGTGATTCTCTGAATTTTTCAATGGAGGTGAAGAATTTCCAGGTGATACACCAGCTGTTCATCAAAAATTACATGCTGAGCAAGGGTAGCACCGTACAAGCCGACTTTGTTGCCGCTCAGAACAAGATGAGCCTGAAAGCGCGCATGCCGCTGTTTTCTTACAAAGGATTTGATTTCAGAAAAGCCAACCTCGACATCAGCGACCTTGGCAAAGAGCTGGATGTGCGCGTGAGTACCTCAGAATTGCTGATGGAAGACTCCGTTATGCTGCGCAATATAGAGCTGAACACACGTTCGGAGGACAAGGACCTCAGTTATCTGCTCAATTGGGATGACAGAGACAGTACGATCAAGAATGGCCGTGTAAAGGGTCGTATGAGTTTTAATCCCGCGTCCTTTGACCTGGCTTTCGACACGGTGCATGTTCGCAGAGACAGCAGCGAATGGAAGCTGGTGAATCCCAATACGGTCTCCTTCAGTAAAAACGGCGAGATCATGGTGAATGCTTTACACCTGATGAATCATCAACAGGACATTCAGGTTGAAGGCAAATACAGCGCTAAGCCCGGGGACAGTTTGATGATACAAACCAATGCCCTGCAATTATCTGAATTTAATCCCCTGCTCCAGTTCTTCTCTATGCAGCTGGATGGCCTGAGTAACGGGCATGTGGTTTTTTCAAATGCTGACAGCCTGTTCGCCTTCAGGGGTGTTTTGGATGTACAGCATTTTAAACTGAATGGCAATTCGTTGGGGCAAGTGTATGTAAAAACAGATTACAAGGTGGAAGAAAATTATATTGAGCTGGAAGGACACAGTTCACTGGGATTCGGGGATTATTTTGGCGGACCGGATAAGGACATCACCTTTAAGGGAAACTACTATCTGGGTCGGAACGAAGAGTCTATTGATATAGATTTTAAAGCCAACACCGCAAATCTGCGCATGCTGAATCCGCTTCTGGAAGGATACCTCAGTATTGCGAACGGATTTGTACGCGGGGAAGGTAAAGTGCATGGCGATCCCTCTCACATCAAACTGGAGAGTAAACTGAATTTGTTTCAGTCTGAGATCAAAGTGGACTATACGAATGTGACCTATTATGCCAGCGGAGAGATTGAGATCATGCCCGACCAGATCCGCTTTTCGGATATTTTGTTACGCGACCGGAATATGCGTTCACCGGTGCGGGCTACACTCAACGGAAATATTTTCCACAACAATTTTGAAAACATCCGCATAGATTACGATATCAATTACCGCAACATGCTCGTGCTGAACACTGGTGAGCTTAACAACCCCCTGTACTATGGTAAATTGTATGGCAGCGGGAATATTGGCTTGTATGGCACGCTGAATAACCTGAACATGCAGGTTACGGATACCATTCTCAGAAATTCAAAGTTCGTTCTGCCGCTTGACGGTCCGGCTGAACTGAATGAGGAAGAGTTTATACATTTTGTACGGAAGGATAGTTTAAAACCCCTGAAGAAACAGGATTTCAGCGGATTCGCGCTGGACATGTCGTTATATGTGCAGCCAGAGGCGGAAGCCACGCTGATCATGGACAGAAAAACCGGCGATATGCTTACTGTGCAGGGCCAGGGTATACTTGACCTGAACATCAACAGCCTGGGCAAATTTGACATGACCGGGGAGTATGTGATCACGGAAGGTAATTACCTGTTCACCTTAAAAACACTGTTCAATAAAAAATTTGCCATCGACGCGGGCAGCAGCATCACCTGGAGTGGAGATCCGCTGAATGCGGAGATCGATGTGGTGGCGCGGTACAAGCAAAGGGCATCGGTTGCCCCTTTATTAAACGACACCACGGGGCAATACAGTGCCAGGCAGCCGGTTGACTGTAAGCTGATCATAAACGGCAAGCTGGCCACGCCCAATATTCATTTTAAAGTGGATGTGCCCAATTTGGAAACCACAGCCATGGCCAGGATAGACAATGTGCTGAGTGATGAATCGGAATTGAACCGGCAGGTGTTCTCTTTCCTGCTGTTCGGCAGTTTTGTGACACCTCAGATTTACACTACATCGGGCGGTGGTGTGTCGGCAGGCGGTGCCGCGGCGGCCAGTGGCAGCGAGATGCTGAGCAACAGGGCCAGCGAGTTCATCAATTCATACTTTGGCAACCTTACCGGAATAACCGACATGCAACTGGGTGTGAATTACAGGCCAGCCACCGGTAGCAGCAACGAAGAGTTCGACGTGGCCCTGAGTAAACAGTTCATGAACAACCGGATAAATGTGGATGGTAATTTTGGCGTGAACAACAATCCCAACAACAAATCAACGGGGTTGATCGGCGATATTACGGTTGAGTACAAACTGTCTGACGATGGCAAATACCGGGTTAAAGTGTTCAACGAAACCAACGACAACACCCAGGTGACCATCATGGGCGGACCCTACACCCAGGGTATAGGTTTATTTTACAGGGAAGAATTCAACACATTCAGAGAACTGATGAAGTCTTACAGGCGTAAATCGAAACGATGATTGCGAGCAAACGGTTCGCTGATGTTGTACAGGTGAGTGTTAGAGTTTTTGCTTTTCAGCTTTGTGTGTGAAGCTGATCTCAATATACACGAAGTCTGAACGATTCCGCCAAATGTTAAATATCTCCGTTTCGCCTCTAATTTTCTTAAATTCAATGTGGTTTTCAGGGCAGATTTCAGATTAATTTATGACTGCTGAAGCACATACGAGACTATAACCAGTTTAGATACAGAAGGGAACATTAAATTAAATATCCTGAGGTTAAATAATACATACTCAATTCTCATTTTTTTTCTTGCTGTGTTTCTAACAAGCATAGGTCAAAATCAAAATTCAAAATGGTTTTTTGGTTATGGGGCCGGCTTGGATTTTATGTCAAATCCGCCTACTCCGGTTTTTGGTAGCTCTATCAATGTACCAGAAGGATGCTCAAGCATTTCAGACAATAATGGAAATATATTGTTTTATTCTGACGGGCAAACAATCTGGAATCAATCACATAATGTTATGGCTAATGGTACTGGACTTGCTGGTTCAGGAAACCCATCACAGTCTTGCCTGATTGCAAAGCAACCTGGATCAAACACAATTTATTTCGTATTTACAATTGCTGGAGCTCCTGCTTTAAATGGTAATTTCTGCTATTCAATCGTTGATATGAGCCTTGCGGCTGGTTTAGGATCAGTCACAGTAAAAAATGCTATACTTTTCACTTCAATTTCGTCTTCGGAAAAAATTACAGGTACTATGCACTGTAATGGGATTGATAAGTGGATACTTACACATGGTAATGGACCAAACAACAACACCTTCCATGCCTTTTATCTCAGTGCTGCCGGGCTCAATACTGTTTCAGTCAACTCCGCTATTGGAAGTTATCATACAAATTTTACTGCGGCAGGTTGTATGAAAATTTCACCAAACGGTAGAAAAGTAGCTTTAGCATTTACTAGTAGTTCCATGTATGTTGAGCTTTTTGATTTTGATAATCAAACGGGTGTTGTATCAAATTCGCTGGTTCTTAATGGTCCGTCCGGTAATATATATGGCATTGAGTTTTCGGGGGATGGTTCAAAACTTTATGCATCCAGAATTGGTAACTATTTTGGTACTAATATCTATCAATGGGATCTTTGTGCAGGAAATAATGCAGCAATCATTTCGTCATTCTT
>DAOMFS010000015.1:0-56722 GCA_035429925.1 Bacteroidia bacterium | reverse complement strand
ATGAACTAACAAAAAACAACTACGACGGTAAACAACTACTCGAAGAAATTAACAGTATTTTTCCGGGTGTTCAATCCATTTCAATTTCAAGGAACACCTTTTATTTTGATAAAGACAGCACAAATGAGTCTACGGTAATAATCTATCAGGTTCAAAAAGAACTTAAAAAAGAAGAAAAATTAAAGCTTGAGAACTGGCTAACGAAACGTTTGTCGCTTGAACGTCTTGAACTGATCAGAAAATGACCTGGAATAATTCGGTAATGCCCGCCAATTCCAGGTTATACCGATCTTTTTGTGATATTTCGTATTCCTCACTGATTTGTATGAAACCCTCATAAAAGTGCCTTAGTCATTGAAAAGCATATACATTTCAGATATTCTTCCTGATACAAAGAAATATTTCGAAAGCAATCTACCCTTACATTTAGCATCCTTTTATTTCATGGCTAAAATCCCTAACTTCACGATACCGCTTTAAAAATGGTTTACCTGAAAAATATATAAAAGTCATGAATCAGCCTGGTTTAAAACTTCCTGTTTGGATTTTGATCGTGTCAGCTTTATTTGCCGTGTTAGAAACGGGGGTGAGCATATCCCTCTTCCTGTCTCCCCAGGCCATGCTTGAAAATGTGGATTTCAAAGCAAAAGGAGTGGATTACCTCGTGTTTCTTTGGGCCACACGGCAACTCGCGTTGGGAATCATATTTGCCTTCGCTGCCTTTAAACGTTCAGTGCCTATGCTCAAAGTCGCATATCTCTTTTTATTGATCATGTTTCTGGGAGATTTGTTCATTGGAATTCGTCAAAACGAATCTTCCCTGATAGTCTCAGCCATAATAATGAGTGGGCTTTCGGCATTTGTTCTATATTCCCTGAACCGCTTCGAAAAATCCTTGAAGCATCAAAACAACCATACACACAATATTTAAGCTTGCATGAAAAAAGTTACAGGCATTGGTGGCATATTTTTCAAATGCAAAGACCCGGATAAACTAAAAGCCTGGTACAGCCAAAACCTTGGCCTGGCCTCGGACCAATATGGCGCTAACTTCGAATGGCGGGATGCGGCGAATCCAGAGAAGTCAGGCTCAACCCAGTGGAGCCCGTTTGCCGAAAAGACCAAATACTTTGAACCTTCAGAAAAGGATTTTATGATCAACTACAGGGTGGAAGACCTGGAGGGCCTGGTGACAGAATTGAAAAAAAATGGTGTCAGGGTACTGGATGAGGTACAAACATTTGATTACGGCAAGTTCGTGCACATTCTGGATCTGGAGGGAAACAAGGTGGAACTCTGGGAGCCGTCAGAAACCTGACGCATTTCCAATGGCTCAAAGAACAGGTATTATGTTTAAGGGTGAATACATACTGTTGCAAAAATGAAAGCCGCATTATTGTTGTTTATGCTGATTCCCCTACCCGCATCGTCTCAGGAAGCCAAGCCCATATCCAAAGATCTCACGGAAAAGGTTTATAATACTGCACTGGCAGATTTTATCCGGGCTGCTAACAAAAAAAACACCCATGTGTTCGACACACTGTATATTGCCGATCGCAAGTTGGGACAGTCAGATGACTTTCCGGAAATAAGGCTGGAAGATCGGATAGAGAACACCACTATTATTCTTATTAGTCCTGAAGGGGCTAAAATAACACAGCAGGAAAGGAAAACAAGAGTATACATCAATTTGGTGGGCTGGGTCGATTCGCGCCAGGCTGAATTTATGTTCGTGGTGTTTTCCGGAGGATTTGCGCACCAGTACGATTACCATTTGAAATACGCCTGCAAAGAAGAACAAAAGGGCTTCGTGTTGAGCAGTATAGAATACAAGGGGCAACCTTTTGATAAATAAACCCATGGATCGAGAAAATACCATTTGAATATGAACAGACTTCATCTCAAATCAGAATCTAGGCACCGAAAAAAATGCACATTGGATGCTGTAATCGGAGCAAGTCCCACATCAACATGCCTTGAGTCAAAACAGAATTATACCGTTTCATCATGAATCACAACTTGTATCTCGATTTGAACATCAGAATTTCAGCCAAAGCAGACAAGGTTTGGGACGCTCTGGTGAATCCGGAAAAAATAAAATTGTACCTGTATGGCACCAAAGCCTTCAGCAAATGGAAAAAAGGTTCGGAACTGCTTTTTACCGGCGAGTTTCAGGGTAAACATTATACCGACAAGGGAATAATCCTTGAACTTGAAGCGGAAAAAATGTTTTCTTACACCTACTGGAGTGGATTTTCGGGATCGGAAGATAAGGCAGAAAACTACTCTACCATTGTTTTTGAACTGGAAAAGGCAGAAGATGGTGTGGTATTGTACCTGCGTCAACTGGGTTTTGCTTCCGTTCAGGCTAAAGAACATTCTGAGAAGGCCTGGCAAAGCGTATTGCAGCAAATCAAACAACTTGTTGAACAGGGCTAATGCCATTTTCTTCACCTGATTAATCCAATTCACTGAGCTCCAAAACATGAACATAGAAAACAAGATCAATCCAAAAGTGAATTTCTTTTTCACCAAAGCCAAACACTGGAAATCAGAGTTTGAGCAATTGCGGTCTATTCTGCTTGAATGCGATCTGGATGAAGAATTAAAATGGGGCGTGCCCTGCTATACGCACCAGGGTTCTAATATTTTACTGATACATGGTTTTAAAGCATATTGTGCCATTTTGTTCTTTAAAGGTGCCCTGCTGAAAGACCCTCAGAACATGCTTGTTCAGCAAACCAAAAATGTACAGGCAGCCCGCCAGATCAGGTTCAGGGATATTCGTGAGATACTCGAAAACAAAAACCACATCAGAGCCTATGTACAGGAGGCAATAAGGGCCGAACAAGCTGGATTAAAAGTAGTGATGAAAAAAACATCCGAATTTGACATGCCGCAAGAATTTGAAATCATACTCAAATCTTCAGCTACCCTTAAAAAAGCCTTTACACAATTAAGTCCTGGCAGGCAAAGGGCTTACCTGCTCTTTTTTTCTTCGGCTAAACAATCTGCCACACGCCAGTCCAGAATTGAAAAATACATCCCTTACATCCTAAAAGGCAAAGGCCTGAACGACTGAAACACTATAGGTTCAGTGTTGACAGTTGTTAACCTGCTTAAGCGACATTTGATCGATATACTCGTCTGCAACTGCCTTCTCACCCGATAATTGACCGAAAATCCATAATTTCAGTCCCAAAGATTCAGAATTGTTGTGTTCAAATTCACGCTATCCGATAAACATCTGCCATTCAGAGTCTTTGTCCTGGGCCTGATGCTTGCCCTCACTTTGCCCACACTAATACAAGACGGCATGTTTATGGATGCCATGCTTTATACAAGTGTGTCGCACAACCTGAGCAAGGGCATAGGCACATTCTGGTTTCCGCAGTTCAGCCTGCACAATGTTGCAGGCCTTCCTTCATTTCACGAACAACCTCCTTTGGTATTCTGGATCCAATCCCTGTTCTTCCGGCTGCTTGGCGACAGCCTTTATGTGGAGCGGTTTTACACATTTCTCTGCCTTATACTCAGCGCCTGGCTGATCACTTTGATCTGGAAGCAGGTTTTTCAAAAGAATCCTGTTTTAATACCTACGGCATGGATCAGTCTTGTGTTCTGGATTATTATTCCCGTTTGTTTTTGGTCGTATTCAAACAATATGCATGAGAACAGTATGGGGATTTTTACACTTCTCTCGGTGCTCTTTGCCTTGAAGGCCATGCATTCAAATCAAAACATAATTCCCTTACTCCTCATTTCAGGTCTTGCCATTTTTCTGGCTGCCCTCAGCAAAGGTCTTCCCGGCTTATTTCCTGCGTTCTTACCAGCTTTGTACAAGCTCTCAACAGGCCGAATCAGTAACCGCAAGGCCCTTTGGTCATGCCTGGTACTGATTACAGTACCGGTAGGTCTGATTGGTCTCCTGCTATGCTTTCCGGATAGCCGTGAAAGCCTGTCAATTTATTTTTTTAAGAGGGTGTTACATCGCATCAACGAGGTACCCACTGTGGGAAACCGCTTTTATATTATAGGCCAGCTGTTCATGGAATTGATTCCGGCTTTACTTCTGCTTATCCTGGTTCTTGGCCTCAGTCGTGAAAAGGTGAAATCCATCTCAACGGAGAAAACGTTCCGGGATGCGCTTTTTTTTATTCTGCTTGGCCTGAGTGCATCACTCCCGCTGATGTTGACGCATGTTCAAAAGGGTTTTTATCTGGTGCCTGCCCTGCCCTATTTTGCTATCGGTTTCGCCCTGCTCTGTGCTGAACGCATAAACAGCAGCATTCATAAATTAAAAGGAAGGACACACGGTTTAAGGCTGACCTTGAGTCTTATGCTGCTTGCATTGGTGCTCGTGTTGAGTTATTCCAGAAAGGGCAGGTTCAGCCGGAACGCAGATATGCTGCACGATGTGTACCTCATAGGTATGCATATACCGGAGCATGCTGTGATTTCTGTGCCGGAAGAGATGTGGAACGAATGGGACCTGCAGTGTTATCTCATGCGCTATTTCTTCATCAGTCTTGATCCGGCACCAGGCAGGCCTTATTTGCTGGTGAACAAAGCACTTCACAGGGACCAGGCAGCCGATTATGAGACGATGCCTTTTAAAGGCATTCAATACGACTTGTACAAAAGAAAATAAGCTTTAGAAAATCTCAGCTCATTTTATTAACTTGTATCCGGTGAACAGATGTATTTATATTCTCCCGGTTTTTGTTTTCTTGTTGGGCATAGGCTCTTGTCAGAAGAAGATGAAAGGCTTTGTGGAAGTAACTGGCCGTGTGCTCGACTATTACACTCTTGAGCCAATTCAGGTTCGGGTGAGATTGATGGGCGACGATGCCACTTCTGCCAAAGACTCGCAGAAAGGTACTGTACAACTGGCCACAGAAGTATCGGATCAGGATGGCACGTTCAAGTTGCGTTCAAAACCTTCCAAACGAAGCAACTATTATATTCACATCAGTGATGGTGATTTTAAGGAATTGAATATTCAGGAAAACCAGTCGAATGCGCTGGGAGATTTCATTTCGGGCCAGCACACTTTTACCTGTTCCATTACAATTATACCGCGCTCCGATTCAAGCTTGCATGTGGCTAAAGGTTCCCTTCAACAAAGTTATTACAGTTTCAGCTCTGGTACCAGCGCTACGGTTCAGAACACCATGACGATCTATGCCTCAGGCTGGAGATCCTATAACAAGTCCTTTCCAATCTGGTATACGACCTATTGTTATTATCCGGCACATTACAGCACGAATTACTTTATTGCCGTACCCATAAGCGCCCTGAACGCGCCACTCACCACTACGCTTTATTACTGATCGAGCCGGTAAAAAAATAAGGGAGCAGTGCTATTTTATCTTTGAATCACAAGCAAGGCAGCACCACTTTGATTTCTGTTCAGCATTCTGACCAGATACACCCCGGGTGGATATTCGTTTAACTTCAGAATATGGTGATGCTCCCCTTCTGTATACTGCATGTGGGTTACAGGTGTGATGAGCTTGCCTGCCAGGTTAAATAGGTCGATCTGAACCTCTGAAGCGGTAGCCAGTTTAAAACAGATGTTCACCTCATGATCTGCAGGATTGGGCTTCAGCTGAAAGTTGTCAGGCGCTTCAGGACTGATTGATTTTTGAGAAGAGGCATCCATAGCGTTAGGACTACAGCTCATATGCCAGGATACATTTCCTGAACAGGGAAAATAGTACTGATCCGCGTAGGCCTTATAATTGTTTCCTTCCAGAACCAGGTTTTTCCCTTCGCGGCCAAGGCTGAGCTCTCCTGTCCGCAGGCACCATAGGGTAGCTGCCTGGGAAAATCCTTGTTTTTCGATCTCGAATTCTTCAAAATAAAAGGTCTGCCCCATTACAAGGCCTCTGATCTTCATCACAGCAAAATTTTTTCCTTCATCGAAACTGATGTATGAGTGTCCGCTGATCTTATTGCCTTCCTGTTCCAGAGCGAACTTACATTCGAAATTTCCTTTCACATGAAAACCCTGATCAAGAAATTCTGTTTCCTGGCCCAACCAAACACCTGCCAATCGGGGCGAAACGCTGTCCTGCAAATTGTACAAAGCCGGATCCTCAAACGTGTGCATGGGATTTACAACTGTCTGGGCCAATGCGCCAGGGCCGGAACACAGCAAATTAAACAAGATAAATACTGAAATATAAATCTGTTTCATGTCATTTACTTAATTGAGGTAAACCAGTTTCAATATGAGTATGGCATGTAATCCTTATGTTTTGATCCACGATCCATGTACTTTCCAGACCGGGTTATTGCTTGATCAATGGCATTACCCTGGTGATTCCGTTTGAAATCAGCTTCAAAACATATACGCCTTGCGGAACTGACTCATCAAGCCTTATAGCAGCAGGTGATGAATTTGACTGTGCTCTATAGATCGCTTTGCCATCAAGATCACAAAGCAGTATTTCAATAGGACCGGTATTTGGGTACAGTATGGTGTAATTGCCCTGACCTGGATTCGGAAACAACCGAATAGTACCGGAAACATGCTCCTGATCCATAAGTCCCGTGCATTCTTCGGCGTTTATGAACAACTGGGTTTGGCTGCTGCATCCATATTGGTTGGTGCCATTCAAGGTGTACACAACTGGTGCAGTTACCGGCACGTTAACCTGTTGACCATAAAAAAGATTTGAATTGCTGTACCAGAAATAGTTTTGTGCACCAAAAGCGTTGAGGGTGATGGTTTCGCCCTTGCAAGCGAGTGTTCTGGAAGCGGATGCTGTTAGCACCGGAATTGTAAAAACCGAAACGTTCAATGACGCCTGACTCGTACAGCCATATGCGTTGGATCCGATCACGCTGTAGCTTCCGGCTGTTGTTGGATAGACCACAGCGGCTTGTCCGGTACTGCCCATGCTCCAACTGTATGAACTTGCACCAAAGGCAGATAGATATACCGCATCACCCGGACACACGGTATAGGCCGAAGCATAAACCGAAACCGGATTAACCGGTAATACAGCGATTGCCTTGCTGAGCGTGCTTGTACAGGCAGAATATGGTCCCGCTACGGCCACTGAAACAATTGTATTGCTGGTTGGACTCAGCGTTATGGAGGGGCTGTTGGAACCGTTATTCCAGGTATAGGAACTTGCACCTACTGCTGTAAAGACTACACTTTCTCCTGCACAAATACTATCATTGCTTGCGTTGATACTGGCCGGAGGAATGTTGAGGGCGCAAGGCACGGTAACTGAAATATCATCAAAACAAAGGTACTGTGCACAACAGGGCCCAAAACTGCTGGCTTTAAGGGCCAGATAATAAATGCCAGTGCTTGCCACAGTAAAGGTATTGGACAGTGACTTGTAAGAAGGACTAGCCGCTGTTCCATTAGTAGAAGCAACGGTTTGCAAACCAAGTGTGGATTGATTTGGGCCAAGCATGATGTCCAGGTTGGTCCAGGTGGCATAAGTGTTGTATTCTGTGGTATACCAAACCGAGGCAGAATAAGTTACACCGCTCTGAAGGTAAAGTCCATTGGTGTAGAAGTAAGAATTGCCTGCAGGCTGATAGTAAAACGCCGCAAATTTTGAACCAGTTCGGGGAATGCGGTTGTTGGTGTTTGAGGCCACATAGGTCTGGCAGGTCTGAGGCAGATTACTGGCTTTCCAGGAACAATTTGGAAGCTGGTTGTCGACAATGAGGTTCTCGAAACTTTCGTAATAGGGAATAGAATTGGTTGTGGTGCCTGCGATGCCTACGGAAACAGGTAAGGATGTTGCTGTTTGGGCGCTGTTGGTGCATGCCATCACAGCCTTGTACCATGTGGTTACGGTAACACCAGGTGGCGAAATTACTGTTGCTGCACCTGCACCAGGTACAAGACTGTAAGGACCAGATGGTCCTGATGTGGAAGCATACCACTGATACATGAGTCCCGAGCCCGTGGAAGAACCCGGCAATGACAGCGTTGCGCTAGCAGCCGGACAAATTACTGACGGAAATGCAGAAACTGTGCCTGTAACCGGTGTACCGCTGCATGGTGGATATGGCACAAGTACCCTGGTGGTTCTGCACGCATTTTGTGTAGCACAAGCTGTTGGGCCTGAGGCTGCTGTGTGAAGGTAATAGGTACCAGTAGTTGGAATCACCGCATTTAAGGGATTATTTCCTGAAGCAATTACTGAATTGGAAGCGTTTGTAAGGGTAAAATAGTCGCTTGCAACTGAGGAAGAAAAAGTGAATGCTCCGGTAACATTAAAGGTTAGCGGTGCATATTCTCCAGCGAACTGGCAGGTAGTGATTGTAACACTATAACCAGGTGTTGTGTTGTTTATTATGGCACTTCCATAAGGACTCGCAAAGAGGCACTGCGCCTCCAAATGTATGCTATTTAATATCAGCACAAAAATGGCGGTCCATATTGCCTGTTTTCTCATAAGTTTTTATTTGAATACTAAAGTTAGTAATAAGGAAGCACTTCTCATAGGCATAAAAAAACCCGGACTTTCGGCCGGGTTTTCTCTGTAGCAAATTAGATCACTATTCAACCACGAATTTTTGGGTAATAGATTTAGAAGCAGAATTGGATTGAATAAAGTAGATGCCTTTTGGCAAATCACGCAAAGTTAGTTCATGCGAATTCATACCGTTAAGTTTAGCGGTTATGATTAGCTGACCGGCTTCGTTTATAATTCTCAGATCCACGTCCTCAGGAGACTTTACGGTTATTTCACCCTGACTTGGATTTGGGTAAACAGAAATGTTAAGTTCTGAGCCGGCTCCAGTATCTTTGATACCGAGGCAAAGATCAACCTTAACCTGAACGGTATTGCTTCCGGGGCAGTTGTTGCTTATGCCTGTAACCGTATAGGTTGTGGTAACGTTCGGATTCACAGAAACCGTGTTGCCGCTGGCACCGGTACTCCAGGAATATGAGCCGGCACCTGTGGCCTGAAGCACTACTGACTCGCCTCTGCAGATCTGGCTCCTTAAGGCATTTGCAAGCACCGTAGGAGATGGTGTAACATTTACCGTTGTGGTATTGCTCACCAGGCAAAAATCAGGACTTGTTGCATTCACCGTATACACAGTGGTTACCGAAGGATTCACACTGGTTTGTGCGAACTGGCTGTTTGTGCTCCAGGTATAAGAGTTGGCGCCTGTAGCTGTTAAAGTTGCAGTTTCGCCGTTGCATATGGTTGTGGGGGGTGAAATGCCCACTGATGCCACGTAAATCGGTACATTGATGCTGGCCATATTCTGGCAACCAGTAAGTGTATTGGTGCCAATAACCGTATAACTGCCGCTCACGCTGGGCGTAAAGGCTACACCATTGCTCACGCCACCGGTCCAGGTGTAAGTATCGGCCCCTACACCGTTCAGTGTGATGGGCGTACCAGGACAAACGATATAGTTAGGACTTGCGGTGCAGGTTACCACCGGTAAGGGAATAATATTAACTGTAAAAAGACCATAGGCCGGGCATGCAGCCGTACCCTGTGCCGCAACAGAATAGTTTGCATTGGCAGTGGGTGTAATGACCAGACTGGGGCCCACAAAGCCTGTGCTCCAGGTATAAGTACCGTTGGAACCGCTGGCTGTAAGTGTAGTGCTTGATCCTGAACACACGTTGGTGTTGCCAGAAACTGAAAGAGATGGAATGCCAATGTCATAATAAACGGTTATGGATCCGTTTCCGGTATTATCACCCGCTGTATAGGAGATTGAAGAAAGTCCTGTCATGGCCCATGATGAGCCACCGCCGCCACCTCCGTTGCAGCCACCTGTACCAGTCATTCCACCGCCGCCACCATAGTAGCCTCCTCCTCCTCCGCCGCCGCCATTGATACCACCTGATGCACCGCCGCAAATAAAGCTGGTACCGCCTCCTGCGCCACCAACGCCAAGGGCTCCATTACATCCCCAGCCACCTGTGGCTGCAGAAGGTTGTCCGCCGCCGCCGCCGCCACTGTTAAATCCACCACCTCCACCTCCGGAACCGTATGATGGCGCTGAACCGCCGGATTCTCCTCCACTTGCTCCTGCAGCACAACCATTCGCCCCTGCTCCACCGTAGCCACTTGCGGAAGTAAACGCATTACCTGCTCCACCAGCACCGGGTAAAGGACTATAAGACGTGTTTCCGCCAGAACCACCTCCGCCACCTGCTACCAGAACACGGTTCGCAAGTGCTGTTCCTCCAACCCGCACATCTGAAGCGCCACCACCGCCACCGCCCGAACTGGTTGAACTGATTCCACCACTTCCTCCACCGTTATAGCCGCCGGCAGTTACTGAACCCATTCCGCCAACAAAAAGGTATAACACCTGCCCGGGCGTAACCGTTCCAGATGCTTTGGCGCTACCGCCATTCGCGCCGGCCATTCCGGCCGTTGCGCCCTGGGCGCCCCGCGCAATTACCGTAACCGAGTTCACACAATTGGGTACGGTAAATGTTTGCATGGAACCCGTGTATTGGTACGTAATAAATGGCTGTGTCATAGCCGTACCAGCCCACAACATGGCGCCTGCCGCCAACACCTTGCCGGCGTTTGATTTGATCCATAAATTTGTTTTCATAGTCCTAAAGTTAGTTACACAAAATAACAAAAAAAACACTAAGCTTTCCTGAATTCTGAATTTATTCTTAACCCTCAAAGGAAGAGGTAGAAGATCACAGCCAGCGCATTTACTATGGCGAGTCCGGGTAAAATAAAGGGGCGTTCGTTAAAATTAAAAAAGTAGGCCACTCCGGTCACAAATACCAGGAATACGCAGAGAAAGATCATTGAAAATGAGCTGCGCAGGTAATATTCACCTTCTGAAGTATCCAGTTTGATCTTGAGCCATTTGCCCAGCAGAAAATCTTTACCAATTCTCAGCTGCCCGAATTCAGGCCGGTCGGCACCAACATAATCCTGAACCGCCACCTTGTTCACAAATCCAGAGGGTGTCACCAAAACTACCTCCCTTAGAAATCGCTGGGCTTTTTCATTGCCCTGCGCTCCATATTTTGCTTCCACCAGTTTGGGTTTTTCAATGCTGTAGTGAGCGGGGCCGGCAAAACATAACAACAGTTCCCAATGCAATACGCAACAAAGAATGGTGATCAGGTTTAAAACCTTATAACGTGTGGTTGACTTGAATTTGAGGTATCGCTTCAGCCTGAGCTCCCGTAAGCGGCTCATGCGCCGGGAAAGCTCTTCAGCGCTTGGCAGCGTGCGTGCAGACCGGCTGTGTGGAGCGCCGCTCATGATTCAGCCTATTCGTTTATCAACCAGGTACTGATTACGGATACTGCTGTTGCGGAGCAGGAGCTCAGCTGTAAAACCAGCCAGAAACATCATGCTCCCAATGATCATGCAGGTCAATGCAATGAAAAACGAGGGCCTTTGGGTTATCAGGCGGGCCGGGATGTGGTTAAAACTGCAGTAGAGTTTATTCGCGCCCAGATAACATGCAAAGGCGAAACCAAGTACAAATAACATGGTGCCCAGTAATCCGAAAAAATGCATGGGCCTTTTGCCGAAGCGTGAAAGAACGGTGATGGTGAGCAGGTCGAGGAACCCGTTTATGAACCGGCTCCAGCCGAACTTGCTGCTACCATATTTCCTGGCCTGGTGATGCACAACCTTTTCTCCTATCTTTTCAAAGCCCGCGGCCCTGGCTAAAACAGGAATAAAGCGGTGCATTTCGCCGTATATCTCTATGCTTTTAACGACCTTGTTGCGGTATGCCTTAAGGCCGCAATTCATATCGTGAAGAGCAATGCCGCTGATCTTTCGGTTAACATAGTTGAAAATCCTGGAAGGCAGGTTTTTACTCAGGGCATTATCATAGCGTTTTTGTTTCCAGCCACTCACCAGGTCGTAACCCTCTTCTTTCACCATGCGGTAAAGCGCCGGAATTTCTTCAGGACTATCCTGCAAGTCCGCATCCATGGTAATGACCACATCGCCGGAAGCCATTTCAAAGCCCATGTGCAGGGCCGGAGATTTACCATAATTCCGCTGGAAACGCAGTGCTTTCACCTGAGGATTGGAGGCCGAAAGGGCCTCTATAACTGTCCATGACCGGTCGCGGCTGCCATCGTCCACAAAAATGATCTCGTAACTAAGCTTTTCCCTTTCAACAACTTTCAGGATCCAGTTGTGCAATTCGGTAAGCGATTCTTCTTCGTTAAAAAGGGGGATCAGGATGCTAAGATTCATAGGAAATCAAGGGAGAGAAGGCTACCTCTGAGACAAAATTTGAAATTATAATTCACATATGAAAATTATTATGTGTACTTTTGCAAAGGGTAAGTCTTTCACGACCAGCTCCTGCTGAATCCCCCAGGTCGGGAACGAAGCAAGGGTATGTGGTTGAGCGGTGCGATGGAAGTAGCTTACCCTTTTTTTATGCGGTTTACTCACTCAAACCGTACTTTCACTCAATTAAACCTGGAATTTAAGCTCTAAATTGTGTTAATTTGGATTCAAACACTATATTTGTCCATTAACCAAATTTTTTCCACCTTATTGAATAGACATCTACTCGCATTTTTTCTCAACAAGCAAGTAAGATCATGTCTATTCACAAATTTGTCGACAAGGAGTTAGTACAACTCTATCTGGGCGGAAAAGAAGAAGCTCTCGAAGTTTTACTGGATCGCCACAAAAGCCGTATATTTTCCTCCGTTATTAGCCTGGTACGTGACCGTCAGGCAGCGGAAGACATTTTCCAGGAAACATTTTACAAGGTGATCCTAACCCTTAAACGGGGACAATATGCCGAAGAAGGCAAGTTCCTGCCCTGGGTATTGCGCATTGCCCGTAACCTTGTGATCGACCACTTCAGAACGCAGCGCAAATTGCCTCCCATTCCGGTTTACATCAACGAAGAAGGTGAAGAAGTGAGTGTTTTCGACAGCATAGCCGCCGAAGACGACCATGATCTTCCGCTCGAACGGTTGAAACTCCGTAAGAATATGAGGTCACTCATCTCTGAATTACCCGAAGACCAGAGAGAAGTGGTGATCATGCGCATGTATTACGACATGAGTTTTAAAGAAATAGCCGAATTCAGTCAGGTTTCTATTAACACCTCACTTGGGCGCATGCGCTATGCGCTCATCAATCTTAAAAAGATCATTGAGCATAAGCATCTTGAATTGGCAATCCGATAAGCATTTTGTTTCCAGTCTCTTATCTGAAATCAATTAAAGTCAACCCGATTGACTGAGTACTGGATTTTCTGAAACATATTGCCTCCCATCCGTTTTAGAGCCATTTAACTTCTGGCACTGTGCCTTGCCTGAAAGACATTGGCAATAAGTTAGATTACGGCATGGAAATGGGCCTGAATATTTCTATTTTTGCAACCTATTTTTACCGCTATGAAAATTCTTGTTGCGATCAGCAATGTACCGGATACCACAACCAAGATCCAGTTCAGTGACAACAACAGCAAATTCAATGCTGCCGGAGTTACTTTTATTATTAACCCATACGACGAGTGGTTCGCGCTCGTGAGGGCTCTGGAACTAAAAGAAGCCAATCTCGCTGAAAAAGTGAGTCTGATTCACGTGGGTCTGGCCGACAGCGAAGCAACCATACGCAAAGGCCTTGCATTGGGTGCCGATGAAGCCATCCGGATTGATTCAGATGGTCCTGACGCCTATTTTGTAGCGGACCAAATCGCTCAGTATGCGAAATCCAACGGTTTTGATCTGATTCTGACCGGCAAAGAGACCATCAATTACAACGGATCCTCTGTTGGTGGTATGATAGCAGGCATACTCGATCTGCCTTTTATTTCTCTGGCCACCAAACTCGAGGTGAACGGCAAAACCATTACAGCCGAACAGGACATAGACGGAGGATCAAGGGTGTTGGAATGCGAACTACCTCTGGTGATGAGCTGCTCAAAAGGCATGGCTGAACAACGCATTCCCAATATGCGCGGTATTATGGCGGCCCGTACCAAACCTTTAAGCGTTGTACAACCGGCAGAGTCCTCAAAACTCACTTCAGTAAGCCGCTTCGACCTGAATCCGGGACGCACCACTTGTAAAATGCTGGGTGAAGACCAGGTTGATGAACTGGTGCGTTTATTGCACACCGAGGCAAAAGTGATCTGATTCTTTACCTGTTTAATTCAAGAAGACCATCCCATGATATTAGTTTACACCGAAATCAATAAAAACAAGGTGAAGAAATCTTCACTCGAATGTGTGCAATATGCGGTTAAAATTGCCGCCCTGAATGGTGACTCCGTTGTTGCTCTTGTAAACCAAGCCAGTCCCGAAAACCTAACAGAACTTGGTAAAGCCGGCGCAAACAAGATACTCGCCATGAATCAGGAGAATATGAACAGCGATGCCCAGCTGGCCTGTGCTGCAATGGAACTTGCCGCAAAGAAACTATCCGCCAAAGTGATCGTTTTCGCTTTCGATGTTTCCGGTAAAGCCATAGCACCACGTCTGGCAGCCAAACTAAAGGCCGGTCTTGTAGCAGGCGCAACCGAGGTTCCCCAGATCAGTCAGACTGAATTTCAGGTGCGGAAAAATGTGTTTTCGGGAAAGGCCAACGCTTTATATTCCATCCACTCAGATGTAAAAATCATTTCCCTTCTCCCAAACAGCATTCCTGTTGTGTTGGGTGATCACAAGGCAGAGACTGAACAGTTCAGCCCAGATCTCTCCGGCGTGAACAGTCGCATCCGCATCAAAGAAACCCGCAGCACCGCCTCGGGAGGTATGGTTCCTCTGCCGGAAGCTGAGCTGGTGGTGAGCGCCGGAAGAGGTATGAAAGGACCTGAGAACTGGGGTATGGTGGAAGATCTGGCCACTTCGCTTGGCGCCACCACAGCCTGTTCACGCCCTGTAGCAGACCTGCACTGGCGGCCACATCATGAGCATGTTGGCCAAACCGGTATAGCCATTCGTCCCAACCTCTATATTGCCATTGGTATTTCAGGTGCAATTCAACACCTGGCAGGCGTGAACGGCAGCAAAACCATTGTAGTGATCAACAACGATAAAGAAGCACCCTTCTTTAAATCGGCTGATTACGGCATAATCGGAGACGCGTTTAGTGTTGTTCCTAAGCTCACAGAAGCCGTGAAAAAGTTTAAATCACAGCAGAACTAATCCGGGATTTTTTCTTAAATTAGGATTCAGTTCATGAAGAAGGTTCGGTTAGAAATTGTTGGATTATCTTACAGCCAGACACAAAGCGGAGCCTATGCACTGGTGCTTGGAGAAACTGCCGGGACAAGGCGTTTGCCTATTATTATCGGTGGTTTTGAGGCACAGGCCATTGCCATCGAACTGGAGAAAATGAGTCCGAGCCGGCCCCTCACCCACGACCTATTTAAAGCCTTTACCCAGGCATTTGACATACAGGTGAATGAAGTGCTGATTTATAACCTTGTGGAAGGTATTTTTTATGCCAAACTGATTTGCAGCGACGGTAGCCGCGAAGTGGAAATTGACGCCAGAACCAGTGATGCCATTGCCCTGGCCGTGCGTTACAATTGCGACATCTACACTTACGAATTTATCCTCAAAAGCGCTGGTATAGTACTCGACAGTGAAACTGAAACCGGCAATGTGAAAGAAACGGCAGGCAAAGAAGTTAAGGCTGAAAGCAAAAAGAGCCCTGAAGGTCCTGAAGAATACAAAAGCAAAAGCAGCGAGGAATTACGCAACATGCTTCAAAACGCCCTGGATGAAGAAAAATACGAAATGGCCTCTAAAATCAGGGATGAACTCAATCAAAGGAAAAAATCCTGATCCCTCAGTTCTAAAGATTACTTTTTCTCAGCGTTGTTTTTTGTTCCATTGTCCGCAGGCTGAGCCGTTCCGGTGGCTGCAGGCTTGGTGCTTTTAGCCTTGGATTTAGCCGGGATACCTTTTTCAGTAATGGCCATACGGGTTCCGGACTTGTCTTCCTGTTTCGCTTTGCCGGCTTTGTCATCCTGTTTTAGCGTGCCGTCAGGATTAACCTGTTCGCTTTTAGTGTCCTTGTTTTTCTGTGGTTCCTGAGTGCTCTGGGCACTGGCATAATGACCGATGCCAAGTATTAATGCCAGACTGAAGAATAGTCGTTTCATGAGAAAGGGGATTGGTAAACAAATTTAAGGAATTATCCGAGCTGTTTCTCCAAACGCTTCAACTCCTCCACCTTTTCGATATAACCCAGTTTTTCGTAAGAGTAAATCAGGTTGTTAAGACAGCGTTTGATGATCTCCACATTGCTGCAGGGCAAATAATACTTAGGCTCGGGCTCAAGCTTCAGCTGTTTGAGAAACTGGTCGATGTCGGCCTGGTTGAACATGAGGCCCTTACTGAAGGGATTAATGTAAAAGAGTATATTATTCGAAAGCGTTTTATTGTTTACATCCATCAGGTTGGCGTAATCATTCAGATAAGCCAGAACAAAATGTTGCGGGAGATTGATGCCATAAACAGGAACGCCAAGCTCCTTGCAGATCAGCATATACACCACACTAAGCATTAGAGGATTTCCCTTTTTACTCTCCAGCACATTGTTGATGAAAGAATTCTGAGGTGCATGGTAATTGGTGATGTTTCCACTGAACTGATGCACCTCAAACAATATGTGATTGATGATCTTCACTTTTTCAAGCGCGGTGAGATCGTCCTGCAACTCAAGCCACACATCCTGCTTCACCTGCTGCAGTGTTTTTTTAACCTTGCTTTCGTCAATATCAGGATACTGGTATCGTGCCAGCAATAGCACGCCCTCCAGCAGATCATCGCTGTTATTTACCGCCCAGTCTTTAAGGGCTTTCTGTAAGATCTCAAATTGTATGGTGTGGATAATGGTTTCGATGCGTTTTTGCATGATGGCATCGAAACTGTTCTCCCAGGCGGTCTCCAGATGAGGTATGGCCGGAGGCCCGAGACTCACAAATCTCTCCTTCACCTGAGAATATATATCTTCATCCGGATCATCCAGTAAGGTAATCAGGGCTATCACTTCTTTCAGGCTGAGTTCGGTTTTGCGCTTGGCGGCCATAGAAACAAAAATAAAGCGGGAAGAACTCCCAATACTTTGGTGGCCACGGATTTCTTAACAAAAACCCTGTTTATTTGTTTGAACACCCTGTTTTTGAAAAGAAAGCGGTGCATCCCTCCACCCTGTGGTCAGGCAAAAAGATGCACCTGAATCCTTATTTGTTGAGAATGATGCGGCGGTTCAATTGCTCGCCACCGCAATCTACATTCAATTCGTAAACGCCTGCAGGCAGGTGTTCCAGGTGAAGGGTCTGATCAATGCTTTTGGTTTGACCAAAATCAAAGCGCTCCACCACTTGTCCCAATGTGTTGTACACGTGAACCTTCACCTCTCGGCTCACAGATAAACTGCATTTAAATTGCAGATTACCCTGGCTCGGATTGGGTGCCAGCTGCACCTGAGTCGAAAGGTTATTGTATTCTGTCATGCCTACGGCGTCTCCGCAGTCAAGGATCATGATATAATCAAAATAGGTACTGGTACCAGTGCTGTTTGTGGCCGTGAGTGAAAGTGTGTAGATCGCAGGGTAGGCAAACACAATCGATGGATTGGCAGCATTGGCATTGGGGCTGAAGACCACACCGGCTGAAGGACTTGCAACCCAGGTATAGCCTGGTGCAGGACTGCCAGTGGTTTGATTCTGGGGTTTCACCACAGAGTCGCGGCAATTCGTTGAATTCACAGTGTACATGGCCACCGGCGCCACTGCGGGTACATTGCAAAGCGTGGCTGCACTGGCTGTAAGCTGGTTGCGGTATGGGCTATTGGCCATGGCGGTTTGTATCCTGGTGCTTTGGTCAGGGCTGAACATATACAGACAGAGGTCGTCGCAATAATCCATGAAGTTCATGAACATTTCACCGTTGGGACCATTGGAACAGGAAATGTGCGGGTAAGCCGGGCAACCGAAATTCAGGGCAGATTGTACCGGTGTATCGTTGCAGTAATCGGTGCCACAGCTTTGGTCGCCATTGATGTGACGCAAACCAAGCCAGTGTCCGATTTCATGCGTGGCGGTACGGCCTTTGTGATAAGGACTGTAAAGGGTACCTACGTTGCCATAGGTACGGCTCCAAACCCATACCCCGTCGGTGCTGGATGTGCCCATAGAGCCCGGTATGCCGGTGAGGCCTGAGCCCGGAGGAAAGGTTGCGAATCCAAGCAGTCCTGCGTTGGCATTGATGTCCGTGATCCAGATGTTGAGGTAACGGCTAGGATCCCATATGGTGGCGGGTTTCACTGTACCGTTGATGTAATTCTGAAAAGTGGTTGGCGAAGTAAAGGAGGTGGGATTGGACCAGCCTTTGCTCACATAAGAAATCCTTTCAATCCCGGGTTCTGTTAAGGACATTCCGCTGGGATCTTTCTCAGCCATACAAAACGTTACATTGGTATTGGCAGCTCCAACAGCTGAAAAAGCCGTGGCAGCAAGGTTGGCAACATTCAGGCCTGTGCCCGCATAGTCGTTGTTCAATACCCCGATCTGGGAATTAATTTGTGCCTGAGAAATGTTTGGAAAAGCGCCAACACCCTGTCCACCATGGATCACATGCACAATCACAGGAATAGTGAAGGCCGTGGTTTGAACTTTGCCATTGGCCTGGTTTTCGCGGAATTCTTCCACCTTTTTGTTGAACCATTGGTCCCAGGCTTCTCCGGGTGCAGCCGTGCCGCAGCGTTGGAAATTGCTTAGGTTAATGGTATTTTGTTGCGCACTAAACTGAAGAACAGTAAAAAATGTGAGCAGGAAAAGAGTACTAAATCGTTTCATTGAGTTTGGATTAGAATAGACCGACAATTTAGTCTAAAAGCCGCATTCCTGCAAACCTTTGAGGCGAAGTGTTTAAAAAACAAGACCAATTGTTCAGAGCTTCATTTGAGAACGCCGGCTTAAGAAAAACTTAAATTTTAATCGGCCTGCAAAAAGGGATAACGGTAGTCGGTTGGCGGCACCAGGGTTTCCTTAATGGTTCGGGGAGATACCCAGCGCAGTAAATTGATTTTGGAACCCGCTTTGTCATTTGTTCCGCTGCCACGGGCTCCACCAAAGGGTTGCTGTCCGACAACGGCACCGGTACACTTGTCGTTGATATAAAAATTACCGGCAGCGTTCACCAGCTTTTTGGTGGCAAGCTCAATGGCATAACGGTCCTGAGCCAGCACAGCCCCGGTTAAGGCATAGTTTGAAGTACTGTCAACCAGATGAAGTGTTTCCTCAAATCTGGACGCTTCATAGACATATACGGTTAATACCGGACCAAACAATTCTTCACACATGGTTACATAGTCGGGGTTTTTACTCAGGATCACAGTTGGTTCAATAAAATACCCCTTGCTCTTGTCGTAATTTCCACCGGCAATGATTTCAACATCTTTATCTTTTTTCGCAGCTTCAATGTATTTGGCCAGTTTATCAAAACTTTTTTCATCGATCACGGCGTTGATGAAGTTGCTGAAATCTTCGGTTGGCCCCATTTTCATGGATTTCAGATCAGCCAGGAGCAGGCTTTTGGTTTCTTTCCAGATTGTATCCGGAATGTATACCCGTGATGCGGCCGAGCATTTCTGTCCCTGGTATTCAAAAGCGCCTCTGGAGATGGCCGTTACCAAAGCTTTTACATCAGCCGAGGCGTGTGCTATGATAAAATCTTTTCCACCTGTTTCACCAACAATACGCGGATAGGATCTGTATTTGTGAATGTTCTGGCCTATGTTCTGCCAGATGTTCTGGAACACTTCGGTGCTCCCCGTGAAGTGAATACCGGCGAAATCGCGGTGGTTAAAGATCACTTCTGCCGCTTCAGGACCGCTCGGGTATACAAGATTGATCACGCCATCGGGCACACCTGCTTTGCGGAAAACCTCCATCAGCACATTCGCGCTGTATACCTGAGTATTGCTGGGTTTCCATACCACCACATTGCCCATCATCGCGCAGGAGCTCGGCAGGTTGCCGGCAATGGCCGTAAAATTGAAGGGCGTGAGCGCGTAAACAAATCCTTCCAGAGGCCTCCATTCCAGGCGATTCCAAACACCGGGTGAAGAGACAGGTTGCTCTGCATAAATCTCAGACATGAATTGCACATTGAAGCGCAGAAAATCTATTATTTCACAGGCGCTGTCGATTTCGGCCTGGAAGGCGTTTTTACTCTGACCCAGCATGGTAGCGGCGTTCAGTTTTGCCCTGTATGGCCCGGCAATGAGGTCGGCGGCCTTCAAAAAAATGGCAGCACGTTGTTCCCAGTTCAGATCAGCCCAATTCTGTTTTGCCGCAAGCGCTGCGTCAATGGCTTGCTGCACATGGCTTTTATCACTTTTATGAAAAAAGCCCAGCGTGTGGCGGTGATCGTGCGGGGGCGCCAGGCGAACCCGGTTTCCCGATCTCACTTCTTCACCACCTATGTACATGGGAATATCCAATTCCTGACTCCGCAGGTCTTTCAGCATGGCCTGCAATTCTTTTCTTTCGGCAGATCCCGGCGCATAAGACCGGATGGGTTCATTGATGGCCTGGGGCACTTTAAAAACACCTTTTGACATTTTCGGCTAATTTGGGATTGAAATTTTTCTGAGCACAATTAAGAGCGGCCAAAGATACGTTTTTAATTTGTTCTTTGTTGTAACTTTGGTTGCTTGAAGCACACAAGGCGATCATCTTCTTCTCTCATGGTACTGGCTCTGGTCGCGCTGATCACGGCTTTTTTTGCGTCCCGTTTGCCCTTGCTGAATTTCGATTACGATTTTGAAGCTTTTTTTCCGAATGAAAATCAGGAGCTGAAGCAGTACAACGATTTCAGAAAAACCTTTGAATACGACAATGAGTTTGTACTGCTTGGCATTGAAAGCGAAAAAGGCCTTTTCAATAGAACTTTCCTGTTGAAAACAGACAGTTTATCTCAGGAGCTTGGCCGAATTGAGGGTGTTCAGCGCGTGACCTCTCCCACCCGGCTCACGCGCCTGCGTTTTGACGGTTTGTTACCCTATTCAGAGCCCGTGCTTCATATCAATGAAGAAGACCGTTATGCCGGAGACAGCGCGGCCATATATCAGGACCCCGGTTTGGTGAACTCATACTTTCCCCTCGACGCAGGGTCGCTTTGCTTTTACATCAAAACCGCGGAAGGCCTGAGCAAGGCTAAAAGCGATCGTTTGGCTGAGGCCATACAAAAATGTGTTGCAGGCTTCGGGTTCAGTGAAGTGCATTATGCCGGCAGAATTTTTGCCCAAAAGATTTACCTCGATCAACTCCGGAAAGAATTCCTGCAATTCATACTCATATCCTTTCTACTGGTTTTGCTATTCCTGTGGTTCAGTTTCAGAACCCTTTATGGGACATTGGTACCGGTTACAGTGGTTATTGTATCAGTACTCTGGACCCTTGGTATAATGCAGCTCATGGATAAGCCCATAGATTTGATGTGTACTATTTTGCCCACCATGATTTTTGTGGCAGGCATGAGCGATGTAGTACATTACTTCAGCAAGTATTTCGAGGAGAGAAATTCCGGCACCGACCCTAAACTCATATTCATCAGGATTCGCCGCGAAGTTGCTTATCCCACTTTTCTCACACTTCTCACCACCATCATCGGATTTCTTTCTCTGCTCTTCTCGAGCATGCAGCCGGTACGAGATTTTGGTATTTATACCTCAATTGGAATCAGCATCGCCTTCGTGCTCACTTATACCCTTTTGCCTTCGCTCATCAGGCTTTTTCCACCTTCTCAAACCCGTCTGCATTCGCACCTGCCGCAATCTGAATTTATTCCCATGCGAAAAGGCATGCATCTTGCGCTTCGTTATCAAAAACCCCTCCTGGCAGCTTTCATTGTACTGATCACCTTGTCGAGTATAGGCATGAGCCGGATGCGTGTGGACAATATTCTGCTTGAAGACCTGAGCTCCAAAATACAGGTGAAACAGGATTTCGATTTTTTTGACCAGCACTACAGCGGTGCCCGGCCTTTTGAGCTTAAAGTGATGTTAAAGGATACCACACATTCGGTTTGGGATTATGCCATTCTGAACCAGGTGCAACAGATGGATTCGTTTATCCGGGCTGAATACCAGGCTGGATTCATATTGTCTGCAGCCGGCGTGGTGAAACAGATCAATTTACAGGTGTACAATTCAGCCAGATTTCCCGGGCCGCAAGATTACCCTGCCATTCAGAAACTGATCAATCAACATAAAAACAACAAGGACTTGCTCAGACTGGCCGACAAACAGGGCCGGACCACGCGCATCAGTGCCAAAATAAAGGATATGGGCAGCGCGAAAGTGAATCATAAAAACGAAGCCTTGCTGCATTTTATCCATGAAAGCGGAATAGACAAAACGCTTCAGGTTGAATTTACCGGTGCGGCTCATCTCATGGACAGAAACAATGCCTATATGGTTGAAAACATGCTGCAGGGATTTGCCTTCTCTATTTTTCTGATCGCCCTTTTAACATATCTGGTCCATAGAAGCTGGAGAATCGTTCTTGTATTCCTTCTCCCTAATCTGGTGCCTCTTTTGGTGGTCTCGGGCATTATGGGCTTTACAGGCATAGAGCTCAAGTCATCAACATCACTTGTATTCAGCATTGCCTTTGGAATCGCCACAGATGATACCATACATTTTATTTCACGATTCAGGATAGAGTTGCAATCGGGTAAAAATTACCTCTATGCCTTTAAACGCAGTTATCTGGAGACCGGAAAACCCATTGTACTCACCACACTGATTCTGCTGGGCGGTTTCCTCACCCTGATGCTCAGCGATTTCAAGAGTATTTTCTATTTCGGCTTTCTGATCTGCATCACCATGCTGATAGCCCTTTTGGCCGATCTGTTTTTATTACCTGTTCTTCTTTTTCTCATTTACCCGAAATCCAAAAAAACTCTTGACTCAGGCGCAAGCTAAAAACGTGATCGTAATCGGAGGCGGTGCCGCGGGATTTTTCGCCGCGATAAATCTTGCCATGCGCAAACCCGAATGGCAGATCCAAATAGTGGAGAAAAGCGGAAAACTGCTGAGCAAGGTGAGGGTTTCCGGTGGAGGGCGATGCAATGTAACCCACGCCTGTTTTGATCCGGCTGAGCTGGTGCAAAATTATCCGAGAGGTAAAAAGGAACTGAGACAGGTATTTTCCCGTTTTGGTCCTGCCGACACCATAGCCTGGTTCAAGGCCCAAGGCATTGTATTAAAAACCGAGCGCGACGGACGCATGTTTCCGGTCAGCAACAGCAGCGAAAGCATCATCAGCTGCTTCCTGGATCTGGCCAGCAGAATGCACATTCAGGTAAGCACTGGTGTTGACGTAAAGTCAATAGAAAAATCCCAGGAAGGTTTTGTTCTGCAATGCAAAAACCAAAGTCTCAAGGCTGATCTCATCATTGCAGCCTCTGGTGGCAACAGCAAGCCCGAATTCTACGCGCTATTCAGGAAACTGGGACATACCATTGTTCAGCCGAGCCCCAGCCTCTTCACCTTTAATTTGCCAGGTGAGGAGATCTGTCAGAGACTCCAGGGAATTAGTGTACAGAACGCAGAAGTGAAACTCAAAAACACATCCTTGCGCTTCAATGGTCCGGTATTGATCACACACTGGGGCTTGAGCGGTCCGGCTGTATTAAAATTATCGGCTTTTGCGGCGCGGGAATTGCATGATATGCATTATGAAGGCTGTGTGGTGGTGAACTGGTTATTTGCCCTCAAAGTCCCGGAAATTGATGCCCGGCTTCGCCAGTGGCAAGAAGAGAAGAGAAAAAGTCTTCCCTTCACCCAGGTGCCCTTTGATATACCCAAACGCTTATGGGAATTTCTTTGTGTAAAAGCCGGTATACACAATGACCGGACCTGGGCGGAAATTCCCAAAAAGAATCTGCTTTCGCTTGCCCATTTTCTCGGCGCCTCTGAGTTTCAAATGTCTGGCCGAAGTGTGTTCAAAGAAGAATTTGTAACCGCTGGAGGAATTAGCCTGAAGGAGGTGGATTTCACGAGCATGCAAAGTAAAGTGGTGCCGGGCTTGTATTTCTGTGGCGAAGTGCTCGATATCGATGGTATTACCGGAGGCTTCAATTTTCAGAACGCCTGGAGCACGGCCTGGATAGCCGCCATGAATTGTGGCACCTGATTTTCATGTTGAAACTATGTTATAAAAGTGTGGGCTCAATCGTTTATCTTCGGGGCCTAATTTATACACATGAAATTTTTTATTGATACCGCCAATCTGGCACAGATCAAAGAAGCTCAGGACATGGGTGTTCTCGACGGTGTAACCACCAACCCCTCGCTCATGGCCAAGGAAGGCATTAAGGGTCAAGCTAATATTCTAAAGCATTATGTCGACATCTGTTCCATTGTTAGCGGTGATGTAAGTGCCGAAGTGATTGCAACGGATTTTGATGGCATTGTAAAAGAAGGAGAGGCGCTTGCTGCTCTTCACCCGCAGATTGTGGTAAAAGTTCCCATGATCAAGGAAGGGATTAAGGCGATACGGTATTTCAGCAACAAAGGCATACGCACCAATTGCACTTTGGTGTTCTCTGCCGGACAGGCCTTGCTGGCCGCCAAAGCCGGGGCAACATATGTGTCTCCTTTCATCGGGCGACTGGATGATGTGAGCACAGATGGACTTAGCCTGATTGAAGACATTCGTCAGATTTATGATAATTACGGATACGAAACCCAGATTCTCGCGGCCAGTGTGCGTCACCCCATGCACATCATTGAATGCGCTAAAATTGGGGCTGATGTGGCTACCTGCCCGCTAAGCGCCATTACCGCACTGCTTAAACATCCTTTAACCGATAGTGGATTGGCCCAGTTTCTGGCCGACGCGAAGAAGTAAAATTCTTCAACCTCGCCCTGTTAGTGATTATTGAGGCGCCCCGGAAAACGGGGCGCTTTTTTTTAATTACATTTATACTGCTAATTCAAGTCATTGCTTATGAAGAAAATATACCTATTGATCTGCATTATTTCAATGTTTCATGTCAAAACTACAAGAGCGCAGATTACATTTACTATAGTAAACACTTCCGGTTCTAACAGCATCACCTGTGCCAACCCTACCCTGAACCTGATCTGCATATCCAACTACACCACAGCCTTTGTGACCTACACCCTGGCCGGACCAGGTTCCTATACCAACATCGGGAGCAGTTTCGCGATTTCAGTTCCTGGCAACTACACCATCACTGCCTTTGTGAATACCCAAGTCAATTCCACCCAAACCCTGGCAATTGGCATAAACACAACAGCACCTGCTTCGGCTGTTAGTCCTACCACACAGAACATCACCTGCAGCTTTACTTCGGTTACCACTGTTACAGCAACTGCCAACCCGAGTGTGAATGTCACCCACCAGTTTCTTACACCAGGCGGCGCAAGCCTTTCTATTCCGGGTTATTCCGCCACATTTATTCCCGGCGCAACTGGTACCCACACCCATATCCTGATAAATGATATCAATGGCTGTAAAACCAGTAAACTGTTCATGGTGAATTCCGTTTCAGGCATTCCAACACTTACCCTTTCCTGTCCTCAGAATTACACCCTGGGATGCAACAGCAACAGCCTGTGCAATGTGGCCCTGGCCGGCACAGCCGGAGGTCCCGGCAGCGTTTCATACACCATCATGAGCGCGGCGTCGAGTACGAACTATGTAACCAATTCACAAAACCTTTATGGTTTAAGTCTTCCCGGAACATACACAGCCATAGTGCATGACAACAACAGCAGTTGCGAGGCGCGCATACCTTTCAGCATTTCATCCAACACGGTGAATCCCAACCTGAGTCTTTTTGTAAACACCCAAACCCTTTCATGTTTGAATGCGCAAACCGCACTATTTGGCATCAGCACAACTCCAAACGTGTCATATCTCTGGGGCATTCCAGGTTCAACCGCTACACCAGCCGGCTACACAATAGGTGTAAACACTACTGCGAATCTCACCAGTTCGGTTATCGGGCAATACACACTTACTATTACGGATCCGGTGAATGCCTGCATTACCACTACACTTGTTGACATGTATCAGAATGTCTATCCGCCCAACGCCCTGATTGCAAGCAGCGGGGCGGCCACACTCACCTGTCTGAATAGTTCGCTTACACTGATCAACCAAAGTACAACAGGAATTCCACCGGGTACATATGGTAATGCACAGCCGGTGGTGGCCAGCCAATGGATGGGACCTGCCCCGCAGCCTTCGGCCGGAGCGACCTCCACCTATGTGGCCTCAACAGTAGGAGTATACACCATGTATGTAAGCGATCTGAACAATGGATGCACATCCCAGGCTAATATTACTGTGTTCAACGGAAGAGATTACCCTGTGGTGAACAATCCTGCCGGACCACCACCCTACTGCCTCGATCCCCCAACCACAGCAATTGATATCAGTCCTGCTCTGGGAGGTGCCATATCAACCTATACATTTTACTGGATCATTCCGGGAACGGCCACCACAAGCGGACAAAATACAGCTACGCTTACAACCAATGCGGTTGGCGCTTACACGGTTATTGTGACCAACTCGGTAAGCGGTTGTTCCAGTGCGGGCACCCTCACGGTTACCGTGTGTACGGGTATCGGCGACCTGAATTTCTCTGACCAATCGATACATTTTTTCCCAAACCCCAATGCCGGTGTTCTGAACTACGCGCTCTCCTCTGACATTGAAAAGGCAGACCTCGAGATCTATAATTGTGAAGGTAAATTGGTACATAAGTCATTCCTGATTGACGCCATTGGACGAATAGACATGACATCGCTTGATCCCGGGCTTTATATGTTGATCTTGCGCGAGAATGGCAAAGTGCTGGAAAACCACCGTATTTTACGGACTGAATAAGACTGAAACCCAGTGTTGCTTCGGGGGTCTATTTATTTTTAAAGCTTTGAACTTTAGGCATTTAACAAAACGAGGTGGATCAAATGCTTAGTTTACTCAGCTGACTGTGATTCTTCATCTTCCCTGACATTGGGCAGGATTTTTGTGTTCTCTTTGAAATTCAGGGGAAAATGCCACAAATCAGAGCAGAAAAGCGGCTTGAGCTTAAAATTTGGCTTGTCTGTTGCGTAAAACTTAGTATATTTGTGGCCTTAAAATTAAACTAGAAACATGTATTTAAGCTCACAAGTTAAGAAGGACATTTTCAAAAAGCATGGTGGCTCTGACAAAAATACCGGAAGTTCCGAGTCACAGATCGCTTTGTTTACACTTCGTATCGATCACCTAACCAATCATTTAAAAAATAACAAAAAGGATTTTGGTACTCAGCGTGCATTGCTGAACCTCGTTGGAAAACGTCGTGCCTTGCTGGATTACCTGAAAAAGAATGACCTGATGCGCTACCGCGCCATCATCAAAACACTTGATATCCGTAAATAAAAGCCGGATTAGGAAATAAAGGGGGGCATTTCGACAACAACATCGAAGTGCCTTTTTTATTCTGTTCTGGACAAGCGTTTCTCAATTGAATTAAAATCAACCGAATCAACATAAACCCGTTCTGAAAAGGTCAGAACACAACACGAAACAAAACATGTCACAAATTGGAATTACACACAGCTTTGACATCGGCGATGGCCGAATGATCAGTCTGGAAACCGGAAAACTGGCCAAACAGGCCGACGGTGCTGTGGTGGTACGCCTTGGCGATACCATGATCCTGGCAACCATTGTCAGCAACAAAGACGCGAAAGAGGGCGTGGATTTTTTACCTCTTACTGTAGACTATCAGGAAAAATATGCTTCTGCGGGCCGTTTTCCGGGTGGGTTTTTTAAACGTGAAGCCAAACTCTCAGATTACGAAGTTCTCATCAGCAGGATCGTTGACCGTGCGCTCAGACCGCAGTTTCCTGAAGATTACCATGCCGATACACAGGTCATGCTTTCGCTTATTTCATCAGATAAAGAAAATATGCCCGACGCCCTGGTGGGTCTGGCGGCTTCCGCAGCCATTGCGGTGAGCAACATTCCTTTTAACGGCCCTATCAGCGAGGTACGTGTGGGGAAAATAGAAGGAAAACTGGTGATCAATCCAACCAAAAGTGAACTTCAGACGAGCACCATCGATATGATAGTGGCCGCATCTGAATCAGATATCGCTATGGTAGAGGGCGAGATGAGTGAGATCAGTGAGGATGAAATGCTTGAAGCCATTCAGTTTGCGCACAAAGCCATAAAGGTTCAGATCAAAGCCATTCGCGAATTCGCGGCCAAGGCCGGATTGAAACCTGTTCGTGAATATTCTCACGAAACCAATGACGAGGACCTGAGAGCCCTGGTGATGAAAGAAACCTATCAGGCTGTTTACGCTGCTGCCAAAAAACTGGATCCCAACAAAAACAACAGGAAAGACAGCTTTAAGGCTGTGCTCGAAGACTTCAAGAAGAAATTCAGTGAAGAGGACCTGAAAGCCAAAGAAGCCCTCATCAACAAATATTTTCACGAGGTGGAATACAAGGCCGTGCGCCGTATGGCCATCGACGAGAAGCTGCGTCTGGATGGCCGCAAGACAACCGATATTCGGCCCATATGGGCTGAGGCCGGTTACCTGCCTTCACCTCACGGCAGCGCTGTGTTCACCCGGGGTGAAACCCAGTCCTTGACCACAGTAACGCTTGGTACACCCATGGACCGTCTCAGAATCGACGGAGCCTTTAATCAGGGTGAAGAGGTTTTTCTGCTTCACTACAACTTCCCGGGATTCAGCACCGGAGAAGCCAAACCGAATCGTGGTCCGGGACGCCGCGAAGTAGGCCATGGTAACCTGGCTCTGCGCGCTTTGAAACGCATGGTGCCCATGGATACCGGTTACACCATTCGTGTGGTAAGCGACATCCTCGAGAGCAATGGATCTTCAAGTATGGCAACCGTTTGCGCGGGCTGTCTGGCCCTTATGGATGCCGGTGTTAAGATCGCCAAACCAGTAGCCGGAATTGCCATGGGTCTGATAACAGATGAAAAAGGCGATTACGCTATCTTGTCCGATATCCTGGGCGATGAAGATCACCTCGGAGACATGGACTTTAAGGTGTGTGGAACCAAAGACGGTATTACCGCAGTTCAGATGGACCTCAAAGTACACGGACTTCCTTACGAAGTGATGGCGAAAGCCCTTGCCCAGGCTAAAGAAGGTCGTTTACACATCATGGGCGAAATGCTTAAGGCCATCCCTGAACCAAGGGCAGATTACAAACCGCATGCACCACGTTTCGAACGCATCGTGATTGCCGGCGAATTCATTGGTGCCGTAATAGGACCAGGTGGAAAAGTGATTCAGGAAATGCAGAAAAGTACCAACACCACAATCGTTATTTCAGAAGAAGGCAAGAATGGTATTGTGGAAATTTTTGGAAATAACCTGAACGACGTTACAGCTGCTAAATCTAAAATCAAAGCGATTGTAGCTGTGCCTGAACTGGGTGATATCTACAAAGCCAAGGTAAAAACCATTATGCCTTACGGCGCCTTTGTTGAGATCATGCCTGGTAAAGACGGTTTGTTGCACATCAGCGAATATGACTGGAAACGAGTTGACAGTCTCGACGGCTTGCTAAAAGAAGGCGATATCGTTGAAGTGAAATACGTAGGCGATGATCCGAAAACAAAAAAGATCAAACTCAGCCGTAAAATCCTTTTGCCAAAACCTAGTCCTGAAAAGAACGAAGCCAGCTCCTGAATTCAAAACCGCCTCCGGGCGGTTTTTTTTTGCATTCACGAATACGGTTTAATCAGGAGAAAGCCACATTCACGAATTGGTGAATTGGTTTTATTCAATGGAATAGGATTTAAACTGACCCGCTTGTAACTTTAGTGTGATTAAAATCCTGACTAATGAAACGCCTATATACGTTCCTGTTAAGTTGTATCACGTTAAGCGGACTATCCCAAACATGGACCTGGATGAAAGGCAATACAGTTATTTCACAGGCCGGCGTATATGGCACAGTGGGCATAGCCTCACCGGGCAACAATCCGGGCTGCAGGCACGGCGCGGCAACCTGGGTAGATAATCTGGGCAATTTGTGGCTATTTGGAGGTGAAGGTTACGACAATACCACAACACTAGGCTGGCAAAATGATCTCTGGAAATACTCTGCTACAACAAATCAATGGACCTGGATGGGTGGTTCAAATACTTCAAACCAGATTGGGACATACGGCAGTCTGGGTGTGCCATCCCCAAGTAATCAGCCGGGTGCAAGAGAATTTTCCATTCACTGGGTGGATGCAAATGGCAATTTCTGGTTGTTTGGCGGTGATGGATTTGCCTCTACCGCTACCTTCGGGAGATTGGGTGATCTCTGGAAATACAATCCTACAAGCAATCAATGGACCTGGATGCATGGATTTAATACTGTGGTTCAGAATGGCGTTTACGGTACCCTGGGTGTACCCTCTTCTTCCAATATGCCCGGATGCCGCTACGCCGCGGCCACATGGACAGACGCGTCCGGGAAATTATGGATGTTTGGTGGCAGAGGTTATCCAGCTGCAGGGTTCGATGGTTTTCTGAACGACTTATGGAAATACGATCCGCTCACCAATCAGTGGACCTGGGTGAATGGCAGTAATGTGACGGGTCAGAATTCGGTGCACGGTACACTGAATGTGGCAGCCCCTGCTAACATGCCCGGTGGCCTTGAGTTTGCTTCCTACTGGACAGACGCGAATACGCTTTACCTCTTCGGTGGAAGGGGATTACCCGCAGCCGGGGGCGCTTCGTACCTGAACGCACTTTGGAAATACAACATTGGAACAAACCAATGGACCTGGATCAATGGCAGCACCGGCGCCCTTCAACTTGGCCAGTATGGCACGCAATCTGTACCTTCTGTTACCAATGTACCCGGTGCACGCATGAGTGCCGCATGCTGGACAGACGGATCGGGTAATCTGTGGCTGTATGGTGGACTCGGTACTGCAACTGTAGCCGGGGTGAACGACCTGAACGATGTTTTCTGTTACAACCTATCAGGCAACACCTGGACCTGGGTGAAAGGCGCAAACTACACCATCCCCACTGCCTCTTATGGCACCCAGGGCATTCCATCCATGACAACAACACCGGGAGGTAGGCGTTACAACACCTGGTGGAAAAGAAACAACGGAGAATTCTGGATTTTTGGCGGAGAAGGTTATGCCGCCCTAAGTGTTTTCGGAAATAACGATGACCTCTGGAAATTCACGCCCTCCTGCAATCCGGAAACCATCAGCGCTATCCCCAATACAACACTGTGCAGTGGAGGCAACCTGACCCTTAGCTGCATTCCGGTTACTACAGCATCGATCAATTGGTATAACGTTTCAAGCGGAGGTACCAGCCTGGCTTCAGGTTCGGTTTTCGTGACCCCTGCGCTGACGGCATCGGGCAGCAATTCGGTGTACATCTATTATAGCGAGTCTGCAAATTGTCCAGGCTATCCCAGAGCCCAGATGAGCCTTACGGTTGCAACACTCCCTGTTTTCAACATCAGTGGAAATAACCCGATCTGCGCCGGAGACTCATACAGTATCAATGCTACAAACAGCAGCCTGAGCTATTCCTGGAGCACAGGATCAGTCAGCAGTTCAATCAGCGGCACGCTCGCAGGTACAAGTACATTCTCTGTAACGGGCACAGCTTCCAATTCATGTATGTCCTCTATTCCATTCACCATTGCGGTAAACCCTTTGCCCTTGGTTTCCATCAACGGACCCTCAAGCCTCTGCGCGGGCAGCAGCGCCACCCTTGCTGTAAGCGGTACAGCTTCCAGTTTTACCTGGAGCACTGGATCTAACAACAGCAGTATTGTGATTAGCCCTTCAGCAAATGTAGTGTACAGTGTTACCGGTACAGATGCCAACGCCTGTATGGCAGGAACCACTCACAGTGTCGGTATTTTAAGCCTTCCCCTCGTATCAGTACAATCCAAGAGTATTATTTGCAGCGGGGAACAGGCGATACTGACGGCAACCGGCGCTATGACTTACCAATGGAACACCGGTGCTTCCACTTTCAGTATTTCAGTCTCACCCACTGTGGCAACCACCTATACCGTTACCGGAACGGCATCCAATTCCTGTGTAAACACAGCTACTTTTCACCTTCTGGTTAGCAAGTGTACTGATCTTGATACAGAATTGGAATATGCCGGTATTGATTCCATACGGCTCTTTCCAAATCCAAATGAAGGCAGCTTCTTTGTCCAAATCAACAGCAACAAAACCCTTTCCCTGAGTGTTTATGATCTGCTGGGTAACATGGTGTTTCAGTGCCCGGACGTGGCGAACCAGAAGAAACTGGACTCCGGTTTACAGGCGGGCCTTTACAATTATATACTGAGAGAGAATGCCATAGAAGTAAAATCCGGCAAGTTGCTTATCCACTAACAAACTTTGATTGTAATTCACATCAGCCACCCGAAAGAATCAAAGGAATTGAACTTGCAATCAATACCCGGTTCAGGGCATCTTGCTTTTCTTTTGAAGATTTTCTTCATGTCGTCCCTGCTTTTTTGACGGATCTGAAGTTTTTATTGTGGAATCCGTACCGGGTTCAATTTGATATTGAATCTGTGCAAGGGTATCAGTTACAGATTTCAGAGTATCGGATACCATTTTCGTAGCCGGAACCAGATCCAGCAGATAAGCACTGTAATCCGTTTTGCTGTTCCTGGGTAATCGTATCTCAAACAGCTTACGTTCTGGATTGTCAAGCGAGTTGGATGTGAGCCATGGATTGTGTGCTTTCAGTGTGGTATATTCCGTCTTAAGATAAACTGCAAGTGACCTCAAATCCTGCACACTGCTGTCTATCCTGACTGTTTTATAACTTATCGTTGCGCCTTTTCGGATGAATTTACGCTTAATGCCAAAGTGCGAAGGGCTCGATAGGACCGTTTTATAGGCCAGAATTCTATACACAAAACTCCCTGTCTCCGGATTCAGAAGCAAATGGTGATAGTTTTTGGTGTTTTGTTCTTTCATGGCTCTGAGCATACCATTTATGCCCCGATTATAGGCGGCTGCGCTCAGGGTCCAGTTTCCGAAAACAGCATAAGCCTCCCGGATCAGCGCACAGGCCGCACGGGTCGATTTTTCCACATGCAAACGTTCATCCACAGTGGCGTTTACAATCAAGCCGTAATGCTGGGCCGAAGAAACCATTAATTGCCAGAATCCTGCGGCACCGGCTTTTGAACTCACATTAGACAAATGGCTTTCAATCACGGCCAGGTATTTAAAATCCTCCGGTACCCCCTGCTCTTTCAAAATCGGCTCAATATAAGGAAACCAGCGCTGCGCTTTATTGAATAAAATATGTGAATTGTGTTTCCAGTAGTCAGAATGCAGAAACTCCTTCGCGAGCGCTGTTCGTATCCTGTAATCATCCCGGGGGATGACCTCCCCGCAAAATTCAAGTTTGGACGGAATCCTGAGATCAAGCACCTGAAGATTGTTATCGGTATAAGACAGGTTGTTTTCTTCAGGTCCTGATAATAAGCGATAACATAACAAACCCAAATAACAAATCAGGATTGTACTTATTAAGACCAGTATGAAACGGAACAGGCCCGCAGCCTTCATGGTTACTGAATTTAAGCCTTCTTGAACAATGTGTTCAGATATAAAGCTACAAAACTCAGTACAAAATACACACAGGCTGAATAAAACACCGGGTAAGAAAAATGCATAACCAGCAAATAGGCCAGAAACACTGCTACCGAACCCATCAGTAAAAACAATATGGATATCTTTTTTTCACTCAAGCCTTTAAAGTACAAATGATGTGTGGTATGGTCCTTGCCTCCAACAAATGGAGAATTCCCTTTTCTGATTCGGTTCACCACCACAGTAATTGTATCGATGAGTGGCAACATAAACACCAGGGCTACCATCAGAAAATTGGAAACCGGAAAATGGCCAACCCAAACCGTGGTTGGTGTATTCCAGCAGTGACCAATGCCCATTACAGCTAAATAGAGCCCCAAAAACTGACTTCCTGTGTCACCCATGAACATTTTTGAAGGATGAAAATTATAAACCAGGAATCCCAGTAAGGCGCCCATAACACCAAGACTGAGAATAGTAGGGTAACCGGTTGAATTGCCCAGCGCAATGTTGAGACAAACCACAAAAAAACAAACCAGAGAAGATACAATGGTCGTGATCCCATCCATGTTATCCAACATGTTTACAGAATTCATCATGCCCACAACCCAAAACACAGTGAGGAAGTAATTCAGGAGAGTGTTGCCGAAAATATGAATGCTATGACCCGAAATGATCACGATCAGACCGCAAAATATCTGGGTCAGAAATTTCAACAGGGGCTGGGTGTTGAAAGCGTCATCTGCAAGGCCCATCAGAAACGACAATGTAGCGGCGAGCAGGATGCCCACAACCTGTAGATTAAAATCGATTTGGTGATGCGGCAGCAGGATAGCGAAAATGAAAGCCACAAGAAAAACCAGATAGAATGAAATGCCGCCCAGCGATGGTTTCATTTCAGGATTCCAGCGGATCTCGTTTTCATTTCTGTTTCTTATCCCCAGTGTCTGGGCAAAACGTAAAAGGATGTAGTTGATCAGAATGGAAAACACAAAAGACACAATAAAAAAGGCCGTGAGCAGAAACTGCAGGTCGAAATTGAGCGACAACAAACTGATCTGAAAACGTCCCATCATCGCGTCTTTTCAATTATGGAAACATGCTCCTAAAGGTTCTGAAGCTTTTGCAGTTCATATCCTTTTCACTGAGCAGGACATCGCTGCTACCCCACTGTATGCCTATCTCAGGGTCATTCCAGAGAATACAGTCTTCAGAAGCCTTGTTGTATATATTTGTACACTTGTATGAGAATACAGTTTGGTCTTGAAGGGTTAGAAAGCCATGCGCAAATCCCTCTGGAATATACATCATGAGTTTGTTCTGTTCATTTAACTCTCTTGCGATCCATTTTCCGTAGGTTGGCGAACTCAGGCGAATGTCAACCGCCACATCCAATACTGCACCGCTGATCACCCTCACCAGTTTACCCTGGGCATAGGGAGGATTCTGAAAGTGCAAACCCCTCAAAACGCCCTTTTGTGATAAGGATTGGTTGTCCTGTACAAAATCCAGTTTTAGTCCTGCCTTTTCAAAGGCCTGAGCGCTGTAGCTTTCAAAAAAATACCCTCTGGCATCTTCAAACACCTTGGGTTGTATGATGTACAATCCTTTTAATTCCGATTCGATGATTTCCATATTGCTCAGGACTTTTTGCGTTTGATTCCCCTGTCCTCATCTGTGTAATATCCGCTTCCATAGCCGTAACCATAGCCGTAACCGTAACCATAGTTATAACTGTAAAGCTTATTGCTGATATCCACATCGTTCAAAACCACGGAGAGATTCTTGACATTCGACTCGTTTTTGAGTCTGTCCAGTATTTGTGTGAACATTTTTCGCGAATAACCGGCTCTGAACACGTAAATAGGATAGTTTGCCTTTTGAATAGTTGTAATGCCGTCGGTAACCAGGCCTACAGGCGGGTTATCGATTACGATGAAGTCGAATTTGGTTTTGAGGTAGTCCAGTGTTTTATCCAAAGCTTCGCTGAGTATGAGTTCTGAAGGATTGGGAGGTGATGGACCGGCAGTAATAAATTTCAGATTGTCCATCGGACTATCGTTCAGACATTCATCAACGGTATTGATTCCGGTTAAAATGGTACTCATGCCGATGTTGTTGTCCACTCCGAATCCTTTGTGGATTTTAGGCTTTCTCATGTCAAGGTCAATAATCACGACCTTCTTCCCGGTAAATGCGATAATACCGGCTACATTGATGGATACAAAGGTTTTGCCTTCACCGCTTATGGTTGATGACACGGAAACGATTTTGGTTGTATCGTTTCCAGAATCGATAAAACTGAGATTAGCTCTGATAGAACGGAATGCCTCGCTGATCATGGCTTTTGGATTCTTGTCCACCACCAGCTGGGATACCGGAATATGGTTCTGATATTTTGGAATGACACCCAGAAGTGCAACATTGCCACTGGAATACCTGGTGATGTCATAGAGCGTATAAATTTTATCATGAAACAGATAACGCACCATCACCATACCGAAGGAAAACAGCAGGAAGGAAATAAGGGCAATCAGCATGGCCTTTTTGCGGTTGGGCGAAACCAGGGTTCCTACACCAAGAGCCTTTTCAAGGATAATGTTCTTGGACACATAACCAGCCTTAGAAATCGAAAATTCCGTTTTCTTTTCGAGCAGCATGGTATAATACTTTTCATTGATGCTGTAAAGTCTGGATAAACGCGAGAATTCCACCTCATCTTCGGGATTTCGCGTCAGCTTGGTGTGAAAATCTCCTGATTTATCCATCAGGTTTTTATACCGGGTTCTGTACTTGAGCCTGAGTACATCAAGACTCTCCATCAGTAGTCTTTTCTGATTTTCGATCTGATAATTGATCTGTTTGATGTTTTCCGAGTTAGGCGTAACCGCGTAAAGCAGATTTTCCTTTTCACTCAGAAGCCTTTTGATGCTTTCAACGATCTCGCGTATGGAATTATCCTGCTCAGTACCGGATGTGAGTGAAAGTAACTGATATGTGTCAATGCTTTTGTTTTTCGCGATGTTATCCTGTATTTCAGCGATTAGTTTTTCTTCGATCTCCAGTTCAACCATTTGTTCCTCAATTGAAGAATAGCGCATCATTTCAGTGGTGTTCACTTGTTCACTTTCCCCGATTTTTTTCTCACTTTTGAATTTATACAGATTGCTTTCAGTACTCTTTAGATCGTTATACACATTGTCGAGTTGTGAATCGATAAAGGACAAAATATTCGTAGAACTCTCACTTTTCCTCTCTACGTCGTAATTGAGGTACTCCTCTGTTATGGCATTCACAATATCCGTTGATTTTGACGGGTTCACATCTTCAACCTTGATCAGAACGGTTTTTGCCATTTCATTAAAAAGCTTCACTTCCAGTCTCCCCTTCAGCAAGGCCGTTACCTGATCCACATCCGAAACCACAAAGTAATACGCGTTGTTTTCATTCAGCAGTTTAAGTATAGGTCCGGCCCCCAGTTTGGTGTTGGCGTAAACCACCAGATCAAACTTTTCACGGTAATTCAGTTCACCAGTTTTGAACACGAAATTTTCGTTACCCGTTTTCACCCGTCCTGTTTTTAGATCCTTGTTAAGTTCAACATAGATCTTTTGTCCATACACAGAAGGATCCTTCATGTTGATTCTGACCAGATACGGCGATGAAAAATAAAGTTCGTGGTTTTTGAAAGTCCCTTCACTGAAGTAATTAACGCTGATATCAAGCTTCTCCACCACCCTTCTCAGGAAAACTTTTGAACGGATCTGCTCAATCGCTTCAGCCAGTGCGTTCTCTTCTTCACCCGATGAGCCCAGTTTCAGAATTTCATCGGCTTTGCTTGCCCCGTTGATCTGAATTACAGCCCTCGATTCATAAACAGGCTGACTGTATCGCAAGTAGAGAAATGCCGAGAGCGTTGAGATCAGAAAAAAACTCAGGATAAAATACTTGTTCCTGACAAAAAGAAAGATGAACAGACCGAAATCAAAATTCGAGTTGAGCTTCTCCGCAATGTCCTTTAACTGATTGTTTGTGTTGTCGACCTGTGGATTCAGCATTTTACAAAGATCTGAACAACTGAACAATCAGGATCACACCTGTGATGGTCGTCACCAGTGGCAGGATCTCTTTGTTGAAAGTGGCCAAAGGCTTGTAGCGTGGTTCAACATAGATGATATCATTGGCTTGAACCTTTGAGTTTGCCGCCGCCAACCCGTTGATCGTAGAAAGGTCCATCAGGAACACAAGTGGCCTCTGACCTGGTTTTTGCGAATTGCGAATGAGTTTAACCTTATAGGCCTTGCCATCTTCCACAATACCGCCTGCAGAGGCAAGTGCCTCCATTACTGTAGTATTATTATTGGTCAGGGGGAGGACTTTAGCGGAGCCGCCGCTTCCTGGAAATACAATGACCCGTTTATTTGACACCCTTACTTCTACATAAGGTTTCACATAAAACTCGGCATACTTTTCCTCGAGTAAAAATTGCAATTCTTTCAGGGTTAATCCTTCCACATACACGCGGCCCAGCAGGGGCATTTTGATATAACCGTCACTTTCCACGATCGTATTGATAGATGCCTTGAAGCTGCGGTCTACCTGTGTGGCCAGGTCAATGAGCTTAAATCCATCGTTGGTGAACACAAAATAAAGGATTTCATCATTTGGGGCAACCTTATAGTCCTTGCGAGACAGCGAATCCACCAGTTCATCGTACTTATAACCTTTAGGCGTTTTCAGCATCAGGTTCGAACGCATCACTCTGCAGGCGGAAAACACGAGCAGGGAAGCGGCAATCAGCAGGAAATATCGCATAGTTAAGGCAAATATATTGTTTTTTACCGCCATATGAAACCCGGGTTTGCCTGTTTAGTCAGGGTATTCTATCCTGGCGTGATAGATGTTCATAAGACGCTTTTTAAATATCTTTTTGATGGTGGTAATATCCTTAAATGTGATGTCAGAATTGATGAACTGCTGGTTCGCAATCTTGTATTCAATAATGTTGTCCACCAGATCATTGATTGTGAGGGCGTCATGAACCTTTAAGCTTCTGGAAGCCGCTTCCACAGCATCAGCTATCATCATAACGGCGGTTTCCTTGCTGAAGGGAATGGGTCCCGGGTACCTGAATTTGCTTTCGGCTGTAAGACTATCGTGTCCCTGTTTTTCAAAAAGATGCAGAAAATAACGCACCGATGTGGTACCATGATGTGTGCGAATGAAGTCAATGATGGGTTCAGGCAGATTATTGGCTTTGGCCATTTCTATGCCCACAATCACATGTTCAATGATGATTCTGGCACTTTCCACCGGTTCAATTTCCTGATGGGGACTAAACCCATCGGCCTGATTCTCGGTGAAATAATAGGGGTTCTTCATTTTGCCGATATCATGGTACATGGCCCCCGCTCTTACGAGGAGCGAGTTACCGCCAATGTAAAAAATAGCCTCTTCAGCCAGATTGGCCACCTGCAGGCTGTGCTGAAAAGTACCTGGAACCTCCTTGGAGAGTTTTCTGAGCAGAGGCTGATTGAGGTCGCATAGCTCAAGGAGCTTAAAATCTGAAATAAATCCGAAGAACTTTTCGGTGAGATAGATGAGGGGGTAAGCCAGCAATACCAGCATTGAGCTGATGGCAAAAGGCACATAGGAGGTGATTTTACTCACTGCCTCAGGCGCTCCGAAACTGAATTCATAACAAACGTAAATGATAAGGTAAAAGAAAAACACCAGGGCCGCGGCATTCAGAATCTGCTGCCGCTTGCGCATTTCAGCCACCGCGAACAAGGTTCCAATCCCCGGGATAAGCTGCAATAAGATAAATTCCAGCTTGTCAGGCATGAACATGCTGCAGTGCAACACAATCATGAGGTGTGTAAATAGTGCCGTTCTCCCGTCAAAAAACACACGTACCAGAATTGGCACAAGTGCATATGGTAAAGCCAGCACCATAAACCCGTACCGGTGAAATAAGAAGGTTACCGTAACGGCCACCAGGAGCAGAAAAAATAAAAACGCCACTTGTTTGTTCTGGCCAAAGATCTGTTTCCTGAAAAACGCCAGAAAAACGAGCAGGACAAGACTTAGCATCCAGGTAAGGCCCCATTTGGCAAAGAACTTTAACCAGGAAAAACTGATGTTCTGATTTTGAAAGTAGTAATAACGGTTAATCAGGTTGCGTTTGTTGTTGGTGAGCGCTTGCCCTTGTTTAACCAATACCTGCCCGGCCTTGATCACGTTTTTGTACAATGAAATCTGTTCCAGTTTGGAATTCAGATAAAATTCCGTCCTGTTTTTACTATAGCGGTGCGTGATAGCCAGAAAATCAATTACATTAACCGGAAGCGATTTGTTCCGGAGCTGTGCTTCCAGAAATTCAACTGCAGAATTAACTGTAAACAAATCATAATACACAATGTTCTCGGCATATAACCCATTGGTTTCATATATCTGTTTATCACGCAACACTTCTGAATCCATGCTTTCTATCACCCCCCTCTTGTAAATGCTATCAAACAATGGCTTAAGCGTTTTATAAACACCAGGCATGCTGTGGTTCAGCAATTCAAGCCGGCTCAACTTTTCATCCCGTTCAGTGTTGGTGATCTCAAAAAATAGAGGTGATTCTTTTATAATCTTTTCCTTTTCGGTTTTAAGCTCAAGTTCTGACTTGCGGACAAAAAAATCCTGGTCAGTTACCAGGTCGGGATATGGCCATATGGCGTTGAAGGCATCTACCTTGTGCCCTTTCACCTGCCTGTTTGGCAACATAAGCGATAAAAGAAAAGACACCAGGGTTACCAGGATGAGTTTAAAGATCAGGTTATGTTTGGCCCTGATGATTGAAAAAATGTCCATACTTCGCCTAAGTTCGATCTAAAGTTAAGAAGAAGACTCCGGTTTTATTCTCATTGCCTTGTTTTTAATACCCTATGCCAAACACCGTTGGCAACTTGTCCAGCTGAGGTATAGCTGTTTTTTTCCAGTCTGAGATGCATTTACTCATCACCAATTGCCTGGCTCCACTGATATCGCGACCCACAAAGAGCAATGTGACGGAAGGCAACACTTCCAAAAGATCCTTAAACAACATTTCATTTCTGTATGGCGTTTCTATAAAATACTGTGCCTGACCGGTTTTGCGTGCTTTTTGTTCCAAATCCCTGATGCAACGGCTTCTGGCATGACGGTCTACCGGCAAATAACCGTTAAATGCAAAGTTTTGCCCGTTCAAACCGCTTGACATGATGCTTAATAGTATTGAACTGGGCCCAACTAGCGGAATAACCGGAATGCCATTAAGGTGTGCCAGCCTTACAACCGCGGCACCTGGATCAGCAATACCCGGACAACCCGCGTCACTCATCAGTCCCACCGGTCCCTCCTCTTTTAAGAAGTTGAGAAATTCACCCTGTTCTTCCATCCTGCTATGCTCATTCAATTCAAGTATCTGCGCTTCAGGTATGGATGGATAGGCCGCTTGTTTTAAAAATTTCCTGCAATTTTTACTGTTCTCGGCAATGAAGCGCTTCAAGCCCCTGACAAGGTTCAGATTGTGCTCAGGTATGACATGATCAATTGGCGCTTCGGAAAGCGGAACCGGAATCAAATAGAGGGTTGATCGGCCTCCCATGGCGTAATATTAAGTAAAAAAAATGTTGTTACTTTGCGCAGGTTTCTATTTTAATAACATGCTGGGACTCAAATTGCCTACAGATCCGCGCTGGGTCCGCATCGCAGAAAATAGTCTTGAAGACATTCTGACCGATCACGCCTACTGCGAGCAGAAGGCGGCATCCAATGCCATATCCATTGTGATCTCATACCCCTATCATAGCGAGCTGGTTGAAGAAATGCTGAAACTGGCCAAGGAAGAACTGGAACATTTTGAGATGGTGCACAAGAAACTACTGGAGAAAGGTTTTAAGCTGGGTTTTGAACGCAAGGATCCCTACGTGAACGATTTGTATAAGTATATGAGAAAGGGTTTTTCCAGAGAGATTGCCCTTATTGATCGCCTCTTGTTTGCAGCCATGATAGAAGCCCGAAGCTGTGAACGATTTAAGTTGCTTTCCGAAAAACTGCATGACGCTGACCTGAGGGCATTTTACCGCGAACTGATGGTTTCAGAAGCCAATCACTATACCACCTTCCTGGCTTTTGCGAGACATTATGGAGAGGGTGTTGAAGACGTGAACCAACGCTGGCAGGAATGGCTCGAACACGAAGCCCTGGTGATACAGAGTTACGGCAGGACAGAAACCATACACGGCTGATTTTTTGGATTACAGGAACATACTGATCATTCAGACCGCGTTCATAGGTGATGCCATTCTCGCGTCGAGCCTGCTCGAAAAACTACACCACAGGTTTCCAGAATCTAGTATCAGCATTCTGGTACGTAAAGGCAATGAAAGTATTTATAAGGATCACCCATTTCTGAAAAATGTTCTGGTGTGGGACAAAAGCCGTGGCAAATTCAAAAACCTGCTGAATCTGCTGTTTGAAATCAGAAAAAAGCGCTTCGATTGCGTGATCAATTGCCACCGCTACACTAGCTCTGGTCTGCTGACGGCCTTTTCCGGTGCAAAACACAGTGCTGGTTTTAAGCAAAACCCTTTTTCCTTTCTGTTCAACCGATCGGTGCCCCATCGTCTCCAAAAAGGTCTCCACGAAATTGAACGTTACAACCAACTGGTGAGTGATTTTGCCGGTGAAGACCTATTTAAACCCAAACTGTACCCCGGAGAATCGGATGCCCTTGCCGTGAAGTCATTAACAGATGGAAAATTCGTTTGCATTGCCCCTGCATCGGTCTGGTTTACCAAACAACTGCCGAAAAGCAAATGGATAGAATTGTGCAGGTCTTTTTCTTCAGACATCAGTGTATATATACTGGGAGCAGAAAGCGACAATGATCTGGCTAAGGAGATTATAGAACAAAGCGGACGATCAGGCATGCTGAACCTTTGCGGTAAGCTAAGTCTTCTGCAATCCTGTTCACTGATGAACAAAGCTGTAATGAATTACGTGAACGATTCCGCTCCGCTTCATCTCGCTTCTTCAATGGACTCACCTGTGAAGGCTTTTTTCCTCTCCACCCACGTGGATTTTGGGTTCGGACCCTTATCCGGAAGGTCTGCGGTAATTGAGGTTAAAGGTCTCCCCTGCCGACCCTGCGGTTTGCACGGTTTCAAAGCCTGTCCAAAAGGCCATTTTCGCTGTGGTCTGGATATGGATATGAACGAAGCCCGGTTGCCCTGAGCCCGTTTTTTCAGTAACCTTGAAACCCTTCCGCTTTATTTCGCAGCATCTATGCGTTGCTGCATGGCCTTAGCCTTGGCTTCCTCTCCGGTTTTGAAATACAGGAGTCTAAGGGCCTTCATGGTATTGATATCCTGAGGTTTCAGGTTTAGAGCCTGTTCCAGATAAGGGATGGCTTTTTTGTAATACTCCTGGCTCTTCGCGGCATTTTCTTTCTGGTACTTGGCAAAGTCGGTTATCTTATCAATGTTCTTATTCTCAAGATAAGCCCCATGGTTATTGTACAAAGCGCCAATATTGTATCGCGAATTGTAAGAAAGTTCAGCGTCTCCCCCGCTCAGTTCAACCGATTTCAGATAATTGCTTTCTGCATTGTTAAACAAGTCGTTGAAATTCGCCGGCTTAGGCAAATCTTTTCCATTCTTGTCCCTTGGATTTGCAAGGTTGTCATAAATGTTGCCTATCATCATGTAGTACAAGCCGTTTTTAGGATCTTTTTGAGAGGCAAGTTTCAGATTTGTCAAGGCTTCCTCCTGCTTCCGGGTAGCCAGAAAAAGATCGGTTTCCCTGGCCAGGAGTTCGTTGTCGGAAGGGAAAACCTCACGGCCTTTCTTGAGCTGTTGCAGTGCCAGGCTGGTGTCGCCCTTGGCCTGGTATGCATTGGAAAGTGAAATGTAATTGTAAGGCATATCCAGCTTGGCATCCAGCATACGCTTGTTATACTCTATCACCTTGTCCGGATTACCGGATTTACCGGCAGCAATACAGGCATTGTAGAAGTTGGCTGTGTCCAAACTTTTATAAAGCACGGAATTCATAAAGGCCGATTTGTAAAAATAGTCTGCCGACACCTCATATTCTTTCAGTTTGTATTTGCCTGTTGCAATGTTGGGCGCTTCCACCTTCATTTCCTGAACGGCAATGGCGAATTTGAATTCTTCCTCATCCAGAGAACCAGTATTGCCGGTGATAATAGCGTTTTGTATTTTCTCTATGAATTTAGGGTCGAGATCTTTTAAAACGGCCAGTTCGTTATTGGCTTCCTCGAATTCGGTCAGGGAAGTTTTGCCGTAAGCCAGACTGTAACGTTCGTTTTTGTCCTGTACGCTGGCTTCGAGCCGTTTTAACTCCTCACCCAGATTGTAACGGTAATAATTGTAACTGATCCGCAATTTGTAAGCGTGTGCTTTCGGCATGTTCTTGCTGTCTTCGTTGGCAAGCGCGGTATTGATGGCATCCCTGGCCTTATCGAGGTATTTTATTTCGGGAGATGTGGCGTTTTCCTTGAGACTTTCCTCATAGTCGCTTAATGCTCTCCAGGCGGCCTGCACCTGACTTTTCTGGGCAAAATGAGACGAAAAAGAAAGCGTGAACAGACAGGCAAATACCAGACTTGATTTCATATGATTTTATTTAGAAGCCGGAGCGGGTTTGTATTTTTTGGCATTTTCAGTATCTCCCAGCCTCATATAAGCCTGATATAACCTTTGGCTATACGCTTTTTCGTTCTTATTGGCTTCATAGGCCTTTTCAAGGTAAGGAATGGCTTTCTGGAAATTGGTTTTTACCTTCTCTTCGTATTCTTTAACCTTGGCGCTTTGACCGGGAGGCAGGTCGTTTAATTTTTTGTTGTATTCGTTTGCTTCGTTAAAATACAGGGCACCGAGGTTATAGTTCACCGTTTCATAGTCTGGTTTTAATTCCAGGGCTTTGAGATACTCTTTTTCAGCATTGGGTATATCTCCACTTTTCTGGTAAACCTGACCGAGCACGGCGTGCAAAACCTCGTTATCGGGCGAAAGTTCAATGGCGGCTTTCAGTTTTTCAATGAGCTGCGGAGTCTTTTTCTGTGCAATGTAGATGTCAATTTCAGTTCCGATCAGAAGCATATTGTCTTCAAACAGCAGTTTTCCTTTCTCAATATAAGCCAGGGCGGCAGCTGTATCCTTATCTTCCTTCAAGGCCATGTTCATCATGTCGATATAAATCCTGGGCTCTTTGTATTTCATATCAATGAGCGTATTGGCGTATTGTTTGGCTTTGGGTTTATCACCCCAGCGCATGTACAGATCATACTTGTCGTAAATAAGGTACTCTTTAGTGATGTTGTTCCGTTTCAGGCCCTGGTCAAAATCATATGGAAGTGCCTGTTCAAGCAAATCGTAAGCTCTTAACGCCGGTTCAAACATTTTATTGGGCTTGTAGTACTTGTCAGCTTTCCGTTTGGTTACAGAAGCCGCACGCACCAGGTCTCCTTTTACCTCATCTTTGTATATGTTATCCTTGTCCAGTTTCAGACAATTGATATAGGCTTCAAGTGATTTTTCTTCGGCTTCGGGATCCAGTTCTCTCACTTTCTGAGAAGTGTCCGCGTAGATGGCTTTATAAACGTGACCCCTGTTCATCCACATTTTTGGACTGTTGCTGGTGCTTTCGTGCACAGCAGCGGCATCGGCTGCAGCTTTGGCTTTTACATAATCTTTGTTGCGGGTATAGTTGATCATGTTCTGTACCTGCATGTTCTGGCTATAACCGCTTAGGGCTGCCTGGAGCAGAAGAAATAAAAGGACTCTTTTCATACGTTCGGATTTGCCTGCGAATATAAAAAAACCACTAAGAGCTTTTCTTAGTGGTTTAAAATTGTTGATAAGGTGATTGCTCATCAACACAAAGATGAGAATTCAAGCCCTAATCCAGGGCGATCTTTTTCAATTTAACCTTATTTAATAGGTCTTTGTATTTGGCATCTTTGTTCGCCTTATCCAGTTGTGACTCAACCATGTATTTGTCGCCAACTACCACAGTTGTAAGCTTGTTAGAGTCGAAGTATTTTTTCACCTGCTGGTTTACTTCATCACGGGTAATGCTCCTTAAGATCTGATTTTGTTTGGCGGTGTAATCTTTGTCAAGATTATAACGGATGATGTTGGCCAGAAACCCTGCTTTCTGTTCAGGGGATTCGTACCGCAAAGCCTCCTGATTAAGCATTGAACTCTTGGTATATGCCAGTTCAGTCTCAGTAATACCTTCAGTTTCATACTTCCTGAATTCCTTAATGATCTCAGCCAGTGACATCGCAGTGGAATTACGTTTTACGGATGTATTGATCTCAAATGTTCCGTTGAATTTATCGCCATAGAAATTGGATCGTATGCCATAGGTATATCCCTTGTCTTCACGCAGATTCAGGTTCAGACGGCTATTGAAATTTCCGCCAAAAATAAAGTTGGCGATCCGGTTCTTATAAAAGTCACCAGTGGCGTCGTATTTGAGAGAAGCATACCCCATCTGGATAACGGAGGATGAGGCAAATTTCTTGTCGTAGAGAAAGAATCTGGTTTCGGTTACAGGCTGTGGTTCCGGCGCAGGCTGCAACTTAATTTCTTTTGCCTGCCATTTGTTGAGAAACTCCAGTTTCGGCATGATTTCGGCCTCACTCAGATCCCCTACAATCACAAGCTTGCAGGCTGACGGGGAGTAGAAGGAATTGTAATATTCCCTAAGGTCTGATATTTCGATATTGTCTACCGATTTAACCGACGGTTCAAGGCCCAGAACAGAGTTGCCGTAAATGGCAAAATTGAACAGTTTGTTCGCCATCACTTCGGCGCTGTTCTCTTCATCACGGATACCACCTTTAAATTGTTTTTTGACAAGTTTAAAATCCTCTTCCCTGAATCCGGGCTGAAGCAGTTTTTCTTCCAGTAACTTAAGGGTGGCATCAAGGTTCTTCTTCTGACATTGCAAACGTATATTGCTTGATGTTTTGCCTGCATAGAAGAATAAATTGGCTCCCAGCTTGCCCAATTCGGCGCTGATCTGTTCTGTGGTATAGTTTTTAGTCCCCTCATTCAGCATGGATGCTGTCATTTCGGGAATTCCTATTTTTTTAAGCTTGTCCTGACTCAAGGCTAAACTACCGCCTTCAATTTCGAAAACCATTGTGATGATAGGATTTTCAGTGTATCTGGTACCTATCACATTTAATCCATTGGCCAGTTTTTTGCTGTAATACTCTGGCACAATGGCGGTTTTGGGTTCAGCAGGTGCCGGACGCTGTGAACGGTCAAATTTGTCAGGATTGGGTTTGTAACTCAAACCCGCATATTCTGGATTCGGCGGGAATGAAGCGCCGGCATAGGGATTTACACTCTTAACTGAATCTTTGGGATCCGTGATCGGGTAGGTGAACAAAACGGCTGCTCCGGCCCCTTTGATATACTTGTTGAACACCCTGGTAATGTCTTCTTTGGTTACCTTGCTGTACCGCTCTGTTTCATCGCTCAGTGTGGAAGATTTACCCAAAAGACGTTCCCACTGCGACAGGATCATGTTTTTGGCAAAAACAGAGGTGAGCTCCGATTGCATTTCAGTCTCTTTTTGGCTCTTGGCACGCATAAGTGCCTCGTCGGTAATGCCGCTGGTACCAAATTCTTCAATGCTGCTTTTCACCTTGGTGTCAATGTCTGTGAAAAGTTTCTCCATCTCAGCCGGGTCGTCAGGCGGAAAGGCAAACACTTCTATTGTAAATTCACCTGAAAGCTCTTCTGAACGGTGATAAGCCATGGCCTGTATAGCTTCTTTGGTTTTGACAAAATTCTTGTAGAACACCGAATTGTTACCGCTTCCCATCATGGTACCAAGTAAATCAAGGGCCGGCTCATCACGGTGGTATTGACCAACGGTTGGATAAACCCGTAAGTTCAGGGGAAGGTAGGTCTTGTCGCGGTAATTGGTGTATTTGTCCGCTGCAATGATAACAGGTGGTGTTCTGAGTTTTTTCACTTCAGGACAGGCTTTCAGGTCGCCAAAATACTTATCGGCCAATTTCAGGGCTTCCTCGGTTTTAAAATCGCCCGATATGCTTAAAATAGCGTTGTTCGGGCCATACCAGCGAAGGAAGAAGTTCTTCACATCGTCGAGATTCGCCCTGTTCAGGTCATCCACATACCCAATTACCGGCCAGCTGTAGGGGTGCCCAGTTGGATAGAGCACCTTGTTGATCTCTTCCACAAAGGCCATGGCATAAGGCTGGTTTTCCACATTCTGTGATTTCTCATTCTTTACCGCGTCACGTTGGTTCTCGAATTTTTTAGAAGTAAGGGAATCCAGCAGGAATCCCATACGGTCTGATTCAAGCCAGAGGCCCATTTCGAGGTAATTCGATGGCAGCGTTTCAAAATACACGGTTTGATCACGCTGGGTAAAACCATTCATGTTTCCGCCGGCACCCGACACCATCTTAAAATGTTCTTCGTCACCCACATGTTTAGAACCCTGAAACATCATGTGTTCGAAAAAATGAGCGAAGCCTGATTTTCCTATGCTCTCACGGTTCGAACCAACCTTGTAGGTTACCATCACATTCACCACGGGATCAGAATGGTCTTCATGAAGCAGAATGGTAAGCCCGTTGGGAAGCTTCCACCGCTCATAGGGCAGAACCACCTTGTCGGGTTTGGCCTCGACCTTCTCGATCAAAACGGGTTGTGAAAAATACGTGCTGCAAAAGAGCAGGCCGAATAAGGCAAGTATTAGCTTTTTCATTGGTTTGAAATTTGCGATAAAATTACATTTAATTGATTGCAGAACAAGCCCTTTTCTACTCCTTATCCTCCGTTGGTGGAGAATTTTCGGTCTTGTTCTCCACGGAATTGCCGTTCTCCTCCCCGTTGCTTTGTTCTTCTTCATGGTCCACCTTGGTAACCGCCGCAATGTCGTCGTTGTCTTGAATGTTAATGAGACGCACGCCCTGCGTGGCCCTTCCCATAACCCTGAGATCGGAAACATTCATTCGGATGGTAATGCCATTGCGGGTAATGATCATCAGGTCGTTATCATCCGTTACAGACTTGATCGCAACCAGCTGACCGGTTTTATCTGTGATGTTGATGGTCTTGACACCTTTTCCGCCCCTGTTGGTAACGCGGTACTCATCGAGTTCAGATCGTTTACCGTAGCCTTTTTCCGATACAACCAGCACGTTCGCCGACTGGTCGTTCACGCATATCATGCCAACCACCTCGTTTTTACTTCCTTCATCGTCATTGAGGTCTATACCTATAACGCCGCTCGCGTTTCTGCCCATTGGACGCACCTTACTTTCGTTAAAGCGGCATACCTTGCCCATTCTGGTGGCGAGCATGATCTCGTTTGTTCCGTTGGTCAGTGCCGCTTCGAGCAGCATGTCGCCCTCACGTATGCCAATGGCGTTAATTCCGCTTGCCCTGGGCCTCGAATATGCTTCCAAAGAAGTTTTCTTAATGATGCCTTCGCGTGTACAAAGTATGATGAAGTTGTTTTTGATGTAATCTTCATCGTTAAAGTCCTTGATGTTGATGAAGGCCTTTACCTTGTCATCGGGTGCAATGCTGATCAGGTTTTGTATGGCCCTGCCCTTGCTTTGTTTGTTGCCTTCAGGCACTTCATAGGCTCTGATCCAGTATACCTGGCCTTTCTCGGTGAAAAGGAGGATGTAGTTGTGAGTTGAAGCGATAAACATGTGTTCAACAAAATCCTCATCCCTAGTGGCCGTTCCCTTGCTGCCTTTGCCTCCTCTGTTCTGCGACCGGTATTCGGTGAGATTGGTGCGTTTCATGTAACCCATGTGTGAAATGGTAATCACCACCGATTCGTCGGCAATGATGTCTTCCATTTTCAGATCGTCTCCCGCATAAACAATATCCGTGCGCCTGTCATCACCATATTTTTCACGGATTTCGATCAGCTCTTCACGGATGATTTTGTAGCGCAGATCTTCATTTTCAAGCACATCTCTGAGGTATTTTATTGTTTTGAGCAGTTCTTCATACTCGGCTTTGATCTTGTCACGTTCAAGTCCTGTGAGGGTCCTCAGTCGCATGTCGAGTATCGCCCTGGCCTGCACTTCGGAAAGTGAAAATTTACCCATCAACTGGTCTCTTGCCACATCAGGGCTCTCACTCTCTCTGATAATGCGGATAACCTCGTCGAGGTTGTCGATCGCTATCAGCAATCCCTCCAGGATATGGGCCCGTTTTTCAGCCTGGGCCAGATCAAATTTGGTTCTGCGAACCACCACATCGTGGCGGTGCTCCACGAAGTAATGGATCATGTCCTTGAGATTCAAGGTCAGTGGCCTGCCTTTCACAAGAACAACGTTATTGATTGAAAATGAAGTTTGAAGGGCAGAGTACTTGTACAGATTGTTCAATACCACATTGGAAATAGCATCCCTTCTCAGCTCATACACAATACGCATGCCTTCACGGTTGCTTTCATCCCTGATTTCGGTGATGCCCTCTATCTTTTTCTCATTGCAAAGTTCCCACTGGCGTTTGATCATTTCGGCCTTGTTGATCTGATAGGGAATTTCGGTGACGATAATGCGTTCGCGATCTCCAACCATCTCAACATTTGTCTTGCCGCGCAGCACCACACGCCCCCTACCAGTATGGAAGGCTTCTTTCACGCCTTCGTAACCATATATGGTACCTCCGGTAGGAAAGTCAGGGGCCTTAATGTACTGAATGAGCCCGTTCACATCAATCTCCTTGTTATCAATATATGCCACAATAGCGTCGATACACTCGCGCAGATTATGCGGTGCCATGTTGGTGGCCATACCCACCGCAATGCCGGATGCCCCGTTCATAAGCAGGTTGGGAATCCGCGTGGGCAATACCGAAGGCTCAGTGAGTGAATCATCAAAGTTCGGCCTGAAGTCTACGGTGTCTTTTTCAATATCAGCAAGCATCTCCTCGGCAATCTTGCGAAACCTCACTTCAGTGTAACGCATGGCTGCGGGTGGATCACCATCAACTGAGCCAAAATTCCCCTGACCATCAACCAGCATGTAACGAAGGCTCCAGTCCTGCGCCATGCGTACCATTGTATCGTAGACGGATGCGTCGCCGTGTGGATGATATTTACCAAGCACTTCACCCACAATACGGGCCGATTTTTTATAAGGTCTGTTGTGAAGCACGCCAAGGTCCAGCATGCCGTATAGTACGCGGCGATGCACCGGCTTAAGGCCGTCTCTTACATCGGGCAAGGCCCTTGATACAATAACCGACATCGAATAATCGATGTAGGCTGTTTTCATTTCGTCTTCAATGTTGATGGGAATGATCTTCTCGTTCTCTGCCATAATCTTTCTTAAAGTACTGGATGGTTCGCTTTTGTCGTGTTTTTGTTGGTTTTGTCAGTGTCAGACCGTCCTTAATTTCAGGCCTTTTTTCCGGGTCAGAAAAATCGGTTTGAACTCCTGAAAGTACCCATTTATCGGGACATAGAGCCAAAACTTATCAACAAATCCTTTGTTAAAAAAAGCACTTCGCCAGAAGGGTCATGCTGGCATTTCGGTTTATTTTTGGTTTTGGCATTAATTCTGTAACTTAACCATTAAAAGCAAGGACTATTTATGGAAGCAAAATTCTCTCCCAGGGTAAAGGATGTTATTACATACAGCCGCGAGGAAGCTTTACGACTGGGTCATGATTATATAGGGATCGAGCACCTGATGCTCGGCATGATACGTGACGGCGAAGGCGTGGGCATGCGACTCCTCAAAAACCTGGGTATCGACGCCTCAGAATTGCGCCGGAACATTGAACAGAACCTTACCCCGGGCCTCAGGAAATCGAATAACCTGGCAAATATTCCCCTGGTCAAACAGGCTGAAAAAACACTCAAACTCACTTACCTCGAAGCCAAAACATTCAAATCGGCGCAGATTGGAACCGAACACCTGCTCCTCTGCATTGTGAAAGACAATGACAACCTGGTGAGCAAAACCCTCATACGCTACGGTGTGGATTACGAGGCTGTGCGTGCTGAACTCGAATCCTTTATTGATAATCCCGGAAAGATCGAAAACTCAACCACAGGCGGGGATGACGAGGATTCCGACGAAGGAAATTTTGGTGGTGTTGGCAACACCGGGAATCCAAAAAAACAAGGCGACAGCAAATCCAAAACACCAGTTCTGGATAATTTTGGCCGTGATCTCACCAAAATGGCCGAGGATGGAAAACTGGATCCGGTGGTGGGTAGGGAGAAGGAAATTGAGCGGGTTTCTCAGATCCTTTCCCGCAGAAAAAAGAACAACCCCATACTCATCGGTGAACCAGGCGTTGGTAAGTCCAGCATAGCTGAAGGCCTTGCACTTAGGATTGTTCAACGCAAAGTATCCAGAGTGCTCTTCGGAAAACGTGTTGTGACCCTCGACCTGGCTTCATTGGTTGCCGGCACAAAATACCGCGGACAGTTTGAAGAGCGTATGAAGGCCGTAATGAACGAACTGGAGAAAAGCCCGGATGTCATTCTCTTCATAGATGAAATCCACACCATCATCGGTGCAGGCGGTGCAAGCGGTAGCCTGGATGCGAGCAACATGTTCAAACCTGCCCTCGCGCGCGGAGAGATTCAATGCATTGGTGCTACCACGCTTGACGAATACAGACAATACATTGAAAAAGATGGAGCACTAGAAAGAAGGTTCCAGAAGGTCATCATAGAACCGGCTTCGCAGGAAGAAACCCTTCAGATCCTGAACAACATTAAAAATAAATACGAGGATCATCACAATGTAACCTATACCGACGAAGCTATAAAAGCCTGTGTTACCCTCACCGCAAGGTATATCACCGATCGCCATCTTCCGGATAAGGCTATAGATGCTCTTGATGAGGCAGGAAGCCGTGTGCACATCACCAACATCAATGTGCCTCAGAATATTGTTGACATAGAAACCAAGATAGAAGAAATTAAGGAACTCAAGAACCAGGTTGTGCGCAGCCAGAAATATGAAGAGGCTGCCAGACTTCGCGACACCGAAAAACAACTTCAGAACGAACTAGAAAGCGCGAAAAAAGTCTGGGAAGAAGAAACCAAAAAGAACCGCATCATAGTTGGGGAAGAAAATGTAGCGGAAGTTGTGAGCATGATGAGCGGGGTGCCTGTTCAGAGGGTCAGCCAGCATGAAGGTGAAAAACTGGTGAAGATGAGCGAACTGCTCAAAGGTAAAGTGATTGGACAGGATGCGGCACTTGCCAAGGTTGTGAAAGCCATTCAACGCAACAGGGCAGGTTTGAAGGATCCAAACAAACCCATAGGGTCGTTTATTTTCCTGGGCCCTACTGGTGTGGGCAAAACGCAATTGGCCAAAGTTCTGGCCCGGTACTTATTCGACAATGACGATGCCCTGATCCGCATAGATATGAGCGAATACATGGAAAAATTTGCGACCACGAGGCTGATCGGTGCACCTCCGGGTTATGTGGGGTATGAAGAAGGGGGACAGCTTACCGAGAAGGTAAGGCGTCGTCCTTATTCCGTGGTCCTGCTTGACGAAATTGAAAAGGCTCATCCCGACGTATTCAATATGCTGCTGCAGGTGCTGGACGATGGCATGCTCACTGATTCTCTCGGTCGCCGCATCGATTTCAAGAACACCATCATCATCATGACCAGCAATATTGGTGCTCGCCAGCTCAAAGATTTTGGCACCGGGGTGGGATTTGGCACCAAGACCAGAAAGGAAAATGAAGATGAAGCTTCAAAAATGGTGATCGAAAGTGCGCTGAAAAAAGCCTTCGCACCCGAATTTCTCAACCGTATTGACGATGTGGTCATCTTTAACTCCCTTGAACGCGGAGACATCCACAAAATCATTGACATTGAGCTCGGCAACCTTTTCGGGCGTGTTAACGGTCTTGGATATACCATCAAAATATCTGAAGCAGCAAAAGATTATATCGTGGAAAAAGGTTACGATATCAATTATGGCGCACGACCCTTGAAGCGGGCCATTCAAAAGTACCTTGAAGATCCTATGGCAGAAGAGATCATCAAAAATAACCTGTCAGAAGGTGATGAAATTGAGGTGGATTATGATAAGGAAAAAGACCAGATATTGGTAAGTACCCATAAACCAAAAACCAAAAAGAATAAAAAAGAAGATAAGGCCTGATCATGCATTACGAACCGGACTGGCTTGAGGACACATCCATTGACGTTCTGCTCAAGGATGAAAAACAAAAGGCCCTCGTGCTATACAACGACGATGTCAACACATTCGACTATGTGATCGAGTCGCTTGTCAGGGTTTGTGGCCACGATCCCCTGCAAGCCGAACAATGCACACACCTCATTCACTTTAAAGGCAAATGCGCGGTTAAGTCAGGATCCTTCAGGACACTCAGGCCCATGTGTGAAGCCCTGCTCGAAAGGGGACTGAGTGCAGTCATTGAAAACTAAACCATGCTTAGAATAGTATTTACAGCCCTCCTGGCTGCGGGATTATGCTGGTCATGCACCAGAAATCTTGTAACCGGTAAAAGCGCCATGACATTGATACCCGAATCTCAGATGATCGGGATGAGCGAAACCGAATACGTGAAATTCCTGGCAGAACACCCCCCGCTTTCTTCCTCAGACGCAAGGGTGCAATTGGTAAGAACCTGCGGGGCAAAGATACAGAATGCCGTAGAGGATTTTTATTCGGAACGCAAAGCTTCTGATCAATTGAATGGATTCAACTGGGAATTCAATGTAGTGGATGACCAAACCATTAATGCCTGGTGCATGCCTGGTGGTAAAGTAGTTGTTTATACTGGCTTGCTCCCCGTTACCCAAAGTGAAGAAGCCCTGGCCGTGGTGATGGGCCATGAAATCGCGCACGCCGTGGCCAGGCATGGAAATCAGCGCATGAGTCAGGGTATGTTGGTTCAATTTGGCGGTGAAGTGCTTTCAGTCGCACTTTTACAAAAGCCCGCTGAAACGCAATTTCTTTTCCAGCAGGCTTATGGCATCACAACAGGTCTGGGTACGCTTAAATACAGCCGAAAACACGAAACAGAAGCCGATAAAATGGGACTTATTTTCGCGGCAATGGCAGGCTACAATCCTGAAGTTGCCATCGAATTCTGGACCCGAATGTCGCAATCCGGCGGCCAGAAACCACCTCAGATTCTCAGTACACATCCAAGCGATGAAACCAGGATCAATGACCTGAGAGCTTTTATGCCTGAAGCTAAAAAGTATTACAAACCTTGAAAATTCAGTCTTTTAGTTCATCACGATGATCCGGGTATTGGAGTAGATTTTACTCTCGCAATCGCGCAATAAATAAGTACCTCCGCTCAAACCTCCAACCCTGATCTCAAAATTACCGCTGGCTTCCAATTTCACTATCCTTACCGTCTGGCCCAGTGTATTCACAATCTCGAGCGTTTCTTCCCGGTCCGACTTTAAGGTGAATGAATCACCAGAGGGGTTAGGCATCACAAATATCGTACTCCTATTGTTGGTCTGGAACTCATAAATCCCAACACAGTTGAATACTTTAATCTGAATGCTGGAGGAATTTGTACAGCCGTTTGCATCTGTTCCGGTTACACTGTATGTTGTGGTAATGGTAGGCGAAACACTTATGCTTGGGCTCACCGCACTATTGCTCCATAAATAGCCCGATGCTCCTGAAGCCTGTATGATGGTAGATTCATTCCGGCAAATATTTGTGCGGGTTGAAACAGCTGTAACCAGAGGTAAGGGATTCACTGTAACCTGAACTGAACCTGAACTGGCACAATTCATACCATTTTGTGTACTGGTGGCGTTTACCACAAATACGCTGGTTATGGATGGAGAGATCAGAATGGAACCCGACATCTGTCCATTGCTCCAGGTGTAGCTTGTCGCCCCACTGGCATTCAGGGAAACAGACTGTCCTATGCAAATGGCAGTGTTTTGGCTCACAGAAATACTGGCTTCGAATACATTCACAAGCAGAGTGCTTGTATTGCTGCAACCCGTGTTGGCGTCGGTCCCTGTTACAGAATACAAAGTTGTGCTGACAGGACTGACCGTGATTTGAGAACCGCCTGATCCGTTGCTCCAGCTGTACGTGCTTGCGCCACTTGCTGTTAATGTGGCTGAAGCACCAGAACATATTTGTGAATTACTGGTAACAGCGCTAACCGTTGGGCTAGGGTTGGTGATCACCGCCTGGCTCAAATTCACACTGCAACCGAAGGAATTGGATCCGCTTACAATGTATGCCGTAGGTATTGACGGACTGACCACAATAGAAGAACCCGTTTGTCCGCCTGGTTGCCAGGTATAACTTATCCCACCACTGGCCGTTAGGGTAGCCGAAGTGCCTGCACATATCATGCTTGAACTGGCGCTCACACTCAGGTTTGGCAACGGATTCGTGTTGATGGCAATGTTGGTTGAACCCAAACAGGCACCCAATGTGCCCTGAACAGTGTAAACGGTGTTTACAATGGGGCTAACAACAACATTGTTTCCCGTTATGGAACCGGGCGACCAGGTATACGTGCTGGCACCGGCCGCAGTTAAGGTGGCTGTAGATCCTGAGCAAATGAGGCTGGATGTGCTTACGGCGCCGATCAGGAGAGGTGCCAGGTTGATCTGTATGGTACTGCTCGAATTTCCGCAGGCATTTGATCCGGTAACCGTATAAACTGCTGTTGCTGTTGGAGAAAAGGCCACAGCATTCTGAACACCGCCTGACCAGGTATAAGTCAACGCCCCTGCGCCGCTCAGGCTCACCGTGTTGCCGAGGCAAACCGAATTACTGCTCGCGCTGGCTGTGATGGACGGCACACTCAGATTCACCGAAAGGGTTATTGCGGCCGTGGAAGCGCAGGCGGGAAAAAGAGAACCGGAAATGGTGTAGGTTGTTGAGCTGGCTGGAGATACCACAATACTTTGTGCATTCGAGCCTGTACTCCAGGAATAGGTGTTGACCCCACTGGCGCTTAATGTGGCTGTGCCGCCAACGCAAATAGGAGATGAAGCCCCGGAAATAATGATTTGAGGCGAT
>DAOMFS010000014.1:0-62489 GCA_035429925.1 Bacteroidia bacterium | reverse complement strand
TGATGGTCTTCACGGCGCTGCAGCCATTGGCATCTGTAACAGTAAAGGAGTGCACGCCGGCAGAACGGGTAAAGGTACCTGTACCGGAGTAAGGCGCGGTACCGCCGTTTGCTGAAATTGAAACAGTAGCTGATCCGCCATTACAAAGAATGGAGCCTTGAGAAGAACTTATTGATAATGTATTTGGTTGGCTAAGTGTAAGGGACTTGACAGCAGAGCAGGATCTGGAGTCAGCAACTGTGAAAGAATGTATGCCGGCAGAACGTGTAAAGGTACCGGTACCGGAGTATGGCGCTGTACCACCGCTTGCCGAAATAGAAACGCTTGTCGAGCCACCGTTGCATAAAATTAATCCCTGATTCGAACTGAGATTAAGGACGCTGGGTTGGGTTAAGGTGATGCTTGCCACGGCAGTGCAACCTCTGGCATCGCTGACGCTAAAGGATTGTGCGCCGGCAGTTCTGGTAAAGGTTCCGGTGCCCACATAGGGTGCAGTAAGTCCTGTGCCGCTTACATTCACTGTGGTGCTGCCTCCAAAGCACTGAATAGTACCTGAACTGATCGTGAGAGAGACATTACAAGGCTCTTCACAGGTAAGAAAACCATTGTTTATCGTTCCACCATCGTAATTCTGGTTGATCTGGTCAGCAGCATAATTGATCTGGCTGTAACTATACTGATTTGAACAACCCCCGATTATGGAATTGGCCAGATTGATAAAGTTACCTACACTCATGCCTGAGAAAGTTCCACTTGCAATAGTATAATTGACCAATGGACCTGCGGCCGGTGAAAAATTGGGATCGTTGGAATCAAAAGTACTGTTCAGAATAAGGGTAACCAGTTGGCCTGCGAGTACATTTGAATATGCACTACCCGGATTGATCAGCGTACCTGTTGGCAGAGACGTAGGCGTGGTTCCAGAAGGTAAAAATGCAGCAACGGCGGCGGGACTGGTAAGTCTTAGAAATTTCGTGCCACAACCAATAACGAGTCCAGACGGGAAAGAAGTGCTGAAATGTGAATTCAGATACTGACTGGCTGGGTTATTGTTGCCAGCACCCCATGCACCCTGTGTGTAGGTCTTGCCATTGCATGGATCAGGCACAGGAACTTCAATACAGGATTGAGAAAATCCAGAACTTGAAACAAAGACATATAACAAACTAACAACTAGGTACTTATTTAAGCTCATAAAGTTTTTGCCGTAAAGCGTATAACAAATTTATCAATTTTTACGACAAAACACCCTAAAGGTTAGACCAAACACCTAAATTTATAGACAAAATTATAAAAGCCGATCGCAGTTTTGTTGATAAGAATTAACAAAAGCAATATAAACATCAGAAAATCAATATTTTATAAATATTCAGGTGTTTAAAACCTCACTTTGTTAAATAATTAAAGTATAAGGCCGAAAAAGCCCTCGCTTCGCTCATTTTTCAAGCCAAGCCTGATCATTGTCGTCTTTGATTTGCAGTTCCTCCAACAAGCCAGCATAATCTGCCCTTAAATCTTCGTGAAGACTAGAGACCAAAGACAAGATCCTGATCAGTTCCCTTTCATACAATTGAACCAATTGTTGACTCTTTCTGAAGGGGATATTCGAGTTTTTCAGGCATTTGCAATAATGCAGGTGTAGCTCAACGGTAAAAGCCTTGTCGTTAAAATACTTGCTGAACCTGTTCAGACTGCGTTGAATTTTTCTGAGGGATTTTTTAATGTAATACAGATTCTGGGCGGGATCTATTGACCCAAATTGCAATTCCATGTCTGATTTTATGTCGTTAAGGTATCTATCCCTGTCCGACGCAGAAAATAACAAGTAATCCAGGTAATCTTTATTCTCCTTCTTATACCTCGCCAGTTTGATGCAAAGCTCAATAAGATCAGATGCATGAAGGTGCTTCAATTCTGACTTTAATTCTGCTATTGAGGCAGGCTTCCTCATTTGCTGACTTGCATGGCTTTCCTCATCGCATCCAGAAACACCCTGGAGTCCTGAGCCCCGGAAACGGCAAATTTTCTATTGAAAAGAAAATATGGCACACCGCTCACGCCAATGCTATCAGCTTCCTTCAGATCGCGCAGAACCTCGTTTGTATATTCCCTGCCCTCTAGCACTTTAAGTGTTTCACTGGGGTCAAGTCCAATTTTTTCGGATAGCTGTACCAAAACCTCCGTGTCTGCAAGATCTTTCCCTTCACAAAAATAGGCCTTGAACAATGCTTCTTCTGCCTCTGTTGCCAGTTGCCTGGTCTTGGCCATTTGAATGAGCCGGTGCGCATTAAATGTATTGGCCACTTTAATTGCATTCATGTTATAGTTCAGCCCCTCTTTTGTCGCCATTTCACTCACATAGGCGTTCATTTCCTGGGCATAGCTTAAACTCCATCCTTTAGCCTCCGACAGGTGCTGGTGTATTGATTTGGATTTATCAGAAACCAGATCAGGGTCAAGCAAAAAACTTTTCCAGTGTATTTTCACCAGGTTTCGGTTCTCGAACTGTTCAATAGCCTTTTCAAACTTTCTTTTCCCAATGTAACAGAAGGGACACATGACATCTGACCAAATTTCAACTTCTAACATATTATTTTGTTTTTCTGGTTTTTGTTTAGGTTCATCTGGTAAGGTAAAGGCTGAAGATATCCTGATAAACAAGCTCAATCCGATGATCAGCGATAAGGTTTTAAGATGTGAATAAAATCCAACTTTCACTTTTTAAATGTACAAATTGTTGGATTCAGGTTTGAACACTTGATAATGTTTGAGACAGTAGTTGATCAGAACCTGAGAAAGTTTGAAAATGGCACTTAGAAGCGGGCCTTAGCCTTTGGATACTCTGGTATCAAATGCCTTATAATAAATGATTGGGAATACAAGCAAGGTGAATAAGGTAGCGGTCACCAGTCCACCTATAATCACAATGGCCAGCGGTTTCTGACTTTCTGATCCAATTCCCGTACTAACAGCAGCGGGCATCAGACCAATTGCGGCCATCAGCGCGGTCATCACAACAGGCCGGGTACGGATTCTCACAGCAGACTTAATGACTTCGGCAATGTTGGCGCTGTTTTTGGCCTGCTTGTGAATTTCAGAAATGAGAATTACACCGTTCTGAACACAAATGCCAAACAAGGCAATAAAACCAACTCCGGCTGAGATGCCGAAGTTTATTCCTGTAATGTGAAGGGCCAGTATGCCTCCTATCAAAGCAAACGGCACATTGATGAGTACATAGCCGGCATCTTTGGCATTGTTGAACATCATGAACAATAATACGAAGATGAGGATCAGGCTTAAAGGTACTACCTGTGCCAGTCTCTTACTGGCCCTAACCTGGTTTTCAAATTCACCCGTCCAGCCAATTTTGTAACCTTCGGGTAAATGAACATGTGATTTTACTTTCGACTGCGCTTCTGCAATTGTGCTTCCAAGGTCACGTTCGCGAACTGAAAATTTAACGCCTATAAAACGCTTGGTGTTGTCTCTGTATATAAAGGCTGGTCCTGTAATCTGGCGGATGCTGGCTACTTCTTTCAAGGGAATGCGGTTTCCGTGAATAGTGGGAATCATCAGCATCATCACATCCTCTTCACGTTTTCTGTAGTCCTTGTCATAACGGATCCTGATGTCGAATTTACGTTCACCCTCGTATTTCTGGGTCGCTGTTTTTCCGCCGATTGCCATTTCAATCACAGCCTGGGCATCGGATTTGGTAACACCGTAAATGGCCATTTTTTCTTCATCCAGCAATACACTCAGTTCAGGCTGACCAACATTCCTCAGAACACCTACGTCTTTTATTCCCGGCACATCTTTGATCTGATCAACAACCTGGTTGGCGTATTCGTTTAATGTGTTCAGATCATCGCCGTATATCTTCACTGCATTTGAAGCATTCATGCCAGCAACTGCTTCAGCCACATTATCTATAATTGGTTGGGAGTAATTGTAATTTATGCCCTGATAATTCTTCAGTCTTTTATCCATTTCTTCAACAAGGGCGTCCAGACTGATTTTTCGCTCCCAATCTTCCTTTGGTTTTAGATTCACTTGCATTTGAACATAGTAGAATCCGCTGGGGTCGGTTCCATCATTGCTACGTCCGGTCTGAGACAATACCCCATTCACCTCGGGGAATGACATCAGTTCGCCCCGGAGTACTTCAACCATTTCAACCGTCTGAGGAAGAGAGTAACTCATAGGCATTTTAGCCTCAACCCAAAGCGCACCTTCATTCAGTTGCGGCAGAAATTCAGATCCAAGCCAGCGTGTCGAAAAAATGGAGAGTATGAAACAACACAATGCAACAGCAAGGGTAACGCGCTTGTTTCTGAAGGTTAAATTAAAGCCTTTTTGTACCCATGAATTGATGGTCCGCGTGAACAAATTGTCTTTTTCCACTACATTTTTTTTCAGCAGAATTGAACTGAGTACAGGCACCAGGGTGAGGGTAAAGATTAGTGCGCCAAGCAGGGCAAAACCCAGAGTCCAGGCTAGTGGGGAGAACATTTTACCTTCCACCTTTTCAAATGAAAAGATCGGTAGCAGGGCAGAAATGATGATGAGTTTTGAGAAGAATATGGCTTTACCCATCTGTACACCGGTTTCCCTGATGAGTCCCATTTTAGCAAGCTTATTGAAGCGTTCCATACCCATTTTATGCGCCTGGTGGTCGAGCGCTACAAATAGGCCCTCAACCATGACGACGGCACCGTCGATGATGATTCCGAAGTCGATAGCGCCCAAAGAAAGCAGGTTTGCGCTCATGCCTTTCAGATACAACATAGCAAAGGCAAACAACAAAGCCAGCGGTATCACAAGTGCTACAACAAGTGTCGTTCTCCAGTCGGCCATAAATAGAAAAACGATCACAGTTACGAGGATGATGCCTTCAAGCAGATTGTGCAAAACTGTTTTCGTGCAGTAATTCATCAGATTATCCCTGTCGTAAAAGGTCTGCATCTTTACGTCGGAGGGCAGTATACTGCTGTTCAGTTCATCAATTTTCTCCTTCACATTTTTGAGCACATTGCTTGGATTCTCACCCTTCCTCATCACTATGATGCCTTCAACCACATCGTTATCGTCATTTAAGCCCACCTGACCAACCCTTGGCGCACTTGATTCGCGTACTATGGCGACATTCTTCACCAGGAGTGGGTTGCCATTGAATATGTCAACAATTGTGTTTTCTATATCGGCTTTGCTGTCTATCAGGCCTATGCCTCTGACTACAAAAGCCTGACCGTTCTTCTCAATGATATCGCCTCCCACATTCAGGTTGGATTTACTCACAGCCTGATAAAGTTCCAGTGGTGTTAAATCATATTGCTGAAGTTTAAGTGGGTCTACCGATATTTCATAAATTTTCTCCTGACCACCAAAGGCTACCACATCTGCTACACCGGGTACCCGCCTCAATTCACGGTCAATAGTCCAGTTTTGTATAGTCAGCAGATCTTTGGAGTCTCTAAGTTCGCTTTTCAGTGTATACCTGAAGATCTCGCCTGTTGGCCCATAAGGTGGCTGTACATCAGGCTCCACACCTTCAGGCAGTTGTATGGTTTGTAACTGGTTGTTCACCTGCTGCCGGGCAAAAAAATCTTCCACGTCATCTTCAAAAATGATCTTAATGACCGATAACCCAAACATGGTAATGCTGCGCACATTGGTCTTGCGCTGCACCGAGTTCATGGCAATCTCTATGGGTGTGGTCACAAACCGTTCAACCTCTTCAGCACTGCGTCCGTTCCATTCCGTTACGATAATGATCTGGGTATTGGTTACATCGGGAAAGGCTTCAATGGGGATCTTCATGTAGCTATATGCACCGGTTATCACCAATACGGTGACCCAGAAAAAAGTGAAGAATTTATTCTTCAGCGAAAACCCCAGTATATCTCTGATGAAACTGTTCATTGCAATCTTCTAATCATTGAGCGCATCGTAAACCAGAAGTGCGTTTTTTGAAATCACCCTTTCGCCTGCCTTTACCCCGTAATTCAGGTAGGTGATATCGCCCAATTGCCTGTATAGCTCTACTTTCCTGGTCTCCACGTTATATCTGTCCTTAAAAATCATCACCCAGTATTTGCTTTTGTCGAATATAACTGCGCTTGAAGGCACTGCTGCCATTTGCTTGTTCTCAGAATATGTGATGTTAAAGGTGCAGTTCATGAATGGCTTGAGTTTGAAATCTGAATTCGGAATTTTCACCCTCACCTTCATGGACTTTGTTTCGGGGTCAATGGCATTGAATATCTTATCGATCTTCCCGCTGTATTCTTCATCTGGAAACGCCAGGGTCTTGATCTTTACATCATAGCCAACTTTGATCCTTGAGATGTCGCTCTCGTTTACATTGGCCAGGGCCCACACTTCATTGATCTCGGCGATAGAAAACAAAGGTTCAGCATCATCGGAACGGATCTGTTCGTTCTGGTTTATTTTTTTACTCACCACAAAACCGCTGATCGGTGCATAAATATTGTATTCTGAGCCTTTTTCGAGTTTATAAATGGTGTAGATCTCATTAATGCGCGCGAGTTCGGCCTTGTTTTTTTCGAGTTCGCGTTCAGCAGCGATTACATCTTTTTCAGAATTCAATTTTCCTGCGTAAAGATCCCTGGCAACTTGCAGGTTTTTTTCAGCCATGGCCACATCATTCACTGCATCCAGTCTTTCCTTCTGATATTCTGCAATTTCTCCACTTCGTATGCTGGCCATGACCTGGCCCTGGGTCACGTAATCACCTAACTCAACATTAATGGCTTTCACCACACCTCCCACAACCGGGAATACCTGCGCCAGCTTGTTGTTGTCTGCACTGATCTTACCGAATAACCGCACCTGATTTTTAACATCCTGCATCTCAACTTTGTAGAACCTGCAACGCTGAAGCATGGTATCGCTCATCGAAAAGGCAATCTTCTGTGAACTGTTTGTTTTGCTTCTGCACGAAAGCAAAAACACCAGACCGGGTAAAAGCAGTATAAACAGGAACTTGAACCTGCTTGACCACTTTATTGAATTTCTATTGTATCTAAACATGATATACTCCAATTAATAAATATCCTTACCAACCAGCAGGTTCAATCGTTCGGCCATCTCAACAAGTTGGATACGTGTTCTGACCAATTCTGAAAGAACATCGTTGTAGGCTTCAAAAAAATCAACGAATTCAATGATGCTCACATTTCGTTTCTGGAAATTCTCTGTCATGCCCTCCACAGTAGTTTCAAACTCCTGGTTGTAGAGTTGTTTGGACTTAAGATATTCACTTACCGAATGGGAATACAGGGCATATGAATTCTCAATGTCGCTGGTGATTTCGTTTTGCACGGAAGCCAGGTTAAATTCACTCTCTTTAATTTTGTAACGCGACATGGCAATATTGCCCTGATTTCTGTTCCAGAGCGGAAGCGGCAGGGAAACACCGGCATTCCATTGATTCACGAATGCGCCTCCACGCTGGTCGTAGGCTGTGTAAATATTCAGATCGGGTACAGCCTGGCTCTTCTGATACCTGAGATATTGCTGGGCTAAAACATTGTTATTATGCATGATCAGCATTTCGGGGCGGTTCAGAAGGGCTTCCGAAATCAGTTGATCCATGGCGGTGTTGCGGATATAGGCTTCTAGTTCCTTTTCCTCAAATGAGAAGCGGATAAATCCATGGATATTCAGCAGTTTCTGGAGATCGCTTTGAATGGTGTACAACATTCTGTATAACTCTGCCCTGTTATTGTTTAGTTTCAGGTAGGTGCCTTTGAGCCGTACAAAATCCTTCACCGGAAGGTTTCCCTTATCGGTTTGTATTTTATAAGCACTCAGCAGGGTGTCGAGCAGGTCGAGCTGATGATTTTGTTTGTTCAGAAGAAAGAGCAACTGGGCAACAGAGAAAAGCTGACTGTGCAATTTGAATTTGAGTTCCCGTACCAGCTGTTGAAACTCAAGTTCCGCGATAGCCGCGTTGGTTTTGGCCATTTCAATTTCCGAACTCCGTTTGCCTCCCAGCAGAACAAGTTGCTGAAACTGAAAAGACTTCTGTCCGGTTGGACCAGTGTGAAAAATGATGTCGTTCTGGGGATCGTAAGCATTAAATTCTGCAGTGAACACGGGGTTGGGATACAATTTGGCCTGCAATATCTGAGCTTTGCTGGCCTCAATGTTCATGGCCGAGGCCAGTAAATAGTAGTTGGTTTTGAGAAAAATGCTGTCTGCCTGGAGCAGGGTTACCCGGATTGTGTCGTTTCCAGATTGTAAGTTAGGGGTGGAAAAAAGCAGGACAAGGGCACTAAGCAATTTCACTATACAGGTCCTGTTTAACACGGCTGCAAAGGGATACAATTAATACTTAAAATGCACTTAATCAGTTTTAAAATTAACTTAAGTTAAGGGTAAGGAAAAAGTGAATGTGTTGGTGTCGTTATTAATGACATGGTAATGAACATCGCCGCCATGCAATTCTGCGATTCTCTTCACAAACACAAGTCCCAGTCCAAATCCTCTTTTATCATTGCTATTATGTCCCCTGAAAAAATGCTGGAAAAGAAATTTTTGCTCTTCGGGTGTGATGAGCTCGCCTTTGTTCATAAAGAGCACATCAAGCCTCGATCTGTTTCTACGGATCAAAACGGAAGCCTGGTGCCCGCTACCATATTGATGGCAATTGACCAGTAAATTTGTGAAAGCCAGTTTTAGTAAATTATCGTTGGCGCTAACAGATAGGTCTGATTCCTGTTCAACGCCTTCAACGTCTATTTTCAGGGAAAAATCGGGGTAAAGGTTCTTGAGTTCGTCAGCTATTGAGAACAAAAGTTCATCAACCCGTGTAGTTCCCATCAGGGTATAATGACCCGATTCGAGTTTGGAGATTTCAAGCAGCGCGTTGATGATTTCTCCTAAGGTCCGTGTATCTTCTTTCTGTGTTTTAAGGAGTTCGCGTATAAGCTCCAGATTTTGTTCCTTTTCGAGTCGTTCAAAGTTAGAAATGAGAATGCTTACAGGGGTTTTAAGCTCGTGAGAAATATGGTGTATGGTGTGTTTCTGGAAAGCGAATGCTTCCTGAAGCTGCTTCATCAGTATGTTAAACTGCCTGGCGAGCTGACTGACTTCAAGATTGGTACGGCTGAATTCTACAGGTTTAAATGGTTTGTTGATGTCATAGCCTTTTATTTTTTCGATTACCGATAAAATGGGCGCGGTGATACTTCTCGAAAGATAATAGGAAGTGAGTATAATGGTGATTACAAGTATCACAAATGCGAAAAACAGAATTTTTTTCAGGTATTCCAGTTTGGAATACCCGAATTTATCATATGCCTTGCTGATACCGTAGTAAGAGTTACCCGAGTTCTCAATATACGCCGCTACAATATCGTATCGTCCGTCCTGCTTCTCGATCAGAGGGTTTTTGTCAGAAAGGTTTTTCAGTAAATCGTCGGAATACGAAACAGGGGTGTCGTCAACACTTGAATAAATCAGCATTTTTTGCCGGTTGAAGATGAGTATCTTCTCATTGTAAAGGGCATTAATACTGCGTTGCCCGAGGTTCGCCACCAGGTCCTTTTCATCTTCTCTGACCTGACTCAGTAAACGAAGGGTGGTGGTTATCTTTTCCTTCTGGCGTTGTTTGAATTCATCTTCCCGGTATTCTGAAAATAGATTAAAGATCAGGATCATCATTAAACCGGTCAGCAGTGTGATGACCAGTGAAAAATAAATGACGATGCGACGCCTGATGCTCATGAAGGATCAAAATAATACCCATACCCGGCCTTTGTTTTTATGCTCTGCGTCTGAAATGGCTTATCCAGTTTATTACGCAAAAAATTAATGTAGACTTCAACTGTATTGGTGTTTACCTCTACACTTGTACCCCACACATCGCGTATCAGCTCGCGCTTTGATACCACTTCTCCCGGATGACTGAGAAGTTTTAAAAGTATACCATATTCCCTGGGCGTTAAGGTAATCTCCTGACCTTTGTGTATCACTTTTTTCCGGGCAGTATGTATTTCGAGATCACCTTCCTTAATGATCTCCGGATCCTGTTTATGCCCTGTCCGGAGCGAACGCTTAGAGAGGGCCTGAAGCCGCATAAGTAGTTCTTTCATATAAAACGGTTTGGCAAGATAATCGTCCGCGCCCGCTGCAAAACCTTCTACCTTATCATCTAGCTGATTGTAAGCTGTCAGTAATAATACAGGGGTTCTCTGATCTGTAGCCCTGAATTCCCGGCAAAGTTCAAGTCCATTTTTTCCTGGCAGATTAATATCCAGAATAATGCAGTCGTACACGGCTTCTTTCATGCTTTTTTGCGCCAAACGGCCGTCGGCTACCAGCAAGGTATCGTGGTGCTGTTCCTTGAGCGCATCCACTATGTTTCGACCCAGAGTGGGATCATCTTCAACAACCAATATCTTCATGCCGTGAAATTAAGGTAGAATCGTCTAAAAAATACTGTGAAAGATCAGTTCGCGCATATTCTTTTTGAATTGAGCCACCTCACTCAGGGTATAGCCTTGGTTTTTCTTTAAATTGCAGACCTTATGGAAGCTTTAAAGCACATGTTTAATCCAGGATTTGCCAGGTTGTTTGGCGCTAATTTGAAAGCGGTGTATGATGAATTTCCGGAACAAACATATCTTAATCGGATATTGCCTGTACTTGGGGACCTGGAACTCAATCAAAGATTGTCTCTTTTTGCCGAGGCCTTGCATGGAATACTGCCAGAATCATACAACAAATCACTCTCAATTCTGAAGAAGGCGGCTCCGCTCACACCTCAGGGCTATACCAATCTGATTTACCCGGCTTACGTGGCAAAATTCGGACTGATGGAAATCAATGCTTCTTTAGAGGCGCTCAAATATTTCACACGGTATGGTTCATCTGAATTTGCCATCCGGGAATTTATCCGTACGGATCCGGAGAAATGCCTCTCAGTCATGAAAGAATGGACAAGTGACGAAAATGAGCATGTGCGCAGACTGGCCTCAGAAGGCAGCAGGCCGCGACTACCCTGGTCGTTTAAACTTGATTTCCTTATTCAGAACCCTGTTAAGGGCCTGGCTATACTTGATCGTCTGAAAACAGACCCCAGTCCTTATGTCAGACGATCTGTAGCCAATCACCTGAACGACGTGAGCAAAGACAATCCTGAGGAGATGTTGAAATTTCTGAGGACATGGAAACTGACTGATCCGCAGAGTGCCTGGATCATGAAACATGGATGCAGGAGTCTAATCAAAAAAGGTCACCCCGGTGCATTGGCCTTCTTTTCGTTTCAGTCAAATACCAAATTAAAACTCGACAAATTTCGCCTCAGTTCCTCATCGCTTAAGCTGGGTCAGCACCTGGAATTTTCCTTTCAACTCAAATCCTCCTCGCCCAGGACTCAAAAACTTGTTGTGGATTATGCCATCCTGTATTGCAGGAAATCCGGTCAAAATGCGAGAAAGGTATTCAAGTTGAAAACCCTGGATTTGCCAGGCAATGCCTCCATGCTGTTCAGTAAAAAACAGATCATTAAGGATTTCAGCACCCGAAAGCACTTAAGCGGCAAACACACACTGGAAATTCAGGTAAACGGAAGGATTCTGTGTAGCAGACATTTTTTTCTTAACGCAGACCAGGCCTGATTGGGACACTTGGTCTTTAAAAACAGGTTATTAAGACCCATCTGTTGAACGAATCAGCGAAAAAAGTAATCATCCATACATGGAATTCATATATTTGTTTGTATGGGGATTCGCCAAAAGCTTTTCGTCTTCGTGCTTCTTTTTACATCTCTAAGCAGGCCATTTGCTCAGGAATTTCAGGGCTTGTTTAACCAGAACAATGCCGGAGTGGTGAGTGTTTTCAGTAATCCGTCGAACATTGTCGACAGCAGGATGAAGTTTGACATGGTTCTGGGCGGAGGTAATGCCACCTTTGAAAACAATTACATAGGCATTGAAAAAACGCTGGTTATGAAATCTTTTTCAGCCTTTTCGATCAAACCATTTCAGTCTTTGAGTAATGACAAGGATTCCAGCGATTATTTCAAAAAACACATCAATCTATATCAAAGTTCTAACAACTTTAATGCCTACTCAAACGGACGTATCGTTTTGCCCACATTCATGGTCAATATCGACAAGAAAAACGCCATTGCCCTGGCCATCAGTGTCAGAAATCAGGTGAACCTGGATGGCATGTCGCAGGATCTTGCCAAAGCCGCATACAATGAATTCAGAGACACCAGTATGTTCCTGAAAAATTTTCGCAGCGATGACATACATTTTGCCCAGATGGCCTGGGCAGAATACGGTCTTACTTACGCAAGGGTGATCAGCGATAAGGAGAAACATTTTTTTAAAGCTGGTGCTACCTTCAAGGTACTTCAGGGTCTTGAAGCCACTTACTTCTCTGTCCGGAATCTACAGTATGTGATCGACACGGTGAACGTTTATTCCTTTATTTCCTCCGACATGAGTTATGGATACTCCAACAATATTGATGTGAAGGACTCAGGTGGTTATTCAGTGAAATTCAAACCAAGCTATGGCTACGGATTTGATATTGGCGGAGTTTATGAATGGAGACCTGATTACCAAGAGTATAAATACAATATGGATGGGGAAAGTGACTTGTGGAGAAAAGATCAGAACAAATACAAACTGAAAGTAGCCTTCTCACTGAACGATATGGGCGGTATTAAATATAATAAGGGCCCTTATTCCAATGATGTGTCCGCCAAGTTTGACTATTGGGACTTCAATAAGTTAAAAGTAGATGGTATTAAAGGATTTGATAAACTGATGAAGGATTCATTTCCCTCCACCAGCACAAGCAACAGTTTTAAAATGAGTTTACCAACCACCATCAACACCCAGGTGGATTACTTTATCGGAAAAGTGTATTATGTAAATTTCTCGGCGAATTTACCCAACCCCATAAAAACAAAAGCCATACAATTGTATGATTACACCAACATCAGTATTGCGCCGCGTATTGACAAGGCCTGGTTTGGATTATCGGTACCCGTTAGCTACAACAGTATGGCCGCACAGCATGGGAAGAATGTGCTGATAGGTTTGTCACTGCGTTTGGGTCCGCTGAGCTTAGGTACAAGTGACCTCACCAATTTCCTTGGCGACAAATATGTATATGGAATGAATGCTTATATGCTTCTAAGGCTGCCAATACCTTATGTGAGGACCCACGACCTTGATAAGGACAACATCAGCGACCGCAAAGACAGGTGTAAGGAAGTACCGGGTATTTGGGAATTCATGGGTTGTCCGGATAAGGACGGAGACCATGTTCAGGATTCAGAAGACCTATGCCCTGAAGTGGCAGGTTTAAAAGAATTGCAGGGTTGTCCGGATAAAGACGGGGACGGCATTACGGACCTGAAAGACATGTGTCCTGATTCAGCCGGAACAATCGAATTTAATGGCTGTCCAGACCGGGATGGAGATAAGATCATCGATAGGGTAGATGAATGTCCTGACCTGGCCGGATTAGCTGAATTCAAAGGTTGTCCGGATAAGGACATGGATGGTACTCCGGACAAGGTCGACGCTTGTCCGGATATTTTTGGCCCAAAAGAGTATATGGGTTGTCCGGATAAGGATGCAGACAAGGTTTTGGACATGGATGATGCCTGCCCTGAGCAAGCCGGACCGCTTGAAAACAAAGGTTGTCCATGGCCAGATACGGATGGTGACAATATACTGGATAAAGACGACTCCTGTAAAACAGTGGCCGGTGTACCGCAGTTCCTGGGATGTCCACCCCCACCACCACCCATGAAGGCTGCTGAGAAGAAGATTCTGGAAAAGGCTTTTGCAAGTCTGGAGTTTGCAACTGGTAAGGACGTAATATTGCCCAAGTCCTTCCCATCCCTGAATGCCTTAGCCAAGTTGCTCATTGAACACAAAGAAGACTGGGTATTGAAATTATCCGGCCACACTGACAATCAGGGCGACGCCGAGAAAAACATGCTGCTCTCAGAAAAGCGGGCAAAGGCCGTACGCAGCTATTTGGTTAAAAAAGGCGCCTTTGAAGAGAAGATTCAAGCCGAATGGTTTGGTCAAACCCAACCCATTGCGGATAACAATACACCTAAAGGAAGACAGAAAAACCGCCGGGTGGAGATGAAAATTGTGTATTCGGAGTAGGGTAAAATGTCCTTATCTGGAGACAGTGCCCAAAGATCTTAACACGCGCTGCGACAGAACCAGAGCGATTCTGCTGAAATGTTTATCGATTATTTTCTTCGGCACATTCAATTCAGGACTGAATTCCTCCTCAACCGTTCCGGAATTCAGCTCCTTTCCGTCTTTGTTCATCACTGTATAATGCACTATTATTTTTCTGTTAGGGTCAGGAGCTCTGTATGGTTGTGAAACATCAGAACCACCTCCGGCCTTCAGGTCAAGTTGGTTTATAAAAATAATCACATCGCTTTTGTATTTGTTGTAAAGTGCAGGCAAGAGCTCAGGATTGGTGAGTCTGGCGTTCATGAAGCGTATCTCGCTGTTTGTCTCCACGTTGAGTTGACCTTTTTCTATGCTTTTCTGGGATTTTTCCTTCACGGGAGGTTTATAATTATTCTGGTCGGGTACTTTTACATAATCGTAAACGAGATAACGGTATAAACTTTCAGTGTCTTTTTTATATTTCACTGTATCATCCATCAGGTCGAGGCAAGTGAAGCCTGTTTTTTTAAGTGCTTTCCCGATTTGTTCGTTTAAGCCATCTCTGAACTGATTTTTAATTTGCTTGGAGCTGAGCTTGGTTTCGGCGTGAATGGCAAAGTCCACTTCACCAAGATAAAGCCTGGGTTCAAACGGCACCAACATGATTTTGTGCTTTGACGCGGATTCTCTGTCCATTTTGCCCTTATCGGCCAGAGTACCCTGTTGTGCCGCTGATAACAGTGGCAACAAAACGAGTACAAAAATACTGCAACTCAGCTGAAGAGGTTTGATTCTCATAAGTACTAATCTCTAAGCCAATCGGTATTCGCGTATATCATCAGGGCCAGCACAATGAATAGACCTACATTGTTCGCGTAATACACCACTTTATCACTCACTTTTCGACCGGTTAGCATTTCCCACAAAATAAACATGATATAACCGCCATCAAGCATAGGTATCGGAAGAAAATTCATAAAGGCAAGGGCAAGCGACAGGAATCCTGTGAACATCCAGAAATTCTGCCAATCCCAGCTTTCGTTCATTTGCTGAACCATGGTGTAAAATCCGCCTACCTGTTTGTGTGCATCCTTCACGGTGAATATCACAACAAACTGTCGGGCTTGCATGATGAGCAATTCCATGCCGTCTTTTATGCCCTGTCCAAGAGATTCGAACAGGCCAAAACTTTGCTTTACGGTTTTAGGTTCGGTGAGTACCCTGGGGTAAAAACCCAATGTGCCGTTAAGGCTTACATTACACGCCGTGCGTATGGTGTCCTGGCCACGGCGTAAAACCAATTGAACCTTTTTACCGTGGTTTACACGCAATTGTGTAGTGATCTCATCATAGTATTCAACGGGCACTGAATTCACGGAAATGAAGAGATCGCCTGGTTTAATATCGGCATTTGCCGCGAAGCTCGTTTTATCAATACTGTCCACCGCAACCTTAATGCGAGCTGTGATGAAGTTAGATTTTTTGAGGCGCTTGATTATGATTGCTCTGTCGTTATTGTTTACAGGGATACTGAACTTTTCGCCGTTGGCGTGTACACCCTCGATTGTGCTGACGCCATTCATCACAATCTCAAGAGGGATACGGCGTAAGGATGGAGACGGCATACCTGAAAGGGATGTGATGTAATCGCCATTACGCAGGCCCAGATCATAAGCGGTGCTGTCAACAGCGATCCCATGAGGAAGTCCGGTGATGGGAAGGGTTTCTTTGCCCCATGCAAGCAAACTCATCCAGAAGATCAGAATCCCGAAAATGAAATTCACAAGAATTCCGCCCAGCATGACCAGAAGACGCTGCCAGGCCGGTTTACTGCGGAGTTCCCAGGGCTGGGGAGGACTGTCAATAATACTTTTGTCCATTTGCTCATCCACCATGCCGGCTATTTGTACATACCCGCCAAAGGGAAACCAGCCTAATCCGTATTCTGTGTCACCAATCTTTTTTTTGAAGAGCGGAAAGTTCATCACAGAAGCGAAAGGAAACAGGAAGTCGAAAAAGAGATAAAATTTCTCTACCCTGCATTTGAACCTTTTCGCGAACCAAAAGTGTCCGAATTCGTGAAGGGTGATGAGCAAAGTTAAACTTAAGAAGAGCTGTGCGATTTTGATGAACATATACGGTCCGGTTAGTGGATCAATTGCTTTAATTTTGAGCAGATAAATGTACGGCAAAATAGCCTAAATGACCTGAATTCCGGAGCATTTAAATATAATTGGGAATCAAATCAGAGCCTTTGTCAGCTCTCTGGCTTCACGGTCACTTTCAATGTAGTTCTCGTATGTGGGATGTTTGAAAAAGCTTGCTTTCTGCATGACCTTTTCAATCACCTCGCTCATGTACAGAAAACCTATTTTATCCTTCAGAAAGGCTTCGACCACCACTTCGTTGGAGGCATTCAATACACAAGGCATGTTACCACCCTTTTCAAGTGCAGCGTAAGCCAGTTCAAGATTCCGGAATACTGATGTATCAGGTGTTTCGAAGCTCAGCGTTGGGTATTGCCTGAAATCAAAACGTGTAAATGTGTTGGGCAGACGTTTCGGATAAGACAGGGCGTATTGTATGGGCAGTTTCATGTCAGGCAGACCCAATTGTGCTTTCAGACTACCGTCTTTGAATTGAACCAGACTGTGTATGATGCTCTGGGGATGCACGACAACTTCAATTCCGGAGGCGGGAACCTGGAACAACCAACGCGCTTCGATCACTTCAAGTCCTTTATTCATAAGGCTTGCCGAATCAATTGTGATTTTGGCGCCCATGGTCCAGTTGGGATGTTTGAGGGCTTGTTCCTTTTTTACACCCGACAGAAATGCCCTGTCATTTCCCCTGAATGGACCGCCGCTGGCTGTGAGTATCAATTTTTCTATGGGATTTTCCCATTCACCTGCCAGGCACTGAAAAATGGCCGAGTGTTCACTGTCCACAGGGTAAATGTTCACTCCTTTTTCTCTGGCCAGTTTGGTCACCAGTTCGCCGGCTACCACCAATGTTTCCTTATTGGCAAGTGCAATGGTTTTTCCATGATTTACAGCATTGAGGGTACTCGCCAGGCCCGCATAACCCACTATCGCCGCCAGAACCAGATCAATGCTTTCCATTTCCACAACCTGCTCAACCGATTTCTGACCTGCAAACACCTTTATACCCTGGGATGACAAGGCTTCCTTCACCACGTGATATTTATTTTCATCTCCGATCACAACAGCATTGGGTTGAAATTCGAGAGCTTGTTGTATGAGCAATCCGGCATTGGCATGCGCTGCTAAAACTTCTACAGAAAATTCACCAGGATTTTCGCGTATTACCTCTAGGGCCTGAGTGCCAATACTACCCGTACTGCCCATTATGGCCAGTCCTTTTTTTTCTTTCATGCTTGTGCAAAACTCTGCATTATTTTTACACTTCAAAACAAATTTTTGAACTTGTAAGCGGAAGTGTTAGTTTTGTCGCGTCTTAAGGGGTGCTCTGGAGTACCTCATGCCTTGCGGAATAATTTTCCCGTGTCGTGAATCCAGGGCTGAGATCAGACCCGTTAACCGCCGGTGATCAGCACCACGGTTAAACACCTGAACAGGATAATGCCTGCGTAGGGAGAATAATTAAAATAACACATACCTCTTGTGTTGTTATGTTTAATTATAACAAGAAGAAAAATGAAATTACAACACATGTTACCGGGCTTTATTCTGCTTGGCATGCTGCAAGCCTCTGGCTTAAGCGCACAATGCAGTTTAGAAGGCACTGTGCGCGACAAACAGGGCAAGGCACTTCCATTTGTGGCCTTACAATTAAAAAACACTGCATTTTCAGTACAAAGCGACGAGCAAGGGCGCTATCGTTTCAATGGCACAGCCTGCGTACAACACACCTTATTGGTGCGCGCCCTCGGGTACAGGGAAATGGATACAGTTTTAAATACAGTTACAACAAAAACCTTTGATCCTGTACTGGTGGTGTCGAACAAGAATCTCGAAGAAGTGGTGGTTCAGTCAAACCGTGTTGATCAGGATAAAGGAATGGCCTATAACAACATGAACGCCGATCAAATCCGGCAGAATAACCTGGGACAGGACGCGCCTTATGTGATGGGGCAATTAACAGGCGTTGTAGTGAATTCTGATGCAGGGAACGCTATCGGTTATACCGGCATTCGCATCAGGGGCAGTGATGCCACCCGTGTAAACGTTACGGTGAACGGTGTGCCGGTGAACGATGCCGAATCGCAGAACACTTTTTTTGTGGATATGCCTGATCTCGTGTCCAGTCTCAATAGCATTCAGGTTCAACGTGGAGTAGGGGCTTCAAGTAACGGAGCGGGTGCATTTGGAGCATCCATTAATTTTGAAACACAGTCCCTGAAAGAAAAAGCATATGCCGGACTATTGACCACAGCGGGATCCTTCAATACGCTCAGGAATACGCTCAGCGCAGGAACCGGTTTGCTCAACAATAAATTCGCCATGGATATAAGGGCATCTGGTATCCAAAGCCAGGGTTACATTGACCGCGCAAGTTCGAATCTGAAGTCTTATTTTCTTTCAGCTGTTTATTACCACAAACACTCTGTACTCAAATTCATTAATTTTTACGGCAAAGAAAAAACCTATCAGGCCTGGTATTATGTACCAGAAGATTCAATTAAACGGGGCAACAGGACTTATAACATGGCCGGAGAATACAAGGATGCCAACGGCATCATACGTTACTATGACAATGAGACCGACAATTATATGCAGAATAATTTTCAGCTGCATTTCATCCACCAGTTCAGCCACCGTCTGCATTTAAACCTCACTGCGCATTACACCAAAGGAAAGGGCTACTACGAACAATACAAACCCGGTGAAAATATCACCGTGTATGGTTTACCCCCTTACATTCAGCCTTCCGGCGACACCTTGCTTTACAGCGATATTATCAGGCGCCTTTGGCTCGATAACGATTTTGGGGGTGCCATCTTTAACTTGACCTACAGGCACAGCAGCAGGCTACAGTTTATTCTGGGCGGAGGTGCCAACGATTACATAGGGTATCACTACGATCGTCTGACCTGGACACAATACAACAACACAGCCATGGATAAGGAATATGATAGAAACAAAGCCGAAAAACGGGATGCTAATCTCTATCTTAAAGCCGTTTATAAACCCATTTCCAGATTGAATATTTTCGCCGACATGCAGGTGCGTACAGTTAACTACAGTTTCCTTGGTTTTGACGCCAATTTGCAACAACAAATGCAAAATGTTAATTACACCTTTTATAACCCTAAACTCGGACTTAGTTACGATCTCCTCAACGCGATAAAACTTTACGCCTCATATTCTGCAGGCAATAAGGAACCGGGGCGTGACGACTTTGTTCAAAGCAGTCCGCAAAGCCGACCAAAGTCTGAGCATCTGGACGATATCGAAGCCGGAATACGTTATAACAGAAACAAACTGGAAGCCGGCTTGAATTATTACTACATGAACTATCGTGATCAACTTGTGCTGAACGGACAGGTGAATGATGTGGGTGCATACAACAGGGTGAATGTGCCTGAGAGTTACAGGCGTGGCCTAGAAATGGAACTGACTTACCGTCCCTTTAAGATTCTGGAGTTTACCGGAAATCTGGCACTTTCGGTAAATAAGATCAAACGGTTTACCGAATTTGTGGATAGCAGCAACGCCGATTACAGCGTGTATGTACAGAAAAATTTCACTTACGAAAACACCGATATTTCCTTTTCTCCCAATTCTGTTTCCTCACTTGTTATCAGCCTTATGCCAGTTAAGGGACTGCGCATCAGCCTGGTGAATAAAAACGTATCTCGCCAGTTTCTAGACAACACCTCCAAAACGGAAAGAAGCATAAATCCGTATTCAGTGCTTGACCTGCGGGTTAATTACACAATAAAAACGAGATTGATCCCTGAGCTTGGCTTCATGCTTTCAGTTTATAACTTGACGAATCTCAAATATGAAACAAACGGATACACATACTCCGCCTACATGGATTCGAGCCAGTTGAAGACCAGCAACAACCTGGCCACCGCGGCCGGTATAAACTTCCTCGCGGGCATAAGTATAAAATTCCAGTGATAAAAAACCCGGATGTTTGTCCGGGTTTTGGGTTTAGAATATGGAGCCTATCACATGACGGAGTTTCTCGATCTGGCTTTGCCAGAGCAATTTCGCCGATTCGCGTTCAGAAGCTGTTTCAGCAAAATCTGTTATGATCAGTGAAATGTCATTGGTGAGGTCGTCTTTCTGTATCCTGAACTCAAAATAACTGCCATCGGTTTTGTCGACCCATTGAAAACGCACCAGAGCAAGCTCCGAGGTTTTAAGCAATCTGGCCTGCATCAACTGATCATCCCAGATAAATGTGTAAATACCATTGCGGATGTTCAGGTCGTCGCAAAACCACTCGGAAAGACCGCTGGGTGTGGAAAGAAATTCATATAGCATTTCAGCGGAAGCGTGAATTACAAATTCCATTTCAAATTTCCCCTGGGGTTCTTTTTCAGCCCTCACAGAATAAGAATCGGTTTTCCGCACCGGGTTGGTGATGGACTGGGAAATGGATACGATTTTGGATGCCGATATTTCATCCTTCGCTTTCACAGGTAGTGTGTTCTGAACAGCCAGAACCTCCGGAACCTTTTTTTCTGTTTTAGCGAATACAGAAGGTTGAACAGGACTTTTGGCCGTTTTTTCTTCTTTTGGTTTTGGTGTAGCTTTTGGTAGCTCAGCTTTCCTGGACGGAATTTTGGCTTCTGGTGTTTTTACGTTTAACGGCTTAGTTGAAACGGCTGTTTTAGAACCAGATGGTTTTTGTACAGGCTTAGCTGCCAGAGCTTTTGTGCCGGCCACTTTATGGACTTTCGGAGCAGGTTTAGTGGTTTTTACCTGTTTTTGCTGGGCAGGTTTGACCACTGATTTGCTTACAGGCTTTTTGGTCAGTGCTTTGGATTTCAGGCCCTTGGCTTTGTTTTTACTGCTTTTTATTGCAGTAGTCTTTTTCTGAGCCTTGGGAGCAGGTTTCAGTTTTTTAGCCGCGACTTTCTTTGCAGGTGCGGGTTTTGAACTCTTTTTGTCCTTACCTTTTTTTACAGCAGCATTTGAGGATTTTTTCTGAGGTTTCTTCTCCTTGTGCTTTTCTTTTCCCTTTTTAGCAGAAACCTTACTTTTCTTCGACATACCAAAAATTTTCGGGAAATATAGAAAATATCAAGTAGAAAGCAAATATTATTCGTCTTGATTATTTACAGTTCAGTCCAAAGTGCTCTTGTTTTGGTAGTTGGTAGGGAATCAATTATATTTGCGCCCCAAAATGGCGGGATAGCTCAGATGGTTAGAGCGCAGGATTCATAACCCTGAGGTCACGGGTTCAACTCCCGTTTCCGCTACTACTAACTCCCTTGTTGTTAAAGACTTAGGGAGTTTTTTTTGCATCAAACCACCCTCATTCAATCACAAAACGCTTTACAAAGGTCTGTCCTTCGCTTCTTAATTTTAGAAAATAGAGTCCAGGAGGCAGATGAAGGTCAAATTGAACCACCCCGGATTTAAGATGTTGAGTTGCGAACACATTCCGTCCCATCACGTCAACGACTTCTGCATCAAAATTTGCATTCGGGAATTCCAGCGTAAAATGCCCTGAATTTGGATTTGGGTAAAGCAGAAGTTCTCGGTTTGATCCAATTATTGGATTAATGCCGGTACCTGGACTATAAACTGACTCCCAAATTCCACGCCCGAAACTTGACACATAAACCTTGTTCAGGGCGGAGTTAAATTCAATATCACTGATGATCACATTGGGCAGACTTCCGCTTTCGTCAACCCAGGTCACAGAAGCATTGTTAAGCACATACACGCCAAAATCACAGGCAATCATCAGTGCATTGCTGCCTGGTATTTGTTTAATGCAGTTTATGGGAATATTGGGCAGGTTATAGGAAATGTTCTGCCAGCTCTGGCCTCCGTTCGTGCTTTTAAATACCTTATTGCCCGCGCTGAATCCTGCCATGCAAATATAAACGGTGTTTTGGTCTGAATGGCTCACTTCAAGTCCTGTGAAGTATAAACTATCCGGAAGATTGGAAGTGATATTGGTGTAGCTTTGTCCGCCGTTCGTGCTTCTAAACACAATACCATCAATACCATATTCGTATCTGACCCGGCGTGCTGCGTATATCACCTGGCTGTTTGTATTCGATACCGCGAGGGCACTGATTTCAGTGTTGCTTAATGTAACCGTGTTGCTGAAAATTGTTCCAGGCACCGCCCAGGTATTTCCCCCGTCGGTTGATTTTGCAATATTTTCATTCCCTGCATACAAGACACCGGGATGATTATAATCGGCGACTATTGGCGTAACCCATTCACTCATTTCGCCATTGGGGTTTGACCACAGATTTAAGGATGTTTGGCCATCATCAGAACTCCTGTACAAATTACCATATTGCGATGAGCCTACCAGGTCATCGTTATCCAGAGGATTAAGGTAATTGTCCATTCCATCACCACCAAAGACGGTTGACCAGGAGCCATTCTCAAAATATAAACTAGCATTATCCTGTGCCCCGGCAAGCAAACGTCCCGCGCCGTTTTTCGAACTGGAGAGCCTGTAAAAAGAGGTGATTTGCATATTGCTGTTCAGTTTATACCAGATGGTGGGCCAATTGCTGGTGCTCCAATTACTAAGTTGTATGGCTGAAGTTCTGTAAACTCCGCCGTCGCTGCATACAAAATACTGACCCGTACTGTTTTGATATGCTATGGCGTGAATATCACCATGCAGGGTAGGGCCGTAAGAAGTTGTCCAGTGTGAGGCAGGATTAAATGTCTGACCACCATCCACTGAGCCCCAGATGTTCACGCCTCCGGTGTAGATGATGTTTTTGTTGGTAGGATGCACCAATAAAGCCAGGTCGTAGGTGCCTTGCCCGCCTGAACTGTTTCCCTGTCCCGCTTCCAGGATGTTGTCAACTGGAGTAATTAAAGTCCAGGTCAGTCCGGCGTTGGTGCTTTTATAAAGTCCGTACAGTCCGCTGGAGAAGCCACCCTGGTCGTCACTGCATAAAGCATAGATGCAATTAGCGTCACTGGGCGCAATACTCAGTTTTATGCGTTGAATTGCACCAGTAGCCGGCATGCCTGTATTCAGCATGGTCCAGCTGCTGCCAAAATCCGTTGATTTGTAGATGGCCGCATTTCCAATATTGGACGATGCAATCCATCCGGTGGCAGCATATACAATATTTGGATTTACAGGATCCTGCTGCATGTCCCAAAACATGGAATCCAAAACATGAGTCCATGTGTTTCCGCCATTCAGTGATTTATACATGCCATTTGCGCCACATGCAAGCACCTGATTTGTATTTCCGGGATTGATCAGGATCTTCTTGATCAAGGATGCATCACCGTTTGTCAGTTGAAAGCTTAAAGCGGTAGCTGACCAGGTGTTGCCTCCGTCAATTGATTTGTAAACACCTAAACCATAGTGTGTATGGCGTTTTCTGCCGTTCAGAAACAGGCTCACGCCAATATAGGCGTAGTCTCCGACAGCAATATATATGGTATTGGGATTTACGGGATCTATACAGATGTCGCTGATTCTGGTGATTGGCAACTGGTCTCCAAGTGGGGTCCAGTTTTGTCCGTTGTTCACAGTTTTCCAGATACCGCCCTGGGCCACGCCCACATAATACACCGAAGGGTTGCTTGGATGAAAACTAATGCAGTTGATCCGCCCCATGCCATTTTCCATGTAACCGGTAAGATTGTTTGGCAATACATTTGGGCCGGATGGCATCCAATTGTAACTTGAATTGTTCTGAAGCTTATGAGCCGAGGCGGCAATTGCAGCGTTGATATAGTCTTCATAACCTGCCGGTTCTCCCTTGCAATCGGTATGAAAGTCCATTTCATAAGCCCAGCGCTTAAAGTGTTTCCAGTGTTTCTGCTGACTTAAATCATTGTGTGATTTAAAGGTGTTGAATTCCCTCTGCAGATCCTTGAAATTTTTGGCTTGCCGCTTAGGGTTTGAATACGGGTTCTGAGCAAATAGCAGGAGTGAGGGAAGTAGCGTAATGACCAGAATAATTCTCCGCATGCCTGAGTTCTTTGGGTTTGGTTTATTGTGGGATAAAACCTGAACAGGATGTACCCGGGCGCTCATTTCTGATCAACCGCATCCTTGTCAGTGAATGATCAGCTCTTCAATTTTGGTTCTCGACTCTTCGCTGAGCATAACCTTGTTGCGCATGATCCAGCCATGAATGTTAAGCAGAAAATTCTCTGTATCGCTGATGTGCTCAAGATGTATCTGCACGGTTTTACGGTTTTTCTTCACAAAGTAAAAGATGTCGTGACGGAATTCTACAATCAGAATCTCAGACGCAAACACTTTTTCCATGGTGTTCTGAAGTATGAGAATATAATTGGCATACAGGGTTACGAAGCACAGCTTTCGTCGGAATTTTAATGCGGTGTTCAGGATCTCTGTGGCAGAAATAATAAAGCAAATCGGGGCAAGGTACATGACCCTGTTTGATGAAAGCATCAGCAGTACACCGAAACTGATGAACAGACCTGTTTTGAGTGCCCTGAACATAAAATAACTGTTCGTGAAATAAGCATATCGGTGCAGGGGCAATGAAGCCTTATAGGCCGCATTCAGGTATTCGTAGCTGCTCAGAAAAATGTAGGTTGCCCCGGCAATACTTTGTATGATCAGCAAATCTTTCCAGTTGAAAACTGGCGTAACATAATTCACCACTGAAAGTGAAAGTACAGCCATTAAGATCAGATTTTTGCCTATGGACGCCAGTGTAGATTTCATAACAGGAACCACTGAAGTAAATATACGAAATTTTCTGTTACGCCCGCAGTCAGGTAATTTTCATCTGGAAGCCTGTTTTTGCTGCACGGGCCTGATATTGCTTTTGTGAAGCCTCGGGCTTTTAGTATTTTTATGCGCAATGACCTTTTTGAACCCTTCATTCCTCTGGGCACTTCTGGCGCTCGGTGCACCAATTGTTATACATCTTTTTAACTTCCTCAGGTACAAAAAGGTATACTTCACCAACGTACGTTTTCTCAAAGAATTACAAATTCAAAGCAAATCCCGGTCGCGTTTGAGGGAATGGTTGGTTCTGCTTTTCAGATGTCTTGCCATTCTTTATCTAGTGCTGGCTTTCAGTCAGCCGGTTTGGCGGAAAAATGGTCTGGAAGGGCAAATAAAAGGACAAAAATGGCTGAGCATCTATATTGACAATTCGTTCAGCATGCAAAACCTCGATAGCAGGGGCCCATTGCTGGAGGGTGCCAAGGACAGAGCCAGACTCATTGTGAAAAGCTTTGGTATGCAGGATAAATTTATGATTCTGACCAACAAGCTGGAAAGCCATGAACAACGCTGGTACAGCCGGGAAGAAGCCCTTAACAAAATTGAAGAAGTCAGAACCAGTTCCGCAAGCAGGGATATTGCTCAGATCCTGAACCTGCAAAGGGATTTAATCAACCAGAAGTCTCCGGCTGCTGGGCGCATATACCTGATCAGTGACGCCCAGAAGAATACGTTTAATCTCTCCGGTCTCCAGTCAAAAGATTCTTTGCCTATATATATTGTGCCCCTTACCGCAGGCCTGATTGATAACGTGTACATCGATTCATGCTGGTTCGAAACGCCTCTTCAGCAAAAAGGCATTATTCAAAGCCTGAAGGCAAGGATCGTGAACGCTGGTAAATCAGGCATTGAATCCGGATCAGCAAGGCTTACTTTGAATGAAAAGCCAATAGCCCTGAGCTCTTTTTCTGTGGGTCCATTCTCCTCAACTGAGGTTAAGTTTGCATTTGAATGCAAAGAAAGCCGGTGGAATTACGGGTCTGTAAAAATTGAAGATTATCCGATCAGTTTTGATGACGAATTTTTTCTTGCATTCAATTCAAGGATCAGCATCAGGGTTTACCAGATTAACGGTAAACGTCAGACCACCTCGGGTGCGTTGGCGGCATTGTTTCAGAACGACAGTCTCTTCAGACTTACCCAGTCAGGTGAGGAAACGATTAATTTCGCGAATTTCAGAACTTCGGATGTAGTGATCCTAAATCAACTTTCGGACCTCAGTTCTGGATTAACAGCAGAATTACAACGCTTTTCTGAATCGGGAGGCGCAATGGTAATTATTCCGCCAGCTGAACCTGAGTCGGCTTTTAGCTCAGAACTCAGCAATTTGGGTCTTCCTTCATTAACCCTGAAGGATTCATCCGAAACCAGGGTTGAAGAAATTAACCGGAATGCCCCGTTTTACACAGGCGTCTTTGAAAGAAAGGATGAGAATATGAATTTACCAAACATCAAATGGCATTTTAAATTCAGCAGAATGAATAAAAGTGACGGGGATGCGCTTCTGTCCTTTGTGAATAAAGATGCCTTTCTCTTCCAGGGCCGGCGTAAGGCCTCGTTCTGCTACCTTTTCAGTGCCCCTCTCGATCCGCAGTTTGGGAATTTTATAAGACATGCCTTGTTTGTACCCACCATTTACAGGATATGTTTTTCGGCACTTCAGCAACAAGAGCTTTCCTACCCGGTGTTTTCACGAGCAGGTATCCGCTTTAATTCCCAAAAAACCGATGAGGAAAGTCCTCCCCACCTGCTGAAACAGGATGGCACCTCCGACCTGATTCCGGTTCTCCGTAAAACCAATTCAGGTACCGAGATATTTACCAATGAGCTTGTGCAGGAACCCGGGTTTTATCTGCTTAAGCAATCCGATAAGCTTTTGGCAGAACTGGCGTTTAACTACAACAGAAGGGAATCTGATCTGAAATCTTACAGTGCTGATGAAATTCGGGACTATATTAGCCGGTTAGGAATTAAGCATATCAAGGTGCTTGATTCCGGACCACAGGAATTTACCGAACAGGTGATACACGGAGATGAGGCCAAAGGGTTATGGAAAATATTCATAATTTTAGCTCTCGTATGGGTAGCAGCAGAAATTGCTGTACTGCGAATTTTAAAATAAAGGCGAATGAACATTCTTATCAGGCAGGCCAGAATCTTTTCGGAGCGTAGTGATTTTAATGGTAAAACAATGGACCTCCTGATCGAAGGCGGAACACTGACCGAGATTAAAAAAAGCATTTCACCCGAATCCGGCACAAAAGTTATAGAAGAAGAAGGACTCTGTGTTTCCGATGGATGGATAGATCTTCAGGTCGTAGCCTGTGATCCTGGGTTTGAACATAAAGAAAACCTGGAGAGTGTCATCAAAGCCGCAGCTTCGGGAGGATTTACAGGCATATGCCTGCACAGCAACACTCAGCCTCCACTGGATAGCAAAGCGCAGATTGAGTACATACTTGGCAAGACACAAAACAAGGTGGTTGACGTCTGGCCTTTGGGTACGATAACTCAGGGCGGCAAGGGTAAGGACATCTCGGAGATGTACGATATGCAAAAAGCGGGGGCACCTGGATTCAGCGATTACAAACAACCACTTCGCGACGCCGGATTGCTTTTGCGGGCGCTGCAATACAGTTCGGGCATACAATCTTTCATTATTGCGCATTGTCAGGATGAAAGTCTGATCGCGGGCGGACAAATGAACGAAGGTGAGCAATCCACAGCGCTGGGTCTGAAAGGCATGCCTGCTCTTGCCGAAGAACTTATGCTTCAGCGTAACCTTTCAGTGCTGGAATACAGCGGAGGTCGCTTACATATCCCCACTATCAGCAGCAAGGGTTCGGTTGATTTAATCCGGAAGGCAAAGTCCTCAGGACTGAATGTATCCTGCGGTGTTGCTGCAGTTAACCTGTTACTCGATGACAGTTATCTGAAGGACTTTGAATCCAATTTCAAAGTCAATCCACCACTTCGCACAAAAAAGGACATTGCCGCACTCAGAAGCGCTGTGGAAAGTGGTCTGATCGATGTGATTGTTAGTGATCATAATCCCCAGGATAGTGAAAGCAAAGAGCTCGAATTTGACCTTGCGGAATTCGGGATGATTGGTCTTCAAACCACATTTTCCTGCGCCTTCGAAGGGTTGAAAGAGAAAAACCTTGAGTCTATTATCCGCTGCTTCACCTCTGGCCCAAGGTCAGTTCTGAGGCTTCCGGAACAAATTGTACAGGTGGGTTCGGCTGCAAATCTTACCCTGTTTAACCCTAAGGGCGAAACGGTACTCACGGAAAAAAACAACGCTTCTCGTTCTGTTAATTCCCCTTTCCTGAATAAGAGCCTGGCGGGCCGGGTTGTAGGAGTTATTAACGGCTCAAAGTCTTTTTTTAACTAAAGATTTCATTTCAGATTTTGAAGGAACTTCAGCCGGTAGTGGTTGTTGAGGTTAAAACTATTTTGTGTACCTGACCTGTTCAGATAAGCGTACAAAAACATGCATTTATCTTTAAGATTTTCTACAGCCTTTAGATCTTGAACTTCAAAATAAAAGTTCAGGCGATCAAATAGCAGATCAGCCAGCAGGTTGAGTTGGTTTTCGCTCAATGTAGCAGAATGTTCTATCCTGTTTTTGAATTCATCTGCATTCATGTTTTCCACATCTGAGGCATTTAAGGCTGTAAAATGAAGTACGGCATTAAAATATTCCTTTTCGTAATGATCGAGCGCTTTGTTCATCCTGTAGCCGAATAACAGGGCCATCACCTTGCCAAATTCTTCGAATTGTTTTTGAAGGTAATCCTTTCTGTACATGAAATACTTCTGACGTTCAGTTCCGCAATGTGTGCAGAACCTGTGTCACTTGTTCAATAAGTGAATGTTGTTCATCATTGAGGATATTCAGGTGAGCCTTTTTGACCTTTTCTTCCTGTGGCATTTGACTTTTGATCCGTTTTCTAACTTCCTCCTCTGTGATGTGATCACGTTGCATCACACGAGCAATTCTGATGTGTTCGGGTGCGCTCACCACGCAAATGCGGTCAACTTCGTGTTCTATTTTGGCTTCGAAAAGAAGTGCGCTTTCTTTCACGATTATTGTTGATCTCTCCTGTTTGTTCTGAAAGTTTAAAAATTCCGCTTTTACAGCCGGATGAATAATTGCATTTAGCCGATGAAGCTGATCTGTATCACCAAATATCTTCGCACTGATGTAGGTTTTATTGATGCTGCCATCAGCCGAATACGCTTCATGGCCAAGCAATGCTGTAACCTGTTCACGCACGCCGGATAAATAATAGGCATCCTTAGCAACAGCATCGCTGTTGAACAAAGCACATCCCATCATTTCAAACAGTTTGGCCACAACACTTTTTCCGCTGCCTATGCCTCCTGTTAAGCCAATTATCATGTTATTTGAATATTAAAATCTCTACTTCCCTTGGCTCAATTTCAAGAACAGTGATGTTGCCGGGCAATGTGCCAAGAAAAACAGGGCATTTGTGGCTTCCGGACTGCACTTTGTCAGGGTTTATCATGGCCTTAAAATGAACAGTGTCTTCCTGGTTAAATGAATTTTGTACGGAAGTGAAGGTTACACGCACGCGGGACGGGAACATCCTGATTTGTTTATCCTGCAGCTCGTGCTGGCTGAAAACCGGAATGGTAACCGTTTGCTGCACAAGACGTGCCACTTCAATGCTCAGATTCACTTCATTCACGGTACAATGTACATCGGGACTTTGTTTGATGAGTTGTAACCGGGTGTTCAGATTCTGGCTGAGGTTATTCAGGGTCAGGGCCTGGGTATAAAGGGTATCAATTTTCTCGATCAGATTGGTATCGCCCCAGATGGTGAGATATGGCGGCGTTATGACGGGGCGTTTATACCCATAACCTTCCCGGCAGCGAATGTAAAGCGGGGCTTTTACAGGAACCAGCTTCTGAAATCCTGTCTTTTCTGTGAAGTAGATGGTGTCTGGACTGATTGATTTGATCTGAGTTTCGAATTTAAACCGCCGGCCCAGATTAATCTGAGACCCTGAAAGTACAAAGTTTTGGTCGCGGTTTGAGCTTTTCAGTTTATTGAAATCGATTTCAAATTCATGCTTAGACTCGTTTAACAGGATGAGAGCCAGTTTGAGGCCACTGGCTTTCACTTCAACCTGTATGAACTCTGGCAATTGCATCACAGGTTTTTTGTTTACCGGCAGATTTCGGAAATTCACCGGTATCTTAAAATTGTAAGTGTAAATCTGGTTCATGGAATGAACCAGCCAAAGAAAGGCTGAAATCAAAAGACAAATAAAAAAAGCCTTGGTTTTTCCAGGCTTTTTATTTTGATCGCTGTATTTCGCTTTGGTGCTACTCAATTTAATTTTGGTTCAGGTTCAAGGACGCGTCGTGTGAAACCGCGTTTTTCGAAATCTTCATTCTGCTTCCGTCTTCAACTTCCATAAGGATTGTGGCATCTTCATTCACTTCAACGATTTTACCGTAGATTCCTCCTATGGTGAGGATTTTGTCACCCTTTTTCAGAGCCTCAATGTATTTTTTCTGCTCTTTGGCTTTTTTCATCTGGGGGCGTATCATGAAAAAATAAAATACAACAACAATGGCAATAAGAGGAAGAAACGACATGATTCCCCCGCTTTGGCCGGGTTGTGGTGACATCAAAAGAAATAATTGGTTCATTGTGTGTTTTTGGTTTTATAGGTTTAATTAATTGGGGTCTAAAGTTAGGGATTAACGGGCTGTTTCAGCAACAATAATTTCTGTTTTTATGCGAATGATGCGGGTCGAAGGTTCGCAATTGGTGACAATGGTAATGGTTTTTTCCTGGTAACCACTTTTGCCTTCGCTGTTGAATACCACATCCACCTTGCCTTTTTTTCCTGGCAAAACAGGTTCTTTGGGCCACTCCGGCACAGTGCAACCACAGCTTCCGCTGGCAGAGCTGATAACCAGGTTTTTTTTACCCGTGTTGGTGAAAAAGAAGGAATGGCTCACCTTTTCACCCTGAATGATCTTGCCGAAATCAAATTCTTCTTCATCAAACTGTATTTCGGCTCCATCGCTGAGTTTACCCTCTGCGCTCTCGGAATTGCTCACGTCAGAGGCGTCTATTTTCTGAGTACCCTTTTCGCTGCAAGAGAGCAGGCTAATCATGATAATTGCGGAGAGAATGAACCTTGGCATGACCTATTAATTATTCTGTTTGGGTTTTACAGGGGGGTAAAGATAAGCGCTAAAAGGCAGTAAAAAAAACAAACTAGAACTTGGCCCGGATCTTGCGCATTCGGCGTTTTTTGCTGAAGTAACCGGTATTCTTCATCCTGTAGAAACTGGCCTTACCCCGGATCACATAAGCATAACTCAAGCTCAGGGTGAGATACGAATCTTTGTTGGTTTTCTCTCCACGCTTGGCACCCCAGGTGTGAGAGTTGTATACTCCCGGATCGCTTGCTTTTGTGGCTTCATCCAGTTCGGTGGACCTCAGTATCAAGCCCTGAAGATAAGGGTCGCCTGGATCCGAAGGGTAATTGCCGCTGATATCGTCTAGGTAATCGGTGAAAGCATAACGGTAATTCAGTTCAATGCCTACTCTGTGCTTTTTGGAAAAGGTAAAATAGGCTCCACCACCCACTGGAATTGTAAATACCAGATGGCTGTACTTTTTGCCTTCTGTGGCCAGGGGTTGCAGTGCCACCCAGGAACCCTGGTACAGTGTTTTAGGATTGGAATATGCGCCGCCTATACCCCCGAAAAAGTACAACCTCATGCCATTTCTGTAACGGTATGTGCGTCCCAGGTCATTATTCTCAAAGAAAAAATAGTGTACCGTGAAACCCATGTCGATCAGATCGTTTCTGAAATTGAAATTTCTGAAATGCCTAGCGGGGTTGGTGGTAAGTTTGTCATCTCCTGCAAGCCTCAGATAATCCACCGAGAGTCTGAGGGAGGTTTTTTGTTTCCAGCGGTACCTTGCAAATCCACCGAAATTGTAACGGGTTTCTGGTAACTGAATATCCGAAATAAATGCTCTGCCTGTGGCCTCTTTTCCGCCAATATCACCAAGGTAATTGGCCATGCCCACTGTGGCGCCAAAATCCCAGAGGTATTGCGCGAATACAGAAAAGGAGCAGAAAGACAATAGGAATATGAACAGAATCTTCTTCAAGCTGCTTGAGAATTTCAAATATAGCAATATTTTGTAAGTGGGTCGGGATTTAATGCCACCCGCAGCTGGGTATTCCGTTTAAAACAGCTAATTTTCAGCTGAAATTTAGCATATGAATCAAAACAGGATCTGCAGACTTTTTAAAATCGAAAAGCCTATTGTTCAGGCCGGGATGATCTGGTGCAGTGGTTGGGAACTGGCTAGCACAGTGAGTAATGCCGGTGGATGGGGTCTTATTGGATCTGGCAGCATGTATCCCGATGTACTCCGAACCCATATTCAGACATGCAAAACTGCTACCGCTAAACCATTTGGTGTTAATGTACCTTTGCTTTATCCCGACATTGAAAAACTCATGAACATTATTGTGGAAGAGGGCGTGAAAATTGTCTTCACGAGCGCCGGTAATCCCAAAACATGGACACCTTTTCTGAAAGAAAAGGGTATAACCGTGGTGCATGTGGTGAGTGCTGTAAAATTTGCCCTGAAATGCCAGGATGCCGGTGTGGACGCTGTTGTAGCGGAAGGATTTGAAGCCGGAGGTCATAACGGAAGGGAAGAAACAACCACCATGGTACTTATACCCCAGGTCAGGCAGGCGGTACACTTGCCGCTTATCGCTGCTGGAGGCATAGCCACGGGATCGCAGATGGCAGCCGCGGTTGCCCTTGGGGCTGAGGCGGTGCAGATCGGATCCCGATTTGTTGCTACACCTGAAAGCAGTGCGCATTCAAATTTCAAAGAGGCCGTTATACAAAGTCAGGAAGGTGATACCCAACTTACGCTGAAACAGCTTACGCCTGTAAGGCTTATAAAAAATCACTTTTTCAGGCAGGTTGAAGCGGCTGAACGTAAAGGTGCTTCCGAGGAAGATTTACGTGAACTTCTGGGCAAAGCGCGGGCCAAAAAAGGTATGTTTGAAGGTGACACCAACGAAGGTGAGCTGGAAATTGGACAAGTGAGCGCTATGATCAAAAACGTGAAGCCGGCCGCTCAGGTACTGGAAGAAATCTGGAAAGAATTTCTGGATGTCCCTGACCGCATGGTGAATTTCAGGAACAGTCTTTTCCAATAACGAATTCCGAACAAAGGACATTACTGATTTAGTATAAATACTTTATGATAGAATTTGAAAAATTCAGTTTAGACAACAAACTCACGGTAATAGTGCATCGCGACAACAGCACTCCCATGGCTTGCCTGAACCTGCTTTACGACGTGGGCGCGCGGGATGAAGATGAAACCAAAACGGGTTTTGCGCACCTGTTTGAGCACCTTATGTTTGGCGGCAGCGTAAACATCCCGAGTTTTGATGAACCTTTACAGCTGGTTGGGGGCGAAAACAACGCCTTTACCACGAATGATATAACCAATTATTACTGCAGTCTTCCCCCTGAAAACCTGGAAACCGCGTTCTGGCTGGAAAGTGACCGAATGCTCAGTCTTGCATTCACGCCTAAAAGTCTTGAAGTTCAGCGCAGCGTGGTGATAGAAGAATTCAAACAACGTTATCTCAATCAGCCTTATGGCGATGTGTGGCTGTTACTTCGCCCCCTGGCGTATAAAGTGCATCCGTATAAATGGGCCACCATTGGAAAAGAGATCGCTCACATTGAGCAGGCCAGTATGGATGATGTAAAGGCGTTCTTCAAAAAACATTATTGTCCCTCAAACGCCATTCTGGTGGTTGCCGGAAATGTGGACACGGCAAGGGTAAGGGACCTGGCTGAAAAATGGTTTGGTGATATTCCATCCGGTACAAAAAGCCAGAGGTCTTTGCCGGCTGAGCCTCCTCAAACTGAGCCCCGCCGGTTAAGGGTTGAACGTGACGTGCCGGCCAGCGCAATATACAAGGCTTATCACATGTGTTCACGAAGGGAAATGGAATATTATACATGCGACCTGATCTCCGATCTGCTGGGCCGGGGCAATTCTTCGCGATTCTATAAATCGCTGGTGAAGGACCAGGAGTTGTTTGCCGAGGTCAGCGCCTATGTAATGGGTGATGTGGACAAAGGTCTATTTGTAATAAGCGGAAAATTAAGAGATGGAGTAAGGCCAGAAACGGCTGAAGCGGCCATTCTTTCGGAAGTTGAGAAACTGAAGACGAATATAGTGGATGAACGTGAATTACAGAAATGCAAGAACAAGATCGAATCCAGTATTTCATTTGGTGAAACAGATATACTTACAAAGGCAACCAATCTGGCTATTTCAGAATTGCTGGGCGATGCCAGTCTGATCAACAAAGAAATCTCCAGGTACAGAGCCGTTACAGCTGAACAAATCAGAGATGTAGCCAGTCTTATGCTGAATGAAAACAATTGCAGTACCATGTATTATTTAGCCAAAACATCATGATCAAGTTTGAAGACAATTCATTTTACAGGAAACAAACTTCCTTACAGGCCTGCATGAAACATGAATTGCAGGTGTTCAAAAAGCACCAGCAGGTGCCATACAGGCAATACCGCGAAAAGCGCCTGAAATTTCTATCAGGCCTGGAAAAGGCGTCTCTAGCTGAAGAATTTCTGGCCGCGTTTCAGCCGAAAATAGCGGTTTTCGCAGGCAGTTTTAATCCCTTCCACAAGGGCCATTTTAATGTGTTGCAAAAAGCCGAACGCATTTTTGACAAGGTTATCATCGCCTTCGGAAAAAACCCGGATAAAAATCAAAGATCCTGGTCTATTCCCGATTCAATCCGGAACCGGCAAATTGAAACCTATAATGGCCTTCTTACCGATTTTATACAGGCACTTGGCGATGAACCAACCTTAATCCGGGGCTTGCGCAATTCAACAGACTTCCAGTATGAACAAAACCAGTACCGGTATATGCAGGAGCTCATGCCCAGGATCAATATTGTGAACATATACTGTGACAAGGAATTTGAACACATCAGTTCCTCGGGTATTCGAACCCTGGAACCGTTCAAAAAGCACCACAAGTACCTGCTCGATTGATGAAAACCCTGTGGAGAAGCGGGAATTTCCTCACCTGGTATCTGACCTTGTGCGCATTGCTCTTCGTTTGGATCGTAGTAAGGGCGTTCACTGTGCCATTCAGTCACGACGAGGCCGCTACATTTTTTATTTATGTGCAGAGTAACGATTTTCTCCCGTTTACATCAACAGTATACACCAACAATCACTTTCTGAACAGTGTTTTAAGTAATCTCTTCTATCATCTGGCCGGGTCACACCGTTTGGTATTGCGCTTACCCAACGTGCTTTCTTTTCTTATACTGGCATGGGGCGTGTACAGGTTATCCTCACAGTTGAAACACAAGGCTTCCAAAGTTTTGTTGCTTGCTTTTTTTCTCTTTAATCTTCATTTTCTGGAATTGTTCCAGTTGTGCAGAGGTTATGGCATGTCAATGGCTCTGATGGTTCTGGCTTTTGCAGCTTTAACGGAGTATTTCACAGACGGTAAATTTCAGAAACTACTGGTGTTCTCTATCGCGCTGCAATTCGCCATTTCAGCCAACCTCACTCTGGTGGTTCTGGCTCTGGTGTTGCTGGCAGTAGTTTTCGCTTTTCAAGTATTGCGACATGTCTTTTTGAAGCCGCTCAATCTTCTGCTCAACCTGATTCAGTTGTTTTTGCTGGTGTTCTGGCTGGCATTAGCGAATTATTACAGGATTTCCGGCGTACTCGACAGCGGACCAGGTGATAATTACTGGGAACTCACTTTTTTGTCCTTGCTGAATTTTATGTTTGGCAGCAAGGCCCTGGCCCTACAAATTACCCTGATCTTTCTGGCGCTTTTCTTAATGGGCCTTTTTATTTCAAATCTAGTCAGACAAAAATCGAACATAAGTGTATTTCAACCCGGCTTTTTTTATACAGGGCTTTTGATCATAATGGTACTTGGTGCCTACCTGCAAAAAAAAATTCTGCATATCAATTACCCTGAAGACCGCACAGGTTTATACTTATACCTTCTCTTTGGTTTAAGCATCGCCTTTAGTGCCGATTCTTCTGGAAAGATCTTCCGGTATGCCCTGGCCTGGGGATTGGGTGGAGCTGTGTTGTGCAGTTCTTACTTTTGCCTGAATCTTGACACATTCAGCTATTATTTTTATCATGTATTTCCAAGAGCGTTTTATTCCAGGATGCAAACGGAACAGGCACAAAGCGCCGAACCTCTTACAATCAGCGGACATTCTTGCCGGGAAATGGTATACGCATTTATGAATTACAGGGGAGGCGGTCGCCTGAATCCGATGGATATGAACGAATGCATGCAGATGAACTGCGATTATTGCATAGCTTCTGTATGGGAGAAACCGTATTATGAGTCCTACTATACTGAATTGCTTTACGACAGATACTGGGACAGGGCCCTGCTAAAACGCAAAGAGAAGCTTGTCAGGACTGATCTGGTTGAAAGAAAAGATTTACCGGCATATTTCAGCGGAAAAGGAGAATTTACAGAATTTCTCAGAATTGACTCATGCAGACTGGATAGCCTGAATGCACTTGAAGCGGAGGTGGAATTGTATTTCAAAAAAGTGCCTGCTCCTTTTAAAGCCTTTCTGGTGCTGTCTTTGGCAAATCTCCAAGGCAAACAGGTGGCCTACGAACGTGTCATGCTAAACTGGCTTGCGGATGATCTCAGTGGCAGCAGCCGTAAATTCAGAATACCCCTGGCAAAGGCACCAGCTGAAACGCTTAATCTTGTGTTATACCTGTGGAACATTGACAAGAAGAACGCCGATTTCACTCTGGTCCGTTTGCGCCTGCAAGAGCTATCCGGGCCAGGGGTTAATGTCATCGTTCCCGAATCTTATTATCCTTTACTCGAAAAAACCATTCAGAAACCCATGTTATGAATTCCATCCAAAGAACAAAAGCCCCCGAATTCCGCACCATAGACCATGTTGAAGTTTTGCAAGCCAGGCGTGATGAACTCGATAACGGTATACCATTCTTCAGCATCTCTGCGGGCAGTCAGGAGATCAGCAAAATAGAATTCCTTTTCAGGGCCGGTATGTATTACCAGCCTTCTGTGTTAATAGCTTCCTGCACAAATGCATTACTTGAGAGCGGCACGCGTTCGTATGATGCAAATGCCTTCAGCGAAGGCCTGGATTTTTATGGTTCATACCTCGAACTGGAAGTGGACCAGGACTATGCCTCCGTGACTTTGTACAGTCTGAACAAATACCTGCCGGAGAGCCTGCATTATATTGAAGAACTGCTCAAATACCCTCAGTTTCCGGCAGAAGAATTCCGGATCCACCTGTCTAATAAAAAGCAAAAACACATCATCAACTCCCAAAAAGTGAGTGTGCTGGCCAGACGAAAATTCGCAGAATTATTATACGGCCCTTCTCATCCCTATGGTGTAATGGTTCAGGACAGTGACTTTGACAAACTCGAACTTTCTGAACTGAAGAATTTTTTTGCGCAGCGCTATGGATACCGTGATTGTTGCATTGTGGCTTCCGGTAAACTTTCGCCTGACCTGAAAAATGTGCTGAATACCAAATTCGGGACAGACAAATGGGGAGAAGGCACACGTTTAGCGAGCGTAAGCCACACATTTGAGAAACCACAGGCCCGGAAAACCTTTGTGGCCAGAAAGGAAGCCATTCAATCCGCCATCCGAATAGGACGATTGTTGTTCAATAAAACACACCCTGATTACTTTAAATTTCAGGTGCTCAATACCATTCTGGGCGGCTATTTTGGTTCGCGTTTAATGGCAAATATTCGCGAAGACAAGGGTTATACTTATGGCATAGGCAGTGGACTGAGCAATTATGTGCATGCCGGCGCATTCTTTATCTCAACGGAGGTCGGAACGGACGTCACAGAAAAGGCTCTTCAGGAAATTTACAGGGAAATTAAAAGACTTCGCGAAGACCTGGTTGATGCTCAGGAAGTGGAAACTGTGAGGAATTACATGTTGGGAAATTTTTTACGCAGTGTAGATGGTCCATTTGCTTTGGCTGATAAATTCAAAGCGATCTGGGAATTTGGTTTGGATTACACGTATTATGACAGATATTTTAAGGCGGTGAAGGAGGTTAATCCTGCTGAACTGAGAGAACTGGCGAACAAATACCTGCAGGTGGATCAACTCCTGGAATGTGTGGTCGGAAAAACGGACTGAACAGGTGAGTGATTTATACCCTGCTTATACATACAAAATTGAATTTGCTTGGTTGGCGAAGTGCTTAGGAGGTCCATCGTCACTTTGGTCATTGGCAAGATTTGAATGTTTAAAACCGGATAAGACATATATTTTGAATGAGGTATCTGGTTCTGAATAAAAAAAGGGTCATCTTTTCAGATGACCCTTTAGATTATACTAAGATTAATTATGCTAATCTTACATTAACGGCGTTTTCGCCTTTTTTCCCCATTTCGATGTCGTAGATAACTTCGTCGTTTTCGCGAATGTCTTCAGTCAAGCCGCTTGCGTGTACGAAAATTTCTTGTCCGTTTTCGCGCTTAATAAATCCGAAACCCTTGGTATCGTTGAAAAATTTTACTGTTCCTTTGTTCATGTTCTTTTGTTTTGTGCCCATCTGTTTAGTTGAGCGGTTATTGGTTTTTATTGTTTTGTGATATTATGCTTTGCTTTCTGGCAAAACCTAATGCGTAAAGTATTGTTTGTACCCTTGTTCTTTTGAACAACTGGATTTTAACTGCTAGGAAGGGTGTAGGGTAATCGAATTGTAACGGAAATTACGACAGGATAAGAATACAATCTTCGAAAGAAGTGGTCAAATGTACGCAAATTATTAGGAATAAAAGATTATTTCTAAGGGATTACCCTGTTTTTGCAGTTTTTTGGCGAAAACAGCCAAATGAATTGGCGGTATGAGCGGATAAAGCGCTTAACGCGACTTTAGGAACTTGCATTGGCCAAGCAGGCCTCCATCTGCGGAGAATGCGCTCAGAAAATAAAATCCTTCGTCCAGATCGACAGTATTGATCAGGCCAGATTTTTCAATTGCAAATTGTTTTATGATCCGTCCTGCAAGGTCGGTCAATTGAATGGAAAGATTCCCGCTAGTAAAATCAGTATGAATTTCAATGAAATCTCCTCCTGGATTCGGGAATACGGAAAAAGTGAATGGGTTTAACACCTGCTCTGTTATTCCAACAGGATTCGCGTAATCGCAAGGCAATTGGCTGAAATGCACTTTACCGATAGCATCGTCCTTATAACATAAGAAATTAGAGATGTAGTTACAATCTGTGGCTATATGATTTCTGAAATTGAATAAATAGCGAGAAGATCCAAACCGTTCAGTAATAATTTCGTTACTGGTGCTTGAAATGTTTCCGTAATTAAATTGATATGTTGCTGACAATTGCTTCAATTGTAATCCGTTTACAGTCACCGTGCTGACAGAAGTAACGGCAATATTGTAAGTACAGGTCAAAGCAGAATTAGGGGATCGCTTTACAATATTCTGCCAACCGCTTCCGGGTGTGGATGCAAAATTATACAGTATCTGCCAGGTGCCCACAAGGCAGGGATTTCTCATAAAAATGGTGTCTCCCTTTTGTTTAATGAGTGTGGGAGAGCAGCTATAAGTCAAACACTCGAAGGAAAAAAAGTTGTGTTCAAGTTTTTTAAGGGTGTCAATTCCAATAATGGTGTCCTTTGTATATGTGATCTGATCGTTATAACGGGCTTGCGGCCAGGGCGTGAAAGAATACGCCCAATTATAATTCCAATTAGCCCCAGGTGGGCAAAACACAACCTGAGCTTTATAAATACCGGCAAATGCAGCGAATATAAATAGGCTAAGACAAGCGGTTTTCATTTTTAACGTATCAGATACTATACTTAAAGATAGGCTAATTAAAGAACGGGCTGAGAGCCAATCTGACAATAATTAGTATTTTTGGACTTCTATAGATGCTATGAAAACAGTTGAATTCAGAGAAGCCCTGAGAGAAGCCATGAGCGAGGAAATGCGCCGTGACGAAAACGTTTTACTCATGGGCGAAGAAGTAGCCGAATACAACGGGGCCTATAAGGTGAGCAAGGGTATGCTTGCCGAGTTTGGTGCCAAACGCGTGATTGATACGCCAATTGCTGAACTGGGCTTCGCAGGAATTGCCGTAGGCGCTGCCGCCAATGGTTTGCGTCCCATCGTGGAATTTATGACCTTTAATTTCAGTCTTGTGGCCATTGATCAGGTTATCAATTCCGCTGCGAAAATGTACAATATGAGCGGTGGACAATACAATGTGCCCATTGTATTCAGGGGACCTACAGCAAGTGCGGGCATGCTTAGTTCGCAGCATTCTCAAGCTTTCGAGAACTGGTTCGCCAATTGTCCTGGCTTAAAAGTGGTTGTGCCAAGCAATCCTTATGATGCCAAAGGTCTTTTGAAAACCTCCATTCGCGACAATGATCCGGTAATATTTATGGAAAGCGAGCAAATGTACGGGGATAAGGGAGAAATACCTGAGGAGGAATACCTGATTCCCATTGGCATGGCAGATATTAAAAGAAGTGGCAAAGATGTGAGCATTGTGTCCTTCGGTAAGATCATCAAAACGGTTTATGCCGCCGCCATGGAGTTGGAAAAGGAAGGCATTGAGGTTGAAATAATCGACCTGAGGAGTGTTAGACCAATTGACTTCGCTGCAATTATCGCTTCCGTACAAAAAACAAACAGACTCCTTGTTGTGGAGGAAGCCTGGCCCTTAGCCAGTATTTCAAGTGAGATTGCGTATAGAATACAAAAGGACGCTTTCGATTACCTGGATTCCCCTGTGTTGCGCGTGACTACAGCTGATACACCATTGCCTTACGCGCCAACCCTTATTGAAGCAAGTCTTCCGAATCCAGCACGTGTGATCAAGGCTGTTAAGGACCTTATGTACATCCGGAAGTAGGCTTGCGCAACGCCTAGTTTGCATGAAAATAGCCCTCATTACCGATGGAATATGGCCTTACGTACTTGGGGGCATGCAAAAACACTCTTACTACCTCTGCAAGTATCTGGCAAGTAATAAGGTTGAGGTACACCTTGTACACTTTAACCAAAGTGCATACAACATCCGGGAACTCGAATTTTTCACTGAAGCTGAAAAGCAATACATACAATCCACAGTGCTTGATTTTCCGGATGGGGGGCGATTTCCCGGGCATTACTTACGCCGGTCGTTCCGGTATTCTGAACTTGCATTTCAGGCTATACACAAAGATCTGGACAAGTATGATTTTATCTATTGCAAGGGCTTTACGGCCAATACATTTGTCAGGTCGAAGAGGGAGAAGAGGCTCAAAATGCCACCGGTTGGGGTGAATTTCCACGGTTATGAGATGTTTCAAAAGGCGGCTGATCTGAAAACCTGGCTGCAGTACCGTTTTCTGCTCCGGGCCCCGGTGAAACGCATCAGTCTTGCTGCAGACCTCGTTTTTTCCTATGGTGCCAAAATCAGTGGAATCATCCGTGAACTTGGTGTTCCCGTGGAACGGATCGCGGAAATACCTTCAGGCGTAGAAAGCGCCTTCCTCTCAGATTCAATTCGAAACACCCAGTCACCAATCAAATTTCTTTTCTTAGGTCGTTACGAAAGGCGTAAGGGAATTGAAGAATTGAATTGGGTTCTCAGGCAATTCCTGAACAATGCAGAATTACCCGATTTTGAAATGCACTTCATTGGTCCTATTCCTCCTGAAAAACGCATTCAACATCAGAAAATAGTGTATCACGGTGAATGGCGCGACAAAGACACACTTGGTGAAAAGATCAGTGCCTGTGATATATTACTGTGTCCAAGCTGGAGTGAGGGCTTTCCGAATGTATTGGTGGAGGCCATGGCATGTGGACTAAGCGTATTGGCTACAAATGTGGGCGCTGTTTCAGTGCTGGTGAACAACCGTAACGGTTATTTGCTGGAGAAAGCCGGCAGGACTGAACTGAAGACAGCTTTGATCAAAATTCTGCATGAAGGTCCGGAGCGTATTGATGCAAGAAAAAAAGAAGCTCTTCAAACGATTCGGGAAAAGTTTACCTGGGAAAAACTAAGCCTTGAACTGATAGCGTTGCTGAACAGATTCACAGGAACTAAAGCCTGATTCTGCATTAATCAACCCATTCTGCTATAAAAAGGTTTGTATCACGGGTGCCGTGATTGTCTCTGTTTGATGAAAAAATCAGCCTTTTGCCATCAGGAGAAAACATTGGGAAGGCGTTGAATATACTCTTGTTGGTGACCTGCTCAAGACCGCTGCCGTCTTCATTGATCACAAACAATTGAAAATCATACCCTTTTTTACTGTGGTGATTGCTTGAGAAGATGATGCGTTTTCCATCTGGCAGAAAATATGGTGCCCAGTTGGCCTTCCCAAGCTGAGTAACCTGTTTGAGTTCAGTGCCATCAACGTTGCAGGTATACAGTTCCATTTGGGTGGGCGCCACCAAACCCTGAGACAGCAAATCCTTGTACTCTTTCACTTCTGCTTCGGTTTTTGGCCTGGAAGCCCTGAACACCAGCTTTTTTCCATCCGTAGAAAAGAATGCCCCGCCATCGTATCCAAGCTGGTTGGTAATCTGTTTCAGGTTTTTCCCGTCAACATCCATGGTCCAAAGTTCCAGATCTCCGCTGCGATCACTGGTGAACACGATTTTATCGCCTTTTGGAGATACCGTGGCTTCAGCATCATACCCTTTCGAATCGGTTAGCTTCTTCTTAATGTGGCCTTTCAGATCTGACAGGTAGATATCAAAGGATGAATAAACGGCCCAAAGATACTTGCCTTTTATTTCAACTGCTTGTGGGCATTCATCCGCAGCTTCGTGCGTGGAGGCATAAAGGATATGCTTACCATCTTTCAGGAAAAAACTGCAGGTGGTGCGGCCCTTGCCCGTGCTGATTAAAACAGGTTTATACATACTGTCCTGAGCCGCTTTCTCCAGATCAAGGTTAAAGATCTGGTCGCATTTTAAACCCCAGGCTGGATTATTACTTTGAAAACTGGCTCGTTTACCGTCAAAGCTGAAATAGGCCTCCGCATTGTCTCCTCCATGTGTGAGCATTTTGATGTTACGCAGGTGTTTTTCCGACTCCTGGGCTTGAAATACAAGATTGAAACAAAGAGCAAGGGTGCAAAACAGGAATTTCATAAAATGATGTTAAAACACCAAAAGTAGGAATATTAAATTTCAGTAGAAAAAAGCTATAGCTGATATTTGTCTGTCGGATTGGTTATTTTTAGTGGTCATCCAAGCCCAATAACAATATCTTCCGCCAAACTGGTATGAAACAAATTCCAAATTGGTTACGCTTTGTTGTCATTGTTGCGGTATTGCTTCTGGTCAAGTTTTTATTTCTGACGAAAAAAGAAGCAGGGCCAGCGTCCCCTTCAAATTCACAAAAATCGCCCCAGGTGGTGGTGAATTATTGTATTGCCAAAAAACAAGCTTTTGTGAACCGGATTTTCTGTGCAGGGGAAACAGGTGCGTTTAATCAGGTTGATATTCTGCCAGAAATTGCTGGGAAAGTAGTGCATATTTATTTTAAGGAAGGAGATCGCGTAAACAAGGGTGACCTCCTGCTGAAACTCAATGACGCGGACCTTCAGGCCCAGCTGCTGAAGGTAAAAACACAATTGAAACTGGCTGTCCAAAAACTGGAACGCTTGAATAAGCTGCGTGAAATAAAAGGCGTAAGCGAAGAAGAGTATGACATGCAGCAAAACGAAATAGAAGTTTTGAAAGCTGATCAGGCTTTTTATGAAGCCCAGATCGCAAAAACAGCCATTACAGCCCCATTTGATGGATTTACCGGACTCAAGAAAATAAGTGAAGGGGCATTTGTGAATTCTGGCACAGCAATAGTTTCTCTGGTTCAGCTCAAACCGCTTTATGTTGAATTTGCGGTGCCGGGGAAATACAGTTCTGAACTGAGGTCAGGCATGAATCTGGAGTTTGAAATGGAAAATGCCCTGTCAGCGAAAGCCTACAGCGCAAAGGTGTTTGCCATCGAGCCGAGGATGGATCAGGTGACCAAAACCGTTAAAGTGAGAGCTCTCTACGATGGCAACGAGACCGTGTTACCGGGCTCTTATGCCAAGGTATTTCTTGATCTGGGTGTATCTGAAAATGTAGTGATGGTGCCCAGCCAGTGTCTGATACCGGTTTTAAAGGGTCATAAGGTTTTCATCACACAAGCAGGTGTGGCTGTTGAGCGTATGGTGAAGATCGGACCCAGGAACGACAAAAACGTAGTTATTCTTGACGGTATTGCTGAAGGTGATACGGTGATCAGTTCTGGTCTCATGTCGGTTAAAAAAGATAGCAAATTAAAACTGATTCAATCCGCAGACTAGTATGAGTCTTTACAGTCTCAGTGTCAATCGCCCTGTTCTGGCCATCGTGATGTCCATCATCATCATGCTGTTTGGCGCAATTGGATTTCGCTTTCTGGGTGTCAGGGAATTTCCATCAATTGATCCACCTGTCATTACAGTTCGGACCAATTACACTGGGGCCAATGCCGAAGTGATACAATCTCAGATCACCGAGCCTCTTGAAAAGGCCATCAATGGCATTGAAGGGATCAGATCCATATCGGCTTCTTCCAACCAGGGTTCAAGCATCATAACAGTTGAATTTAATCTTGGCGCTGAGCTTGAAGCAGCCGCGAATGATGTGAGGGATAAAGTGGCCCAGGCCATCCGCCAGTTGCCTCAGGATATTGATGCCCCACCTGTTGTAAGCAAAGCCGATGCCAATTCCGATGCCATCATTTCCATGACCCTGCTCAGCGATACACGTTCTATTCTTGAAGTCAGCGATTATGCCGAGAATGTCCTGGCTCAAAATCTTCAAACGATACCGGGGGTGAGTTCTGTTCAGATCTGGGGACAAAGACGCTTCAGCATGCGGATCAGAATGATTCCTGACAGACTGGCCGCGTATCAACTCACACCTCTGGACGTCAAATCGGCACTCAGTCGTGAAAATGTGGACCTGCCTTCAGGAAAGATCACCGGAAATTCTACTGAACTCACTGTTAACACTATTGGGAGACTGAGCACGGTGCCAGAATTTGAGTCAATGATCATTAAGGAAGACAAGAACAATATCATACGCTTAAAGGATATTGCCCTGGTGGAATTGGGAGCAGAGAACGAAGAAACAATTCTGAAAGAATCGGGCGTACCCATGATAGGTCTGGCTCTTGTACCACAGCCGGGTGCAAATTATGTGGATATCGCAACTGAATTTTATAAGCGCTACGAAGTGTTGCAGAAAGAACTTCCCAAAGATTACAGGATAAACATTGCACTTGACAATACACGTTTTATAAAAAAATCCATAACTGAGGTAGCCGAAACCCTTGCTATTGCTCTGGTTCTTGTGATTCTGATTATTTTTCTTTTTTTCCGCGACTGGCTGATCGCTTTCAGGCCACTCATTGATATTCCGGTGTCGCTCATCGGTACCTTTTTTATCATGTATCTTCTGGGCTATTCCATCAATGTACTCACTTTACTGGCGATTGTGCTGGCCACCGGTCTGGTGGTAGACGATGGTATTGTGGTCACTGAAAATATTTTTAAGAAGATAGAAAAGGGAATGAACCCGCGCGAAGCGGCAATCGAGGGAACACGTGAGATCTTCATGGCCGTGATTATTACTTCTCTTACCCTGGCTGCGGTTTTTATGCCGGTCATATTCCTTCAGGGCTTTGTGGGCAGACTATTCAGGGAATTCGGTGTGGTATTGGCGGGAGCTGTGCTCATTTCGGCCTTTGTATCGCTAACACTTACGCCGATGCTCAATGCCAAACTGGTGCGTAAAAATCCCAATAAAAAAAGCCGTTTCTATGAAATGACCGAACCTTTTTTCAAAGGCATGGAAAACTGGTTCCGGGGATCGGTTACACGTTTCCTGGATAAACGCGGGTGGGCCTTTGTGATTCTGTTGATTTCAGCAATTTCAATATTTTATTTCGGATCAGGTTTACAATCTGAATTGTCTCCACTTGAAGACCGCAACTGGTTACGTATAACCGCTGTTGCACCCGAGGGCACTACATTTGAATCTACTGATAAATTGGTTGACAGAATGTCGCAGTTTATCAGTGATTCCATACCTGAAAAAAGAGTGTGCTTAACGGTCACAGCGCCAGGGTTTGTAGGTTCAGGTGCAGCCAACAGCGCTTTTGTCAGACTCGCTTTACTTGATGCAAATGACAGAAAACGTTCTCAGGCTGAGCTCGCTGCCTATATCAACAAACATCTTTACATGTTTCCGGAAGGAAAAGTTTTTGTGATCCAGGAGCAGACCATATCCTCAGGAGGAGGCCCTCGGGGTGGCTTACCTGTTCAGTTTGTGATTCAAACCCAGAATTTCGCCAAATTGCGTGAGAAGCTGCCGCAATTTATGGAAGAAGCCGGCAAAAGCCCGGTTTTTCAGGGTGTAGACGCCAATTTAAAGTTTAACAAACCCGAACTCGTTGTGGAAATTAACCGAGATAAGGCAAGGGTGCTGGGTGTTTCAATTGCAGACGTGGCTCAAACCATTCAGCTTGCTCTAAGCGGTCAGCGATTCGGATACTTTATCAATGGTGACAAACAATACCAGGTAATAGGGCAGGTGAGTCGCGAGAACCGGGACGATCCTGCAGATATTGGTGATTTGTATGTACGCAGCCAAAAGGGCGAAATGGTGCAACTTGATAACCTTATTCATGTTGTTGAACGCAGCAGCCCGCCACAGTTATACCATTACAACCGTTATCAGTCCGCAACCGTTTCGGCCGGTCTTGCCCCTGGAAAAACCATTGGAGATGGCATTCGCGAAATGAACAAAATAGCTGCAAAAGTGCTCGACGACAGTTTTGTAAGCTCTTTGACAGGACCTTCACGTGACTTCTCTGAAAGTTCTTCCAACATCCTATTCGCTTTTGTGCTTGCGCTTATCCTGATCTACCTTTTTCTGGCCGCCCAGTTTGAGAGCTTCGTTGAACCCTTTATCATTATGCTTACGGTTCCTATGGCCCTGGCTGGCGCTTTATTCTCACTCTGGTACTTTAACCAAACCCTCAACATCTTTTGCCAGATCGGAATGATCATGCTGATCGGTCTTGTCACGAAAAACGGAATACTCATCATTGAATTTACCAACCAGCTTCGCGAAAAAGGACTCAGGGTGCACGATGCTTTGATTGAAGCTTCTACAGCCCGCCTAAGACCAATACTTATGACCAGCCTGGCCACCATTCTGGGGGCTTTGCCCATTGCCCTTAGTCTCGGCGCAGGTGCAAAAAGCAGGGTAGGCATGGGTATTGTAGTGATCGGTGGTTTGCTCTTGTCCATGATCTTCTCCCTCTATGTAATTCCCGCAATGTACTCTTATATGGTCAGGGACAAAAAGCTCAAAACGAACGATGTGTTGCATGAAGCGGACTAGAAAACACCTCCTTCTGATCACCCAGTTGGTCCTGGTTTCAGGATTGTTGAAGGCCCAGGCATTTATGGGCCTTGATGAAGCTATTAAAACAGGACTGGAAAAAAATTATGGTGTGCTTATACTGAAGAATCAGAAGGAAATCAGTCGTTTGCAGAATAACCCGGGTAACGCAGGCATGTCCCCACAGGTCAATTTGAGCGGGGGAGCGGCCTTTTCCAATATCAATTCATTTCAGGCATTTACGAACGGTACAACTCAGGACAGATATAATGCCAAATCAACAGGGTATTCTTCGGCGCTGAGCATAGACATGATGGTATATGATGGCAATAAAATGTTTGCCATAAAAAAACGCCTAGCGGAAAACGAACAATTAGCAGATCTCCAGCTTAGGCAACAAATGGAGAATCTGATCCATGATGTGATACTGGCCTATTATGACATTGTGAGGATTGATGTAATGATCAGGACTGAAAAGCAAAATCTCCTGATCTATGAAGAGAGAATGAAGATCGCGAAACTAAAACTGGAGGTTGGTTCAGACTCCAAAGTGGATTATCTTCTTTCACAAACGGATCTGAACCGGGCCAGGAGTGTTATCACACAAATGGAACTTCAACTGGTTGACGCCAAGGTTAAACTCAATAAAACAATTGGTATAGAGGTGGACAGAGAGTACAATACAGAAGATACGATTGTGGTGAATTATGAGCCATCGCTCGACGAATTGAAAAAAGATCTCTCCAAAAAGAATGCCATGATCATGATCGCCAGGCAAAACGAACTGGTTTCGGCTCAGTTGGTGAGGGAATCTAAATCAGCACTACTGCCTTTTGTAAGCGCAGGACTTGACTATAGATTTTTGAACAGCCAAAGTCAGGCAGGCTTTTTGAGTTCGAATAACCAGAATGGTTTTTTCGCAGATATAACAGCAGGCTGGACATTATATAATGGTAGTAAAAACCGAAATCTCCTCAAAGAACGGAATATTAACCTGCTCAATCAGCAGTTGATCACAAAGCAAACCGAGCTCGAAGTTGACGCCCAGGTTCAGGTGAATTACCGACGGTTTTTACTGAGTAAGCAAATAGCCAAGCTCGAGTTTCAGAATCTGACAGATTCTAAAGAACTTCAGAACATTTCGCTTGAACGCTACAGGATAGGTAAAACCAATCTATTGGAAATCATTGAAGCCCAGAAGAATCTTGAAGATGCCCAGTATCGTTATATCACGGCCCTCTACAGTGTGAAACAAGCAGAGGTGGAATTACTGAAGGCTAATGGCAGTCTGTTGAAATAATGTATGGACTGATTTAAGCGCTGAATTTCATTTGAAGCACGCCGAGAAAAGCTTCTTTGAAAATGCGAGTACTCATTTTGCTTACGCCAAGTACACGGTCAGTAAACTTAATGGGGACTTCTACAATACGGAATCCTGCCTTATAAGCCTTGTATTTCATTTCGATCTGAAAGGCATATCCCATAAATCGGATCTTATCTAAATCGATTTTTTCAAGTACAATTCTTTTGTAGCATTTAAACCCGGCTGTTGTATCCTTTACAGGAAGCCATAGGACCAATCTGACATACACGGATGCAAAATAGCTCATCAGAATTCGGCTGTATGGCCAGTTGTGCACCTGACCTCCCTTGCAATAGCGTGAGCCGATGGCCAGGTCGGCACCTTTTTCACAAGCTTCCAGCAGGCGAAGGAGGTCTTTCGGGTTGTGACTGAAATCACAGTCCATTTCAAAAATATATTCATAGCTGTTTTCCAGAGCCCATTTGAACCCAAGTATGTAGGCAGTACCCAGACCCAGTTTGCCGCTCCTCTCCTTCAAAAACAACTTATGCTGGAATGTTCCCTGAAGTCCTTTTACTGTTAAGGCGGTACCATCCGGAGAACCATCATCTACCACCAGAACATGAAACTCACCAGGTAATGCCATAACCTCCCTGATCATCTTGTCAATGTTCTCAATCTCGTTGTAGGTGGGTATTATGACAAGATTTTTAGGCATAGATGTTGCGAATATACTAGTTTACTCAGGCTGGTAAAAATTAAATATCTGTAATGTTAATGCTGACTTGGGTAAAAAGGGTTCTACTTGACCGGTTCTGTATGGCTTGATCCGGATTCAGTAAAAAGCATCCCTTTTACAACAGATTTCAACGATCAAATCAGCGGGATAGTATGTTGAATAGCTGACAGAAAAGGCATAAACATGAGCCTGAGGTAAACTTATTTGTGCTCATATCCATCCGAGCGCAAGTCCAGTTGAGAACATCATGAGAAATAAGGCAACTACAAGCTGAACACTTTTTAAAGTCACTTTCTGTACAAGATGTTTTCCGAGATAAGCGCCGGTAAAGGCTGACAAACTAGCTACAATAAGCAGTTCGGACATATCAGCCCTGTAAAGCGATTCGAACTTACCGGAATATACCACGAGACGCGAAACGTCTATCATGCATGCTATTAATACCCCGCTTGCAATAAAGGCTTCTTTACTCAAACCTGCTCTGATCAGAAAGGCGGAACGCAGGGCACCCTGGTTGCCCGAAAGCCCGCCAAAAAACCCGCTTAACACGCCACCTGCCACCAGATATTTTGAATCAAATTGAATCTTTCGGAAAGCAGGCAACAAATCCATAAGGGAGAAAAAAAGAAGCAAGAAGGCAATTACCAGTTTAACCGGACTGATTCCGAAGTTTTTTCCGAAAAGGGAATATGAAGCAATAATATTGAGATGGCTCAGTTTGGAAAGCAGGTACGCGCCTGCGAATGCCGATAGCAAGGCTGGTACACCAAAACGAAATACGACCCTAAGATCTGCCGATTTATAGGTGAGCACGAGTTTAAAAATATTATTGAGCAGATGAACAAGGGCAGTTGCGGCAATGGCGGTCTCAAGAGGAAAAAACAAGGCAAAAACAGGCATAAGAATTGTGCCTAAGCCAAAACCTGAAAAAAAAGTAAGCCCTGATGCAACAAGGGATACCAGCGATACGATCAGAATTTCCATGTGAGGACCCAAATTACATAATTGTCCCCGATGAATCACTAATTTACCGTCAACACAATTGTTTTTTGAGTGATATTTCCATCCCGATCTACTATTGAGAACACCCATTTTTCGGTTCCGGCCTGATTACGTGTACCAATTTTGATGTCGTGATCATAGGCCTGAACTTCAGATGAATTCATCAGATAATTGTAAAATGTTGTGCTGTTCGTGTTCCCATCAAAGTAATAGGATACATTGTAGCTTTTCAGATCATCTTCTGTTTTTTTGGCCTGGATGCCCACCAGTATAGTGTCGCTGCGGTTCAGACCTTTGTCTGAACTCGTGTATGGACCTCCGGTTTTGAAACTGACATCAGGAGGCACATGTGGGTCAGGCTTTTTTTTCTTACAGCTCATGAGACCGAGGCTCATGACTAAAATAATGTTCAGGTAAATGAGATTGGTTTTCATGATCAATTGAATTGGTATTTAAGATTTAGGGAGATGTTCCGACCCATGTTGTAAATGCCATAATATTTGTAGCGTGACAGGTGATCGAAATAAACGGTGTTAAAAATATTGTTAACTGATACACTTAGTAAAATGCTGTGTTTCCTGACCTGACGTTCGGTACCGGCGCTCAAATAAAAAAGACTGTATGCTGGACTTATCGTTTCAAACTGACCAGGGTGGTTTTGCGCCATTACCTGTGTGTGACCCAACTTGAAATAAACATTACTAAAGGATTGAATGGTTTTCATGGAGAATCGCAATTCTGAATTGAGTTTAGGTGCCGGAATAAAGGGCAAATTTTCACCATATGCAGTTGTTCCGCTGATCTGATAGTAACTCACGGCCAGTTCAAAAAAGCGCAAAGCGGGTGGATGAATCTGAATACCGGCTTCCAGGCCTTTAATCAGAGCATCCTTTTGCAGGTATCTGTAAATCCTGAAGCCCAGGTATTCTTCGCTGTCAGCCTGAAGATAGATGTAATTAGAAAAAAAATTGGCATAAACATCAGCGTGCAGACTGAACCACGAATTGTAATATTCACCATACATGGCGGTGCAGAGATTTTGTTCCACTTTAAGATTCATGTCACCTATTTCATAGCGGGCACTGCCTTCATGAAGGCCGTTAGAGGATAATTCGGCGAGATTCGGTCCCCTGTAACCGGAAGACATGTTCAGTTTTGTGATAAAGTGTTTTGTGTCAAATGCACTGGCGCCAATTGAGCCGTTAAACGTATTGTATGTTTTTGTTCCGGGAACAATATCAGCACCTGGTTTGAAAGGATCACCCGTATTGAGAAATTTGGTGGGAAGCGTTTCTATCGATTTCCAGTCGTAGCGCAAACCACCTTCAACAACCGCGTACTTTCGGCTGTGTTTGAGATAAGTAAATAATGAACTCTCAGCAAGGTTGGCATCAGGCACGATAATTCTTGAGCCCAGATTACGGTTGGTTTGAAACTGATCCTGACTTCCAATGGTAATTGTGGTTCGTTCATTCAGGTATTTTTCCCAGGCTAGATAGGCTGTGAAAGTCTTCAAAAGCATGTCAAGACTTATGCCGCTTGATCCTTCCTGCTCCTGTCTGTCGTTAACATGCCAACCAAGATTGGTTTTGATTTTGGAACGACGCAGCAGGAAAGTATTTTGACTGCTGAACAGATTGACCCAAACACTATGGTGAGGTCTCTCAAAACTTCGGGTAGTGCGTTCATCAGGTTTTTCATAAAGCTGATAGGCATCCATGATGAAACCAAAGTTATTCTGAGAAAAGAGATAGGTGTTTTCAGAGATCCAATGTTTTGATCGGTATGCCACACTGCCTTTCGCCGATATACCCCCAAATCTTGAGTTCAGGATCCGATTTCCCTGCCCATCACTGTAATCTGCGTGTGATTCCTGCCCGACACGCAAGGACCAGGAAAAATGTCTGGCGGTTTTACGTACACCAGCGTCCAAACTATATCCATAAGTGTTTGAGAAATACCTGGTCGACGCATCCCACTGAAGACGACCCTCAGGCGCGGCTTTTTCATTGATTATGTTTAACACGCCTCCCATAGCTTCACTACCATATAACAGGGAGGCAGCACCTTTGATCACTTCAACACGATCTACTCCAATATCGGATAAACCCAGGCCGTGCTCGTCCTGCCATTGCTGGTTGTCGAAACGCATACCAAATAAAACAGTTTGTATTCTGTTCCCGAACAAACCCCTTATTACCGGTTTACTAATGCCGGGGCCGGTACTCAACTGGCTCACCCCTGGAATTTTCGCAATGCCATCGCTCAGGTTAAGCGCGCCTTCACGACGCATGGATTTGCTATCCATGAGATCTATGCTGTTAGCTGTTTCAGATCCTCTACTTTGTTGCTCACCATAGATCACTATTTCATCCAGTTCATTTACCCTTTCATGCAGCACAATGTGTATCCTTTCAAGTGTATCCTGTAGATTATACACTTTAACATATGGAGCAAAGCCCGTATGTAATACCTGAACCTGAATGAAATCACCCAGGTGAGGCAGATCCAGAACAAAATTGCCGCCCTGGTCGCTGAGACATGACTTGTTTGCCTCAGGAACATGAATTAAAGCATCTTTCAAAGATTTTCCATGAATATCTTCGATTCTCCCCGACAACCTAATCTGGGCAAACGATGTTGCCGATATCAGAAAGAGCAAGGAAAGAAACCGGTATGGCATCCAGGAATTCATTGGAAAAGATCCCGGGCACCAGGCAGTGACCGGGATCATGTACTTAACCTATTGTTTGTATTTGAACTTATAAACATCTCCGTTGCTCTGGGTTTGCTTCATCCAAAGCTCTTTGTTGGCCAAACGTGTGATTCTGAACGCTTGTTCCGGAACACCAGATTTGCCCGAATGGAAATACACATCGTCTTTGTCTTCGCCGAACACCCAGGTACCGTTATCAGCAAAAATCCCTGCTACTTTATAAGAACCATCCTTTTCAATCTCAAGCATGTAATTCGCGCCCACGGCAGTGAGATAATCCGCTGTTTTATCCACCTCATTTAACATGTAAGATTCAAGGGTCCATTCTCCGCTTATCCTCGTCTTTTTAGAGAGAAGACTCACAGCCGGACCATCTTCATATTTTTTGCATGAGCTTAAACTGCCCAATATCAATCCTGCAGATAGCAGGAGCATTGCACTTGTTTTTTTCATTTTGTGTTGTTTTTGATGTTGTTATACAGGTTTGATTTTAAACTTTGTATCTTAAACTGATGATAAAATTCCTTCCTGGGGCATTCACCCCACTGGCAAAAACCCTGTAACGGTTGTCGCTTAAATTTTCACAGGCCAGATTAAACCTCAGATTCCGGGTGATATTATAGCCAATACGTACATTCAGCGTAAACCAGCCGGGCATATAACCGTTTTTGCTGTCGGCACTGTATACGGCGTTGTCTTCACCAGAAGGACTGTAATCTTTGGAAAGTTTCGGACCATTAAAACGAACAAAGAACTCGCCATCGGTGCTTTTTCCATGATAAAGCGTGCTGAATTGACCAAAAACAGGCGGTATATGGTCAAGCGCAACCACTGTATCGGTTTTCTTATCGGTATACCTGCCGTAGGTATAATTGATCGTACCTTTAACAGACAGATAGGGGTTGAAATCAATCTGGGTTCCGGCGCTAAAACCATAGATGTAGGCACTGTTTTTGTTTTGCATGGCCTGAACCTTGCATTTGGTACCATTGTAAAGAATAGTGTCTTGTCCATTAAAGAGATAATCAGCCTGAACTAGAACACGGTCGAGCAAAGTGTAAAAGGCATTGAAGTCAAATTTGAAGGCGGAATTCACCACTGTACTCAAACCAAATTCAACATTGGTGGCGTATTCGGGCTTGATGTCAGGGTTTGGAACAATGAGGATATTGCCTGAGCTTTCGAACACCTTACTCATATCGTCGATGTTTGGTGTCCTGAAACCAGTATTCGCCAGCAAGCTGACTTTGTAATTGTTCTCCTCTTTCCAGGTGAGACCAAAATTACCAGTGAGCGCACTGTTTTTTTGTTCAGCGGTGGTGAAGGGGAATTTAAAAAACGTTGTATCCTTAAATTCTGATTTCAGTTGATTTGCCGTGAATCTTAAACCTCCGCTAATAACGAAGGTTTTGTTTACCTCCCAAGAGTCGGAAACATAGATGCCAAGGGTGTTCATCAGGTTTCCACCATCCGCATATCGGGTAGGGGCTGGACTGACTAAATCCGTTTGAATATTTCTGGTTTCGGCTTTAGACGTCACCGTATTCATCTGCACTTCTGTTCCATATCGCAACTCATGTCCTTTCTGAATACGTTTAAATAAATCGGCATTCAATGACATAACCTTTACGTCTTCCATTTGGGTGCTTCGGCTTGTGCTTTGAAACCGGCGACTGATCCTGTCCTGATCAATTTTCTGATAAGCGGCTATAATACGAATATTGTCACTTATACGGGTAGATTTGATGTAATCCAGGGTATAGGCACCTAAGAACCTGTTTTGAGGGCCATAATTCCATTCAGCATATTTAAGTTTGGAGCCTGACATTTCAGTCAGGCGGTCGTAACGCGGAATATCAGAGGAAGAACTGTATTGAAAGTTCAGTTTATGTGTCAGGTATTGCCCGCTTTTCAAACTGAATTTTTGCATCAGGTCAAGCTGTGAATATGCGGTACCAACCTGTAAACTATTATTCACATTCTTGGTCATGGTGTCACGCATGACCTTGGTTCCACCTAAGATCGTCCCCGTTTCATACCGTTCCGCATAATAATTCCTGTCCCAGCTTTTTGCCGACCCGTTTAAAAGGGTGTTACCGCTCATCAGATCATCAAATGAGGAATACGTGATATTGGTTATGGACGCGAAGTTTTTCCATCCCAGGTTTAAGTCCAGGTGACCTGTTTTCTCCTGATTGGCGCTGGAATAACGCATAAATGTATTGGTATTCACAAGCAGCTTATCAGAATTTGAGAAAACCGGGTTCTTGGTATAAAAATGCATCACGCCACCAAGTGCGTCGCTACCATATATGGTGGAGGAGGGGCCAAACAAAAGTTCTGTGCGCTCAAGCATATTGGCATCCAGTGTAATCACATCCTGGAGGTGTCCGGCCCTGTAAATGGCATTATTCATTCGAACACCGTCCAGCACAATCAATACCTTGTTTGCTTCAAAACCGCGCATCACTGGGCTGCCACCTCCCATTTGACTTTTCTGAACGAAGACTGAACCGGTGTTCTGCAGGAGGTCGGCGCTGTTTTGCTGGTTTACGAATTCAATCTCTTTCTGGGGAATTACCAGAACTGAGTAGGGTACATCGATTTTGTGCTCACTTTGCCTGTTCGGGGAGAGAATGATCTCGTCAAGCAGAATTGTCCTTCTTTGCAACCTGATCTCGATTTCAGTCTGAGATAAATCCTCAGCACTTAAAGTATAACTCAGATAAGATGAATGAAAAAGCACTATGGCTGAACTCTTATCCAGAGCGCTGATATCTGCTTTCCCGAGCTGGTCAGTACTGGTTTGTGTATTGTTTTTATCAATGATGATAACGTTTGAAATGGGCTCGCGAGTACTCATCTCGCTGACCCTAATATTTTGAGCCTGCAATGCGCAGCAGCACAGAGCAAGGCAAGCAAGAGCAAATGCCTTCATTAATGTTAGTTTTAATTAAATAATGAAACAGATTCCTAAGCGTTTGCTTGGGAGGCAGGCGGCTTTAACAGATCAGTTGTGCAAGGCCTGCAAGTGCGCTGATCAGGCACGTATAGATAATTTTGGCTTTCAAATCCGGTAAATGCCTCTGCTTCATTCACAGCGTGAACATATTGCATACCGAACAAGGATATAAGTGAAAACAGGAGATGGTTGTTTCTTTGTTTTTGTTTCTGGAAGTAGCTTGCAAAAAGAAGATTTTCCTGCACATCTGGAATAAGCAAAACAATTACTCCGCTTGCAACATGTTCAACCTTCAAAACCTCAAAATATTTGCCGTCAATAAGCAACTCACGGTTGTGTTCTTTCCATTCAAACCCTGGTTTATCCCTGTACAGATCTCCCTCGTTTAACAGGATTTCCTGGCAATGGTCCTGACCAGATATCAGACTTTCCTGCCTGAATTGTTTCTTTTGAATACTAACGTATTGATTGAACAGTATAAACATGCTGTTCACCAGGAGGATCAGGCCGATCAGGAATATGCTCAGAGCCTTGTTCAAAGACTTTCAAATCTAAGCCAAATCCCTCAGAGACCCAAATTCCAGCCATTAAATATCAGGCTTTGTTTTTGTGCATTTCTTTTATATTTTTAAGGTATGACAAATCGATTTATTATCAGGGTTTACGGCATCTTGATTCATAACAATGCCGTATTGGTTTCTGATGAAACCATTGCAGGAAAACATGTCACAAAATTTCCAGGTGGAGGTCTCGAATTCGGGGAAGGTACCCTTGAGTGTCTTGAAAGGGAATTTTACGAAGAATTGAATTTAAAAATCAATGTCACCGGGCATTTTTATACCACGGATTTTTATGTGCCATCTGCGTTTGACCCAAGTATTCAAGTGATAAGCATTTACTATCTCGTTGATCCGGTAAATACCGATAAATTACAGAACCCACGATCTCATACCGATGAAAAGCAAACATTCCGGTGGATTCAATTGGATCACATGCGCGATCTGGATTTTACGCTGGTGATCGACAAACGGGTTGCCAACATGATCATCGAAAGGTTTCTGCGGAAATAAAAAACCCCTTAAACGCTTCAGGGGTTCTTAACTGAATATTTGGAAGTTCAGGCTTTTACCAATTGAATCTCTGCATTCAATTTAACTTCCTCGCTCACCAAAACGCCACCAGTTTCAAGGGCTGCATTCCAGTTTAATCCAAAGTCTTTCCTGTTTATTTTGCCTTCTATACTGAAACCGGTTTTGAGATTACCCCAGGGATCCTTCTGTAAACCTCCCCCTTCAACCTGAAATGTTACAGGTTTTTCTACGTCTTTTATCTTCATCTTTCCTTCCAGCAGATATTGATTATTCCCTGTTTTTTTGAAGGATGTGGAAACAAAATTGAGTTCAGGAAAGTGTTCTGAATCGAAGAAGTCGGCTGATTTAAGATGCTGATCGCGCTGTTCTGAGCCGGTATCAACCGTAGCAGTATTGGCTCTGAATTCGATCTGCGGGTTTTCGAAGTTTTCGTTGGTTGTACTGGCCTTTAAATTAAACTGACTGAATTTTCCGTTCACATTGGTGATCATCATGTGTTTTACTTTAAAATTCACTTCGCTGTGCGAAGGGTCAAGATTCCAATTGATTGTGTTCATGTTTATGTTTTTTGGGTTTTAGTTTATATGGTTTGTTGTTCGGTTTTTCTTTCACATCCTGTTTTAATGGAGCATTGGGACCTCCATCAGCAGAAGTTCACCTTCTTTTACGCATTCCAGCTGAACTTTATCTGTATTCCAGACTCCCATGCCATCCCTGCTCTGTAAGAGTTCACCGTTTACCCTGAATTCTCCGCTCAGAATAAAAGTATACACCCCGTTGCCTGCTTTTTTAACCATGTAATCAATATGGTGATGCGCGGTAAATTTGCCGAGGGAGAACCAGGCATCCTGATGAATCCAGGTGCCTTCTCCGTTTGGATCTGGCGAAACAATTTGTTGCAACTTGTTATGTCGGTCAGACTCCTTTAAACTGATCTGTCCGTAACGGGGCTCAACCTGGCGTTTGTTCGGAAACACCCATATTTGCAGGAATTTGACAGGTCGTTCGGTGTTTTTATTGTACTCGCTGTGCGTGATACCCTTGCCGGCACTCATCACCTGCACATCACCTTTTCTGATTACAGCCACATTACCCATGCTGTCTTTGTGCTCCAGATCGCCTTCAAGAGGAATAGAAATGATCTCCATGTTATCATGGGGATGGGTTCCAAATCCCATACCGGCCTCAACCAGGTCGTCGTTTAATACCCTTAAAGCACCAAAATGCATGCGTTCGGGGTTGTGATAATTCGCAAAACTAAAGGTGTGGTAACTTTTTAACCAGCCGTGATTGGCCGTTCCCCTTGTGTTAGCCCTGTGTATAATACTGTTCGCCATGATTCAGATTTTGATTTTGACAATACAAAGGTAGAGCTGAACATGACGGTTTTCATTAATCTAGATTAAGAAAGGAAGGCCAGAAGGGGTTTGCTTGTAGTTGGTTGTGTATTAACTTTTACCCTTCAGCAATTCTGATTTGATCTTGCTGAGGAATTCAGGCGTTACGCCAATATAAGAAGCGATTTGTTTTTGGGGTAGCCTTTGTATTAATTCCGGGTACAGCTTGCAGAAATGGATATACCTGTCTTTGGCGTTTACGCTTACCTGTTCAATCAGCCGTTTATGACTACCCGCCATGGATTTCTCAGTGATTATTCGGAAGAAACGTTCGAGTATAGGAAGATCCCTGAACAGTAATTCCTGCTGCTCCCGGTTCATAAGCAAGGCTTGGGTATCCTCAATTGCCTCAATGTTTAACTGGGCGGGTTGGTTATATAAAATACTGTTCATGTCGGTTATCCACCAGCCTTCAGGGGCAAATTGCAGATTGTGTTCTGTGCCTTCTTCATCCACAGCGTATGACCTTAAACAGCCCTGCAAAACAAAGGCCACTTGTTTGCACACTTCTCCTGACCGCAAAAAGAATTCCTTACGAGGAAATGTGCCTTTTTGAAATGCAACCAAAAGACGTTGCTGTTCCTCAGACTCAAGCGGAACACTTTTTTGAACGGTTTGGAGTAAAAGTTCTGGTCCCGGCATGATTAAAACAGAACATCTCCCAGCTCAGCTTGTTTCTGAAACAGGGCTTTTGCGTAAGGACAAAGTGGAAGCACCTTCACCAATTTGAGTCTTGCCAATTCAACAACCTTCATAACCAGGATTTTTCCAATTCCCTGGCCTTCGAAGCCCGGGTAAACCTCCGTATGTTCAATAATCAGTTTGTCTGGCCCAGCCCAGTTATAAATGATTTCACCGGCTTTTTTTTCGCCCGAATAGAGAGTGAATTTCCCCTTTTTTCCGTCGTCTTCCTGTATGCTTTCCATCTTGATGTTCAGTCAAAAATACGAATTGAATTGTTTGAGACGCACATAAATTATCGCCCTAAATTGTAAATTCGTAGGAAAGACCGATAAAGATGTCATACCCCTATCAACTTAGAACTATTCAGGACTATCAGCAAGCCTACCGAAGCAGTGTGGATGATCCGGAATCATTTTGGTCATCCGTTGCGAGCCATTTTGTCTGGAAAAAACAATGGGACAAGGTGCTTGAGTGGAATTTCAACGAACCACGTGTAAAATGGTTTTCAGGGGCAAAACTGAATATCACTGAGAATTGCCTCGACCGCCACCTTGAAAAGAACGCTGCTGTACCGGCCATCATCTGGGAATCGAACGACCCGGAGGAGCACCATCGCATGTTAACATACAAAGAGCTTCATTTTAAGGTGATGCAGTTCGCCAACGTGCTAAAGAACAATGGCGTGGTAAAGGGTGACAGAGTATGTATATACATGGGCATGATTCCAGAACTGGCCATTGCCGTGCTGGCTTGCGCACGCATTGGAGCCATTCACTCTGTTATTTTCGGCGGATTCTCTGCCCAGTCAATTGCCGACAGGTTAGAAGATGCCAGGGCAAAATTCATCATCACCTGCGATGGTGCTTTCCGTGGAGCAAAGGATATTCCGCTCAAAGATGTGATTGACGACGCTTTAATCGGTAACCATCTTGTGCAAAAAGTAATTGTATGCACCCGCACCAGATGCCCGGTAAGTATGATAAAAGGGCGTGATGTGTGGTGGGAAGACGAGATCAAAAAAGTTGAAACACAGGGTAATCCTTTCTGTCCGGCCGAGGAAATGGATGCGGAGGACACCCTCTTTATATTGTATACCTCCGGATCAACTGGTAAACCCAAGGGTGTTGTGCATAGCCAGGCAGGTTATATGGTTTGGACCCATTATACATTTGTGAATGTGTTTCAATATCAACCGGGGCAGATCCATTTTTGTACCGCTGATATAGGATGGATAACAGGACATTCCTATATTTTATACGGTCCTCTTAGCGCTGGCGCTACAACTATGATGTTTGAGGGTGTGCCAACCTGGCCTGATGCGGGACGGTTTTGGGACATTGTAGACAAATTTAAGGTCGATATTTTATACACTGCGCCAACCGCAATCAGAAGTCTTATGGCTCATGGCCTTGGGCCATTACATGGAAAAGATTTATCTTCTCTAAAGGTACTAGGCTCAGTGGGTGAACCCATCAATGAAGAAGCCTGGAACTGGTTTCATCAGCATGTTGGAAGAGGAAAATGTCCGATAGTGGATACATGGTGGCAAACTGAAACAGGCGGGATTATGATTTCTAACCTGGCAGGCGTTACACCAGCTAAAGCATCTTTTGCGACGCTGCCTTTACCAGGTGTTCAGCTCCTGCTGGTTGATGAAAGTGGAAATGAAATTGCGGGTAATTCAACAACCGGAAATCTTTGCATTAAGTTCCCTTGGCCAGGTATGATACGCAGCACTTACGGCGATCATGAACGGTGCAGAAAAACCTATTTCAGCACCTACCCCGGGAATTATTTTACTGGCGATGGAAGTTTACGCGACGAACATGGAAATTACCGCATCACAGGGCGGGTAGATGATGTGTTAAATGTCAGCGGTCATCGCATAGGTACAGCCGAAGTTGAAAATGCCATCAACATGCATTCCGGTGTGATAGAAAGTGCCGTAGTGGGTTTTTCTCATGAGATAAAAGGTCAGGGCATATATGCGTATGTTATTTATAATGGTACTCATGGAGATGAGAATCTCTCACGCCAGGATATTGCCCATACGGTTTCCAGGCTTATAGGGCCAATTGCGAAACCAGATAAAATTCAGTTTGTATCCGGGTTGCCAAAAACACGAAGTGGAAAAATTATGAGACGGATTTTGAGAAAAATAGCAGAAGGCGACTTGAATAACCTTGGGGACACCAGTACACTGCTAGATCCTGGTTTGGTAGAGACCATAAAAAATGAGAGGCTTTAAAACCCCTCATTTCCTGATGAATGGGTAATTTTAGAGTTTCTTTGTTGACGGAGCTTCTGCAGCAGAAGAGGGCTGAGGTTTCAGGTAATCGATAAAGAAAAAGTTTACAACTTTCATATCCTGAGTCAGAAAATTGGCTGTCATCCCGTTCTTAATTGAATAATCACGTTTAAGATTAGATTTTGGCGCATCGTATTTTTCATGCACAGTTGTTTTTGGATACAAGGTTCCGGGGGGCACAAATTCGCCTTTTCTGTTTTTAATTTTAAGGGGACCACTGATGGCATTGTTTTTCACTTCAACCTGTCCCAATACAGTGAAACAGGAGTTCTCTTTCGTATCCCTGACTGTAACCACAACGTTTTGAACCCCATCTGGAATGGGATTGCTGCCTCTCTTGTCGAACAGATCATAATACTCAAGAAAACAGCTTTTTTGATTTTGTGCAAATACAGCGCTTGATAAGCCAAGCATTAGAAATAATAAGATCTTTTTCATAAGGTGCGGTTTTGATAGGTTATCGGGTCTTTACAAAAATAAACATTAATGCATATTCACAAGGCTTAAACCTTATTTTTTATAGAAAATAAAACTTATACCTGCCTGAAGGTTCAAACTTTGTATGCTCTGCTGATAATTG
>DAOMFS010000013.1:0-64081 GCA_035429925.1 Bacteroidia bacterium | reverse complement strand
AAAATTAAAACCCATGAAAAATTACATTCACATCCTGGCGCTTCTCCTGTTCTCAGCTTGCAGCATCAGCCAATTAAAAGCCGGTACCACTTCAAGTGATCCCAATGAAGGCAGCAATACCGCCGAAACCGAAAAAGTGATCCGTCACTATTTCAAATTCCCCCAGATTTTGCTTCCGGTGAAAGAAACCGGCAACGTGGTCAACAACAAGGTGGAGGTTTTGTTTTCCACCGACAAAACCGGCCATGTGAATTTTGTTCTGGCCAAAACCGAAAACGCCGAACTGAAAAAAGAGATCGAAAAGCAGTTTATGGCCTTGCAGTTAAAACAACTGAAAAGCGAAGTCGTACATAAAGTGGTGCTGAATTTCAGGACGGTCTGATGCAATAGCATCTTGTCCTGCAAATACCCCGAAACCCTGAACCAAAATGTACAATTTATTGAAAACGCGAACATGCTAAACCCCGATAACGATACCAGGAATGAAGCGGCCCTTGAGAAAGCTGGCGCACAGGCGCAGATGCGGAAAGGCGTGCTGGAACTTTGTATCCTTTCCATACTCTCACAGGGCGATGCCTATCCCACAGAGATCATCGAAAAACTAAGGGATACCAGACTGGTGGTGGTGGAGGGTACTCTATACCCCTTGCTCACACGGCTCAAAAACAGCGGACTTCTGGCATACCGCTGGGAAGAGAGCAACAGCGGGCCACCCCGTAAATACTACAAATTAACCGAGATCGGCGAACAATACCTGCGCGAACTTCAGCTCTCATGGCAAGAACTGGTGAATGCGGTGAACTCCACAATTGAAAAAGGCAAACAACTTCTATAAATCCATCAGCAATGAATAAAACAGTCACAATAAACATCAGCGGCATCATTTTTCACATCGAAGAAGACGCTTTTGAGAAGCTTTCGCGCTACTTGTCCACCATAAAACAATATTTCTCTCACCTCGACGGTGGTGCCGAGATCATGAGCGACATAGAAGCCCGTATTGCCGAATTGTTGCAGGAAAAACTGAATCCGGGTAAACAGGTGATCCTGATGGCGGATGTAAATTATGCTATGGACACCATGGGAAAACCCGAGGATTTTGGAGGGGATGCCATGAAAGATGCCATGCAGGACCAGCCCGAAACCGAAGGCCAGCAAGGCGAACCCATCAAAAAGCGTTTGTACCGCGACCCGGATAACAAAGTGCTTGGCGGCGTATGCTCAGGCATTGGCCATTATTTTGGATTCGACCCGGTTTGGCTGAGGGTGGCCCTGGCCCTGCTTCTGGTTTTCGCCGGAACCGGAATTCTGATCTACATCATTCTGTGGATCGCCATTCCCGAGGCCAGCACCACCGCTGAAAAACTGGCCATGAAAGGTGAGCGCATAGACATCAACAACATTTCAAGAACTGTGAAGGAAGAAGCGGAGCAATTGCGCAAACGCATGGAGAAATACGGAAAGGATCTGAGCAAATCTAGTCCCGGCTCTGAAGTGAGAACTGTACTGGAAAAGATCATTGATGCCGTGGTAACCATTTGCATAGGTATAGGAAAATTCCTGATCAAAGTACTGGGCTTTTTCCTGTTCATCTTTGGCATCATATTTTTCTTCGGGCTGTTCACCTCGCTTTTTGGCATCAGTTTCATCAACAACCTGGCTTTTAACGAGTGGGTAGACATGTTCCTGCTCGAAGGCAAGGATTTTTTCCTGGGTGTTACAGGCCTCTTCCTCTTCCTCACCATTCCGGTGCTGGCCATGATCTATGGGGGCATGAAACTTCTTTTCAAATTCAGTTACAGCAACCGCTGGCTCAACCTCAGTGCCAGCATACTCTGGCTGATCGGACTGGTGATGCTGCTTTACGTGGGCATGCGAACCGGACAGGATTTCAATAAAACGGCCAAGGTGCGTGAACGCGTGGAAGTCACAGGAGGTCCTGTGCTCAGCCTGAAACTGAATGAAGTGCCCCTGAATTACGAAGAACTGAACAGCAGCGATCTGGTGGAAGAAGGTGAACGCAACTACAGGCATCACCGGGGCGAAAGCAATTATGCCATCGGCGCGCACGGCGATATGAAATACCTGATCGGTCACGCCCAGCTGAACATCATCAAATCACAGAGCGACAGGGTAGAATTACTGATCGTGAAGGAAGCCAAGGGTGGAAGCAAACAAATGGCCAACGACAGGGCAAAGAACATTTTGTATCATGCTGCCCAGCGCGACAGCGATATAGTGTTTGACAACATTTTCAGGGTCAACAATGCCGACAAATTCCGTTTTCAGAATGTAACTGCCATACTCAAACTTCCCGTGGGCCAGATCATTTATCTTGACAAATCGGTGGAGAACCTGATTTATGACGTAGAAAATGTAAGCAATACTTACGACGGTGATATGATCGGACGCCGTTGGATCATGAGCAAAGCAGGCCTGGAATGTCTCGACTGTGAAGGCCTGGAGGATGCCACCCGTTTTGATGAAGATGCACCAGAAGTCAGGATCGATAAAAACGGCCTGAACATTCACTCGGGCGATTCCAAAATCAAAATGGACAGCGACGGGGTGAAGATACATTCTAAGGAGAGCAAGGTGATCATTGACCGCGAAGGGGTTCATGTGAGGGAAAAGTAAGTCATACGTTAGAAATTTAGCAGTATTACCCGTGGATTGGACGTTTTGGCTGACAAATTCTCTATATTTGTATTATGTCGACAATTAGCATAGAAATTCTTAACCCTAAGGCTAAAAAAATACTCAAAGACCTTGCAGAATTGAGACTCATTTCTATTTCTGAAAAGACCCCCAACTCTTTCTTTGCTGTTGTTAAGAGGCTGCGTTCTCAGAATTTAAGTATTTCGCTGGACGAAATTACCAAAGAAGTAGAAGCTCTCAGAACAAAACGTTATGGCAAACAAGCCTGACAGAATTGTGCTGGACACCAACATTTTAATTTATTTTCTCATCAGCGACTCATTTCCAAAACTCGAAAAGAGGCTTAAAGCAAATAAGGTGAAACTTTTATTCAGCGAGGAGCTTCTACAGGAATTTCTTCTAACTGTAAACAGACCTAAATTCAAAAAGTACTTTACTGAAAGAGAGCTTACCATTTTGCTCGAAAATCTTCATTATTATGCAGAACTTATTGAAGTGAATTCGACTGTAAGTGTTTGTCGTGATAAAAAGGACAATTTTTTACTTGCCCTTTGTTCAGACGGAAGAGCGAACTACTTGGTTACCGGCGACCAGGACTTACTTATTCTAAAAAAATTCAGAAAAACATCAATTGTAAAAATTGCCGAATATCTCCGTCTTAGTTAGAGATGGCGATCCAGGATTTGTGTGATCCGGCAGAACCGTATGCAGCTACTAATGTTTTTCTTTTTCATTGAACATGGGATTAATTTAACTCCTGGCAGATAAAGAATGCGCATGTAATCGTTTGGCGTAATACTGATATGGGAGCAAAATGTTAGATTCTCCTTTTTTGACTGAGAAAACTGAGGGTGCGTTTCAGACCCTTGTATCCCGTTCGTTTGACGGCCGAATGCTTAAACACTCTGGCAAATACCTCTTCACTGAGTTCGTACCAGTCCTTCTCACGCATGCCATTCAAATCCTCTGATGGATTGAAGAGTGGTTCGCGGTGTGGCCTTGAGAATGAATTCCATGGACACACATCCTGACAAATGTCACAGCCAAAGGCCCAGTTTTCCATTTTGCCTTCGAATTCAGAAGGAATGGCATCCCGCAATTCAATGGTCAGATAAGAAATGCACCGGCTTCCGTCAACAACATAAGGCTTCACTATGGCCTGGGTGGGGCAGGCATCTATGCAGCGAGTGCAGGTTCCGCAATAGTCTTTTATCGGCGGATCTGCTTCAAGTTCGAGATCGATGATGAGCTCAGCCAGAAAAAAGAAGGAGCCTTGTGCTTTGTTGATGAGGTTGCTGTTCTTGCCAAGCCAGCCCAATCCACTTTTTGCTGCCCAGGCCTTTTCAAGCACAGGGGCTGAATCAACAAATACGCGGCCATTCACATCACCTACTTTGGAACGCAGCTGAGCGAGAAACATTTTCAGTTTGTCCTTTATCACCAGGTGATAATCCTGGCCGTAAGCGTATTTGCTGATTTTGGGGCCCTCGGTTTTAGGCGAGTTGCCAGGGTAATAATTGTATAGCAGGGAAACCACTGATTTTGCGCCATCCACCAAAAGGCGGGGATCGAGGCGTTTTTCGAACCAGTTCTCCATGTAATGCATATTGCCCTGCCGGCCTGCCTTGAGCCAGGCTTCAAGTCTCGGCGCTTCCTCTTCAAGAAAGGCGGCTTTGGAGATACCGCAGAATTCAAATCCCAGTGCGCGGGCCGTTCCTTTCACGATCTGGGTATGCCGCTCTGTTGACATGGAACGAATGTACACTTTAGTCGGTTTCGAATCCACAGCTATAAATTGGTGTTTCAATTTCTGATTTTCCTGTTTCACGCTTTATCTACAGTATCACCATAACGCCTCACCACCGCGTCATTGTGTTTCACTCCACTGCGTCATTGCGAGCGGAGCGCAGCGAAGGCGAAGCAATCTCTCCGTAATTTTACCAATCCTCCAGCCCAGATTGCTTCGGCTAACCTCTTCCCGAATGCCTCGCAATGACGGGTCATGTATTTATCGCGAAACCACCATACCGCGTCATTGCGAACGGAGACGAAGTCGAAGTGAAGCAATCTCTTCGAAATGTTACCAATCCTCCACTCCAGATCGCTTCTGCCTTACTTTTTGTCTTGACACAGGGCAAACACACTCCGAAGGAGTCCAACGGATTGGCTGTTTGCCTGCATCTAGGCAGACAGAACGTTCAATGAAGCCGAAGCAATCTCGCTGTAATGTTATAAATCAGCCAATGTAAGAGACCAATTGATCGCGAAGAAATAGCGTTAGAGTATTTTGACCCGATCAAAACCCTGTTTCGGATTTTCGGGCAGGGATGCGCAGGGCCTGGCTCTTTTTGCGGGGCGAAGCCCTGCAAAAAAGCCGGAGCGAAGCGGAGCCCAGAGCAGCCCGGCTGCGAGCAAAACGAGCAGGCCCGCCAAAAATCCAAATGCCACATTTTACACGTGCCTAAATTGCCTTTAGGTTGGGCGTACAAGTAGGTAATAACTGAATTTATTTTTGCGCCAGGTCCGAAGGACTCCTTCGGAGCACTGAGCGGCAGGTTGGGGCCCAGGCGAAGCCTGGCGACTAGCGAAGGCCCGGCCGCAGGCATAGCCTGCGGGGCGCCCAAACTGGCATGAGACCCTTCTCAAAAACAAAAAAGGCCGGAGCAAAGCGAGCAGGCCCGCCACACAAACAACCAAGCCCTTGTAAAACTGTTTCGGGCAGGGATGCGTAGGGCCTGGCTCTTTTTGCAGGGCGGAGCCCTACAAAAAAGCCGGAGCGAAGCGGAGCCCGGAGCAGCCCGGCTGCGAGCAAAGCGAGCAGGCCCGCCACACAATCAACTAAGCCGAACTAATACTGGCAATAAAGCACATAAATGTATGATCTTTCTCAATTAACATTTATTTAACAGCAAATTTTTGGAACTTGGGGCCTTTATTACCGATATTTGCGCAAGATTAGCGGATGATAGGGTAATTGCCTGATTATGAAACAATTACACATAATTCACTGATTAACACATATTTAACAAAGAAATAAAATGAAAACAACAAACCCTGTAATCGACACTTTGGTAGAGAGCCAAACTCAATTTGTGAACAATTGGATGGAGTCCGCAAAGAAAATGCAGGCTGCTTTAAGCAACGGAAATATTGCCAGCGAAGGCCAAAGCCTTTATAAGGAGTATTTCGATAAGCAGATGAATGTATTCAAGAATTTTCAGCAATCCTCAACAGGTTTGTTTGACAACCAGGAGAACAATCCCCAGGAATTTTTCAAGAACTGGTTTAACCAGCAGGCCAAATTTGCCAAACAAATGGCTGATTTTAACCAGAGCATCAACAACAGTTTCCAGAATTTTGGTAAACCCGCTCAGGACTATATGGCGAATTTCAGCCAGGCCAACACTGCTTTCACCAACATTTACAATTCCTGGATCAGCACCCTTAACAGCACTTACGATACCATGAGCCGCCACATGAACAGCAATTTCGGAAAAGACGTTTTCGGCAATTTTATGCAGGGCAGCCAGGTGTACACCAAAATGATGGAAGTGTTTCAACCCATGATGGACGCCATGCAAAAAGGTCAGTTTAACATGGAGAACTTCAAAAACTACTTTAATGCCGAGAACCTGAACAAACTCACCAAACAAATGTTCAGCGGCGTGTACAACGAATCTTCCATCAAAGAGATCTACGACAACAGCATTAAGCAGTTACACAGCTTCTTTGCAGAACAAAACAACCTGAGCAAAGAATACTACAACCAGATGCAGAACATCAGCAGCAATTTTCCTCACATTTTCGGAAACACCGCAACAACCGGGTTCCGCGATTTGTACAATAACCTGAACAATGTGTTTGGCAAAACTTTTGAACCCCTTCTGAAACTGGTTAACCCCAGCAAGGAAAAACAAATGGTGGAAGAAACCATTGCCCTTATGGATCGTTTGGCTGAATACACCATCAAACAAACCGAACTGCACGCTTTTCTGAACAACACCACCCGCACCAGCATTGAAAAAGTAGCTGAGAAATACGCTGAGAAATACGGTAAGATCAGCAACATGAACGAAGTGCCCAGCACCCAGGAACTGTTCAGCGAGTGGGTAAAGGTGAACGAGCAATTGTTCAGCGAACTGTTTGCCAGCGAGGAGTTCAGCAAGGTGAAAGCCGAGGCCCTGAACCTGAGCCTGGATGTGAAAAAACAATTCGAAAACCAATTCGAACACGCTTTTTCGCACTACCCTGTAGTATTCAGAAGCCAGGTGGAAGAAATGCAAAAAACAGTTTACGAACTGAAAAAACAGGTTAAAGACCTCCAGTCAAAACTCAGCACAGCCGGTATCGCTTCACTCGAACTGAGTGAAGAAGGCAGTGCCAAGTCGCGCAAAAAATAATTTCTGAAGCAATTCATGAATGGCCGGTTGTGAAAGCAGCCGGCCTTTTTTATTTACCTTGTTCCAGCATTCTGATCTCCCATCCCTCAGAATTGTGCCGTGTGTGAATAAAAAACGGGCATACCGCCTGCTCTTCGGTCTCTTTCTGGTTTCCATACCCCTTTGCATGATCTGGGTAAGGCCCCTCGACTCGCCCTGGCACCGCTTCATTGCGGGCGATGGCCTGGGGTACTACGTATACCTGCCGGCCCGTGTGATCTACCAGGACAAGCATTACACTTACACCTGGTTCAGCAAGGTGTATGAAAAACACTACATACATTTTTCCGGCGTAAAAGCTGAGGACAATTTTCTCTGCGATTACGAGGGTAAAAAAGTGAACAAGTATTATCCAGGCCTTTCTGTTCTCTGGATCCCGTTTTTTCTGCTGGCGCATGCCTTTGCCTGTGTGTTTCAGTTTCCGGCCAACGGGTTTTCACTGCCTTACCAGCTGGCCCTTGGCGCCGCTTCCATATTTTACCTCGTACTGGCTTTGTTGTACCTCAGAAAACTGCTGTTCAGGATGACCGGTCTTGCCTGGGCTGCCCTGTTGGTTCCGGTCGGTATTTTTTACGGCACCAATCTGTTTCATTACGCCCTGAATCAGAACTCGCTTTCACACGTGTATTCCTTCAGCATGATGGTTTGCTTTGCATACTTTGCGCACACCTTTTTTCACCGCGAGGATCAAAGGACCCGATCTTTTCTCCTGAGCCTGTTCTTTTACCTGATTCTGGTGTCCATACGGCCGCTCAACGCCATTGCCCTGGTTTTGCTGCCGGCCTTAGCAAATAAGGGACAATGGAAAACGGCTTTTGCCCGGCCCAGACTGAATTGGTCTGCTCTTGCGCTTGCTGTGCTGATTCTCTGGGTCGTGATACGGCAGCTTTATATCCTAAAAACGGCCACAGCTTCCTTTTTTCCGAACACGTATAAAGCTGAGTATTTTGGTTTTCAGAATGCTCAGTTCTGGCGGGTGAGCTTCAGTTACCAGGCTGGTTTGTTTTTATACTCACCGCTCTTGCTCTTGTCTTTTTTTGGGATGCCCTTTGCTGCAAACCGGGCTCAGAAGGTCATTCTGCCCTTGTTCTTCCTGGCCATGCTTTATCTCTATTCTTGCTGGTGGTACTGGCCCATAGCATCAAGGGCAATGGTTGACTTTTACCTGATACCGGCCATGCTGCTGGCTTTTCTGTTCAAGGCTGTGGCGCAGCGGAGGACTTTACGGAATGCCTTGATTTGCCTGGTGCTGATTTTATGCGCGTATCACCAGCTGAAAGCTATGCAATTCAGGCAACGTATTCTGGATGAGAATTACACCCACAAAGAACTCTTTTGGCAGAATTTTTTCAAATGGAAAGCCGGGCACCAATATGCCATCGCCCCTGAGTCGGTGATGGAGCAGCTTATACAAGAGGAAAATTTTGAGGATGCCGCTAAGTATGGTGCTAAAAGAAGTTCGGCGCAGGTACTCGAAGGCGCTTACGCTGCTGAACTTGATAGCAGCAACGAATACAGCCAGGCTTTGAATTACTGGATTCCTGACTTTATGGGGAAGAGCGGTCTGGCACGAATCCGCGTTTCATTTTACGGGCTGGCTGAGAAAAGCATTCGAAACCTACAAGTTTATATTAACGTTTATTCACAGGACAGCAACCTGGTTCTGAATCTGCCTTTTTACGTGAAGGAGGAAAGCATGCCATATGGGGGCTGGACGAAAATGGAATTCGGATACGAGCTTGGTCCGGACCAGCAAAAGGCCATTCAGGGCGGATTTTTGAGTACCTATATCTGGAACAACGAACGCCGCAACACACTTTATATTGACAAGTTCAGAACCGAGTTTTTGCTCTGCGACAGAAGCTATGAAATACTGCCCTGAAGCGTGTCCTAAGCCAATTAATTGTATTTTTGTGCCCTAAAAAAACCGGTCATGGAAAACAAATTTGCAGAAGAATTCACCAACCTGAGCAACAGGCTCCTGAAGAGTTATGAAACCCTGAACCAGATTGGTGAAGTGGACATTGCCACTACACCAAAAACGCTGATGTACAGTGAAGATAAACTCAAGCTGTACCGTTACGACCGCAATTCAGAAGCCACTTATAAAACGCCGGTGCTGATCATTTACGCCCTGGTGAATACATACAAAATGCTGGACCTTCAGCCGGACCGCAGTTACATTAAAAATCTGCTCGGCGCCGGACTGGATGTATACCTCATCGACTGGGGTTTTCCCACAGAAGGCGATCGTTATCTGACCCTGGATGATTATGTGAACGGTTACATCAACAATTGCGTTGATTTTATACGAAAAAAACACCGTGTTGAAAAAGTAAACATCCTGAGCATTTGTCAGGGGGGAACCATGAGCGTTATGTATGCCTCTCTCTTTCCCGATAAGGTAAAGAACCTGGTTACGCATGTTACACCTGTTGATTTCAGCGGAAACGACGGATTGCTTTTTCGCTGGAGCAAGGACATGGATTTTGACAAGCTTGTGGATGCAAACCATGGCCTGGTGCCGGGTGATTTCCTGAATCAGGGTTTCGATATGCTGAAACCCATGATGAAGGTGCAGAAACAACAAGCCCTCAGCCATTCATTGGAAGACAAGGACAAACTCATGAATTTTCTTCGCATGGAGAAATGGATAAGCGAAAGTCCTGATCAGGCTGGTGAATGTTTCCGTCAGTTTATGAAAGAACTTTATCAGCAGAATAAACTGGTGAAGAACGAACTTGAAGTGGGTGGCAAAAAGGTGAATCTCAAAAACGTCACTTGCCCCTTGCTGAACATTTACGCTACCGAAGATCACCTTGTTCCGCCATCATCCACCATACCTCTGAATGATCTGGTGGGAAGCACCGACAAAGAACTTTACAGCTTCAAGGGTGGGCACATAGGTGTGTTTGTGGGCGGTAAATCGCAGAAGGAGCTGGCCCCAGCGGTAACAGCCTGGTTAAAGAAAAGAGATTAAAACTCCGGGGCCTGTGTATCACAGGCCTTTCTTTTTATGGGGGCTTACCCATACACAAAAGAATTGCATACTTTAGTTACGCCTACAACTACATTTAAAACCGTATTATGAGACAGGAAAAATCAGAACAGAACGAACTGCAAACAGCAATGGCCTTTCTGGGTAAGCATCGCAGAGCCCTGGCCCTGGTAAGCCTTTCATGTGCCCTGCTATCAGCACTCATCAGTCTAATGATTCCGAAGGAGTATGAATCCCGTGCCGTTGTATTTCCACCGGCCAATCTTTCACTGGACATGAGCAGCGAGAATCCGAATTTTGGCTACGACATTGAGGCGGATCGCCTGCATCAGATTTTTCAGTCGAAAGAGATCAGGGATTCAGTGATCGAAAGGTTCAAACTGGATGAGTACTATGAGATCAGCCGAGCAGAAAAGGACTGGTTATCAAAAGTGGACCGCAAATACAAAAAGGATGTGGAATTTAAACGCAGCACCTTTATGTCTATTCTGATCAGTTGCCAGACCAAAGACCCTGAACTTTCCGCCAACATTGTAAATTACATACTCAAAATGGCAGACAAAGTGCGGGAGAAAATTTACAAGCAAAATGTTCGCCTGGCCTATGCCAAGCTAAACGAAGAATACCAGGCCGAAAAGCGCATCACCGATTCGCTTTACACCCTGCTTCAGACGCAGTTCAAAACCCAGGGTATATCAGGACTTGTTTTGCTTGCGCCAAGCGCCCAGCTCAATTTTAACCTTTCGCAGATGGGGGCGAAGCCCGGAGAAGGCGGGGCCGATCCCGCTATCGGGGCTGATATTCTGAAATACCGCTTTCACCTTGACCGGCAAAATGATTTTGAAGTGAGGTTAAAGCGCACGGGTAAGATGCTGGAGTTTCCGGTGGCCAGGATACACGTTCTCGACAGCGCTGAACCCGACTATAAAAAAACTTACCCTCTGATCACGCTGAATGTACTGGTTTCAACCGTGTTTGGCTTTCTGCTGACCTGCCTGTATTTTCTGTTCAAGTCCGATCGTTGAGTGAATCAGGCCTTGCATAAGTCCGCGGGCAAATCCCAGTGGATCGGGTTGATCCTGATTGCGGTTCTGGTTGCATTGGCTAACCTGAACTTTGTTTTTGAGAACGCCGTTTACACCGTTTACCTCTTTGTATTGCTTGCACTGCTTGTTTTGGGTGTACTGCTTTTGAATTACAGGGTGCCCCTTCTTTATTTTCTGGTCTTCACCGTACCGCTGAGCGTTTCCTATCCTGTGGGCGAATCCATCCTGAATGGTCCGTCGGAACTCATCTGCGCTTTTCTGGGCCTTTACATGCTGATGCGTTATGTGGCAGGTTATCGTTTCACGGCAGGACTGATTCGGCATCCCCTCAGCATCATATTGCTCCTCGACCTGCTGTGGTTATTATTTACCACGGCCACAAGTCAGATGCCTGAGGTATCCTTTAAGCGTGTGATCGTTCGCTTTGTTTACCTGGCCGTGTATTATTTTATGTTTGCCGAACTGTTTGCTTCAGCGAACAAAAGTACCGGCAAATTGTTCATTTATTATTGCCTTGGTCTTGTATTGCCCATTCTTTACTACCTGGTTCAGCACTGGCAGATCGGTTTTGCCATTCAGGGCTCCACACACTTCTCTCAACCCTTTTACAACGACCATACGGTGTACGGTGCGGCCCTGGTGTACTTTCTGCCTTTTCTTTTCTTTTACACCTTTACGTATATCAAAGCCCCGCTTTACCGCGGGTTTTACCTGGCATTGATCGTGCTTTTTCTGGTTGCGATCTTTTTTTCCTATTCCAGGGCGGCATGGCTTAGCTTGTTCTGTGCCCTTTTGGTTTATCTGGTGTTCAGATGGAAGATCAGCACAAGATTCATCCTGGTGACTTCCTTCCTTTCGCTTGTTGTGCTGGCTTTTTTAAGTGGGAGTCTGATCGAAAGCTTCAGCCGCAACAGAGGGCAGAGCCACGGTAAGGACGTGGAACAGCATTTTAAATCGGTTACCAATATCAGCACCGATGCGTCAAATGTGGAACGCATCAACCGATGGAAATGTGCCTGGAGAATGTTTCTGGATAAACCACTCACAGGTTTTGGTCCGGGCACCTACCAGTTTTTTTACGGTGGGTTTCAGGTGCACAGCGATGTGAACGACAACAGTACTTACGCAGGAGACAAGGGACACGCCCATTCGGAATACCTGAACGCGCTCAGTGAAACCGGTTTGCCCGGTTTGATCCTGTTTGTGCTTGGCATCCTGTTCAGTTCTTACACTTCAGTGTCTATTCTGCGGCGTTCAGACAACAAGGAGGATAGGGGACTGGCCATGGTCTTGTTCATGGGCTTGATCACCTTTTACATCCATTCGTTCTTCAACGGATTTATTGAAAGTGATAAAATGGCCATGCCCGTATTTGCCTCCATGGCAGCTTTAAGTGTGCTCAGTTTGAAATTGAAGAACCAGCCAGGGCCTTCAATCTGATCCGTTTTTTCAAAAGGTAATTATAGGTTCAGGACGGGCGTATTTCCTGATTAATATCATCCCAGATTTCAGATTTTGCCGAAGGCAAGAAAGCGCCTGAACTGTAATTTTGCCGGAGTATGGCATTGGCTTACTTTTGGCTGATGGCATTCACCTTAGTGAACTGCGAACGACATGACAAAAGCATCTGCACATAGTCCGGGAATCACCGCCTGTTACCATTGCGGTGAGGATGTGGTTGAAAAAGGATTCAGGATCGGAGAGAAGGATTTTTGCTGCATGGGTTGCAAGACCGTGTACGAGATTCTGAACGATAACGGGCTTTGTGAATATTACGACCTGGAATCACAACCTGGTATCAACCAGAGGCAGGCTATCCGGGAAGGTAAATTCGGTTTTCTGGACGATGAAAAAGTTGTGGCTCAGCTTCTGCACTTCAGGCAAGGACGTGAAAGCCATGTGCGGTTTTATCTTCCGCAAATGCATTGCAGCTCCTGTATCTGGCTGCTCGAGAATCTGGGCAGGGTGAACGCGGGTGTACTGGAGTCGCGTGTGGACTTTGTGAAAAAGGAAGTGACCCTGAAGTTCGACAGTTCGAGAACCACCCTGCGGGAGGTGGCCGAGACCCTCACGCGTGTGGGTTATGAACCCCACATCAGTTTGAATGACCTGAGTGGTAAGAAGATCAGACGATACGATTCAACGCGAATCATTAAAATAGGTCTGGCTGGATTTTGTTTCGGCAACATCATGATGCTGAGTTTCCCGGAGTATTTTTCGTTGAGTGCAGGGGATGAACCCGGTTTAAAACACTGGTTTAGCGGCTTAAATCTTCTGCTTTCACTGCCAGTGTTCTTTTACTGTGCCTCCGAGTTCTTTGTTTCGGCTTATAAGGCGCTCCGGCAGAAATTTCTGAACATCGACGCGCCCATTGCCCTGGCCATACTGGTTACCTTCGGCCGCAGCGTATATGAGATATTGAGTGGCAGCGGGGCAGGTTATCTCGACTCGATGAGTGGAATTGTTTTCTTTATGCTGGTAGGCCGGTATTTTCAAAACCGTTCATACCAGGGCATCTCTTTTGAACGGGATTACACCTCGTATTTTCCCCTGGGTGTTACGGTGATTTTGGAGAACGGGGAAGAGAAGCAGATACCTGTATCGGACATCCGTTGTGGCGACAGGATAAAGATACACCATGATGAGATCATTCCAGCCGATGCCATGTTGTTCATGGGGCAGGCCAGTATTGATTACAGCTTTGTAACGGGCGAATCCATGCCTGTGCAACTTTCTATCGGCGAAATTGTATACGCGGGCGGCAAGCAATGTGGTGCGGCCATTGAACTGGAAGTCATCAAGGAAACATCACAAAGTTATTTGACACAACTCTGGAATAACGACAGTTTCAGGCGGGAGAAGCGGGAAGACTGGAGCTCATTTGTACACTACCTGAGCAGGTATTTTACCTATGTGTTGTTTGGTATTGCCATTGCAACGGCCCTTTACTGGCAGTTGAACGACCCAACCCGAACCTGGCAGGCCTTTACTGCGGTGCTGATCGTGGCCTGCCCCTGCGCACTCTTGTTATCGGCGACCTTTACCCATGGCAGTGTATTGGCCAAACTGCACCAGAAACATTTTTTTGTGAAGAACGCGGCAGTGGTGGAAGCCTTTAAGGATGCGGACACGGTGGTGTTTGACAAAACCGGTACGCTCAGCATGCAAACAGAATCGAGTATTGTTTATAGCGGTTCTGTGCTCAGTCAGAAAGAGCAGCAGCTGCTGCGCACATTGGCAGCCCAGTCAAGTCATCCGCTCAGCAAAGCCATTGTCAGCCATCTTCCCGTGCAACCATATCTGAAAGTAAAGGAGTATGCCGAACAAAAGGGAAAAGGCAGCTCAGCGATTATTGCAGGTCATGTCATCAGTCTGGGATCACATGAATTCATCACCGGCATAAAAACAGACGAGATCAGCGGAGGGAGCCGGGTGTACCTGTCGATTGACGGGGAGATACCGGGCCATTTTACCATACAGACGCGTTACCGGGAAGATTTGAAAACCGTGATCAGCAGCCTGGCCGCCCGCTACAAACTCGCACTGATATCGGGTGATAACAATTCGGAAGAAGAAAAACTCAGAGCGTTGTTTGGTGAACTGGCTGAACTGCGTTTCAGACAACAACCACAGGCTAAACTGGATTATATCAGTCACTTACAGAGTCTGGGGCACCGGGTGATCATGATCGGAGACGGACTGAACGATGCGGGGGCCCTGCAGCAGAGCGACATAGGCATTGCCATTTCCGATAACATCAACAATTTCAGTCCTGCCTGCGATGCCATTCTGGAAGGTAAAATGTTTAAGTACCTGCCGGAATTGATCCGGTATTGCAGATTGGGCCGGCAGATCATTTACGGCAGTTTTGCCATTTCCATCCTTTATAATCTGCTGGGACTGTATTTCGCGGTAAGCGGTACCCTTTCACCGGTGATCGCGGCTATTTTAATGCCTGTGAGTTCGGTGTCGATCGTGTCGTTTACCACGGGACTAAGCGCTTTGCTGGCAGCCAGAATAACGAGGGCCAGAGCAGAAAGAGGGGAAACGGGCGGGACTGGAAATATTGAGATAAAGTGACAATTCTCTGTATGAATTATGACTTAAGTCATATTGTAAGGAAAGTACAAATCGGACATTTGAGTCCGATTACCAAACCGATAAAACAAGTATTTTTACCGAAACAAAACCCAAATCTATGAAAACATTAAAATTAGCATTATCCATCTCCATCCTGGCCCTGGTAACGGCATGCGGCGGAGGCGGAAAGGACAGCGAAAAGTCAAATTCCACCGAGGCTCCCAAGAGCATGGTAGGGGATCCGGAAACTTACGACCCCAAGCGGGGTGAAGGTAAATGGACTGCCGAGAATGTAAGTGTTGGTGCATCGCTGGACGCCGCCATGGCCACAGCGGGTGAGAACATTGCTAATGTGAAGTGCACATCCTGCCACAAAATGACTGAGGAGAAACTGGTGGGTCCGGGCTGGAAAGGAATCACCACACGTAAAAAACCCGAATGGATTATGAACTTCATTACCAATCCCGATCCCATGATCGAGAAAGATCCCGAAGTGCAGGCCATGCTCGAATTATGCCTTGTGCGTATGCCGAATCAAAACCTCAGCGATGATGACGCGAGACATATTGTTGAATTCATGCGTAAAATAGATGGAGTCAAATAACCTAAAATCAAAAACAATGAAAAGCAGATTAACAACTTTAGCGATTGCCGGTTTGGCAGTGATCTCCTGCATGGAATCCTGTAAACCAAAAAACACCAGTAACGCGGTGAGCGGCGATGCGGGCCTGAAAGCCTATGTGGCTCCGGGAAAGCACGACGAGTTTTATAACTTTGTGAGCGGTGGTTTCAGCGGACAAATGAGCGTTTACGGTTTACCGAGCGGTCGTTTGCTGCGTGTTATTCCCGTGTTCGCCGTTGACCCTGAAAAAGGTTACGGCTATTCTGAAGAAACCAAAGCCATGCTCAACACCTCGCATGGATTTATTCCCTGGGATGATCTTCACCACGTTCAATTATCAAAAACAGATGGCGAAATAGACGGACGCTGGGTGTTCGGTAATGCCAACAATACGCCGCGTGTGGCCAGGCTTGACCTGAAGACCTTTCGCACAGCCGAGATCATTGAGCTGCCAAACAGCGCCGGTAACCACTCTTCACCATTTATTACAGAGAACACCGAGTATGTTGTAGCAGGTACCCGCTTTAGCGTACCATCAGATAACGCCAACGGCGACGTTCCCATCAGCACCTACAAAGAAAACTTCAAAGGCTACCTCAGCTTCATTTCAGTTGGCAAAGAAGACGGCAAAATGGACATTGCCTTCCAGATCGAATGCCCTGGTGTGAATTTCGACCTGAGCCGTGCCGGTAAATACAAATCACATGGCTGGTTCTTCTTCTCCTGCTACAATACCGAACAAGCCAACACCCTGCTTGAGGTGAACGCATCACAGCGCGATAAGGACTTTATTATGGCGGTGAACTGGAAAAAAGCCGAAGAATACATCAAAGCCGGTAAAGGCAAAAAAATGCCTGTGAAATACGCGCATAATGTTTACAGCGACGTTACACACAGCGCCACATCGGAGATCAAAACAGAAGTTCTGGTTCTGGATTCAAAAGAACTGCCTGAGATCTGTTACATGATGCCTTGCCCCAAATCACCACATGGCTGCGACGTTGACCCAACGGGTGAGTACATTGTAGGCAGTGGTAAACTGGCCGCTCTTATTCCTGTATTCAGCTTCGAAAAAATGCAGGCCGCTATCGCGAACAAACAATTCGACGGCGACTATCAGGGCATTCCGGTGATTAAATACGAAGCCGCACTTTACGGTGAAGTGAAAAAACCAGGTCTTGGCCCTCTGCATACCGAATTTGATGGTAACGGAAACGCCTACACATCTTTCTTCGTGTCATCTGAAGTGGTGAAGTGGAATATTAAAGACCTCAAAGTAGTTGACCGTGTACCAACTTTCTATTCTGTTGGACACCTTTGTATTCCTGGTGGCGACAGCCGTAAACCTTCGCCAAAATACCTGATCGCGTATAACAAAATCACCAAAGACCGTTACCTGCCTACCGGACCTGAATTGGCACAAAGTGCCCAACTGTATGACATCAGTGGAGAGAAGATGCAGATGATTCTGGACTTCCCAACCATTGGAGAACCTCACTATGCACAAGCAGCACCTGCAGCGTTGATTGAGAAAAACCAGGTCAAGATTTTCAAGATTTCCGAAAATCAGAATCCTTATGCGGCCAAGGGTGAAAACGAATCCAAAGTGGTTCGCGATGGCAACAAGGTGCATGTGTACATGACCGCTATCCGTTCACACTTCGCGCCTGATAATATTGAGGGTGTAAAAGTAGGGGATGAGGTGTATTTCCACGTGACTAACCTTGAGCAGGACTGGGATGTACCCCATGGATTCGCCATCAAGGGTGCTGCCAATGCAGAATTGCTTATCATGCCAGGCGAAACCCAAACTTTAAAATGGATACCTGAAAAACCAGGCATCATTCCGGTGTATTGCACCGACTTCTGCAGCGCCTTACACCAGGAAATGCAAGGTTATGTGAGGGTATCACCGGCAAACAGTGCCGTAAAACTGAGCTTCCACGTTGGCGCGGATAAAGAAGAAGCGCCTGCCGCGAAATAATTTTCTGATAAACATAAGAAAGGGGGCAGGGTAAAGGACAACACTGCTCCCTTTTTTGTGCCAACAATTACCCGTACTCCTTGACCTGTACTTTAAGTTTCCGAATCACCAATACTCAAGTTATGAAAACCAGCACAGCCAAATTATCAATGCTTTCAAGGATTTTCCTTTTTCTTTCTACGGTACTGCTTACAGCCTCTCTTTTTGTGCCGATCTGGAGAATTGATCTTGATGCGCCCCAATACCCGGAAGGTCTGAACCTTCTCATTTATGCCAACAAACTGGGCGGTAATGTCGATATCATCAATGGTCTGAACCACTATATCGGCATGAAAACACTGCACGCGGAGGATTTTATAGAATTTACGGTTTTACCTTACTGCATTGGTTTTTTTGCCCTTTTTAGCCTGATAGCCTTTCTGGCGTCAAGACCTAAGGTTTTGTATGCTTTGTTCGCGTCCTTTGCCGCTTTTGGAGTTCTGGCTGTGGTTGATTTCTGGCGCTGGGAATACAATTACGGTCACAATCTGGATCCCAACGCGGCCATCATAGTCCCCGGCATGGCCTACCAGCCGCCTTTGATCGGTTTCAAACAATTGCTCAATTTCGGAGCTTTTTCCATACCTGATCTTGGTGGATGGATGTTTGTTGTGAGCGGAGGCCTCATGCTTTTTGCCGTACTGTATGAAGCCGGATTTTTTAAACGTTTCATGAAAAAGTCGCCTGCTGTGGCCATAATTATACCGCTGTTGATGCTCTTCTCATGCAGTTCAAAACACACTGAACCCATCAATCTGAACAGCGACAGCTGCGATTACTGCAAAATGACCATATCACACATTAATTTCGCAAGTGAATTGCTGACCCAGAAGGGCAGGGTGTATAAATTTGATGACCTGGCCTGCATGATCAATTATGCGAAAGAGAACGCCTTGCCGCAAGGCACTGCTTATTATGTCTGCGATTTTCTTCCCCCACACCAGCTGATCAAAGCCGATTCCATGTTTTACATCAGCGGTGAAAAACTTGAAAGCCCAATGGGTGGCAACATAGCAGCTTTCAGCAGACCCGACAGCGCTGAAGTGTATATGAACCGCTTTTCGGCCATGCCCAAAACCTGGGCTAGTTTAATGGAATAAACCTTGAAAAAGAACTCTGCGATACTTGTTCTGATTGTTATCGCGTTTTCTTCGGCTTCGAGAACCCTTGAAGTAGGAGGGAATTGCGCGTTTTCAAGCATCCGGTCCGCCATTGCCGCGGCAAGCACCCATGATACCGTATTGGTGAATCCTGGCCTGTATAAGGAAGGCAACCTGGTTGTGGATAAAACCATCGTGTTGATCGGCAAAGGATTTCCTGTACTGGATGGACAAAAAAAGTACGAAGTGGTATCCATCAAGGCTAACGGCGTATTATTTCAGGGATTTAAAGTGCAACGTTCGGGTTATGGCACACTTGACGATCCGGGTGGTATAAAAGTTTACGACGCCCACCGGGTAAGGATTGAAGGCAATATCCTCGACGATAATTTTTTTGGCATTTATATCCAGTATGGAAAAAAATGCACGGTGAGTTGCAATACCATAACCGCGTATGGGGTTGCCGAGCAGGAGATAGGAAACGGGATACACTGCTGGAAAAGTGACAGCCTCATCATCAAAGCCAACAGGATTTCGGGCCACCGAGATGGCATTTATTTCGAATTCGTCACCAATTCTGTCATTTGGCGAAATGTGTCTTACAACAACATCCGTTATGGTTTGCACTTCATGTTCTCAAATAACGATTCGTATATCACCAATTGCTTCAGAAACAACGGAGCCGGTGTGGCGGTGATGTTCACTCATAATGTAAAAATGATCAACAACCATTTCGAGGAAAACTGGGGCGATGCCGCATACGGACTGATGTTGAAAGAGATCAGCGACAGTTATCTATCCGGAAACCAGTTCAGCAAAAACACAACCGGTATTTACATGGAGGGCACAAACCGCATCAAAGTTGAAAACAATGTTTTCAGGCAAAATGGATGGGGCATGAAAATTCAGGCCAGCTGCATGGATAACGAGATCAGTCAAAACAATTTTCTGAGCAATACATTCGACATCAGCACAAACGGCAGCACGATACTCAACTCTTTTAACGGCAATTACTGGGACAAATACGATGGCTATGACCTTAACCGCGATAAGGTTGGTGATGTACCTTACCACCCCTTGAGTCTTTTTTCGGTTATCATTGAACAAAACCCACCGGCCATGATATTATTTCGTAGTTTTATGGTTGACCTGCTGGATAAGTCGGAAAAAGTTTCTCCCAGCCTGACGCCTGATAATTTTGTGGACACACAACCCCTGATGCATTCACTTCCGTTCTGAACATGATCGAAATTCAAGACCTGACAAAGCGGTTCGGAAGCCTGCGTGTGCTGAAAGACATTAACCTGAAATGCAGGAAGGGGGAATGTATAGCACTTATCGGTCCGAACGCCTGCGGTAAAACCACCCTGATCAAAAGCATTTTGGGTATGGTGGTGCCCGATCAGGGCAGTATCCGCTTCAATGGCAAAAACGTGTTCAACGAATACGCCTACAGGAACCATATCGGCTACATGCCGCAAATAGGCCGTTATCCCGATAACATGAAGATCGGACAGATCATTGAAATGATCCGGGAGATCAGAGCCCATAGTGGCCAGACAGATGAGGACCTGTATCAGCATTTTAAGCTGGCGGACATTGCAGGTAAACGCATGCGAACACTTTCAGGCGGTACCACGCAAAAAGTGAGCGCCGTGCTGGCTTTTCTGTTCAACCCCGACGTGCTGATCCTCGACGAACCCACGGCTGGTCTGGATCCTCTGGCAGCGGAGATCCTGAAGGAAAAAATCCTGCATGAAAAGCAAAAGGGCAAGCTTATTCTGATCACTTCCCACCTGCTTAGTGAACTGGACGAACTCATCACCGAGATCATTTTTATGCAGGAAGGTGAAATCCGCTTTCACAAACCCAAGGATGAACTGAAACAGATCACCGGCGAAGAAAAGATTTCTAAAGCAATTGCCACAGTCTTAAAAAGCACCAGGCATGAATAGGATCATTAAATACGTGGTGCTGGACATAGTCAAGAATAGGATCGTATTGGCTTATACCCTTGTGCTGGCTACGCTCTCCTGGAGTGTGTTTGCCCTGGAAGATAACAGCAGCAAGGGATTGCTGACCTTGTTGAATGTGATCCTGCTCATTGTGCCTTTGGTGGCCTTGTTGTTTTCAACCATTTACCTGTACAACAGTTCAGAATTTGTGGAATTGTTGCTGAGTCAGCCAATTCGCCGCAACCGCATCTGGAGGAGCCTGTTCAGCGGACTAAGCGGCGCACTGCTCTTCTCTTTTCTGGTGGGTACTGGGATTCCCCTGTTTATTTACGCGCCGCCGCAAACAGCCGCCATGATGGTGTTGATGGGGAGTTTGTTGAGTTGCGTGTTTGTGGCCATGGCCTTTTTCAGTTCCATTTTTACACGTGATAAAACCAAGGGTATTGGCATTGCCATTTTGCTCTGGTTGTTTTTCGCCCTGCTGTTTGACGGTCTCCTGCTCTTTGTCTCCTTTCAATTCGCCGATTACCCGATCGAGAAAATGATGGTGGGCATTTCTGCATTTAACCCCATTGACCTGGCAAGAATATTGATTTTGCTGGATTTGGATGTGTCTGCCATGATGGGTTACACAGGCGCCATCTTTAAGGATTTCTTCGGTAATTTCAACGGAATGGTGCTGACCATTGCCATCCTGCTCACCTGGATCCTGCTTCCATTCTGGATCTCCCTGCGTCGTTTCATCCGGAAAGACCTATAAGTCTGACACACTGCAACGCGATTCATTAGAATTCTTTCATCGTTCAGTATCGGGCTGAGTAGAGAGGCGCCGATGTCTCCAGTTTTTCAGAGCCGGCACCCGGCCCTTACACCGCGGTCTGGAGAGGTAATGACTTAAAGTAAAAATACAGTCTCTATAGATTCAAATTGTAATGGACACATGCATTTATTCTCCCGTTTTCTGTCTTGAAACTGATCCGTTTTACCAAAGGGGATATCAGGGTATTGATCCCGCTGGATGGTTTGGGAATTTACAGGGCATAAAAAAGGGACCGCGGTTGCTGCGCGGTCCCCTAACCAATCAAAACGCCCGTGAATGAAAAACCAAATTATTGTGCGGGCAACAAAACCTCATCGATAACGTGTATGATTCCGTTGGAGGCCGGAATTGACGCCAGGATGTGGGCTTTGCCATTGATTAACGGTTTACCGTCCTGCATGGTTACGGTAATATTTTTAAGGCTCACCTGATTAAAGGTCTGACCGTCTTTGAAAGATTCTGGTTTTAAAACACCAACAAAAACATGGTACTCCAGAATAGAGGTCAGGTCTTCTATTTTTTCAGGTTTCAGTAAACCTTCTACAGTTCCGGCGGGAAGTTTATCAAAGGCAGCGTTGGTAGGTGCAAAGACAGTAAAAGGACCTGCATTACTCAGCGCATCCACCAGATTAGCGGCTTTTACAGCGGCCACCAGAGTGGTATGATCTTTACTGCCAATTGCAATCTGAACAACATTTGGATTGGATGTGTTATCCTGAACCCCTGATTGTCCAACGGTTGGCGCTTCTGCGGCCGGTGCCTGGTTAGCGGCTTCCTGATTGGTACTTTCAGCGCCTCCTCCGCAGGAAATCAGACCCAACACACCGGAGAAGAGAATAAGTTTAAATGATGTTTTCATAGTTTGAGAATTAAAATCAGACACAAAGTAAACTTCCTTTTTGGCATTGCGCCATGATAAATATCAGGATTCCAAAAAAAAAGGACAAGCATGTCCGATTCAAATATAGCTAAAGGATTCGTGATCAGGGCTGTGGCGTGAAATACAGGCCAAACGTGGTTTGTAAGGCATTCTGAACCATGTCCTGGGTCATTATTCCGAAATGGAAATGCTGTTAAATTTGTATGGTAAATTCAGAACATGTTACTTTCAAAAACCAGTGAGTACGGTATCAGGGCAGCCATCAGCATCACACGTGAATCGCTGAAGGGGAGGAGAACAAGCCTCAAAAATATTGCGGCTGAAATTGGTTCACCTGAGGCGTTCACCGCGAAAGTACTGCAGCAACTGGCGAAACATTCCATAGTGAATTCTGCAAAAGGCGCTAATGGCGGATTTGAAATTGAGGAAAAGAAAGCACGTAAAATAAAACTCATTGATGTGATCAAGGCTGTGGATTCAGAAGTGTACGACAAGGGCTGCATACTGGGTTTAAATGTATGCTCTGAAAAAAATCCCTGCCCCATGCATTTTCGTTTCTCGAAAATTAAAACAGAGCTGATCCGTATTCTTAAATCCACCAGTCTATACGAATTGTCGCTGCAGCCAGAGGGCGAACTTTATTTTCTCAAATCCAATACAAAAAAACATCATACCTATGAAAAACACTAAACTGTCCTGGGCAGAGCCCTACAAGATCAAAATGGTGGAACTCCTGAAGATGACCACCAGGGCCCAGAGAACCAAAGCCATGAAAGAAGCGGGGTACAATACCTTTCTTCTGCCATCGGAAGATGTTTACATCGATTTGCTGACTGACAGCGGCACCAATGCCATGAGCGATGTACAGTGGGGCAGCCTGATGCAGGGTGATGAAGCCTACGCAGGAAGCAAAAGTTATTATAAACTGGAGGCGGCTGTTCGCAAATTCTATGGCTATAAACACCTGATCCCGACCCATCAGGGCCGGGGAGCTGAGAACATCCTCTCGAAGGTCCTGATCAAAAAGGGAGACATTGTACCTGGCAACATGTATTTCACCACAACCAGATTACACCAGGAATTAGCCGGCGGAATTTTCGCGGACATCATCATTGATGAAGCGCACGATTCCACGAACGAACACCCCTTCAAGGGTAACGTGGACATTGCCAAGCTCGATAAGCTGGTGAAAAAACACGGCGCTAAAAAGATACCCTATGTGAGCATTGCCACCAATGTAAACATGGCCGGTGGCCAACCCATCAGCATGGCAAATCTGAAAGAATTGCGTGCGTATACCAAAAAACATGGCATCCGCATCATTCATGATATGACCAGAGTTGCTGAAAACGCTTTTTTTATCAAGCAACGCGAAAAGGGCTATGAAAAAAAACCGGTTCGGGATATTGTAAAGGAAATCTGTTCATTAACCGATGGGGCAACCATGAGCGCCAAAAAAGATGCGTTGGTGAATATTGGCGGATTCATGGCTACCAACGAATGGGATGTGTTTGAAGAAGCCAGAAACCTGGTGGTGGTTTACGAAGGCTTGCACACCTACGGTGGATTGGCCGGCAGGGATATGGAAGCCATCGCCGTAGGGATTGAAGAAAGCCTGGATGACAATCACCAGTTCGCACGCATCGGTCAGGTTGAATACCTTGGGCACAAGATGATGGATTTCGGCATTCCCATTGTGAAACCAATCGGCGGGCATGGTATTTTTGTGGATGCCAAGGCTTTCCTCCCGCATCTGAGACAGGACCAATTCCCCGCGCAGGCGCTGGCTGCTGAAATATACATCGATTCAGGTGTTCGCACCATGGAACGTGGCGTGGTTTCTGCAGGCAGGAAAGCGAATGGTGAAAATTATTACCCCAAGCTGGAACTCGTTCGGTTCACCATTCCACGCCGCGTATACACACAGGCTCATATGGATGTGATTGCGGAGTCGGCCCGTTCAGTGTTTCAGAGGCGGCACAGCATCAAAGGATTAAAAATGGTCTACGAACCCAAATACCTGCGTTTCTTCCAGGCCCGATTTGAAAAACTGTGAAGTCCTTGCCCTTGTATATATTTCTGGCCTTGTGCGTTTCGTTTCTGCTGTATTCGTTCAGCATTTACCTGCACAAGCCGGGGATTCGTACCCCTGAGCATTTTGACGAAACGAAGGCGGGAAGAGGGCAGATGGTCTGGCAAAAATACAATTGCCAGGCCTGTCACCAGTTGTTTGGATTGGGCGGGTATCTCGGTCCTGACCTCACCAATGTACTTTCGCATCCACAAAAGGGTGAAGTTGTAGTGCGTTCCATCATCAGTTCAGGCACCAAACAAATGCCTGCTTTTTCACTGAGTGAAGAGGAGATGAGCGATCTCCTCGAATTTCTCAGGCTCAGCGATGCCTGTGGAATTTCTGATCCAAGAACTTACACGATGCATGCAAACGGAACACTAGAACTTCCGAAACGAAACTAAACAGGATGACTTATAAGTGGTATTTATACACAGCCTTGTTTTTTCTGTTCAGCGCGCTGAGCTTTGGTGTACTGGCTTCATACGTTTACATTTCGCCTGAGTTTTTAAAGCAAGGACTTGGATTCACGGCCTTGAGGCCCATACATGTTTCTTCCGTGCTCCTTTGGATCCTTTTGGGTGCTACAGGCTCGGTTTACGCCGCCATGGAATCGCTGAGCGAAAAAAAGGCCACCACAAGCCTGCTGAGTTTACAGTGGCTCTTATGGATGGTTGCCGCGGCCGGTATCTTGTATTCCTACCTGAACAAATCTTTTGGTGGCAGGGAGTATTGGGAATTCAACCCGGTATGGGCCCTGCCTATTGGTGCGGCATGGGTCATTTTTGTAATGAACTTTGTGCGACTGGTAAAAAGCATCACAACCTGGCCGGTATACGTTTGGATGTGGTTAACGGGCATTGTTTTTTTTCTCTTCATTTTCTCTGAGAATTATCTCTGGTTATTTCCCTTTTTCAAAGGCAATCTGCTGCGCGATATGACCATACAATGGAAGGTGAACGGCTCAATGGTTGGCGCCTGGAATCAGATGATATACGGGAGCGCTTTTTTCCTGATGGACAGAATAGCCGGCACCAAATCCACTGGCAGAAGCAAGGTGGCTTTTTTCATGTATTTCCTGGGCTTGTTCAACCTCATGTTTAACTGGGGCCATCACATCTACACCCTGCCAACCGAAAAATATGTGAGGCATTTGGGTTACGCGGTGAGCATGACGGAGTGGATCATCTTTATTAAAATTCTCTACGATTGGAAGAAGGCGGTTGACGTGGCTCATCAGCAGGCCCATCATTTCTCTTACCGTTTTCTGCTCGCAGCCGATGTGTGGGTGTTTTTGAATCTGTTTCAGGCACTGCTCATGTCGATTCCGGCGGTGAACCGGCTTACACACGGTACACATGTTACCGTGGCCCATGCCATGGGTACCACCATTGGTATTAACAGCATGATACTCATATCGGCCTGCTTTGAATTTCTGGGTTACCGGGAAAAAATGAACCGACCCTGGAAAAAGCTCCTGACCTTCTCTTTCTGGTTGCTCCAGGGAAGTCTATTCCTCTTTTGGTTGTCATTGAACAGCGCCGGCATACAAAAAGGCCTCTGGCAGCTTAGCCCTGAACAGGGCAGTTATTCTGGCATGATGGAAGGTTTGCAACTCTGGTTCAGACTTCTGGTATTGAGCGGCATAGGATTGTTGATGGCTTTCAGCGTGCTCATTGTGTTTCTGTTGAAAAAAAATCCGGTTCAGGCAGGCGGCACAGACTGAGGGATCAGCCATACACCTTGGCTTCCATGCCCAGGTCCTTCACTTTAAGGGCAATTTCATTCAGGCGACTTAAACTCACTTTATGCAGGTCTTCGGCCGGGGTTTCACGGTCAAGTGTATACAGCATGACAGAAGACGGGCGGATGATGCTGAGACAATTTAACCAGTCGTTTACGGCCACATCTGTACTGTTGTCCACACTCAGGCCATTCACCAATCCTTTCAGAAAAAGCGTTTGTATGCTCAGCTTACCCTCGAATGCCTTTAAGCGATCGATATACCAGTTCAGGTTTTTGTGAGAAAGTGGACCATTGATACGGCTGAACAGGTCCTGGTTACCCGCGTCCAGTTTTAGTACCCGTTCATCGGCTTTAAGCAGGGCCTGGTAAATTCCGCTTTTCCCAAGCAATGCACCGTTCGACAGCACCACGATGTTTTTTCCGGGAAAATATTGATCACGCAAGTCTGCGACTTTGTATAAGATCTCTTCAAAGGCCGGATGCATGGTTGGTTCGCCATTGCCGGCGAATGTGATACGGTCTATCTCCAGTCCGTTTGAACTGATCCTTTCAAATTCGGAAGAAATGATTTGCAGGAGCTCTTTCTTTGGGGTGTAAGAAGCGTGCTGGGTTTTGAGGTCGGTCCAGCCACACTCACAATACACACAATTAAAATTGCAGAGCTTGTTTTCAAGGGGCAGCAAATTGATCCCCAATGAGCGGCCGAAGCGCCGGCTTTTAACCGGACCAAATACAACTTCTCGAAACAGGAGAGCCATTCCGCAAAGTTAATAAATGCTTATACCCGGAACCTGAGCTAAGTCATAAAAGGCAGAAACAGAAGCACTTTCAGAGCATATGGCAACTTGTCCACAGGCTATTAACCTGTTGATTGAAATGAGCTTTTGTCTGTTTATAAAAAAGAGGAGAAAAATGTCCGAGATAAATGAAAAGCTTAACTTTGCATACAAGGCATGATTTTCTCTAAAACCTGCGAATACGGCATTCGGGCTACTATATATGTAGCGCTTCAATCCATGGACGGTCATTTACCCAACCTGAAGGATATTGCCCGTGAAATAGAATCGCCTGAAGCCTTTACAGCCAAGATCATGCAGTTGCTGGTGAGGGCCAATATTGTTTATTCAGTGAAAGGGGCCAGTGGCGGTTTTGGTATTGAACCCAGGCGCATGAAAAAGATCAAACTGGAGGATATTGCCGTTGCCGTGGATGGCAATTTCGACAGGAAGATCTGTGTACTGGGCCTGAAGGCCTGTTCAGAGGAATTTCCCTGCCCGGTGCACAATACGTATAAACACATCAAGAAGGATTTGCAAAGCATGCTCCAGAACACCAGTCTGCTCGATATGTCGGAAAATATCAGGAATGGAAAATCATACCTCAAAATAGACCTATAAACCTCTAAAAACCAATTATATGAATTTTAAACTGGATAACGAATTCGTTGAGATCTACAAAAACAAAACACCTGATTTTGGATTCAACGGCCTTGGATTACTAACCTATTACCGCACGTATTCGCGTTTAAAACCGGATGGCCACAATGAAGAGTGGTATGAAACGGTGCGCAGGGTGGTCGAAGGGGCCTATTCGCTCCAGAAGGAACATATCAGCAACAACGAGCTGGGTTGGAACAGCCGTAAAGCCCAGCAATCGGCGCAGGAAATGTACGATCGCATCTTTACCATGAAATTCCTGCCACCGGGTCGCATGCTGTGGGCCCTGGGCACACCAATCATTCACCAGAAAAAAGTGGGCCAGGCTTTATTCAATTGCGCTTTTGTGTCCACAGAGAACTTGGGTCATAGTCTGGAAGAAGCCATCAAGCCTTTCACATTTATGATGGACATGAGCATGGTGGGTGTAGGCGTTGGATTTGACGTGCTGGGAGAAAAAAAGATAGAGGTTAATATTCCCACCAACAAGATCAAGGAAGTGTTTGTGATTCCGGATAACCGCGAAGGCTGGGTGATGAGCCTCGAAAAGTTGCTGTTCAGTTATTTCGCCAAGCACTTTGGTTACCCCAACGCTTCTGATGTGAAATTCATTTACCATGAGATCCGTCCGGCAGGATTGCCCATTAAGGGATTCGGAGGCGTTTCATCCGGTCCGGCACCCCTTGAGAAAATGCACAAGCAGCTCAAAGAATTGCTGAATGAGCTGGATGGTAAATACATTACCGTCACCGCCATCACAGATATTATGAACATGATCGGACAATGTGTGGTGGCAGGCAATGTACGCCGTACCGCTCAGATCGCCATTGGTGATGTGGAGAACATGGAATACCGGAAACTCAAGGATTACCAGTGGGATTCACAAAAACAGGTATACGAAGGCAGCATGGCTCACCGCGCAGCATGGGGCTGGGCTTCCAACAATTCGGTACTGGTTGACAACAGCAGCGATTTTAAACAGGTGGCAAAACAAACCGCCAAAAACGGCGAACCGGGTTATGTATTTATGGAGAACATTCGCAACTATTCGCGCATGTGTGATCCGGCCGATTACAAAGACATTAAAGCCAAGGGTACCAATCCTTGCGGGGAACAGAGCCTTGAATCCTACGAATTGTGTTGTCTTATCGAAACCTTTCCGTCGAGGGCTGAATCAAAAGAAGACTATATGCGCACGTTGAAATTCGCTTACCTCCTGGGTAAAACAGCCACGCTCATCAACACAACCTGGCCCGAAACCAATCGCGTTCAAAAACGCAACAGGCGCATTGGAACCTCCGTTTCAGGCATCACCAACTTTCTCGAAAAAAACAGTCTGGATGTACTGCGCCAGTGGCTTGACAAGGGATACCAGGAGATCCAGAGATGGGACGACATTTATTCTTCCTGGTTATGTGTTCCAAAAAGCATCAAAACAACCAGTGTAAAACCAAGCGGCACGGTGAGTTTGCTGGCCGGCGTAAATCCTGGTTGCCACTTTCCTGAGTTCGATTACTACATCCGCCGTGTAAGAGTGGCTAAGAATTCACTATTGGTTCCGGCCCTGCGTGAAGCCGGGCTGCATGTTGAAGATGATGTGGTGGATCCGTCTTCATTGGTTGTTGAGTTTCCGATCCATAACAAGGGCAAGAGCCTTAAGAGTGTGAGCATCTGGGAACAGGTTGCCCTGACGGTTTTTCTGCAGAAGTACTGGTCCGACAACCAGGTATCATGCACCATTACCTTTAAGCCTGAAGAAGGTGATCAGATCAGCACCGTGCTCGATTATTTTAAATACGAATTGAAATCCATTTCATTTTTACCTAAACTCGAACTGGGCGCTTACGCCCAGATGCCCTATGAAGCTATCAGTAAAGCGCAGTACGAAAAACTGACGCGCAATCTGAAAGCCATAGAATTTCATTCGGTTGCTGAAGATTCAAGCGGCGAGAAATTCTGCAGCAACGACGTGTGTGCCCTGGTTTAATGGAATGGCCGCATCTGAAAGCGCCCCCGGAAAGGGCGCTTTTTTTGCGAGCGGTCATCGGTTACACTGATAAATATCACCTGCTTAACCATGTATTCTGCGTAAATTTGGGTTCCTGATTTTCAGAAATGAAAGTGGTGTTTTCCATTGTGGTTTTGATTGGCCTCTGTCTGCAACAGGGTGCCAGATTTTTAACACTAATGGATTTTGTGATCAACAGGGCCGAAATCACAGCCCGGTATTGTGTGAACAAGAGCAAACCACGCATGCATTGCAAGGGCAAATGCCATCTGAAAAAGAAACTGGCTGAGCAAGATGAAAAGACCAATCAGACCAAAAGGGGAACGGGAGAACGCGCCGAAGATGTATTGATCTCCCAACAGCATTCTGCGCAACTCAGATGTTATTACGTTGGAACCAGACAGTCCTTCAGCTTCTCTCACACAGACATCTGCGAACCATACCATAAAACGCTATACCGGCCACCGGCTCTTTGAACCCGAGGCTTGATAAAGTCTTTATCTGATTTACCCAACTGTGCCGCGAATAGGAAATTATCGCGGAAGAGTAGCGTTTTTATTAATTTTATTTGCAGAGATTCAATATGAAAAGAAATATTCAACTTATAATACTTTCTGCCTTGCTGATCTTTTTCACACAATGCAGAAAAAATGAGGCCCAGCCCGAGCCGGAGCCTGCCCCTGTAAATCCGTCGAACCCAACGGACGGCATGCTTAAACTGGGTGAGGTGTATATGCAAAACGCCAATGCCAAAGCGGTCCTTTACACACCCAAGGATCTGGTGACCGGCTACAACACCATTTACGCCGCGATTTATGATTCGAGCAATGGATCAAAACTGCTCAACGGGCATTTTGAGGTGTTGCCCAGCATGAACATGGGTTCTGGAATGAGCCATGGTTGTCCATTCGAAAATTACGAAGATTCCGTACCAGACAATGGTTTATTCTCATGTGCAGTTGTATTCAGTATGGAAGGCAATGCACAGCAGTGGAACCTCGATTTTGGTTTTCACAACCATCAGAATGAAAAATTCGGGAATGGCAAACTGGGGGTGAATGTGCTCGCTTCCAGCCCTTCACGCCTGATCAAAACTGTTCTGAGCAGCGACAGCAATTCTACAGTAATGATCGCCCTGTTGCAGCCAGGTTCTGCCAAGGTGGGCATTAACGACCTGGAGCTTGTGATGTATAAGAAAAAGGATGACTTCTCATATCTCCCGGTTACGGATTACAACATTGAGATAGAACCCAACATGCCAAGCATGGGACATGGATCGCCTAATAATGTAAACCCGGTACACAGTGAAAACGGACATTATAAGGGCAAGGTGAATTTCACCATGACCGGCCTCTGGCAGATCAAACTCAAATTGTACAGAAACGGAACACTCATCAGCAGCGATCAGTATTTTGAGATCACACTTTAAATAAGTTTATGCGGCGTTATAGCCTCATCTTAATTCTCTTTCTTCAGCACAGGTCCTGGTCTCAGCAAAAGGATCAGGACAGTGCACTGAAGACCGTACACCTCCAGGAGGTGAGTATTTACGATGAGAATTCCCGGATGAACCAGTCCTTTAGTTTTTACCGCAACAACAAACTAGCCACCACTGAGGATATTCTTTCGAGAATGCAGGGCGTGAACCTGATCAAAAGGGGAGCCTATGGTTTGGAACCAACTTTGCGCAACTATGGAAGTGGTCAAACCAATCTTACCATCGATGGCATGCGCATGTACGGGGCCTGCACCGATAAAATGGATCCGGTGTCCATCTACATTGAACCAAACAACCTGAAGAGCATACAGGTTTCGCAAGGTGCAGCAGGCGCCCTCGACGGGAGCACTATAGGTGGACAGATCAACATGCGTACACGTGAACCGGAATTCAATTGCCATCCTATAATGAGCGGCCAGGCCTCCACATCCTACCTCAGCGTGAACCAGGGCTTAAACTCATCCTTAAGTCTTGAACAGACCCTGGGCAAGGTAGCCTACCGTCTCAGCGGTACATACCGGCACGCGAACGATTACAAAGCGGGTTCTGACAGTCTCATTCCACATTCGGGTTATGAAAAGGCCAATACCTCGGTCTGCATTGTTTTCAAAACTTCAGAACGACAGAACTTCAAACTGGATTATCTGGGTGATTGGGGACATAACATCGGCTATCCGGCATTACCCATGGATGTGGGCAAAGCAACGGCTGGAATTTATGCCCTTACGCACCGTTACGCCATCAAGGGAAAAGCGTTGTCGTCGAACGAATTCAAGGCCTATTACAATTCAGTGTATCACCAGATGGATGACACCCACAGGCCTGAATCGCCTATGCACATGGATATGCCGGGCTGGAGCCAAACCATCGGCGCCTACAATGAGTTGAGGGGTAAACACGATCTGAAATTGCGGATCGACTTTCACCAGGCTTACACCAAAGCCGACATGACCATGTATCCAAAAAACGAGCCCCTGATGTATCTTCAAACACTACCTGAAAACACCCTGAACGATTTTGGTTTTGCGGCGGGAAGAAGTTTTCACTTCAAACAACATCAGCAAATAGACCTGAATCTGCGGGTGGATTATTTCAGCCAATCAGCCTTCTACGGTCCGGGTGCTAACCAATGGAAGGTTTTTAATCAGGATGTTACGCAAGCCAAGACGAATTTTCTCAAGAACATGAACCTGGCCTATTCGGGAAATCTTGGTAAACACACCGGCGCGCAATTCAGCATGGGATATGGCGAGCGGATCCCAACCTCCAATGAACGATATGGTTTTTATCTCTACAACCGCCAGGATCAATTCGACTATCTGGGCAATCCCGACCTGAAACCTGAGCGCTCGCTGCAGGCAGAGCTCCTTGTAAAGGAACAATTCAAATGGGCTGAATTCAGTCTCAACCTGTTTTATCACCATGTGTATGATTACATCTATGCATATCAGCTTGAGGGTTACAGTCAGATGACGATAGGTGCAAAAGGCTTAAAAACCTACAGGAACATTGAGTATGCTGATAACCGCGGTTTTGAGGCCAGTCTGAAACTGAACCTCGGTGATTATTTTTCATATCTGGGAAATGCCAAGTTTGTATATGCCCAAACCTATGATGGAAAACCGCTTCCTTTGGTGCCACCCTTTAAATTACAGGAGGCCCTGCGTTGCACCTATAAACTTTACCAGTTTCAGCTGGAGCATGATTTTGGTGCAGCTCAAAACAGGGTAAACAGTGATTATGGTGATAAGGTTACACCCTCTTTTAACCTCATCAACCTGAGGGCTTCAAGAAACATACCCATCAGGAAATGCATCCTTCAGGTGGCGCTTGCCTGTGAGAATGTGTTTGACTTATTATACCACGAACACCTCGACATAGGCGGTGTACCCCGTTTTGGCCGAAATGTGCTGTGTAACATCAGCCTGGTGTTCTGAAAATTTATAACAAGCGGTTTTCTTCTTCGGGATGATAAGGTTTACGCTGGGAGTACCAAAGCAAAGCACTGCCAGCAAAAAGAATAAGCGCGATCAGAAAAAGCAATACATTGACTGAGCTCAGGGGTGTATAACTGAAGGAGGCAACACCCTGCACAGCCAGTACCAGCTCATTCAGAAACACGCCCACCACAAAAGTGGTGAGGGCAAGCACAGCGGTTTTACCCTGGCGCAGCAAGCCCGCGGAATACATATAGGTGAGCAGGAAGACAGAGATTACAGCCAGAAGGATGAGATGAAGGTAGGCGATCACCACAGGCCTGAAGCCAAACGCGAGTTTACTCAGCAAGGGAATGGTGGACCCCAGTTGAAGAAAAAGTTTTACGCTAAAGGCGATGGCGACAAAAAGCAGCAGGTATTTCCCCAGCATGGGCAGATCGACCTTTGCGGGCAGGGCGCGACGCACATCCCGCACAAACAGGAACCAGGCCAGTACCTGTATAAAAGCAGCCACAACCACGATACAGTAAAGCCAAAGAGGCAGTTTGGCCCAAAGCGTGGAAAGAAAATAAGCCGGGATCACCGACACAAAAAACAGCCGGAAAAGCAGGGGATTGTAGCGGTACTCAGGCAAAAAACGAGAGGCTGCCTGAACGGTAAGGCCCATGCAACTGAACACAAAAAAACCATTGTACTGAAAATGCAGATAAAAATACACGGCGGCGAGATACCAGTTTTCGTTAAAATGGTGTGTGGCCATGATATAGGCCAGATAAACCGTACCTGCGCTGGACAGGATATTGAACCAGAGCGCGGCGATAAACCAGTTTCGCCCCGGCGCATCGGCACTCAGTCCTTTGAAATCCCGGTTCAGGAAGTAGGTGAAAACACAGGCAATCACAATTGTGCCACTGGAGAATACAATGGAAAGCAGGCTGTATCCCTGAAAACTAAAGGAGAAAAGCATCCCGTATGCGCAAACCATGTTGGCGATCAGCAAGCGCCTGTATGGTGCGTAAGAACTGTTTTGAACTTTGTGGAGCATGAAATACACAATCAGCACGTATATGCTGTGGCTGATCCAGCCAGCGAAGGCGAAATGCGAGTGCGCATATTGCAGGTACTTCTGGCTGAGGTAAGGAAACTCGAAGCCAATCTTGTAACGCATCAATACGCCGAGCAAGGCCACGATGCAAAGATTAAACAGCGAAAACTTAAGCCAGAAGCGGATATTCATCAGAGCCGGTGCGGGGTGAGAAGGTGTAGTAGAATTCATAAAAAAAGTACACTAAGGGTCGGAAAGTTTAGCGTTTGAAGATATTGAAGATCGCCCGACAAGGTAATGATTAAAATCAATGTCCGGTTCTGTTCCACTTCAGTTTGCATTCTGAATTGAAGGTTTATATTTGTCTGAAGATTTCAAACACCCATCCTGTGAGCAAGCTGATTTTTCAAGCCGAAAGAATTAAATGCGAAGGCTGTGTGAACAGCATCAGGACTTACCTGCTCAGCCAAAAAAACGTGCAGGAGGTGAGTGTGAACCGTGACACACAGGTGATAGGTGTAAAATATGATGGAGATCTGGACCCGGAAGATCTGAAAAAAGGACTTGAATCACTCGGCTATCCTGTGAAGAGCTGGAGCCCTGAAGGCACTAAGGCCTAAGTCCTGAGAACAGGTTCTTTCCAGGCCCAAATCGTGGTCCGGTTGAGGACAATGGCGTTTTGACAAGAGTCAGACATGGGATTGATTTTTGTCATGAATGCAGCTTAAGTCTGACTATATTTTTGTCGCCATATGAGTGTCATGTTTGTTCTGATTTCCGCGAGCCTCGTTTTAGCGCTTGCTTTTCTTGCGGCCTTTATCTGGTCGGTACGATCAGGACAATACGAAGACGATTTTACGCCTTCGGTTCGTATGCTTTTCGAAGAGAAGCCTTCAGGACCCGCATCCGAAACCAATTCACAACCCAATAACCAAACCGAATAAACCTAGTCTTATGCAATTAGAAAAATTCAGTTACGACAACAAGATTGTAAAACAATTTGCGTACGCCACCATGTTATGGGGCTTAGTGGGCATGCTGGTTGGCCTGATAGCCGCCCTTCAACTCGTTTTTCCGGCCCTCAATTTTGATCTGCCGTACACCTCCTTTGGCCGGCTCAGGCCCATACACACCAACGCGGTTATTTTCGCTTTTGTGGGCAATGGCATCTTTATGGGCGTGTATTATTCATTGCAGCGGCTTTTAAAAGCCCGCATGTTCAGCGATTTTCTGAGCGCCATACACTTCTGGGGCTGGCAGCTCATTATCGTTCTGGCCGCGCTCAGCCTGGCTTTGGGTTATACCACCGGCAAGGAGTATGCCGAACTGGAATGGCCGATCGATATTCTCATCACACTGATCTGGGTGGTGTTTGGCTGGAACATGTTCGGGACCATCATTCGCAGGAGAGAAAGACATCTGTATGTGGCCATCTGGTTCTATATCGCCACCCTGGTTACCGTGGCGATGCTCCACATTGTGAATTCGATTGAGATCCCGGTTACACTCACCAAGTCCTATTCCTGGTACGCCGGTGTGCAGGATGCCCTGGTGCAATGGTGGTATGGCCACAACGCGGTGGCCTTTTTCCTCACCACGCCATATCTGGGTCTCATGTACTATTTTATTCCCAAGGCGGCCAACCGGCCTGTGTATTCGTATCGCTTGTCCATCATACACTTCTGGGCACTTATCTTTCTATACATCTGGGCTGGTCCGCATCACCTGCTCTATACCGCAATACCCGATTGGGCGCAGTCCCTCGGTGTGGTGTTTTCATTTATGCTGATCGCGCCATCCTGGGGTGGTATGATAAATGGTTTGCTTACCCTTCGCGGGGCCTGGGATAAAGTGCGTGAAGACATCGTACTGAAGTTTATGGTGGTGGCCGTTACCGCTTATGGTATGGCCACTTTCGAGGGCCCCATGCTTTCGCTTAAAAATGTGAATGCCATCGCGCATTTTACCGACTGGATCGTGGCGCACGTGCACGTGGGTGCTTTAGGCTGGAATGGCTTCCTTACCTTCGGGATCCTCTACTACCTCATACCAAAAATGTTCAACACCAGGCTTCATTCCATGAAACTGGCCAATCTCCATTTCTGGATCGGAACGCTTGGCATTCTGCTTTATGCGGTACCCATGTACTGGGCTGGTTTCATGCAGAGTTCGATGTGGAAAGACTTTACACCAGAAGGCCAGTTGAAATGGCAATTCCTGGATACGGTTACCAAAATGATGCCGTTCTATGCCGCCAGGGCCATAGGCGGAACCCTTTACCTTACCGGTGTGATCATCATGACCTATAACCTGATCAAGACCGTAAAAGCCGGTAATTTTATTGCCAATGAAAATGCAGAAGCCATGGCGCTTCAGGGTGAGTACCACGCCCATTCAAAAGACCACTGGCACCGCTGGATTGAACGCAAACCCGTTCAGTTCATGGTCCTGAGTCTTGTTGTTGTGGCTATCGGAGGCATCATCGAATTCGTACCCACATTCCTGGTGAAGTCTAATATTCCAACCATTTCAAGTGTGAAACCTTACACACCACTTGAGTTGGAGGGCCGCGACATTTATGTACGCGAAGGCTGCTACACCTGTCACTCCCAGATGATTCGTCCTTTCCGCAGCGAAACATCACGCTACGGTGAGTACTCCAAAGCAGGTGAGTTTGTTTACGACCACCCCTTCCAGTGGGGCTCTAAGCGCACCGGTCCTGATCTGGCGCGTGAGGGTGGTAAGTACCCTGACAGCTGGCACTATAACCACATGCTTGAACCCAATTCCATGTCGCCCGGCTCCATTATGCCAACCTACAGCTGGCTGCTCGATAACGATTTTAACAGCGCCGGTATAAAAGGCAAAATCAGGGCCATGCAAACCCTGGGCGTGCCGTATCCGGAAGGGTATGAGGACATGGCTGAGAAAGACATGATGAAGCAAGCCGAACAGGTAGCCGCAAGTTTGAAAAAAGATGGCATTGAAACTGAACCGGGTAAGGAAATCGTGGCTCTTATCTCATATCTGCAGCGCCTGGGCAAGGATATTAAGAACCAAAGCAAAGCCGAACTGAAAAAATAATTCTAAAACAGGGAAACATGAAATTCATCAATTATCTGCAATCCATATCCGGGGTGGGAATTTTTCCTCTCATTTCCCTGATCATGTTCTTTGTGTTCTTTGCGGCTGTGGCATACTTTGTCATAAGGGTAGATAAAACCTATATCAAGCGGGCAAAACAAATACCCATCAGTAACGATACCGTTCCGGATAACGACAATCAAAACCTTTCATAAACACCTTATAACTCAAATCTTATGAAATATACCACTAAAACGAAATGGCTTGGACTGCTGATCATCTCTCCCCTGGCAGGTTTTGCACAGGACAATGCGGGCGGATCCTATTTTTCGAATGCTTTGTTCAACACCTTGTTTGTGATCATCCTCATGTTGTTGATCCTGGTGATCGCGCTCAGCAATTCCATTCGTAACATCATTCAAAGTGATTTTTTCAAAGAACGCATCAGGAAAATGAAAGAACATTCAGGCTCCACAAAAGCCGGTTTGTTCCTGGCCTTTTTCTTCCTGTCGGCTTATGCGCTGAATGCACAGACTGCGGCCCCGGTTCCGGACAGCCGGGTAGGTGGTATTGACCCCTTCACGTTTTATTTCATGATTGGCATCATTTTCATTGAACTGATCGCCGTGATTATGCTGTTTAACGTGCTGAGGATATATACCCGTGATGAAATGAACGCGGCTCCCGCCCCGGAAAGCAAACCCGTTGAAGCCAAATATGAGCGCACCATCCTGGACGTGTTCAATGCCTCTGTGGATGTTGACAAGGAAGCGGAGATCATGCTGGACCATGATTACGATGGCATCAAAGAGCTCGACAATAACCTGCCTCCCTGGTGGAAATACGGTTTTTATTTTACCGTGATCTGCGCGGTGATCTACCTCATTAACTTTCACGTGGCCGGCACAGGCGATCTTCAAACCTCTGAATACAACAAGGAAATAGCGGCTGCCAAGCTGCAGGTGGAAGAATACATGCACAGTTCAGCAGGCAATGTGGATGAAAGCACTGTGAAACTCCTGAGCGACGCCGCAGCGCTGGAGGCCGGCAAAAAAACTTTCCAGACAAACTGTATAGCCTGCCATGGTAAGGCCGGCGAAGGCAATACCGTTGGCCCGAATCTTACCGATAACTACTGGCTTCATGAAGGCAGCATCAACGCCATTTTTAAAACCATTAAATACGGCTGGCCCGATAAGGGCATGAAGTCCTGGAAAGAAGACCTGTCGCCGCTGCAGATTGCACAAGTGGCAAGTTTTATCAAGTCTTTGGCAGGATCTAACCCACCCAATGCCAAGGCACCTCAGGGCGATCTCTATAGCGATAGCCCAGTTGCAAAAGCTGACAGCGCTCAAAAAACCGCTCCGGTTCCGACTGACAGCCTTAACAAGAAACCGTGAGAAACCCGAAATGACATCAGAAGAAAAACAGGAAAGTTTCCGTGACAGCATAGCCACCATAGATAAGCAGGGCAAACGAGCCTGGATCTTTCCAAAGAAGCCCTCGGGTAAATTGTATAACATGAGGGCTTACCTCAGTTACGTGTATCTTCTGGTGTTCTTTGGCCTGCCTTTTGTTAAGTTCCAAGGCGAGCCCCTTTTCCTCTTCAATGTGGTGGAGAAAAAATTCATCCTGTTCGGGATGATTTTTTGGCCCCAGGATTTTTTCATTTTTGGCCTGGGCATGCTCATCTTCATCATCTTTATCGCTTTGTTCACCGTGGTGTTTGGCAGGGTATTCTGCGGCTGGGCCTGTCCGCAAACCGTGTTTATGGAAATGCTTTTTCGTCGCATCGAGTATTGGATAGAAGGCGACCATAACCAGCAAAGAGCCCTGAATAAGGCCCCATGGTCCGTAAGCAAACTCTTTAAAAGAAGCAGCAAGTATACCTCATTCTTTCTTTTGTCTTTTCTGATCGCGAACGTGATGCTGAGCTACATCATTGGTTCAGATCAGGTGTTGCGCATCATTCATGAACCGCTGGCCAAACATGCCGGTGGTTTCTTTTCCATCATGATTTTTACAGCCGTGTTCTTCTTTGTGTATTCTTACCTGCGGGAACAGGTTTGTCTGATTGTTTGCCCATACGGTCGCATGCAGGGCGTATTGCTCGACAAGAATTCAGTGGTTGTAGCTTACGACTATGAGCGGGGCGAACCCAGGCACAAATTCAAAAAAAATGAAACCCGGGCCAAAGGCGATTGCATCGATTGCGGCTTATGTGTGAAAGTGTGTCCCACCGGTATTGATATCCGTAACGGAACCCAGCTTGAATGCGTGAACTGCACAGCCTGCATCGATGAATGCGATCACATGATGAAAAGCGTGGGTTTGCCGCCTAAACTTATACGCTACGATTCGGAAAATGGTATCCGCAACCGCACCAAACTGGCCATCACAACAAGAATGCTGGCTTATTCTGCCGTGCTCCTCATACTCATCGGCATTGAAGGGTTCCTGCTGGCCACCCGATCTGATTATGATGCCACCATTCTCCGCGCCAAGGGTATGCTTTACCAGGAACAAGGTGAAGACAAGATCAGTAATTTGTACACCATTAAACTGGTCAACAAAACCCGCGACAGTCTGCCTGTGGAACTGAAGGTTGAAAATTTTGACGCGCAAATACAGATTGTGGGTAAGCCCATGAGTGTGAAACGAGAAGGTATGAGTGAAGGAACCTTTTTTGTCATCCTGAAAAAACACGATATTCATGAACGGAAAACCAAACTGGAGATCGGCGTTTACTCGAACCACAAAAAGATCAAATCAGTGAAGACAAATTTTCTGAGCAACATTTCACGCAAAGCGCATCATTCATGAACTGGGGTTGGAGAATAGCCTTCTTATATTCGGGTTTTGTGATTCTGATCGTCACGCTTGTTGTGCTGGCCTCAAGACAAACCATTGACCTGGAATACAAAGATTATTATTCACGCGAACTGCGTTTTCAGGATAAGATAAATGCAAGTGAAAATGAAGCGTCCTTAAAAGAGAGTATCACTTATGAATTGCTCGACACTGAATTACGCATTAAGGCACCTTCAGGCCTCTCACCCGATTCGGTGAAGGGAGAACTGCACTTTTTCAGACCTTCTGATGCAAACCTCGATCGCACGATTCCTATACATTTTGACGCCAATGGAATACAACACCTCAACCGGAGTGTGTTTCACAAAGGCGTGTATAAGCTGAGGATCAGCTGGACCATGAATGCATTGCCGTACTATAAGGAGATCGTATTGAACCTGTAAGATGAGTATTCTGATCGCCGCCATATCACTTGGACTACTCGGTAGTTTTCACTGCATCGGCATGTGTGGTCCGATTGCGCTGGCTTTGCCGGTTCATCAGCTCAGTCAAACAGGCAAGTTCATGGCTGTGCTTTTTTATAATCTGGGCAGGGCCACCACCTATGCCGTGTTTGGTCTCCTTTTCGGACTGCTGGGCCAGGCTTTTTTCCTCGGTGGTTTTCAGCAGACCTTATCATTGCTGATCGGTAGCGTGTTGTTGATTTCGGTACTCGTGCCGCGTTACTTCACCGCACTTCGGTTCGATCCCCTGATGGGACTGAATGTGAAACTCCGTCGTATATTTTCAGATCTGCTCAAACAAAGGGGAAGCTGGGTAATGTTGCTTACAGGCCTACTGAACGGACTTCTGCCCTGTGGGCTGGTGTATGTTGCGCTTGCCGGTGCCATGGCCAGTGGCCACTACGGGTATGGTACCCTTTTCATGTTTGTGTTTGGCCTGGGAACCCTGCCCGCCATGATGTCGCTATCCTTATTCGGACAATATATCCAGGTGCGATTCCGAAACCGCATCCGCAAAGCCGTTCCTCTGGTGGTCGCGGCTATGGCGGTTTTACTCATCTTAAGAGGACTCAATCTCGGGATTCCCATGATCAGTCCGCATATGCAGTCATCGGAGACCGGGGTAAAATGCCATGATGCCGGAACTGGCGCCCAGCTGAAAGGGGACGTGCACTGCAAACCTGATGGTTCGGGTTCCGACAGAAACCACCAGAATGAAGAAGCTTCATTACCTTTGCAGGAGTAATTCAGGTATGCGGCATTAATGCTGAATTGCCTTCAGCCTAAAGTATGAACATCAAAATTCCAATAAAAAGCGCTTTTTCTGAAGAGCACAACATTCAGGCACCACGCTATACCAGTTATCCAACCGTTCCCTATTGGGACAATGCCCTGGTGGAGACGGTCTGGAAACAAAAGGTCCGCGGTGCATTCCAAGCTTATGGCGCCGAGGGCATCAGTCTTTATATCCATTTGCCCTTTTGTGAAAGCTTGTGCACATATTGCGCGTGCAACACCCGAATAACCGTTAACCACGCTGTGGAAGAACCTTATATCATGTCCCTTTTAAAAGAGTGGCGTATGTACCTTGGCGTATTAGGTTCAAGGCCCAGGATAAAGGAATTGCACCTGGGGGGCGGCACGCCAACCTTTTTTTCACCTGAAAATCTGAACCGTCTGATCAGTTCCATTTTATCTGATTGTGACATGGCTCTGGAACACAGTTTCAGCTTTGAGGGCCATCCTGCCAATACCAGAATGGAGCACCTCAAGGCGCTGGCTAAACTGGGATTTAACCGCGTGAGTTTTGGCGTTCAGGATTTTGACCCCCTTGTACAGGATGCCATAAACAGGTATCAGACTTTCGAGGAAGTGGAACAGGTGATGCGGGATGCAAGATCTCTGAATTACCGTTCAGTGAATATAGACCTGGTCTATGGCCTTCCCTTTCAGAGCACGGAAAGTGTGCGCGACACCGTGGAGAAGATCATTCAACTCAAACCCGAGCGCATTGCTTTTTACAGCTACGCCCATGTGCCCTGGTTAAAACCAGGCCAAAGGAAATATTCAGAAAAAGATTTGCCGGCCGATTCGGTAAAACGGGCCTTGTATGATATGGGTAAGGAATTGCTGGCACAGGCTGGGTATGTGGATGTGGGTATGGATCATTTTGCACTCCCCGGAGATGAATTGTATAGAGCTTATTTCAACAAGAGCCTGCACCGCAACTTTATGGGCTATACAGAGCAGCATACAAAGCTATTGATCGGCCTGGGCGTTTCTTCGATCAGTGATAGCCTGGATGGCTTCGCGCAAAATGTCAAAACACTTGAGAAGTACCAGGAGATGATTCAGAATGGGCATTTGCCAGTATTCAAAGGCCATTCATTAAACGCGGAAGATTTGCGGGTAAGAGAGCATATTCTGGATCTCATGTGCAGGTATGAGACCAAACTGGATGAGGCGGAGTGCCGGCGTAATCCTGAACTGGTTCAGCGTCTGCAGGCTCTCTTTGAGCGGGATTGGATTCAGCACGATGGATCACTGCTGTTGGTAAAGGACTCAGGTCGCCCTTACTTACGCAACATATGCCTGGCCTTTGACGAACGTTATTGGAGAAAGATCCCCGAAAAAGCAACATTCAGCACCACGGCCTGAAAAGAAACGTAAATTCGTAACAGGCGGTGAGGAAATTCACTGACATTCTATGAAAAGCGCTCACAAAAAAGTATACATGTTCAGAGTAAGGAATCCCCTGGTGGTGATATGCGTTTTTTTATGGCTGGGATTTGTATGCGCCATCAGCTTTATGGAGGCCTGGCTTAAATTCGAAGCTCCTGGCATTACCCTGCCGCTTGGCCTGGGTATCGGGCGTCTGGTTTTCAGCGCCCTCAACGCCATAGAATGGGTTTTTGCCATTGCAATAGTACTGAACTACGTTTTCCGCAGAATCAGAAAACCCAATTATAAGATGATCTTTCTGGTAATTCCCCTGATGATTCTTACCCTTCAAACTTTGGAGCTTTTACCCGAGCTCGATGTCAGGGCTGAAAAAGTGATCAGGGGAGAGGACCCCGGACTGTCCAATGCCCATAACTATTATGTTATACTTGAAGCCCTGAAAGTCATCAGCCTCTTTGTATTCGGCACGGGGCTTTTTATCTCACGCAAGGTAAGGGCCTTTAAGGTTTCAACCCAAACCACCGGGTAGAGGATTTGTCAGCTGCTCCAGCGCAGCCTCGTACCCAATGTTGATGAGTTCTTTGCCGGCTTTTGTTTCAAACAAACTGAATTCGCTTAAGCGCTGAGGTTCTATGAAAACATCGCAGTGCTTTCGCGCCGATTCCACGCTGCTTCTTAAGGCAAGGTGCACCAGTCTGTCTATTCGGCGAATCATATTGCTGTGGTTACCGTTATTGTGCAGGGGATTCACATGCACCCCAATGATTGGTAGTCCGTATTCGAGCAGGGGTTCAACGGGAAGATTCTGACTTAATCCACCGTCAACACAGGTGTAACCCTGATGCAAAACGGATTTGTATAAGAGGGGAATGGCAGTTGATGCAAGAAGCGCGGGAATAAGTTCACCCCGGTTGAAATACACGGCACCACCCTGATTATAGTCACTGGCGCAAACATGGAATGTGGTCTTCAGGTCTTCGAATTCCCGGGCCCTGATGTGTTTTTTAAGCAGTTCTTCCAGCCGTTTATTGCTCAGTAAGGATTCGTTCAGTTTGAAATAATTGATGTCAAAATTAAAATTCGAATCAAGGAAAATACGCCGGATTTCATCGGCTTTATAACCATCGGCAATGAATGCACCCACCACTGCGCCTATGCTGGTGCCGGCTATGCGTGCGGGAACCAGGTTCAATTCTTCCATTCTGGCAAAAACGCCTATGTGGGCAAAACCCCGGATGGCGCCACCCGATAAGGCCAAGGCTACAGGTTTATTCATGCGGATGAAATTACAAATTAATGAACGTTAAATTCATTTCTGGCAAACCGGTTTAACCCAATTTCCTGATGCAAATCATGGTTTCGGCCCTTTGCCTGATCTAACTTTGTACCGGAAAAATGTCTAACCCAAAAACTCAAGCACCATGAGCTCAATTATCAAAAAGAATGAAAACTTCCCTTTTGTGGGCAGTTTCTTCGACGATTTTTTCTCTAAGGACCTGTTTGACTGGAACACCAAAAATTTTACCCAGGCAGGTTCAACCTTACCTTCCGTTAATGTGAAGGAAACCGACAAGGAATTTTTTGTGGAACTGGCCGCCCCTGGCATGAAAAAGGAAGATTTTAAGATCGAATTGAACAATCACATCCTCAGCATTTCTTCAGAGAAGAAAGAAGAGCACGAAGAGAAAAAAGAGGGCAAATACACCCGCCGGGAGTTCAATTACCAGGCCTTCACCCGCTCCTTCTCACTGCCTGAAACAGCCCTGGGTGATCATATTGAGGCCTCTTACAAAGAAGGTGTGCTGGGAATTCACATTCCGAAAAAGGAAACCGTGAAGATCCCTCCCAAACAAAGCATCCCGGTTAAGTGAACCTGAGCCCCCGCCAGGGGGGCTTTGGTCTGTGCAAATTTCAACTTCTGTAACATTTGTTTCAGATTCCCTGAGCTTCTTTGTCTACCTTTGTAACCATGAAGTTATGGATCCAGAAACACAGGCGTTCTATCATCGCAGCCGGACTCGGCGCGCTGGCCGCTTATCTGTATTATGCCTTTGTGGGATGTAAAAGCGGCACTTGTCTGATTGTTTCCCGGCCCTATATCATTATTCCTTATGGTGCCCTGATGGCTTTTCTGCTGGCCGGTACATTCGAAAATAAGAAGACAGGCGGGGAGGAGAGATCATGAACGTACTCAGACTTTTTCAGTCGGTGACCAGGAACAAATGTCCCCGTTGTCACCAGGGTGATGTTTTTGTGCACAGAAACCCATATCATCTGGGCGGCATGTTCAGCATGCATAAAACATGCAGTCACTGTGAACTCCGGTATGAACGTGAACCAAGTTTTTTTTATGGCGCCATGTATGCCTCCTACGCGCTTACCGCTGGTTGGTTTGTGCTGTGGTTCTTCATCGACAAATACATCCTGCACCTCGACCCGCTTGTATTTGGTTTGCTGATCACAGCCAGCATCATTCTGCTGAGCCCACTGAGTATGCGCTTGTCGAGACTGCTCTGGCTTAATTTTTTCAATCCTTACAAGGCACAATATTTAAACAACTCCAATCTTAATCAAAAACAATGATCAGTACCATCAAACAATTGTTTGGCCTAGGGCCAAAAGTTAATTACAAAGAACTCGTGAAGAACGGCGCTAAAATACTGGATGTAAGAAGCCGTGCCGAATATTCTTCCGGTCACATCAAAGGCAGTGTAAACGTACCCTTAAATGAGCTGAACCGTTTGCCCAAAAGCATTAAACCCGGTGATACCATCATTACCTGCTGTGCAAGTGGAATGCGCAGTGCAGCGGCGAAATCACAACTTCGAACTATGGGCTTCAGTGCAGTACACAATGGCGGAGGGTGGTTTTCATTGAACCAGAAATTACGCTAAACCTATGAAATCGGTATTGTTACAAGGTTGGACAACCTGGAGATTCGTGAAACTCTCTCTGGGAGCGGTGTTCACAATTGCCGGCCTGATGCGCTCGGATTATATTCTGGCAGCGGGCGGTCTGTATCTTTTTGCCATGAGCCTGTTTAACCGGGGATGCGCCGGAGGACAATGCGGTATATAAACCAGAATGAGCACATTTCAGGAATACATTCAATCAGAAAAACCCGTTTTAGTTGATTTTTTCGCCGAATGGTGCGGACCTTGCAAAATGATGGCCCCCATTCTCAGCGAGGTCAAACGCAATCTGGGCGACAAGGCGAAAATCATCAAAATTGATGTGGATAAAAACCCCGAAGCCGCGGCGGCTTACCAGGTCAGAGGTGTGCCTACCCTGATCCTGTTCAAAAAGGGTCAGATTGTCTGGAAACAATCTGGCGTGGTACAAGCCGGTGAACTCAGCCGTATCCTTCAGGCCAATATCTGAGCGTATTACGATGTTTTGCCGGCCTGAAAGTATGAGCCAGGCAGAATGCGGTATGTGTTTAAAGCCATTTGGCTGCGAAGCGGTTAAATTCGCTCCGGATATCGTTTAAGCTTTTCTCGAGACTTTCCACCAGATCTCTTTCATGGGCGTGGTCATTTACTTTGCGGCGGTCTACTGCAACAGGATTTTTTTTCACCTCGTCAATCAGAGCCTCCTCATTGAGGTTCACTGCGTGCGCTATTTCGTCAATGTTGTTTCGCTGTACAATAAACTGGTTCTGAAAATGCTCAACTTCCTTCAGCACATCGCTCTGGTTGTTGCGTGCGGCGATCTCGGCCAGACGCTTTTTCAGTATTTCAAGCTCTTCCTTGTAAAATTTAAGTTTACTGGTCCATTCCTTATTCTCGTTGTGCTGGTTGTAAAGTTTATCCTGTGTTTTCATAACATTGGGGGTTATTTAAGGTTAAATGCTGCTGACCGGAGAAGCGGATCTTCTCCTGTATCAAAGATACACAGCGAAATCTCCGGAATTCATTGATAAATGTCACTACCTGAAATGATGCTTCTCAAGCCGGATTGCGCCTTTTGTGACTACATTTATAGTATCGGAATTATTGTTACCTTTTGGTAAAATTTTTCAGTATGGAAAGCAGTTTAAAATACCAGTGTCTTGAACTGATCATCCGCCTGTTTTGCGGCATCATTTTTCTGTTTCAGGGTTATGACAAGTTGTTTGTGGTGAAGATCAAAGGTGTCGTCAGCCTGTTTCAACGTGATGCCAGCAGCAAGAATGTTCCTTCCTTCATACAGTATGGGGTTGCGTTTTACACTTCGGTCATGGAATTTTTCGGTGGCATACTGCTCATCCTGGGCTTGTTCAAAAACATCATTCTGGTGCTTCTGGGCTTTGATGTGATCATGGTTGCTGTGGCCTTCTCTGTGCTCGAACCGGTTTGGGATATGCGCCATGTGTTTCCGCGCCTCCTGATCGTTTCAGTGCTGCTGGTTATGCCCGATGACTGGAGCCGCTTTACAATCGACAATTTACTCTCTAAATAATATGATTATGCCAAGCAGTAAAAAACGCGTTTTAGCCGGAATCGACTACAGCAGATCATCGCTGAACGCGCTGGAATACGCGGTAGGTCTCGCCGCCAAATCAAGGGCCAGTTTGTTGCTTTTTCATGTGTATGATTTTCCCGTGGTGCATACCAACGCCGGACTATACATGGTGGATTACAGGTCCATCAAACGAGAAGACCTCAGCAAACTCGAAAAAATAAAGGAGAAAATACTCGCTGAGAATCCTAAACTGGATGTGGAAATCATCAACTCGAACATGTCATTCAGAACCTTTGTGGAAGAACTGGCTGCAAAACGAAAGATACATGTGGTGGTGATCGGTCTTGAGACCAAAAGCAAGATCTCAAAATACATTTGGGGCACTACAGGTGTGGATATAGCCGGTAAAATTGATTGTCCCGTGGTTATTGTTCCTGAAACATACAAAGAACACCGGTATGAGAAGATTATGGCCACAGTGGATTACAAACAGGACCTGAAACGTGTGGTGATCCGCAAGGCAGAAAAATTTGCCGAAGATCACAAAATGCAATGCGAGCTGGTGCATGTTCAAACCGATGATGAACTGGATTTTGGTGTTGAGGCTGCAGAACACCGCAAGGAAGCCGAACGCTGGAACATTTCAGTCTTCAAGGCAAAAACCTTTGCCGATGGTGTAAAGAAATATGTGAGTCAGAATAAATCCGACATGGTGGTTTTGTTCAGCCGGAAACATTCACTTGTGTATCGCCTGTTTAACGAAACCAATACCAAAACCATTGCCTTCAGTTCCAATGTGCCCGTGATGTCTGTTCACAGTTAAATTTTGACCATGATCAAATTCAATCCCAGGCGCATTTTGATGCCCTATGATTTTTCAAAGAATGCGGATAAAGCCCTGAGTCATGCCGCTTTTATGTGTGCGCTGCTGAAATGCGACCTCTATTTACTTCACGTGATCAGCAAATCCGAGATCATAGACATTCTTCTGCCCGTTTTCAAAATGAAGAACAATCAGGTGCTGGTAAACCTGGTCAACGAAAAGCTCGATATGGTGAGCGATAGGATCCGCAAACAGTATGGTATTAAGGTTAAAACTCTGGTTTCAACCGGAAACATCACTTCAGAAATAGTTGACATCAGCAAAGAAAACAAGGTCGACCTCATCATCATGGGCACACAGGGTAGCGGATCAAAATCCGATCTCTTTCTTGGAAGCACAGCCTACCGCCTGATCACAAAGTCTCATATTCCGGTGATGACCGTGAAAGAACCCGGGTCCAAAAAAGGCTACGAAAACATTTGTATTCCTATTGACTTTTCTGATAATACCAGACAAAAAGTTGATTATGCGCTGAGCATGGCCAGGGCTTTTATGGCCAAGATCACCATACTGGGGCTTTACGATGAGGATGAAAAGGAACAGCGCTTTAAGCTTGAAACCATTGCCGAACAGGTGGCCATCTTGGCGCGTAAACACAATATCAAAGCCGAAACCTTTGTGGATAAAACCCGGCACAGGGTGAATAAAACCAACAGCTTTGCCAAAAAACACAAGGTTGATCTTATCATTACCATGACTGATCAGAAGAAAGACCAGAAATTTACAGTGCTGAATTCCTATGATCACGAACTGGTGCACACCTCAAAAGTGCCGGTCATTTCCATTCATCCCGAGCACCTGGGTGTTAACGCGCATTCTCCCAATGGATTGCCGTATTGATCTTTATGCCTGATAGATCAGGCTTTTAATTTCTTTATTTTCTCAATGTTCACTATGGTGATCTGGCTACCCTTGATCTCAACCAGATGCTCTTCCTTGAAGTCGCTCAGCGTGCGAATCAGTGATTCGGTGGCTGTGCCCACAATATTGGCAAGATCTTCTCTTGATATGGAGATGCTGAAATTTTTCTCGGTTTCCTTGCTGTAGCGGTCGAACAGGAGCACCAGGGCCTCGGCCACCCTTTTTCTCACAGTGCTATAGGCCAGATTTACCAGTTGTTTTTCTTTTTCCACAATGTTATCCGAAAGCATCTTCACGAATGTTTTCATCACATCCATGTTGTTGTATATGAGTGAAAAAAAATCTTCCTTGGGAATCAGGTAAACCTCGCTGTCTTCCAGGGCCTCGGCTGAGTCGGTATAAGCCTGGTCTTCCAGTAGGGCGGTGTACCCTATAAAGTCACCACCTTTGTAAAGTGTGGTAATGAACTCTTTTCCGTATTCGTGTGATTTAAAAGTTTTGATCTTTCCGCTGGAGAGGAAATACAGGTAATTCGGCTGGTGTCCTTCACTGAAAATAAGTTCTTTTTTCTTGTAGTGTTTAATGCGTCGCTGTGCCGAAAGGTTTTTCAGCTCATCGAGTTTTTTCACATCTTCAAAAAACTTGTTCAGGCCATCCACGCTGCGTGAGAATTCTGATCTCAGCAGTTCATTCTTCTTTAAACGGCTTTCAACGGCATTCAGCAGTTCAATATCACTGAAGGGTTTGGATATGTAATCGTCAGCCCCCATTTCCATGCCTTTTCTGAAATCGGCCCTTTCGCTTTTTGCGGTCAGGAAAATAAAGGGAATGCCGGCTGTTTTAGCCGATTTGTTCAGAAGATGGATCACACCATAACCATCCAGTACAGGCATCATGATGTCACAAATGATCAGGTCGGGCAGTTGTTGCTGGGCTAATTCAACGCCCGTTTTGCCATTCTCGGCCTGCAGCACCCTGTAATTTGCCAGTTCAAGTATTTCAGCCGTGTTTTCGCGTACATCGCGGTTGTCTTCTATGATGAGTATGGTTTTCATGTCGGATTCTTTAATGGTATGTTTACGTTAAAGGTAGTGCCTTTATTGAGTTCGCTTTCAAAACTGATCTTGCCGCCCATGGCTTCGAGGTATTTACCCACAATGCTCAGACCCAGGCCGGTGCCCTGGATGTTGGTAACGTTTTTAGCGCGGTAAAAACGTTCAAAAAGATGCTGCTGTTCCTCTTTCGGTATGCCCATCCCCTTGTCGCTTACCATCAAATGCATGTGGTGATCTTTCACCTGTGTACGAATGGTAACCGTTTTGTTTTCATCGGAAAATTTAATGGCATTTGAAATCAGGTTGATGAAAATGTTTTTCATCATTTGTGGATCCAGGAAAACCTTTGCTTCGCCTTCGTGTTTGTAGTCCAGTTGCTGGCCCTGTTTTAAGATACCATGCATTTCAATCAGGGTCTCATTCATCACATCCCTAAGGTTAAATTCACTCAATTTGGCGGATATCCTGCCGTCTTCCAATCTTTCCGCCGACAGAAAATCATTGAGTATCAGTGTCAGGTTGGTTACGGCTGATTTGATCCTTTGCACATGCTTTTGTCTTTTCTCGTCATCGCTCGATTCGGTATACTTGGCAATGAGGGATATGGATGAGAGTATGGTGCTAAGCGGTGTTCGGAATTCATGAGAGGCCATGGTCACAAAACGCGATTTGAGGTCGTGTAGTTCTTTCTCCTGTTGCAAGGCCTGCGAAAGTTCTTCCCTTGACTTTTCCAATTGCAGAAGGGCTTCCTGCAGCACGCTGGTTCTTTCCTTCACCTTGTTCTCGAGCTCAAAATTCATGCGCTTGATGCGTTCTTCATTTTGCGCCCGTTCGGTGATATCCATGATGAAGGCGATGACAAACGTATGCTCATCCTTTTTATAATAGCTCAGGCTGATCTCAACCGGGAATTCACTTTTGTCCTTACGCTTCGCCTGCAATTGCATGCCTTTACCCATGGGCCTGGACTTGGGCGAGCTGATATAGTTCTGGCGAAGTGAGGTGTGTTTCTGTACAAAACGTTCAGGGATCATGACTTCGAGCGCCTTCCCGACCAGTTCCCCGTGCGAGTATCCGAACATGCGCTCTGCGCTGGGATTTACCCGAACCAGACGTCCGGCGTGATCAACAATGATAATGCCTTCCGTTGCGTATTCGAACAAGGCATTGAGGCTTTCCATCCGTAATAAGTTTTCGGAACCCAAGATAGACATAAATTAAGCCTCTGCAAACTACCAAGGTAAAGCGCTCCCGGCGAAATAAAAATGACTTGAATCAGTTTTGCCTGCATTTACAGCCTGACGTAATGAGAAAATTTATCTGAGAATCAGGACAGTACAAAACTCTCGCCTTTGCCCGGGAGTAAAACATTGGCATATGCTTCCTGAAGGAGGTGTGTACGAAATCCCTCTTTGGCCTTTTGTTCCCCGTGAACCAGAAAAATCGTTTTGATTTTTGTTTTGTTCTGACAGGCCAGAAACCGAAGGAGTTCTTCATAATCCGCGTGAGCGCTCAGGGCTTGAATGGACTGCACTTCAGCTTCCACTTTATAATATTCGCCAAAAATGTGCACTTCTTTTTTGCCAGCCAGCAGGTCTGCGCCCAGGGTGTGCGGAGAACAGTATCCAGTAATGAGCACGGTGTTTCGCTGATCACCAACAGTGCGACTCAGGTGGTGTTTCACCCGCCCTGCGTCACCCATTCCCGATGCTGAAATGATAATGCAGGGTTCCTGAAGGTCGTTCAGCAATTTCGAATCTTTGATGTCCTCCACATAGATCAGGTCTTCAAAATCGAAGGGGTCCGGATCCTGGCACAAACTGGCCCTCACCGCCTCGTTAAAGAGCTGTGTGTGTTTTCGCATGACCTGGGTGGCTTTGGAAGAAAGCGGGCTGTCGACAAACACCTTCAGTTTGGGTAATAGTTTTTTGTTGGCCAGATTATTCAGCATATACACGATTTCCTGCGTGCGGCCGAGGCTAAAGGCGGGAATAATAAGTTTGCCTTTTTTGTCCACGCAGGTCCTTTGAATGATGTTGAGCAAACGCTGTTCAGAATCCTCAGAACTTTCGTGCAGACTGTCACCGTAGGTTGATTCGCAGATGATATAATCGCACTGCCCGAAGGGTTCGGGCGCCTTGAGAATAAGATCCTGATAACGTCCTACGTCTCCGCTGAAACAAAGTCTAACGGTATGCCCATCCTCATACGAGGTGATCTGAATGGCTGCGCTTCCGATGATGTGTCCCGCTTCAGTGAAATGAAACGAGAGTTCTTCGCTAAGCCTGAACTCGGTGAGGAATGGAATAGGCCTGAATTGTTTCAGACATTCCTCCGCGTCCTTGGTGGTATAAAGCGGTTTAATGGGATCAAAACCCTTTTTGAGTCTTCTTTTGTTGATGTAACGGATATCGTTTTCATGTATATGTGCGCTGTCCATCAGCAAAATCTCGCAGGCGTCGTAAGTTGCCGGTGTACAATAGATCTTTCCCCTGAAACCACTTTTTACCAGATAAGGGAGATTACCGGAATGATCGATGTGGGCATGGGAAAGCAGCACAGCTTCAATGTTGTGGGGATTCAGTCCAAGATGGCGGTTCAGCTCGTCCGTTTCACGGCCAAGGCCCTGATAGAGTCCGCAATCCAGGAGATACTGTCTCCCTTTACCGGTAATCAACAGGTGCTTGCTGCCCGTAACCGTGTCCGTGGCCCCGAGAAATTTGATCTTCATAAAATGTGAGGGTCAGGAATTACCGCCCGGCTTTGTAATAAATGGGGTCACCTTTCAAAGGTTCAATATCTTTCTCGAATTGCCTGTACAGGTTGCGTTCCTCTTCAGTAAAGGGAGGGTAGGCTTCGGCAATATCTTTCATGATCCGGAGTGAACAGTTTTTCAACTCCGGGCTGAGGTAATGCGAATTTGTTTTGAGCTCGCGCATGGCCCAGTCGTAAGCGCTTTTGAAATCCCGTTTGTCCTTGTCCAGGATCTTAAAAATAATATCGGACACATCGTAATTGTAATCCTTTTGTTTGAAGCCTCTCAGCACGATCTCCTGAAACTTTTGTCTTTCCTCCTGGTTAACTTTTCCGTCAACCTTGGCAAAGGCATAAGCCAGTTCGCCAATGGCATAATGCAAATTCTCAATTGGTGTCATGGTCATGCGTTTTAAGTTTGGCGTGCAGGCTTAAACTTGCTGCACGTCTCTTGATGCAGCAATTTAAGAAATCCATCTGAAAGCATCAAGCCAATAGCTTCACCGCCCTTGGGTTCTCAATCTTCACTTAGTTCCCGGCCTTGTTCGTTTTGTTTGGCCAGGGTCCAGCCATCTGTAACCGAGGTTTCAAGCCAAACCTTGCCCGATTTGCGAAAAACCTGAACCGAGAGGCCGTAAACATCCATGAAACGTTGTTCCAGTTCGTCAACCGTTAATTCAGGACTGATCACAATGCTGCCCTTGTTGTGAATGGTTCTGCATTCGCCCAGGGTTTTGGCGCTCGACTTCATGAGTTTTTTTGAAGACTGCCCACCGCTGCTGTGCGGTTTTGAGAAGAACTCTATCTTAAGATAGGGAAAAGCCTTATTGAACTCTTCCTGTATGGCGTGTATTTTCCGATGGTCATTAATAGTGATCTTCATAGCTTCCTGACTTAAAAGTTGAGGTTCAATTCGACGATTCATGTAATATTAATATTGGCGTGTTGCTGTGGTACACCATGCTGTGCACATGGTCTTTATGAAAAAAGGATTCAAAGAAGCCATGACGCCTTGCCAGGGCCACTGTGAGATCAATGTCTTTTTTGCGATTAAAATTGTTTATGCCAACCATGAGTTCAGGGGCGTTCTCTTCAAAAAAATAATGTTCAATGCCTTCCAGGTAGCGATCCATGGATAATCCTTCCACAGCCGATTCAAGGCTGGTTTCGTGATTTTCTTTTTTGCTGACGTGCAGAATATGCACCTGTGAACGGAAACGCTGTGCAATGTTTCTCATGGTATCAAGTACGTGGTGATTCCGGATTTCCTTATTGTCGGAAGCCAACAGTATACGTTTGATATCCCTGAATCGACAGTGGTGGTTAATAATCAGCACCGGGAACTTAGCGCGCCGCGCCACAGCATCGGAGTTGCTTCCGATCACTTTCTCGCTGAAAAATCCACTGCCCTGCAAGCCCATCACCACCATATCGATTTCCAGTTTTTCCACCTGGCTTTCTATGGTTTCCACCACAAAGCCGTGCAAACACAAGGTATTCACCTTGCCCAGCCTGGGAAACTTCTGCCTGAGCTCGTTTTCGGTCCGGTGCAGCTCGTCCAGACCCTCTTTCTCCATTTCGCCCAGTGTAAACATGAGTGTGGGTACTTCCGAAGCCACCACCGGAACATGGTAAGCGTGCAAAAGTGTGAGGGAAGCACCTGTACGTTCCGCTAATCCTGCCGCGTATTCCAGTGCGTTATCAGCGCTTTCTGAAAAGTCGGTTGCCACCAGTATCTTTCTTAAACTAAGCATATCCATACATCATACCCGGGCACGGGTTAATTCCTGAGACGAAGTTAGACCGGGAAGAGAGCCTCTCACATGACCGATGTCAGTTTCACCCCTGATTCTTATCAAAACAACCGGTGCGAATAATTGATCCCTAAGGCTTTGCATCCGGATACCCTTACAGCATGCAAGAATTAAAAAACCCTAAAAATAATTGTACATACAAATAAATGACTAATTTCGGACCATGAATCTTGAGCAGGAGATAAAACAAACCCGTCCTTTCAGATCAGAATATCAGAAGTTGCTTATCAACATTCAGTTCACCGGTAGTTTTCTGCAAACCACCTTTGCGCGAATGTTAAAACCCTATGGCTTAAGTCCCCAACAGTACAATGTACTCAGAATTCTGAAAGGCAAACATCCTCAGGGTTACTGCAATCAGGAGATCACTGCCCGGATGATTGACCGGTCCTCCAATTCAACCCGGATTGCAGACAAACTCGAAGAAAAGAAACTGATCACCCGGAATGAACACAAGTCCGACAGGCGCCAGGTCGACATCCGGATCAGCAGGAAAGGCCTTGAACTTCTGGAAGAGATTGAAACAACGCTTCACGCCTTTCGCCATAAAGTGAAAAATTTTAACGAAGAAAAAGCCAAGTTGATGAACGAATGGCTCGACGAATTGCGAAATGAACAAGCCTGAACCCTTGTAGCTACAACTAAAATTAAACCAAACCCCTAACCATGAAAAATAAAGTTAACCTGAGTTCAGCGCTATTCGCTGGTGTAATGGCTGCTCTTTGCGGCTCCCTGATCAACATTGTGATCTTTTATCTATTCCACAGTCTTGGCATTTTGTCAGACCGTATTTTTATTCAGCCAGGCCAGCCACTGGGCTTGTTCCAGGTTATCTTTGCCAGTACAGTGCCTCTGCTCATAGCAAGCCTGGTGTTTTTCCTCTTCGAAAAATATACGGCGAATGGCTACAGGATATTCAGTATAGTGGCAGTGATCCTCCTGTTATTATCCTTTCTGAATCCTTTTATGACTATACCAGGTGTTACAATCCTTTACGGCATTGTATTGAATCTGATGCATGTGGTGGTGGTGTTCTTTTTACTGTACTTTCTGAAACGCGCTAACGATAAGGCTAACAACAAAACGGCCTGAACACATTTTACACTGCTTGAATGAAAACAGCACTGGTAAGCGGCGCGAACAGGGGTATAGGACTCGAATGGTGCAGGCAACTCGCTGGCCTGGGATATACCGTTATACTTTGTGCTAGAGATGAATCGAAAGCCCTTCAGGCCATGAAGTCTCTGCGTTCAGAGGGTCTTGAGGTCTTAAGCCACAAACTGGATGTACGGGACGAGAAACAGATTACCGAATTATCAGCCTGGTTCAGCGCCAGATTCGGTCACCTTGACCTTCTGGTGAACAATGCCGGCATTAACCCGCTCAAGCCTGCGCTTAGTGTTTTGCAAAACCTCAACGAAGCCGAACTGCTGGATGTGTACGCCACTAACAGTATAGCCCCGATCATGATGGTGAAACATTTCAGACCGGTTTTGACAAAAGCCAGGTCGCCTGTGGTCATCAACATCTCAAGCCTGATGGGCTCTGTCAGCAATCTGGGCTCAGGCGCCCAATATGCTTATTCGGCAAGCAAAAACCTGCTCAATTTTCTGAATAAAACCATGGCCTACGATCTTTATAGCGATAAGATCATCAGCGTGAACCTGAATCCAGGTTGGGTGCGCACCGACATGGGTGGAAAGTCTGCACCGCTCAGCCCTGCAGAATCGGTTGAGTCTAGCATCAAAAAGGTGCTGCATAAGCTGAGCCTTTCCGACACAGGAAAATTTTTTAATTACGACGGAACGCCCTGCCCCTGGTAAATCCTGCGTGCTTGAACAACACGTGCCTACAGATTTGATATACTGATTGCAGGAAGTGTTGAAGACTGGGCCGTAATATTCGTTTTCATAAGGGGTTTGGCGTGAAATAATTCCCTAACTTTAGTAGATTGGACACTGTGCACTTGCATGGACCGCATACTTTTGTTCCGAAGTTCCGAAAATAAGCAACTCATGCTTGTGATACGCGATCTGCAAATCACACTGTTCTTCGTGGTGTTCACCTTCTGCGCACAATCCCTACAAGCCCAGGCTAAATATTACCTGACCTCCAGCACCGGACAACCCTGGAATCAAAATTCCAACATCACCTGCCTGAACACCGTGTTTGGTGCCAATAACTGGAACCAGGCCAGTTTCCAAACCGTTAATGTGAATGCAATGCTTACTGGTACAACCTGTTTGATTTACCTCGAAGGTGGGGATTCGCACGCAAACGCTCTGAACACCTTTTTAATGTCTAATCTCACTGCCCTTCAAACCTGGGTTTTTAACGGAGGACGGCTTTTCATTAACTCAGCACCAAACCAGGGAGGCAATATCAATTTTGGTTTTGGTGGAGTAACGCTGAACTATTCAACGGGCCCCTATTCCACCCCGGGTTTTGCTGCACCAGGACAGTCCTTGCACCCCATTTTCACCGGTACCAATACACCCTGTGTAACTTCCTTCACCGGCAATTGGTTCACCCATGGTTACATCACAGGAGGCAATACCACCGTGTTGATGCAGGGTAATTACTCAGGCATAGGTCTTCAGACCACCTTGAGTGAACTTAACTGGGGAGCCGGTCTGGTGATGTTTGGTTCAATGACGTTACCGAATTTTCACCAGCCACAGCCGCAGGCCATGAACCTTGTGAATAATATACTTTCTTATCTCTACATTTGTTGTCCCATTACTGCCACGGCTTCTCCTTCTGCCATCTGTATGGGATCAGGCAGCACACTTACAGCCAATGGCGCGGTATCTTACACCTGGTCGCCTTCTTCAACAGTTGCCTCGTCCATTATGGTCACCCCCAGTGTTAGTTCTGTTTATTCAGTTGTTGGCACCAACAGCATTGGTTGCCACGGCGCCACCACGGTGAGTGTTACGGTAAATCCGCCCTGTGTTTCGGTGAACAGCACATCTATTACCTGTGCCAGTCTTGGTTCTGCAACTGTGATCTCCAACGGCGGGATAGGACCATTCAGTTATACCTGGTTCCCTTCGGCTCAATCCGGGTCGGTAGCTGTAGGTTTATCGCCGGGTACTTACACCATTGTGGTGCACGACTTCGGAAGCAATTTCACCTACACCACCACCACTGTATTCACTTCACTCATCCCGCTTACCGGAAACCTGGTGAGCAGTCCCAGTGTGTCATGTTTTGGTGGCGCTACAGCCACTGCCGCCATCATAAACATTGCGGGAGGTTCGGGAAATCAGAATTACATCTGGACCAACGGTGCGGTGACCTATACTGTACCAAACCCACAAACACTAAGTGCTGGCTTGTGGAGTGTAAATGTTACCGATGCCTTGACCGGGTGTATTATAGGTTTGCCTTTTTTTATCTCTCAACCACCAGCACAGAATCCTATTATCACAGCATCCTCGCCTACGGTTTGCGCGGGATCGGTGATTAGCCTCACAGCCGGTAATTCAGGCGGTGTACCCGGACCCGGGGCTGGATACACCTATACATGGAGTACAGGGATTCAATCTTCCCTTTGTACGGTTTCACAGAGCCTTGCCGGAAATTATGTGTACACAGTTTACAGCAGCGATGGCAATGCTTGTCAGAGTTCCCAGACTATTGCGTTGGATTTTGTACCGAATCCAACACTCGTGGTGACGAACGTTTCCATATGCCCGCTGCACACGGGTACACTTGGGGTCTTTGGTGCCAGTACCTATACCTGGAACGGTATCAGTTCAGGCAGCAGTTTTACCGATAACCCTTTGGTGAACACACAATATACGGTTGTAGGCAGCGCCTTCAGCTGTACAACGGCGGCTACGGCCTCTATCATAATATTGCCAGTTCCTATACCCACGCTCAGCAGCAATTCACCTGTGTGCCAGGGCGGAAATCTGATGTTCAGTGTGAACCCGGGCAGCAGCTTTAGCTGGACGGGTGTTTCGGGTTATTCGTCACTGAACCAGACCAACACACTCAGTGTAGCTCATCCCACTCAGAGCGGTCAATACCAGGTTACCGTTACAGCGGCCAACACCTGCACAGCTTCCGCGCAGATCAGCCTAAGTGTGCATCCCACACCAAGCCTCAGCACCACAGGGGCAAGTATTTGCATCAACCAGGTCCTGCAGCTTCAGGCCAATTCTTTTCCAGGATCCAATTTCGTGTGGACCGGCCCAAATGGGTTTGTATCACTGTTGCAAAATCCGGTCATTCCTAACCCATCGGTTAGCAGTTCGGGTCAGTACACGGTGCTGGCCACTAGCCCGCCGGGTTGCACCATTTCGGCACAGGCTCATGTAACAGTAACACCTCTTCCGGTGATTTCGTTTGGTTCCAACAGTCCCGTTTGTTCCGGGCAGAACCTTATTCTCTTTTCCTATAACACCAGCGGGGCCCAGCAGTTTGTCTGGTCGGGTCCGGCCGGGTTTAGTTCGAGCCAGCAAAATCCGCTCATCTCTCCGGCCGGGGTAAATGCTTCTGGCTTATACACCTTAATGGTAAGCACCGGACCTTGTACGGTAAGCGCCAGTATGAGTGCTACGGTTCTCGCCCTCCCTGTGCCATTGGCCGGCAACAGCGGTCCGGCTTGCGAAGGCAAACAAATCCAGTTGCTGGTGAACAACAGCGCCCTCACGTATACCTGGACAGGCCCAAATGGGTACCAGAGCACGCAACAAAACCCGGTTCTGAATCCCTTGCAACTGAATCAATCCGGCATGTATACAGTTTCAGTTACTGATCAGCATTCCTGCTCTGCGTCTGCTGTGAGTGCAGTTACTGTTCTGGCCAATCCTGTGCTGCAGGCCACGGGTGATCAGGTGTGTCTGCTACAGCCGGCGCAATTGAATGTGAGTGGCGCCAACACTTACACCTGGATCGGTCCGGGCAGTTTTTACACCACTGGCGCTTCACCCCAGGTTAGCTCTGCCGTCAACACACAGGTATGGACCTATACAGTGACAGGCACAGCCCTGAACGGCTGCACAACAATAGCCACCAGCACTGTCGCAACATTCCCCCTTCCTGTACCCACTCTCAGTGTGAGCCCCAGGGTTTGTGTGCATTCAACTATTTTTCTGAACGGTGGAGGCGGACTGATCTATACCTGGACCGGGCCTCTGAATTTTTATGCGAACCAGCAAAATTGTTCACTGCAAGCTTCCAACATCGGAACCGGTGGCATATACAGCCTCACCGTTAAGGATGCAAATGCCTGCCAGGCCATGACCACGGCCCTGGTGATTGTGGATCCGGAGCCAGGTGGTGAAATTATGGCCAGTACTGCCCAGGGCTGTGTACCCTTTTGTTCGAGTTTCAGTTTACAGGCAGCTGTATCCGGCACTTTAAGCCAGTTTTTGTGGGAGATAAATTCACAGGTGTTCAGCACAGAAAAAATTCAATATTGTTTTAATACGCCCGGACAGTTTGAACTCACTGGAAGTTTTGTGAACAGTCAGAACTGCCGGGCCAAGCTGAGTAAATGGATAGAAGTGTATCCATTGCCTGAAGCCGCGTTCACATACTGGCCACTTAAACCGGTTGAACTGAGTGAGAGCCTGCATGTGATCAATACAAGCCAGAGTCCTGACCAGCTAAAATGGACCTGGGCCTTTGACGATGGTAAGAATCAGAACCGCAGTGGTGCAGAAGCGGACTACGTGTTTGAGGATGCGGGTTTTTATACTATTGCCCTGAAGGTGGAAAACAAATGGTCTTGTTCAGATACGGTACTGCAGGTGGTTGAGGTGCTGCCTGATTTTGGAGCTTATGTACCCAACGCGTTCACACCGAATGGTGACGGGCTAAACGATTCTTTTTTTCCGGTCTTGCGTGGTGTGAAATCTTTCAGCCTGGAGGTGTTCGATCGCTGGGGAGGCTTGCTATTCGCCAGTTCTACACCTGATAAAACATGGGACGGCACAGCCAAAGGCATGGACTGTAAAGAGGACATCTATAATTACACTCTGGTGATATTGAATGTAAAAGGTGAAAAGAAAAGTTTCACGGGCCAGGTGACCTTGTACCGTTGAGGATTAAAATTCCAGTTTAAGTGACTGCAAAGATTCTTTATGTTGAAGAGAAGGTGAAGATTCAGGCCTTTGAAAACACCACAAATTAACCCAGGGTTTTTGGACTTATTTGGATAAACTCAGGATCCGGAAAGCGCCTTTTATAACCAGGAAAAAAACAAGGGCCCCGATGCACAAGTCGGGATACTTTGACTGGCTCAGATACACCAACACACCCGCCAGAATAACACCAAGGTTCACCATCACATCATTGCTGGTGAATATCATGCTGGCCTGCATATGGGCTTCCTTGCTGCGGGATCTGTTCAGCAGGTAAAGCGAAACGGCGTTTCCGATCAGGGCCAGAACCGACATGGAGATCATCACTTGAAAACGGGGCAGACTTTCAAAACCAAAGAAACGCCGTATAACTTCAACAAAACCCATCACCGCGAGGACTATTTGAAAGTATCCGCTGAGCCTCGCCACGCGTTTCTTTTTCGATGTCGCGTGTCCTACGGCGTATAAACTTAAGGCATATACGATGGCATCGGCCAACATATCGAGGCCGTCTGCCACCAATCCCATTGAACCGGAAATAAAACCGCTGCCCAGTTCCAGTACAAAAAATCCGAAATTGATCAGGAGAACTGACCAGAGCAATTTTTTTTCCCTGCCTTGATCTGTTTGTTCAGCTCTCCTATTTGTTTCTTCTGTGCTTAGCAAACTGGCACCCAGATTGAGCGTGCGGATGGCTTCGAAGATCAGATCAGCCTTATCCTGGTGGTAAACCTGAAGGGTGCGGTTGGGTGTATCGAATTCAAGCTTGTGAACAGGCATGCCATCCAGTTTCATTCGAATCAGGTTTTCCTCTGAGGGACAATCCATTTTTGAAATATGGAATGTGCTTTTATACACGCCGGTAAATTTGATAAAAAGTATGCATTGTTAATGGCCTTGCCTGCACTTTCCGGTTCAGAGGCATAAAACCTGAACCTGGACCTGGCCAGGACTGCCCCCTATCTATGTCAGACTGAGGGGTAAAATTTTTTTCGGATCCAAAACGCCGCATTTACCAGCAGGATCAGGGCAGGCACTTCAACCAGAGGCCCTATCACGCCCACAAAAGCCTGACCGCTGTTGATGCCAAACACGCCGATCGCCACCGCAATGGCCAGTTCAAAATTATTACCTGCTGCTGTGAACGCCACAGCGGTGCTTTTGGAATAATCAGCGCCCATTTTCTTTCCAACATAGAAACTCATGAAAAACATGATCGCGAAGTACAGAACCAATGGAACCGCGATCCGAAACACATCAAGCGGAATTTGAAGAATCAGTTGGCCTTTTAAACTGAACATCACCACTATTGTGAACAATAAGGCGAGGAGTGTCAGGGGCGATATTGCGGGTATGAACCTGCTTTCAAACCATTCTCTGCCCCTTAAACGGATGAAGCCATAGCGCGACAGCAATCCGGCCAAAAACGGAATGCCCAAGTATATGCCTACACTTTTTGCGATTTCTCCTATGGTCAAGTGTACTTCCAGACCTTTCATACCAAGACGGGGAGGCAGTATTGTAATAAAGAAGTAGGCATACACACTGTAAAGCAAAACCTGAAAAACACTGTTGAGCGCGATCAAACCTGCGGCGTACTCACGGTCACCATCGGCCAGCTCGTTCCACACCACCACCATGGCGATACAACGTGCCAGTCCGATCAAGATCAATCCCACCATGTATTCGGGATAAGCGTGCAGAAACAGAACAGCCAGTGTAAACATCACAAGAGGGCCAACAAACCAATTGAGAACAAGCGAAGCACCCAACACTTTTTTGTTTCGAAAAACCTCGGCCATTTTTTCGTATCGCACTTTTGCCAGTGGTGGGTACATCATTAAGATCAACCCGAGGGCCAGGGGGATATTGGTGGTTCCTGCAGAGAAGGTATTGATCAAAACGGGAACCGAAGGGGCCAAATTGCCAAGAGCAATGCCGGAGAGCATAGCCAGGAAAATCCACAAGGTCAGGTACCGGTCTAAAAAACCCAATTTGTGCCGTTTTGCCGCCGGTGCGCAATCATTTGCTGTCATAATTGATTCGCTCTAAAGTCTGTGAAGATAAAAAAATGGCAAGGAATCCCGATAAACGCTTATCAGTCTGCTTAAGCCTGGTCAACTAAAGAATTGAATTTCAGAGACCAGGCTATAAACAAAAAGGCCAACCCCTGGGGCTGGCCTCATGCATTGATCTGTGGACTTCACAGACAAAATCTCGAACCAATTACTAAAAGACATTGAAATACTATCGAGTTTAAAACGTTACATTTCAGGCCATTAGAGGGGTTAGGCATTTTTTTATAGTAAAACAATTGATTTTCGGAAACTAGTTCATGTTTTCCAAGAAATTAATAAGCCATGGTGTTGTTCCCTACATAATGACTTAAATGCTTTACTTATTTTAATTGGTTCTGTCTTTATGATCTTTTTTTTAATTTTTAATAGAACCTATCAAAACAAGGCTTTCAACAGCTGAATTGTTTTTTATTGAATGCTTAACATTATTTGGAAAAATAAAAAAATCACCAGATTTGCCAATGAAGGATTGACTATCAATGAAAAATTCAGGGTTCCCTTCTATCACAAAAGCAAATTCGGTTTTATCTGGATGAATATGTACCGGATAGATAGCCATTGCTTCAATTAATACTAGTTTGACTCCGCCATTTGAAAGCTGAATACATTCCTTTCCTAAAAAACCCTTTACTTGTCCTGCTTTCCAAGCTAAATCAGTCAGGTCAACTTTATAATCTTTAAATTTATTTTTCATAATTATAATTCAATTACATAATGGTTGCTTATGTAATTATTTTTCTTTTTAATTCTGCTTAGTTTTATTTTGCTTTAGAATCAGCCTTAGCGATGTGTCTTTGGTTAAATACGCCCAAACCCAGTTTATGAATATAATTAGCTTATTTCTAACGCTTAGTATTAACATTAGATGCAGGAACATCCAAACCAACCAAGCAAAATAACCCCTAAATTTAAAACTTGGAAGGTCAACTACGGCTTTGTTGCGACCTATTGTGGCCATTGAGCCAAGATCTTTGTATTCAAATTCTTTAGAATTATTTTTGTTTAAATTCTTGGCCAAATTCTTCGCTTGGTTGATTGCTACATTCGCTACTTGTGGATGTCCTTTTGGATACTTTGGTGTTTGCATAAAAGCAATGTCTGTAATACTCCCCTAATTTGAGACCAGAGGTTTAGTTAAGATGAAAAACTAACTT
>DAOMFS010000012.1:0-74174 GCA_035429925.1 Bacteroidia bacterium | reverse complement strand
ATCCCCTCAAGGAAGATGTCTACGTGTACAAAATCCGCTACAAAGACCTGGACGGTAATATCTACAATAAAATGGGTCATGTGAGTTTGCTTCGTTAAGCATTCACTGGAATTTCAGTTCAAAAAAATCCTTCAGTTTCAACTCAGCATGTACACGACTGATCGGTGCTAACAAAGCCTCTATTTGACCAAGAGGCGCCACGGTGGGCTCAAATCCCGTGTTCAGTTCGTAAACAGGGTGGAATAATGAGTGAAAATCTTGAATAGCCCTGTCGTTAATGGTACATTTAAGGTGTAAAATTCATGTCATGAAAATTAAAGTCACTCTTTCGGTTTTACTGGCTCTTGTAACGGGGCTGGCGTCGTTCTCACAAACGCCCGAGAAGCCAGATGCAAACAATCGGAAATCCGAGTTCATTAAGAAACAGGATTATCTTTTGCAGCATTCGCCTCAGGCCTATTCGAATTTCTATGGGGATTCGCTGAACGGATTTGATGAAGCGTTTTACCGTGTAGAATACCTGAACCGCGGACTGTATGGTGCAGAGTTCGACTACGCCATGAACGTACAGAAAAGATATTATGTGGATTCCAAATACAGGATCGGAAACCAGGCTCCCGGCTTCGATCCAAGTAAGGGATCCGGCACACTGAAACCCATCAACCCAGGTAATGTGGTGAATGTGCTTCCTTGCGTTAACGAAGACTTTGAGTCCACTGCGCCCGGTGCTTACAACACAGCCACAGCCGTTTCAAACTGGACCATAGAAAGTGGAATGAACACCTCCGTGGTTTATCCCCCAAATAATCAATATGGATTAGGCTGTGTGGGTAATCCCATTCCGAGCTGGAATCAAGGCGCCCCTGAATTCTGGATCATGCAAACACCAATTTTGGCTGTACCATTTATAGGTAACATTCCAAATTCTCCGCTTGGTGGATCAAATGTGGCCAAAATGCAGGACACAAACCCCTACGGCCTCATGACCCGTATGAGTACACAGTTCCCTGTAACCAACGCAAACACCTTGTTTCAATTCGCCTACTGCGGTTCCTGGGATGGTGCACACGAGTGCTGCGGGCAACCTGCATTCAGGGTCGACCTTTATAACTGTACAGGATCACTTATACCATTACCTTGTGCCAACGTCAGCTTAACACCCTCATCAAATCAATGTATCGGGGTAACGGGTTATTCTACCACCGGTTCTGTCTCATGGACCAATTGGATCGTGAAATACATTGACCTCACGCCTTATATAGGCCAGTGCGTTCGCCTGGTTGTTTCTGTTTCAGATTGTTCTTACGGCGGACACCATGGCTCTGCTTATTTTGATGCCCGTTGCGGTGGACAATTGGTTGGCCAGGGTCTGGGCGGTGTAGGTGGATACATCCCCGGAGCTGTTAGTTTCTGTGCTGGATCAAACCAGGCCATCATAGCAGCCCCGATTGGTTATGCCAATTACCAATGGATTGCACCCGGAGGGTTTGCTATTCCTTCACCTTTAGGCACCGCGCCAACACTTACTGTAAATAATCCTGTTCCGGGGTCTGTTTACACCGTGCAGGCAAGTTCAGCTGCAGGTTGCCAGTATATCATCACCAACACCATTAATTTCTCTCAGGTTAACATTGCAGGAATAGGGTCTGGGCCGAGTTGCCCGGGAGGAGCCAGTGGATCAGCAACAGTCCAGGGTAATGGCAGTGGTACGGGATACAATTATAACTGGCTCAACAGCGCCAGTGTGACGGTGGGAACCAGTTCCACCATTTCAGGACTGGCGCCTGGTATATACAGCATTGTGTTAACAGGCTTTGGCGCGGCGGGCTGCGGCTCTGCCGTAACAACGGTTTCCATCACTACAGCCCCTCAATCTACAATTGGAATTTACAAACCGTATTGTAACAACGAAGCCTACCTTTCAGCTGGCGCAGGAAGTAATTATCACTGGTATAATAACACAACCCCTATTGCGCCACCTCAGGGAATTGCACCAAGTTTAACCATAACAGCCCCTTCAAATGGTGCTGTATACTGGCTCTCTTACCTGTCTGCACAAGGCTGTCAGGACTCCATCAAATTTACTTTAGGACTCTCTGCGCCAGGTGCAATGGCGGCCTCACAAATTCCATTAATCTGTCCTGGTGCAAACAACGGATCGGCCGTGATTACGATTACGCCCGCGCCAGGAGCTCCTCCGGGCCAGAACTCTTATTCTGTGTTCTCTATCGGCACCACAACGCCACCTTTCAGTGCTTCACTGGCAACAGGACCATCCACAGCCTTCCCAGTGAACGGGATGACGGCAGGTACATATAGTGTGAATGGCTTTGACGGGTCCTGTAAGTACGGCATTTCATTCAACGTGGTGGCTTTGGTATATAACTATACACTTAGCCCGGTGAGTACCAGTTTGTGCCCGGGTAACGCTGTGGCAGCCGGGATAACTTTTAGCGCTCCCCCATCTCCGACACAGTACTCTTATTCATGGACTCCTTCCACCTGGCTGGCCGGAAATGTGCAGCAATCCACGATCATTTCACCATCAGTGGCTCCAGGTACAGTGAGCAACGTGATTTACACGGTTGTTGTAACACCAACGGCTGCAAACTGCCCGCTTACCAAAACGCTAAGCATTACTGCCATCAATCCTATTGTCCCCACCATTACCCAGATACCGCCATTGTGTAACACCAGTGCGCCTTATACCATAACGGCGGTACCGGGCGGCGGAACATTCACGGCTGCGAATCCAACGCTTATAAATTCCTCTACTGGCGTCATTTCGCCAAGCTTTGTTCCGGCATTTGGCACCCAAACCATGACTTACGCTCACTCGATCTGGACCTGTGTGGCCACAAATTCAGCAACATTCGAAGTGTCGCAGTTTCACACGTCTGCCCTCACATCAAGTGTTCCAAACCTTTGTGTCACCAATCCGGCATTTAACCTGAGCAACATTGTGCAAAGCACAGTGAACGGCGTATGGAGCGGAACAGGTGTGAGCGCACTGGGCGCATCCTACATCTTTAATCCATCCAACCTGAATACCGGGGTTTATCCGATTCAGTATGTGACCACATCCAACCCGAACCCAACGGTTTGCCCTTCAGTTACAAATCTGAACGTTTCTGTTACTAAAACCACAACGCCGTACATTCAGCCCGTTCCGGATTTCTGTAACAACAAGCTTCCGTTCACACTCACCGTTACGCCGAGTGGTGGTGGATGGTCAGGAAACGGCGTAAGCAACAATGGTGTGGTAACACCAACTACTTATGTCAATCCAGGCAGCTTTAATGTGACTTACACAGTAACTGACGGCCCTTGTTTGAACAGCAATACCACCTTGCTGACGGTTTCAAAATTTGTTTCCGCTACGCTCACCGCAGGTATTCCACATCAATGCTTCAGCAATAATCCATTTAACCTGCTGAGCATTACCCAAAACACCACAGGTGTATGGTCTGGAGCGGGTGTAAATCCTTTCAACAGCATGTTGAGCGTAAGTTCACTCAGTACAGCGTTCTATACTTACACCTACACCACGCCTTCCATTCCGAATGCCTCACTTTGCCCTGATCAGAGTACTATCACCACGCATGTGATGCATCCTGAAACTCCGAATATTGCACTTGCAGGACCCTATTGCAACAACGGTGCCGCCGTACAACTTAGCGTAACACCTACAACCGGTTCATGGACACCTGCTCCTTACCTGAACAGCCAGGGTTTGTTCACGCCGTCCTTATGCCCTGTGGGCAACAACCAGGTGCAATACGTGATAGGCAACAGTACATGTAATATCGCACAGTCCTCCTCTGTGAGCGTTGAAGCCTTTGTAACGGCGGCCTTGTCGAGCGGTGTACCGGATCAGTGTAACACGAACTCGCCGTATAATCTTCAGTTTGTTCCCCAGAGCAATTTGGGTGTATGGAGCGGGCCAGGTATCAGTGGAGGCAGTTTCAATCCATCGACAGTGGGGTCAGGGGTTTTTGTACTGCATTATAACACACAGTCATCACCCAGTGGCTTGTGCCCAGATCACTCAACCGTAGCTGTACATGTATATTCTCTGGCCACACCTGTGATAAGCCCAATGGGACCATTCTGTAACTCGGGAGTGCCCAAGCAGATCCAGGTGATACCTGCGGGAGGCTTTTTCGGAGGTGCAAACAACAGTGGGGTGAGCTCTACGGGATTGTTCCATCCCGGATCAGCGATAGTGGGCAACAATGTGATCAATTACAGTGTTACTTCCGGACCCTGTATAGCCTATGCACAGACCACGATCAGCGTGGAGGAATTCATATCTGCAGACTTTGCCAAGCCGGCAGGACCATTCTGCAGGAATGCCGATCCGGTGAACATGAACAGTTATGTGGTGAATCCCGGAGGAATATGGTCTGGTCCGGGTATATCGGGTAGTCAGTTCATACCCAGTTTGGCCAACGAGGGCAATAACAATGTGATAGTGTACAAGACGCACTCCATGCCAACGGCCACACTTTGTCCGGATGAGAGCGAGATACGCATAGAGGTGAGGAACATGCCTACAGTGAACGTGAGCAGCAACACCTACAAGGGCTGTGCACCGGTAGAGGTAGTACTGACCTTCAACACATCGAACGGAGGCAGCGGATACTGGAACTTTGGAGACGGTTCGGAGCCCAGGTCAGAGCTAAACACCACACACATTTACACCCATCCGGGTACCTACACGGTAACGTTCAGCTACAAGGATGAGGTTGGCTGCAGCGGACAGGGACAACTGCCTGATCACATTGTGGTACACGAGGTGCCCAAGGCAGATTTTTCAGTACCCTCAGAGGTTCTTATTTCAAATCCCGAGGTGCGTCTGATCAATCAGAGCAGCAATCTTGACAACAACAAATACAGCTGGAAAGTGGGCGGTTTGTTTGAGAGCAATGAGATGCACCCGATCGTTAAATTCGACAAGATAGGCCGTTACCAGGTAAGCCTGGAGGCGGTGAGCGCAGAGCAGTGCAAGGATGAGATCAGCAGGATGATAGAGGTGAAGAACGACTTCAACATCTATATACCAAGTTCCTTTACACCGAACTACGATGGCCTGAATGACGTGTTCATGCCGGTATTCAGCCCGTACGGACTGGACAGTAAGACCTATGAGCTGGAGGTATTCGACCGCTGGGGCCATAGCCTGTTCTATACCAAGGACGTAAGCAAAGGCTGGGATGGCACGGTACAGAACAAGGGCACCGAAGAACTCAAGGAAGAGGTTTACATCTACCGCATCAAGTACAAGGACCTTGACGGTAACGTGTACAACAAAATGGGCCACGTGAACCTGCTTCGCTAAACAGAAAGATCAATAAAACACAAAGGCTGTCTCCAATCGAGACAGCCTTTTTTTATGGAATTCTCAACAAATGCGTAAAACAGCCTTGAAAATGAGTAAAAGGTTTTGAAAACACTGCATCTTAAGGTTAAATTTACTTGTTCAATTCACATCAATGAGAATTCAGATCATAATCGCGCTGACACTTGTTTTTGCAACTGTGCATCAAGCTTGGTCACAGGTTGGGAGTCCATCACAAACCAACAAAGCTAAAACAGACTTCATTCAGAATCAGGATTACCTGCTTCAGAAAAGCGCAGAAGTTTATTCCAGTTATCACGGTGACTCGCTCAATGGATTTGACGAAAGTTATTTCAGAACAGAGTATATCGCCAGGGGCCTCTTCGGAAAGGAATTCGACTATGCCATGCATATGCAAAAACGGTATTATGTAGATTCCAAATACAAAATTGGAAACCAGGCCCCAGGATTTGATCCGAACAAAAACTCGAATACACTAAAGCCCATCAACCCAAGCAATGTCATCAATATACTGCCCTGCGTGAATGAAGACTTTGAATCCACAGCGCCGGGAATTTACAGTACAGCCTACGCTGTTTCAGGCTGGACGATAGAGAGCGGGCAAAATACAAGCGTTGTTTACCCTCCAAACAATCAATATGGTGCAGGTTGTGTGGGCAACCCCATTCCAAGTTGGAACCTCGGAAGCCCTGAATTCTCTATCGTCACAACACCTATCCTGGGCAATGCGGCATTAAATCCTTTCAGCATCAATAATATTAATATTCCCAATTCTCCATTAGGTGGCTCTAATGTAGCCAGGTTACAAAACTCTTCACCCACAGGTCTGATGACACGCATCAGCACCCAATTTCCGGTAACCAACGCGAACACACTTTTCCAATTTGCATATGCCGGATCCTGGGATGGGGTTCACGAGTGCTGTGGTCAGCCTGCTTTCAGGATAGACCTTTATAATTGCACAGGTTCACTTATTCCTCTGCCTTGTGCTAACGTCAGTCTGACTCCCTCAGGCCAACAATGTGTGAGCGGTGTACCTGGTTATTCAGTTACTAATGGAGTTTCATGGATGAATTGGACACTTAAATACATTGACCTCACACCTTATATTGGTCAGTGTATCCGTTTAGTTGTAACATGCGCTGATTGCGCATATACTGGTCACCACGGAACTGCCTATTTCGATTCTCGATGTGGAGGCCAATTCTTGGGTGGCACGGGTACTCCTGGGGTAGGAGGAGTTATCCCTGGTGCAGTTAGCTTTTGCGCAGGTTCCAATCAAGCAGTGATTGCGGCCCCATTTGGATATGCATCTTATCAATGGATTGCTCCGGGTGGCCCGATTCCTTCACCACAAGGCACAGCCCCTACATTAACCGTGAATAATCCAGTACCAGGTTCAGTGTACACTGTTCAAGCTAATTCTGCTGCAGGCTGTCAATATATCATAACCAATACCATTAATTTTTCTCAGGTGAATATAGTGGGCTTAGGAGCTGGGCCAAGTTGTCCCGGAGGTGCTAGCGGAACAGCAACAGTAGTGGGTAATGGCAGTGGAACAGGCTACAATTACAATTGGCTGAATAGCGCCAGTGTCACAGTGGGTACCAGCTCTACCATATCCGGTCTTGCCCCCGGTATATATAGTATCGTGCTTACAGGTTTCGGCGCTGCGGGCTGCGGCTCTGCGGTAACAACGGTTTCCATAACCACAGCCCCGCAATCTACAATTGGAATTTACAAGCCCTATTGCAATGGCCAGGCATACCTTTCTGCGGGTGCCGGAAGTAATTTTCACTGGTACAGTAATCTTATTCCAATAGCGCCGCCTCAAGGCATAGCGCCAAGCCTTACCGTTACTGGAAGTAACGGTGCCGTATACTGGTTGTCTTATCTTTCAGCCCAGGGCTGTCAGGACTCGATTAAATTCACCCTTGGACTTTCTGCACCTGGTACCATGAGTGTGACACAAATTCCTCTAATCTGCCCTGGCGGCAGCAACGGAAGCGCAGTTGTTAGCCTCACGCCAGCGCCAGGAGCCCCTCCTGGCCAAAACTCTTACTCCGTTTTTGCGACCAGCACTCTTGCCCCTGTATTCAGTGCCTCTCTGGCTACAGGACCAGCAACCGTATTTCCGGTATCAGGTATGACCGCAGGAACCTACAGCGTAAGCGCTTTCGATGGTTCTTGCCTTTATAACACTTCGTTTAATGTGGTAGCCCTTGTTTACAATTATACAATAAGCCCGGTCAGCACAAGCCTTTGCCCCGGAAATGCAGTAGCTGCGGGATTAACGTTCAGCGTTCCACCGTCCCCGACTCAATATTCCTATTCATGGACCCCCTCAACCTGGCTGGCAGGAAACACCCAGTCCTCAACGATTATTTCGCCCAATGTAGCGCCAGGTACCGTGAGCAACGTGATTTACACAGTTGTTGTGACACCTACCGCAGCCAACTGCCCACTGACCAAAACGCTGAGCATTACGGCAATCAATCCTCTCCCGCCAACCATTGCGCCTGTTCCGCCCTTATGCAACAACAGTAATGCCTATACCCTCAACGTGGTTCCCGGGGGCGGAACCTTCACGGCAGCAAATGCTTCATTGGTCAATGTATCCTCGGGTGTCATATCACCCAGCTTCGTACCGTCGTTTGGTACCCAAACCGTGACTTATGCTTATTCGATCTACACTTGTGTGGCCAGCAGCAGCATCAGCTTTCAGGTTTCTCAGTTTCACACCTCTGCCCTTACTTCAAGTGTTCCAAACCTTTGTGTCACCAATCCGGCATTTAACCTGAGCAACATAGTTCAAAGTACTGTAAACGGTGTATGGAGTGGAACAGGGGTCACTCAACAAGGCACTTCCTATATTTTTAACCCTTCTGTTTTGAACACAGGTGTGTATCCGATTCAATATGTCACAAGCTCGAGCCCGGATCCTACGGTTTGCCCCTCTGTTACAAACCTGAACGTTTCCGTTACTAAAACAACAACACCGTACATACAACCGGTGCCGGATTTCTGCAATAACAAAATTCCCTTTACCCTCACCGTTACACCCGGAGGCGGTGGTTGGTCTGGCAATGGTGTAAGCAGCCTTGGTGTGGTTACCCCAACATCCTATGTCAATCCTGGAAATTTTGTTGCAACCTACACGGTGGCGGATGGTCCCTGTATTAACAGCAACACCACCTTACTCAAAGTTTCACGTTTTGTTTCAGCCAACTTAACCGGACCCATACCCTATCTCTGTGTAAGCAACAATCCATTTAACCTGCTGAGTATTACCCAAAACACCACAGGTACCTGGTCCGGCGTAGGGGTCAACACCAATAACAACACACTGAATCCATTCGGTTTGCCCACAGGGTTTTACGCGTACACCTACACCACGCCTTCAGTTCCCAACGCTACCTTGTGTTCAGACACAGCCATGATTTCAACGCATGTGTTGAATCCACCGGCTCCAAATATTACACAGGCCGGCCCGTTCTGTAACAATGGCAGCCCTGTTCAGTTATCTGTTACACCGGCTACAGGAACATGGGTTTCCACACCTTTCCTGAGTAACAGTGGTCTCTTCAGTCCATCTCTTTGTCCAGTGGGCAATAACCTTGTTCAATACATGATCGGTACGCCAACCTGCAACACCATGCAAACCAAAATCATCAGCATCGAAGCTTTTGTAACGGCGGCCTTGTCGAGCGGTGTACCGGATCAGTGTAACACGAACTCGCCGTATAATCTTCAGTTTGTTCCCCAGAGCAATTTGGGTGTATGGAGCGGGCCAGGTATCAGTGGAGGCAGTTTCAATCCATCGACAGTGGGGTCAGGGGTTTTTGTACTGCATTATAACACACAGTCATCACCCAGTGGCTTGTGCCCAGATCACTCAACCGTAGCTGTACATGTATATTCTCTGGCCACACCTGTGATAAGCCCAATGGGACCATTCTGTAACTCGGGAGTGCCCAAGCAGATCCAGGTGATACCTGCGGGAGGCTTTTTCGGAGGTGCAAACAACAGTGGGGTGAGCTCTACGGGATTGTTCCATCCCGGATCAGCGATAGTGGGCAACAATGTGATCAATTACAGTGTTACTTCCGGACCCTGTATAGCCTATGCACAGACCACGATCAGCGTGGAGGAATTCATATCTGCAGACTTTGCCAAGCCGGCAGGACCATTCTGCAGGAATGCCGATCCGGTGAACATGAACAGTTATGTGGTGAATCCCGGAGGAATATGGTCTGGTCCGGGTATATCGGGTAGTCAGTTCATACCCAGTTTGGCCAACGAGGGCAATAACAATGTGATAGTGTACAAGACGCACTCCATGCCAACGGCCACACTTTGTCCGGATGAGAGCGAGATACGCATAGAGGTGAGGAACATGCCTACAGTGAACGTGAGCAGCAACACCTACAAGGGCTGTGCACCGGTAGAGGTAGTACTGACCTTCAACACATCGAACGGAGGCAGCGGATACTGGAACTTTGGAGACGGTTCGGAGCCCAGGTCAGAGCTAAACACCACACACATTTACACCCATCCGGGTACCTACACGGTAACGTTCAGCTACAAGGATGAGGTTGGCTGCAGCGGACAGGGACAACTGCCTGATCACATTGTGGTACACGAGGTGCCCAAGGCAGATTTTTCAGTACCCTCAGAGGTTCTTATTTCAAATCCCGAGGTGCGTCTGATCAATCAGAGCAGCAATCTTGACAACAACAAATACAGCTGGAAAGTGGGCGGTTTGTTTGAGAGCAATGAGATGCACCCGATCGTTAAATTCGACAAGATAGGCCGTTACCAGGTAAGCCTGGAGGCGGTGAGCGCAGAGCAGTGCAAGGATGAGATCAGCAGGATGATAGAGGTGAAGAACGACTTCAACATCTATATACCAAGTTCCTTTACACCGAACTACGATGGCCTGAATGACGTGTTCATGCCGGTATTCAGCCCGTACGGACTGGACAGTAAGACCTATGAGCTGGAGGTATTCGACCGCTGGGGCCATAGCCTGTTCTATACCAAGGACGTAAGCAAAGGCTGGGATGGCACGGTACAGAACAAGGGCACCGAAGAACTCAAGGAAGAGGTTTACATCTACCGCATCAAGTACAAGGACCTTGACGGTAACGTGTACAACAAAATGGGCCACGTGAACCTGCTTCGCTAAACAGAAAGATCAATAAAACACAAAAGGCTGTCTCCAATCGAGACAGCCTTTTTTATTCAAGTCAGATTTTATATTGCACTAGTTCACCAAAAGCTTAAAGCCCTTGCCGTGGATGTTGATGATCTCAACTTTGGGGTCGTCTTTCAGGTATTTACGGAGTTTAGCGATATAAACATCCATGCTTCGCCCGTTAAAATAATTGTCGTCATGCCAGATGGATTTGAGTGCGAATGTTCTGTCCAGCACATCATTGCGGTGGATACAAAGCAAACGCAACAATTGGCTTTCTTTGGTAGTGAGTTTCTGTTCAACGGCCTCGTGTTGCAAGATCTGTTTCTCCGAATTGAACTGATACTTACCGATCCAGAAATTCACTTCTTCACTTTCTGTGGACCGTACTTTATTGGTTCTGCGGAGCACGGCTGTTATACGCGCCATGAGTTCATCCATGCTAAAAGGCTTGGTGATGTAATCATCAGCCCCCGCGTTGAAACCCTCAATAGTGTCCTCTTTCATACTCTTCGCCGTAAGAAAGATGATGGGTATATTCTTGTCCACCAGGCGAATTTCTTTAGCCAGTGTAAAGCCATCCTTAACCGGCATCATCACGTCGAGCAAAAGAAGGTCGAACGACTCTTTAAAAAACAGATCAGAACCAATTTTACCGTCAGAAGCGAGCTTGGTCTCAAAACCTTTGGCAACGAGGTACTCAAGCAACAAGGGTCCAAGACTGGGATCATCCTCAACAAGAAGTACTTTGGTTTTAACAGATTCCATAATGAAATGTTAAATAGTTAACTAAAGATAGGGAAGTTAGACCCTATTTTAACAATATTAACATTAATTATCAATCGGAAAATGCACATTAAACGTGCTTCCTTTACCCAATTCGGAATTGACTGAAATGGTGCCTTTGTGCTTGAGCACCACCGCGAGCACGTATGACAAACCCAGGCCAAAACCCTTTACGTTGTGCAGATTGCCGGTGGGCACCCTGTAAAATTTGTCGAATATTTTTCGCTGGTTTTCTCTTGAAATTCCAATTCCGTTATCTTTTACCTGAATCATGATACCTTCAGCGGTGTTGTATGTGGTGATGCTGATCTCAGGCTGTTCTTTCGAGTATTTGATAGCGTTGTCGATCAGGTTAAATACGATGTTTGTCAGGTGAACGCGGTCAGCAAAAAGCACATGTTTCTTTGCATTGAGAAAAGTATGCACCAAACCATGGCGCTGATCGATCAGAAGCTGGGTGTTGTTTATGGCTGCGCTGATGATCTCGTGTACATCCACTTCGCTGAGTTTGAGCCTGAATTCGCCCTTGTCCAGTATGGAGGTTTGCAGGATGCTTTCAACGAGTACACTTAGCCGTTTGTTCTCATCGCGAATCATTTTCAGATATCGTTGTTGTTTTTCAGGCGTTTGTGAAATGCTTGTATCACCAAGCATCTCGCTGGCTAATGAAATGGTGCTGATTGGTGTTTTGAATTCATGCGTCATATTACTGATGAAGTCATTTTTGATGTCAGAAAGTTTCTTTTGTTTTACACTGCTGGCGAGCACATAATAAAAGGAGACCAGCATGATCAGGATCACAACGGCCGAAGTAATTAACAGCGGCCACATTTCCTTGAAAATATCCCGGTCCTGGTTCGGAAAAAAAACGAACAAATATTCCGGTAATATGAAACTGTTGCCCGGAACAAGGTTGACTTTATGGTAATCCACACCAAGAGAATCGGCTATCCGGTCGGCTTTTTTGAGATCGCTGTAATGTGGACTGCCTTCCTGTAAGGAAGAGATGTAAAAATCATAATGGTAATACACCTTTTGTTTATGCAATTCGCTTTTCAGAATCGAATCCAGAAGTAAAGTATCAACCTTTTGATTGAGACTGTTGTAATAATTTTCGGAAATGGTTTGATCAAAGAAACTATTGCCCTTCAGTGAACCGGGCAGATCATTGTTCGGCGTATTAAGCAGTGATTGGTCTTTCCGGAAATGATTAAGAAAATTCAAGGTCGACGCGTTAAGACTTAATATGGAATCGTCGGTAAGGTCCTTTTGGGAAAACCGACTCACCTGTTTTCCGTTACTGTCTACACTGAATTCCTGTTTCACGCTGATGCCTATACGCCTGGAACTTTGGTTGTTCATGCTAGGTGAGCCATAGGCAATGCCCTGGGTGCGGGTGGTTTTCTTTACATAATTGCTCCTGGGGTCGAGGCGTTCAAGTTTGGCTGAGGTGCTGATCAGGGCGTCGTCCACTTTGTTTCTGAACACATCTTCCTTGATGGTGAAATCATTGTTGATCCAATAAACCTGGAAAAGAATGAGAACCAGCAAGGCCAGTGAAAAACTTAAGGAAAGAAATAGCGGATTTTTAAGATTCATATGCTTTTGAGATCAGGGCATTAAATGTGTTGTTTGGTGAAGATTCTCCAGCGGAGTCTGAATACCATTTTCGAACACATAACACTGTAGTTTGTCTTTAAAGATATAAGGTTTATAGATCGACTTGTTAAGCAACATGCGCAGGCATTCCTGTATCCCTTCAATTATACTTGGGTGCGGATGCATCATGTCAGCGAGCTCTCGGATACCCTGATTGGAATGAATGAGATATGCAACAGCCTGAATGGCGCTGCTGGCATGTTCGCCAATTGCCCTCATGCCCAATATTCGCATACCGTTATCGTTGGATACAATGATTTTAAAAAACCCTTTGGTTTTTCGCATGCTGATGGCCCGCGCATTGGTGCTGAAATCGAGTTTAACAACCTTATGTGGTATACCTTTCCTGCGGCATTCCTGCTCGCTCATGCCCACTGTAGCCACTTCAGGATTCAGGAACATGATGGTGCTGATGTTTTTATAAGTGAGCGGTTTTACCGCTGGACCGAACATTCGTACCACGGCATGTCTGGCTTCACGCTCTCCTACATTTACAAGGGCCAATTCTGTTGTGACGTCACCGGCCGTATAAATATTACTTACACTGGTTTGGGTATCATCGTCCCAAATGCCCCCGCGCTCATCCAGCTTCACCCCGGCTTTTTCCAGACCCAGGCCAGCGGTATTCGCTTCACGTCCAACCGAAATCAGGGCTTTCTCTACCCTAAACAATTCCTTCCGGTCATTCCCGTACTTCAGTTCGTATTCCACCATACCATTCAGGAATTCCATGCGCTGCAGTGAAGCGCCGTGGTGTACCACGGCACCATATTTTTCCAGATTTTGCTGCGCCAATTCTGAGATGTCCTTGTCTTCGAAAGGCAGAATGCGCTCAGCCTTATCAATGAGAAAAACTTTGGTTTTACCAAGGGTTGAAAAAATAGTAGCGAATTCGCACCCGATCACTCCGGCACCAAGAACCACAAGACTTTTCGGGTAATCTTTGAATCCGGCTATACCGTCACTGGTCACAATATTTTGTTCATCGACCCTGATATGGGCTGGCACCCGCGGTTTGCTCCCTGTAGCCAGGAGGATATAGTCGCAGCTCATGATGCGTTTGTCGCCGTTTTCTTTCTCAATCTGCACGTGGTGTTGATCCAGCAAGGAGGCTTTTCCCTTTTCGTAAACCAGAGTTCCTTTTAAACGTTTCTGGAGCATTTGCAAATGCACAGTCATTTGCGTTTTGCGTTCAAAAATAGCCTCGCCAATTGTTTGCTGAAGAGCAGGGTAGGGCAGTTCAAAATCAGGCACCAGCTCACGAATAGAGGCGGTTTTGAGGGCTTGATCCCACATGGTTTTAGAGCTCAGTACCCCATTGTAAACGCCGGTTCCGCCAAGTCGGTTTTTCTCAATCAACAGCACTTTTTTGCCAAAATCAACCGCACGCATGGCACCGGCATAGCCGGCAGGTCCTGCCCCAATTACGATGAGATCAAAGTGATGGTCTTGCACAAGGTGAAATTACAATTTTAACAGGAACGGTTACACTCACCTTACAGAGATCCTGGTTGGCAATCTATTTGGTCATGCCTCTGCAAAGCCTGTAATGCTGCGGAAAATGCGGCTCCGGCAATCGCTAAACTGGCCCTGGATGCCAGTGGGATCCGGCAGTTTCATTTTTAGGAGATAATAATTATCTTTGCCCCCCTATAAAATTGACTATATGAGTGATAACATTATTTACCTGATCCCGTTTCTTGGGATTATCGGATTGATTGTAATGGCATTTAAGTCGGCCTGGGTGAGCAAACAGGAGGCGGGTACCGACAACATGATAGAACTTTCGGGCTATATTGCCTCCGGGGCAATGGCTTTTCTGAAAGCTGAGTGGAAAGTACTCAGTTACTTTGTAGTAGTGGCTGCCATCTTGCTGGGTTGGAGTGGAACAGTGCACGAAGTGAACGGCCACGAGATTCATTCACACTGGATTATAGCCCTGGCTTTTATTTTTGGTGCGGTATTGTCTGCTACGGCCGGTTATATCGGCATGAAAGTAGCCACCAGAGCCAATGTGAGAACCACACAGGCCGCCCGCAGCAGCCTCGCTAAGGCACTGAAGGTTTCATTCACAGGGGGCACAGTAATGGGTCTTGGTGTGGCTGGTTTGGCCGTATTCGGATTGGGCGCCCTGTTCATTGTATTCTATAACTTATTTGTAGACCCCGTTAGCGGAGAAGGCATGAAGCGCGCCATTGAAGTGCTTACCGGATTTTCTCTCGGAGCTGAATCTATAGCCCTTTTTGCCCGTGTTGGTGGTGGAATTTATACCAAAGCAGCCGACGTAGGTGCTGACCTGGTGGGCAAGGTTGAAGCAGGTATCCCTGAAGACGATGTGCGAAATCCCGCTACTATAGCCGACAATGTGGGCGACAATGTAGGCGACGTGGCCGGAATGGGAGCCGACCTTTTCGGTTCTTATGTGGCCACCATTCTGGCTACCATGGTGCTTGGTCAGGAAATTGACGCCAAGGGAGACAAGTTTAACGGGCTCTCTCCAATCCTGCTGCCTATGCTGATTGCGGGTATTGGAATCATATTCTCCATCATTGGAACACTCTTCGTGAAAGTGAAGGGTGAAAAGGATAGTGTTCAGAAAGCCCTTAACCTGGGCAACTGGTCATCCATTATCCTTACTGTGATTTCTTCCTACTTTCTGGTGAAATGGGTTTTACCAGAACACCTCAGCCTGCGTGGATACGATTTCACCAGTACCAATGTGTTCATAGCGATTTTCATAGGTTTGGTGGTTGGCGCCCTCATGAGCATGGTAACAGAATATTACACGGCCATGGGTAAACGTCCGGTGAATTCCATCATTCAGAAATCCGCTACAGGTCATGCCACCAACATTATCGGCGGATTGTCAGTTGGCATGGAGAGCACCGTTATCCCTATTCTTGTACTGGCGGCAGGCATCATGTCTTCCTTTTATTTTGCCGGTTTATACGGCGTTGCCATTGCCGCAGCAGGTATGATGGCCACTACCGCCATGCAGCTTGCCATTGATGCTTTTGGTCCTATCGCCGACAATGCTGGTGGTATTGCCGAAATGAGCCAACTGCCGCCGGAGGTTCGTGAACGTACCGATAATCTTGACGCGGTTGGAAACACCACAGCGGCAACCGGAAAAGGATTCGCGATTGCTTCTGCTGCGCTTACATCACTCGCTTTGTTCGCTGCTTTTGTTGGGGTGGCCGGCATCTCAGCCATTGACATTTACAAAGCCCCGGTATTAGCCGGCTTGTTTGTTGGCGCCATGATTCCATTTATTTTCTCTTCTCTGGCTATAGCGGCCGTAGGACGCGCCGCCATGGACATGGTACAGGAAGTGCGTCGCCAGTTCCGCGAAATACCCGGTATCATGGAATACAAGGCCAGGCCGGAATATGAAAAATGTGTGGCCATTTCAACTCAAGCTTCCCTTCGCGAAATGATGATGCCTGGAGCCATAGCGCTCATTACACCTGTAATAGTTGGATTTGTGTTCGGACCCGAAGTATTGGGCGGTTTGCTTGCTGGTGTTACAGTGAGCGGGGTGCTTATGGGTATTTTTCAGAACAATGCCGGCGGAGCATGGGATAATGCCAAGAAATCTTTCGAAAAAGGCGTAAACATTAACGGCGAGATGTTCTATAAAAAATCTGAGCCCCACAAAGCCAGTGTTACAGGGGATACCGTGGGAGATCCGTTTAAAGATACCTCTGGTCCATCCATGAACATCCTCATCAAACTGATGAGTATTGTATCGCTAGTAATAGCTCCGTATATCGCACTCAATAACGATGAAACAGCTTCAATAGTAAAGAAAGAACAGATCGTTTGTAACATCGATGGCCAGGAATTCAGCTGCAGCAGCAGCGCACAGTGCGACAGCATCCTGTCCTCCCACAGAGCCGATATTTCAAAATTACAGGGCCTGTATAGCATCGATACAGAGCACACCAGCCTTAATTTCAACATCAAACACATCATCAGCGACACCAAAGGCAGCATTCAGGTTGACAGTGGTTATATCAACCTGCAAAACCAGAATGGACCTAAAGTATTTGTTGAATTGGATCTGAATACAATAAACACACAAAACACTTACCGCGACGACCACCTCAGAAACAAAGAAGTGTTTTTTAATGTGGGCAAATTCCCGAAAGCCACCTTTGTGTGCAACGAAATCGTGAAAGTAGAGAACGCCCCAATGTTCCCCTACCTTGCAAAAGGTACGCTTACCATAAAAGGCATATCAAAACCACTTAACCTTCGGATGAACTTCAAAGGCATTTCACCCCAGGAATGGGATGGAAAGAAATTCGACATCGCAGGTTTTGAAGCCGAAACCAATTTTAACAGGAAAGACTTTGATATCAGTGGCGGAGGCGCCGATGAGAATGTAAGGCTGACCATTGATGTGGAAGCCATACAGGAAAAGTGATTTAACACTTTAAAGGAGAGAACCACGGTTGCATAGAAACCGTGGTTTTTTTTTGCATTTTCCAGACTACATGAGTTTATTGAAAGTTTTTTCCTAATTTTAATTAAACAAACCCCTGTTATCATGAAAAAACAACTTCTGCTTCTAAGTGCATTTGCTTTGATAACACTGAGCTCCCGCGCACAATGTGTGCCTACTTGTTCCAATTACGCCATGGCACCCATAGCGTTTACAACATTCCCTTCCGGAGGAACAAATGTGGTGCCTCTCCTGTCTCCTACTCAGGATGATGGCATTACTTCCCCCGTAAGCATTGGCTTTAATTTCGACTATTACTGTACGACTTACAGCACGGTCTTGATCTGTTCCAATGGGTTTATTCAACTTGATATCGGCTCGCCTCCCAACCTGGCCTTCGCCAATCCGGCTCAGAATTTCCCTGACCCTACCAGTCCCAATGGCATCATCGCCTTGAACATGGGTGACCTGGACCCAGGCATGGGAGGAAGCATCACATATACCACAGTAGGCACTTCACCCAATCAGATGTTTATTGTAACCTTCAGCAATGTACCCATGTGGAATTACAACAGCAGCACTAACACGGGTCAGATCATTCTTTACGAAGGCACCAACATCATTGAGATCCATACCGGGGCGGTGAATGTATCGAACACCAGCTTTTATGCCGGTACCCAGGGCATAGAAAACGCCAGCGGAAGCATGGGCTCGGTAGTTCCGGGCCGGGCTGTTACCACCTGGTCAGCAGCTAACAGTGCGTATCGCTGGGCACCTTACACGCCTGCGCCACCCAATTCTTTGACTGGAAATACGGTATTGTGTGAAGGCGCACAGGGCCTGTATCAGGCCAGCCCTATGTCAGGGGCGTCTTCCTATGTTTGGGCATACCCCTTTGGCTGGATCGGAAGCGGAACCACTGCCGCTGTTACCGCAACAGTGGGTACGAGCGGAAATGTGTCGGTCAGCGCAACCTATACCTGTGGTACTTCATTACCAACCATATTAAGTGTAACCACCATTCCGGCGCCTGTGGTAAGTATCAGTTCAGCGAGTCCCAACGTAATTTGTACCGGCAATTCATTCACGATTAATACGGCAGGTGCCACGATATACAGCATTGAGCCCGGTAGTATTATAGGCAGTCCTCCGTTTGTGATACCGATTCTGAACAGTGCCAATTCAGTTTTCTCTGTAACAGGTACGAATTCATTTGGCTGCACTTCTATCAACACGGCCACAACTTCCGTGTTTGCAAACGAAACCCCTACTGTAACCGTAAACAGCGGTACGGTATGCAATGGCGCCACCTTTACTATTACGCCTTCTGGCGCCACAGCATATAATATTTCCGGTGGATTTTCAATCGTAACACCCACGCTTGGGCTCAACACCTACACCGTTACAGGAACATCAACTGCTGGTTGCGTGAGCGCACCGGTGTTTTGCAATGTACTCGTGAATGCTTTGCCAAATGTTGGAGCAGTGAGTAACCGGAGTGTGATCTGTGTGAAGGAAAGCGCCACATTAACAGCGTCAGGCGCCAGCACCTATTCCTGGAGCACGAATGCCACAACCGGCGCCATTGTGGTGAGCCCAACACTCAACACCACCTATACCGTAACAGGTGTTCAAAACGGCTGCTCCAATTATACAACCATCACCCAGGTTGTAAGCCAATGCGTCGGCCTGAAAGAATTTTCAGGTGCAGAGGCCTTGTCCATCAGAATTTACCCTAATCCCGCCAATGATCTGGCCAATTTTGAATGCGAAACCTGTGGTACACACGCTTCGCTAAGTCTGTTCAATGCGCTGGGCCAGGAAGTTCTTGAACAGGAAATACAGGCTGGGAAAGCAATTATTCAGCTGGAATCCCTGAAAGATGGTGTTTATATACTCAGAACGTATTCCGGGGAAATACAGGAATATACCGTTTTAATTGTTAAACATTAACCTGTATTGCAGACTTTATTTGTTCGTTTCATTTTTTCACTACATTTACTCAACTAAAAAACACAAATGCTATGAAAAAAACACACCTTTTTGCACTGGCTCTGGTCTTCATGAGCCTGGTGGGGGTTTCACAAAACACGGCCGCCAAGGCCAGTGTAAAAAGCGGAAACATCGAAGAACTTTTTACGCCTTTAAAGCCGGCTGACGCTACACCGGCGGTATTTACAACCAGGCAGGAAATGGAACAGAAGGTTCCTCAAAAGAAGCAGAGTACCATTGATTTGATCCGTCAAAATAAAAACAATCCTGCAGAGGTCAAGCGTCTTCGCGAACAGCTCTGGAGGTATGAAAACGCCATTACCACGGAAGAAAATAAATAAACCACACTATATACTATATACTGATTGTCATGAAAAAAATCCTACTAACTGTTTTCCTTGTGATTGCGGGGCTTAGCTCAGCATGGTCACAATGCGTCAATTCGAACTGCTCCACGTATGTGGTTCAACCGATTACCTTCACGACCTTTCCTAGTGCAGGCACCGGCTTGCCTCTGGGAGACGACCAAATGTCGGGCCCTATCAACATTGGCTTCACATTCACATTTTATTGCAACGCTTACACCCAGCTCGACGTGTCGTCGAATGGTTTTGTAACCTTTATCCTGAACACTGGTAACAGTGCATGTTGTTCCGGGCTGAACATACCCACCGCAGGCAGCCCTGACAATTTTATAGCCTTATTCTGGAACGACCTCTATCCTCCCGGTGGAGGCGCTATCACTTACACCACGCTTGGTACTTCACCAAACCAAACCTTTGTGCTCACCTATACCAATATTCCGCACTGCTGCGGCTCCTCCCCTCTGAATTCGGGTCAGATCGTACTGTATGAGGGTACAAATGTTATTGACCTTTACACCTCGCTTGTTACCAATGATGGATCAACTTGCACACAAGGAATTGAAAACGCATCTGGTAGTGCCGGTGTAGCTACACCTGGCCGTAACAGCACCCTTTGGACAACTACAAATACAGCTTACAGGTTTACCAACATTACTGCAACGCCACCCTCAACCATAACTGGTATTGGGTCAGCCTGCCTGAATTCCTCCACGTCGTTTACGGTATCGGGTGACCCCAGTATCCTCTCCTACGTGTGGACCCTGCCTCCGGGCTGGACCGGAACCAGCACCACATCTGTGATGAACGCAAGCGTAGGTTCTACAGGTGCTGTTTCAGTTTCTGCGGTTTATACCTGTGGTGTATCTAACCCAATCGCCCTGAACTTTACCACCAACCCGCTTCCTGTTGTGTCTATACAGTCCCCAACTCCTTCATTGATATGTTCCAACAATACGGTTGCCCTTAATGCAAGTGGAGCACTGACTTATACACTTCAGCCCGGCAACAATACTGTGGGTCCACCCTTTATTGTGATGCCCGCTGTTTCTACAGTTTATACACTCAGCGGAACAGATGCGAACGGATGCGTGTCGGTGAACGGCCCAACTGCGGCAGTATATGTGAATATGACACCAACATTAACGGTGAATAACGGTGCAACTTGCCTGGGCACTTCCTACACAATCATACCGTCTGGTGGCACCAGCTATTCCATTTCAGGAGGCTTCTTTGTTGTGAATCCAGCCACATCCGGTGTACAAAACTACACGGTGATTGGCACGAATAGCACAGGCTGTATCAGCAATCCGGCTATATGCAGTGTAACTGTTCACGCATTACCCAATGTACTGGCTTCTGCTACCAGAACCGATATTTGCAGAAACGAAAGCACTAATCTTTCCGCCAGCGGAGCCAGTTCGTATTCATGGAGTACCGGCGTGATGGGCCAAACCATTTCGGTAAGTCCTCAGGTTACAACTGCTTACACCGTAACCGGAACTGATGCCAACAATTGCACCAAGCAAGCTGTTGTGAACATCCACGTTTCGCTTTGCACAGGCATTGGTGAAGTGAATGGCTCAGAAGCCACCTTCCTTTCCGTGTACCCTAACCCTTCCAATGGTGAGTTCACAATTAAATCTGCCGGAGCTTCCGACATCAAGGTGTACGACATTCAGGGTAAGCTTGTGCTCACCGCTAAAGCGCATGAAGGCGACACCAAGATCGATTTAAGTTCTTATGCAGCCGGAGAATACCTGCTCAAAGCCGTTCAAAACGGACAGCAACAGCAGATTCGACTGATCAAACAATAATACCACATCATATCTATAAAAGCGCCTACTGAACAGCAGGCGCTTTTTTTTTACATTTGGTCCATGCGTATCATTACTTATAACGTGAATGGGATCCGGTCCGCTGCCGGAAAAGGCCTTTTCAACTGGATGCGCGAGGCAGATCCTGATGTACTTTGCCTCCAGGAAATAAAAGCCAGCCCAGAACAAGTGGGGCTTTTTGAGCTTGAAGAAATGGGCTATCACCATTACTGGCTTCCGGCCCAGAAAAAGGGATACAGTGGAGTAGCCATTTTCTCAAAAATAAAGCCCAAACATGTTGAATATGGTTGTGGAATTAAAGAATATGATGAGGAAGGCCGGGTGATCAGGGCCGATTTTGAAAACCTTTCGGTCATGAGCGTTTACCATCCCAGCGGGAGCAGCGGCGACGAAAGACAAGCCTTTAAAATGAAGTGGCTTTCCGACTACTCGAATTACATCCAGAAGCTTTTGATGGAACGAAAACACCTCATACTGAGCGGTGATTTTAACATCTGCCATAGGGAAATAGACATTCATAACCCTAAATCCAATGCCAATACCAGCGGGTTCTTGCCCGAGGAAAGAGCATGGATGGAGCAATTCCTGCAAAGTGGTTTTATAGACACATTCAGACAATTTAATCCCCAGCCTCATCAGTACAGTTGGTGGAGTTACAGGGCAGGGGCAAGAAAGAAGAATTTGGGCTGGCGTATTGATTACAACCTGGCGAGCCGTAACCTGGCCGATCAATTAAAAGCCTCGGCCATCCTGCAGGACGTGGTGCACAGCGACCATTGCCCTGTTCTTTTGGAGCTGAAGTGAATCTGGTCTAAGGAATAGGGGGCTTGGGCTAAATTATTTAGACTTCCCCCTCCGAAAGCTTATATTTGTTTGTATACACACAGTAGCATGACTAAAATCTTTACGTGTACTGTTCTGTCCGTCTTTATCATCCTTGTATCCTGCTCAGGCAAAAAGCCAGCAGAAACCTCTCAGGAAGAAACCACCAAGGGTGGAATTTTGAGGGGTGGCGTTTTGAATGTGAACGAAATAGATCACTTCAAAAGCCTTATGCCGATTGCCATCAGTGAGCAGAATTCGTATCACATTGCCTCACAGATCTACGAAGGCCTGGTGAAATACAACCCCTTTGACCTTAGCCTTGTTCCGGGAATAGCCAAATCCTGGACCATCAGTCCCGATCAAACCGAATACACTTTTTTTCTGCGTACAAATGCAAAATTCCACGACGACCCCTGTTTTGAGACAGGGAAAGGACGGTACGCCACTGCTTCTGATGTTAAGTATTCCTTCGAGTCGCTTTGCTCAGTAAACCTGAACAACACGCAATTCGATATTACCTTTCGTGACCGGGTTGTTGGAGCCAATGAAAATTACAACGAATCAGGTTCTGGGAAAGTGCATTCAATAAGCGGTGTAAGCGTAATAAATGACAGTTGCCTGAAAATAAAACTGGTTGGGCCTGAGCCTAATTTCCTGAATATTCTCGCCATGCCTGGATGTTATATCTATCCCCGTGAGGCAGGTTTGACCTATGGCAATCAATTGCGCATACACTGTGTGGGAACAGGCCCGTTTTACCTTGAGAAGCTGAAAGAAGGAGAGTTTGTGGATCTCAAACGAAACAAAGACTATTGGGGCCGGGATATACATGGGAACCGCCTTCCCTATCTTGATGGCATTCACTGGACCTTTCTTCCCGATAAATCCACAGAACTGGAGGCCTTTCGCAGTGGCCAACTGGATGTTGTGTACAACACGCCAATTGATCTGCTGCAGAGAACACTTGGTGTAATACAAGATGGCTCTGACTCCCACCTGGATTTCGACATTTACACCTCTCCGGCCCTCAGCACACATTTTTATGGATTCAATGTTCAGATGAATCCTTTTTTCTCTATTCGCGAAATCCGCCGGGCCTTTAACCTGGCTATCGACAGACAGAAACTTGCCAATGTAACGCTGAAGCGTGAGGGTAGCGCTGCTATTTATGGCATTGTACCCTACACAAAATCCTTTGAAAAGAGCAACTACAATTACAAAACACTCAGGGGCTTTGTATTTGACCCGGATTCGGCCCGCAAATTATTGGAACTCTCGGGTTACCCCGGAGGTAAGGGTTTACCCGACTTTACGCTGGAGATCAACAGCGGTGGCGGAGAACGCAATCTGATGCTTGCGCTTGCCGTACAGAAAATGCTTAAAGACAACCTGGGTCTAAATGTAAACCTGAGTGTATTGCCCTGGTCGCAACACCTGAACAACGTGAACAGCGGCAAAAGCGATTTTTTCAGGTACACCTGGGTTAGCGACTACCCCGACCCAGAGTCGTTTCTAACACTGTTCTATGGGCCCCATGTGCCCGAAAAATTGGAACAACAGTCCTTTGTGAATGTAGGGCGGTATAAGAACAAGGCCTTTGATACCTTGTTTTTACAGGCAAGATTTGAATTAAATAAAAGTAAACGCTATGAGTTGCTGCAGAAAGCCGAGCAGGTTTTACTTGACGATGCTGCCATGATGCCGCTGTTTTACGATGAAAATTCACGTTTGGTAAAAAAGAACGTCAAAAATTTCAGGGAGAATCCAATGGCATATATGGACATGTCGTTCGTTTACTTTTCACCACAGAAAAAATCCCAGACTCTTTCCCAATAGGCTGATTTTTAGAAAAGGATTTTGTTAATTTACCACAGATAAAATCCTGAGATGCAGTACGTGATTATTGTTGCCGGTGGTGATGGCAAAAGAATGAAAAGCGACATTCCCAAGCAATACATTGAGATCAATTCTGTACCTGTGATCATCAGAACATTGCGCTGCTTTCTCAACTACGATCCCGGGATGCGTGTGATACTCTGCGTGCACCCAAGCTACAAAGAACATGTAGAATCCTTGCTGAAGAAACATGTGCCCGATGGTTCCGATATTCAAATCACCCACGGCGGGGAAACCCGCTTTCATTCTGTGAAAAACGGTTTGATGCTGGTGGATGATCCTAACGCTGTGGTGGGAATTCACGATGCGGCCAGGCCTTTTGTGTCGGCTGAAACTATACGTTATTGTTACGATACCGCAGCCAGCAAAGGCAACGCAGTGCCCTGTTTACCCGTAAATGAAAGTTTACGCAAAATCAGCAACAACATCAACAATTCTGTGAACCGAAATGAATATAAACTGGTGCAAACACCTCAGTGCTTTCAAGTCAACCTTATTAAAAAAGCATACGAGCAGGACTACCAGGTAACATTCACAGATGATGCAAGTGTGTTTGAAACGCTGGGTGAACGCATTCAACTTGTTGAAGGGAATCCTCAGAATATAAAAATCACATCTCCTTTCGATCTGGTGATCGCGAGGGCAATTGCACAGTCTCTTGAGCAGTGATGAAATTATAGAAGCCCTGGAGCTCACATCAAGACTTATGGAATTGCATGGTGAAAATCCGTTCAAGGCGAAGGCTTATGCGACCGCAGCCTTTAAACTGAACAAAATGCGCTATGATTTTTCCGGGAAAAGTCCTGAAGACATTGAATCAATAGAAGGAATTGGAAAGGGCATTTCGGGTAAGATCACAGAATTGCTCAAACATGGCAGAATGTCTGAACTGGATGAACTGCTGAAGAAAACACCCCCGGGCCTGATAGGTGTGCTGGACATTAAAGGTCTGGGCCCTAAAAAGGTAAAACAATTATGGGACGAATTGCATGTAGAATCGATTGGGGAATTGCTTTATGCCTGTAACGAGAACAGGCTTGTGACCTTAAAGGGATTCGGAGAAAAGACCCAAAACCAGATTAAAAAAAGCATAGAGTTCGGGTTGGCCAATTCCAATAAATTTCATTTCGCCACCATCGAACCGGCTTTACAAAACATCCTTAATGCATTGGGCTCAGCGCATAAACACCTCAGGATAACGTGGACAGGTGAAGTGGCCCGAAAATGCGAGGTAATTGACAAAATCACCTTGCTCACTGATTATCCTTTAAAACAAGATGACACCGGACATTTTAAAAGCCTCCCGTTACCGGTTCAGCTAACGTCATGCGAGCCGGCTGAATTCTGGTACAGGAGTGTTGAACTTAGCTCCGCACCAAAGCATCTTGAAAAGATCGGTTTTGAAAAACTAACAAAGAAACATTTTTCGAGTGAAGAAGAGGTTTATCAGTCATTAGGTTTGAATTTTATTCCTGCTGAGTTGCGTGAAGGGCTGGAAGAGGTGGAACGCTCAAGGTCTGGGCATTTGCCGGTACTGATTGAGCCGGGTGACCTCAAAGGTGTTTTGCATTGCCACAGCACTTATAGCGATGGCGTGCATACCCTTCACGAAATGGCTGAATCATGCAGGCAAAGTGGTTTTCAGTATTTTGGCATTTGCGATCATTCCCGTTCTGCATTCTATGCCAATGGCCTGGATGAAAAGAGGATCCAGGATCAGCATCATGAAATAGAAAAGCTTAACAGCGGGTACCAACATTTCAGGATATTAAAAGGGATAGAAAGCGATATTTTGAATGACGGTTCACTGGATTATTCTGATTTGGTATTAAAATCTTTCGATTTTGTGGTGGCTTCGGTTCATTCCAACCTGAAAATGGACGAACACAAGGCCACTTCTCGTTTGATCAGGGCCATTGAAAATCCTTTTACCAGTATACTTGGTCATCCCACAGGCCGTCTCCTTCTTGCCCGGCCGGGATATCCCATTGATCACAAAAAAGTGATAGATGCCTGCGCCGCGAATGGGGTACACATTGAACTGAATGCTCATCCTTACAGACTTGATATCGACTGGCGCTGGATTCCCTATTGCATTGAAAAGGGTGTCCTGATCTCTATCAATCCTGACGCCCACCACAAAGATGCAATCGGGGATATGCGCTACGGTGTGTATGCTGCGCGCAAAGGCATGCTGAGTAAGGAAGGTTGTCTGAACACCTTGAACCTCTCGGAACTTATCGTTAAATTCGGGAAGTAATGGCCCTCCTGAATTCCATAGCCAGTTGGCTTATGAAGAAGCGCATGCAACAAATTGAGCTCTTCATCAAATACCCGGTTGATGTGCAGCAGGAGTGGATGCATACGCTTGTATATGAAGCTTCAGATACCGTGTATGGCCGAAAATTCGGGTTTTCGGAAATCAAGAATTACCGTCAGTTCAAGGAGAACGTCCCACTCTCCGACTACGATAGCCTGAAACCATACATTGACCGCACCAGAAGAGGAGAACAAAACCTGCTTTGGCATAGCGACATCAAATGGTTCGCCAAAAGCAGCGGCACAACCGATAAAAGTAAATTCCTTCCGGTAAGTCAGGAAAGCCTTGATGGCTGCCATTATAACGCCGGTCGTGATATGATCACCCTGCATTGTAACAATTACGCCGAAACACAGCTTTTCACCGGTAAAAATCTGGCGCTTGGCGGAAGTTTCAGGGAGGATTACTTTGGAGATCACAGCTCCTTTCACGGCGACGTTAGCGCTATTATAATCCAGAATCTTCCCATGTGGGCCGATTACTTCAGAGCGCCTGACGTGAGCATTGCGCTGATGGACGAATGGGAAAGCAAACTGGAAAAAATGGCTAACAGCATGATGAACGAGAACGTGGTGAGTCTGGCAGGAGTGCCAAGCTGGATGCTGGTTTTGCTCGGAAAAATTCTGGAAAAGAAAAAAGTAAACAGTATTCACGAGGTCTGGCCCAACCTGGAGGTTTACTTTCATGGAGGTGTGAATTTTGCCCCATACCGTGAACAATTCGGAAAGATTGCGAATCCCTCCAAATTGCATTACCTCCAGTTGTATAATGCTTCCGAAGGGTTTTTTGGCATTCAGGATCAGGTGCGTTCCGATGAAATGCTCCTGATGCTGGATTATGGGATCTTTTATGAGTTTATCGCCATGAACGATCTCAGCCGCGGCGATTTCAGTAAAGTGATCAATCTGGATGAGGTAATCGTGGGAGTTGACTATGCCATGATCATCAGTACAAACGCGGGACTATGGCGCTATCAATTGGGAGATGTTATCCGCTTTACAAGCACCAATCCATACCGTTTTATCATTTCAGGCCGAACCCGCCAGTTCATCAATGTATTCGGTGAAGAGCTCATGGTTCATAATACCGACCTGGCCATAACACAGGCTTCTGAGAAGGCCCATGCTTCTGTCAGAGAATATACAGTGGCGCCTGTATTTATGAATGAGAATTCCGGTGCCCACGAATGGCTGATCGAATTTGAAACTGAACCGGAAAACTTTGAATTCTTCTGCGCCGTGCTCGACGAAGCACTCAAAAAGCAGAACAGCGATTATGAAGCCAAACGCTACAACAATTATGTCCTGCATTTCCCGCACGTTCGTAAAATGCCCCCGGGAACATTTTACCGATGGTTCAAGGCCGAAAATAAACTGGGCGGTCAGTTTAAGGTGCCCCGTCTGAGCAATGACCGTAAGATCCTCGAACAAATTGAGAAACTCAACATGGCAGACCTTGATAAAAATCCTGAACCCAGCTTCCTGAAAAATTGAGCATTATTTCAAATAGCACAAGAAGTCTTTTACTGTTGCTTGGTGTTCTGGTTCTCACTTCATTCCGCAAAGATATAGACAAGCCTTTGCTAGGTATTAAGGCCAGATTCGAGAAATTTACAATCGACAACATTGGCAACATGTACCTTGTGCAGGATGAAGAAATTGTGAAGGTACTGCCTACCGGAAAACCCTTTGCCCGCTACAGTAACCTTAAACTGGGAAAGATTACTGCTGTGGATGCTACAAATCCGCTTAAAGTACTTTTGTATTACAAAGATTTTCAACAAATTGTATTTCTGGATAACCAGCTATCCGTCAACAGTGATGAAGTTTCGCTCACCGATCTGGGATACGAACAAACCGAGCTGGTCTGCGCAGGAGCCAACAACAGTTTCTGGATATACAACAAACAAAACAACGAGCTCCTCCGCTTTAACGAGAACTCGAAAAAAATCAGCGCAACAGGTAACCTGAAACAGATCCTGAGAACTGAGCTTAATCCGGATTTTATGATAGAGCACAACGGGTTCCTTTATCTCAACTCTCCGGAAAACGGGATTTATGTTTTTGACTTTTATGGAGCTTTCAGCAGGGTGCTGCCTTTAACAGCCATCAAACAATTCCAGGTGGATGATGAAATTGTTTATTACACAAAGGACAGCCTCCTGTGCAGCTACAATACAAAACTTATGGAAACAGCTTGCGACACCGTGTTTAACCAGGCGAAGTACCTCTCAGCCAGGTATTTTCGAAATAAACTGTATGTAGCCTACCACGATTCTCTTCTGGTCTATCAATACAGCAAAAAGTAGACCTTGTTCCGGGCACTTGAATGGGCAGGGAATCACAAACTTTAATACCAGCAACGTTTCATCCAAAACGAAGCATTTATTAAATTTGAAGGAAAGCCCAAATCCTTGTGCAGGAAGACCAGGCGAAGCAAGACATGAACGCTGAACACAAAAACAGCCACATACTGATCGGAAAACTGGATGAATTCATCAGAAAGTACTACAGGAATCAGCTTATCAAAGGAGCGCTGTACGCTGCTGCCATTGTCCTGCTGACTTTTCTCACCGTGAATTTACTTGAGTATTTTGGTGAATTCAGCAGTCCCGTGAGAGCTGTACTCTTTTTTGGGTTTCTGGCCGCTTTACTTCTTGTAACTGTCATTTATATCGTAAGCCCTCTTCTTCATTTATACAGGATAGGCAGCGTAATTTCATATGAACAGGCAGCACGAATAATAGGAGATCATTTTTTCGCTATACAGGATCGCTTGCTGAATGTATTGCAACTCCAAAAGGAACTGAATAAAAATACCAGAAACGAACTCCTGCTGGCAGGGATTGATCAGAAAATAGAATTGCTTAAGCCCATTCCATTCACAAGGGCGGTTGATCTTTCAGAGAATAAAAAGTACCTGATGGTGGTTTTCCCTCTGGTCGCGATCTTATGCGCGATTTATCTGATCTGGCCACAGGTGATTACAAGAAGCAGCGAGCGGATATTGCATTACCAGAATTTTTATGAGAAGGACTTGCCTTTTCGTTTTTCTATCCTCAACAGATCTCTTGAAACCATCCAGACAAAAGATTTTACACTCAATTTGGAAATGCAGGGGGGCACCATCCCAGACGAGGTTCACATACTGGTGGACGGTATAGAATATAAAATGGAAAAGACCGGTTTGGGTAGTTTCAGCCATGTATTCAGCAATCCGCAGCAGGACATTTCATTTAATTTCGAAGCGGCAGGCTACCAATCATCCCCTTACCTGTTAAAGGTCTTGCCAAAGCCAACCTTACTGCATTTTGATCTGAATCTTCAGTATCCTGCATACCTGAAAAGAACGGCAGAACAGGTCCAAAACTCAGGAGACATTCAGGTTCCTCAGGGTACCCGCATAACCTGGCTCTTTAATACACAGAATACAGACGATCTGTTTCTTCGTTTCGGCGACAGTCTGGTTCATCCCTTAAATGTTAGGGAAGGCAGTTTCAGTTACAGCCGAAGGTTTATGCAAAACAACCATTACAGCATAAAGCCTGTGAACAAACTCGTTTTGGGCTTATCAGACTCCATGACTTATAACATTCAGGTCATTCCCGACCGATACCCCGAAATTGAAGCAGATGTAAAACCCGATTCTCTTGACCCTTCGAAATTGTACATAAGTGGTCAGATCAACGATGATTACGGATTCACCAAACTGGCTTTTCACGCCCGTGTATTCAATACAGACAGCGCTGGACAGATCAAGGAAAAGGAAATCAGGGAAGACATCCACATAAACCCCGATAAGTTGAGCCAGTCTTATTTTCATTTTCTTGATCTCGAAACCATCCAACTGGGTCCCGGCGACAGGATTGAATATTATTTCGAGGTCTTTGACAACGATGGTGTTAATGGTGTAAAAAGTACTCGCACAAAATTGCTGCAATTCAATGCACCAACCCGTGATGATATCAGCAAGACCACTGAAAAGAACAATTCAGAGATCAAAAAGGACCTTGAAGAAAGCATTAAAAAATCAAGACAGCTGCAAAAAGACATCAATGAACTCAGCAAAAAAATAAATGATAAAAAACAGCTTGGTTACGAGGAAAAGAAAAAACTGGAGGAGTTGGTGAAAAAACAAAATGACCTCCAGAAACAAATTGAACAGCTGAAACAACAGAATGAACAAAACAATAAATTTCAAAATCAATTTTCCCCGGAGGATCAGAGTTTGGCCGAAAAGCAACAGGAGCTTGAAAAACTTTTCGATGATGTGATGACCCCTGAAATGAAAAAGCTTTTTGATGAACTGAACAAAATGCTGGAGAAATTCGACAAAAATCAGGTTCAGGAGAAGCTGGAAGAGCTCAAACTCAGCAATAAAGACATAGAAAAAGAATTGGACAGAAACCTTGAACTGTTCAAACAACTTGAAGTGGAACAAAAAATGCAGGAAGCCATTGATAAGCTTGAAGAGCTGCAGAAAAAGGAAGATCAGCTTAACCGGGACACAGAAGGCAGGAAGGAAGAAACAAAAGCAACAAACCCAAAAGACACAAAACAGAAAGAGGAAAAAGAAAGTTCAGCGAAAGATCAAAAACAATCTGAAGCGGATAAGAAACACGATACCAAAGAGACTTTGCAGAACAAACAGGATGCCATACAAAAGGAATTTGAGCAGTTGAAAAAAGACCTCAAAGATCTGGAGAAGAAGAACCAGGCGCTAGAAGAGCCCAATACCATGCCAAATCAGGATGAGAAGAAAGAAGAGGTAAGCCAGGACATGCAAAACAGCTCCCAGGAATTGAGTAAAAACAATAAGAAGAGCGCCTCCAGGTCACAAAAAAGTGCCTCTCAGAAAATGCAGGAGATGAAGGAAGAACTTCAGAAATCCATGGAAGATGCGGAAGAATCCCAAAATGAGGAGAACGCCCAGGCACTCAGGCAAATTCTGGAAAACCTGCTCAACCTTTCTTTTGCCCAGGAAGAGCTGATGACCCTCCTGCCAAAAACCAGGGTGGATAACCCGCAATATGTTCAGATACCCAAACAACAGAATAAACTGAAAGATGACAGCCGTATTATTGAAGACAGCCTCCTGGCGCTGAGTAAAAGGGCGCCACAGGTTTCTGCTACCATTAACCGTGAAATAAGCGCTATAAATCAGAACATGGATAAAACGGTGAAAGCTCTGGCCGAACGAAACACCGGAGAAAGCCAGATGCGTATGCAAGGTACCATGACCTCGGTGAACAACCTGGCCTTACTGCTCAACGAATCGCTCGAGCAAATGCAGAACCAGATGAAACAACAGATGCAAAGCAAAAGCCAGAAAAGCGGCAAATGCAAGAAACCAGGTTCAGGCTCTGGCAAAAACCCTTCTTCCCAGGGTCAACCTGCTCAAAACATGAGAAAAATGCAGGAGCAACTGAATAAACAACTTCAGGAGATGAAGGAAGCCCTCGAAAAAGGTCAAAAACCCGGGGAAAAACCCGGTGATAAAAAGGGTCAAAAACCCGGCGAAGGTTTGGGCCAGAATGGCCGCGCCGGAAACGGCATGCCGGGCAGCGCAGAGCAATTTGCTCGCATGGCTGCCCAGCAGGAAGCGCTTCGAAGACAAATGCAGGCCCTGATGGACCAAATGAAGAACAAGGGCTCAAAACCAGGTGGAGATGTCACAAGTTTGATGGAACAAACTGAAAAAGAGCTAGTTAATAAACAACTCACAAACGAAACCCTGAAACGACAACAGGATATCCTGACCAGGTTGTTGGAAAGCGAGAAAGCGGAGAGGGAAAGGGAGCAGGATGAACAACGAAAAAGTAACGAGGCCAAATCCCAAAATTATAGCAACCCGGAGCAGTTTCAGGAGTATAAAAGACTTAAAGAAAAGGAAATGGAACTGTTGAACACAGTACCACCTGGTCTTACACCCTATTATAAAGAGAAAGTGAACCTGTATTTTAACAGTTTAAGCAAATAATGATTCCCACCAAATACGAATCTTTAAAGATCAGCTCGGATATCAACAATCTTCGTTTGGTGGAGAAACTCATTGAGGACGTGTGCGACGTTTACAATGTTCCTGAAGACGCTTATGGAAACATGCTCATTGCCCTTACAGAAGCTGTCAACAACGCCATTCATCACGGCAACAAGGATAACCCAGAAAAGTCCGTTAAAATCGGATTTGAATCAGAAAACAACAAACTCATCTTTTCAGTAAGTGATGAGGGTGAGGGCTTTGATTACCTTGGTTTACCCGACCCTACTGACCCTTCCAACCTTGATAAACCAAATGGCCGTGGTGTCTTCCTGATGAAACATCTCGCGGATTTTATTCAATTTGAAAAGAACGGCAGCCGTGTGCTAATAGGATTCAAAATGTGATGCCGCCGGTACAACCGGTCCTAAAAAACCCCTTTTTTGGTTACAGCCCGTTAAAGCATTGTATCTTTATGCGCCCCATGACCAACTTGGTAAGATACAGCTTATGTATTCTGGTGATTATGCTTCAGAGCATGAGCCTCACAGCCCAGCGTGAGGATCTTCAGAATGAAAAACTGGCTATGCAGTATTACGAAGCGAAGGAATTCGACAAAGCCAACACTTATTTTGATGAATTGTTTGAACGCCATCCGGATGTATGGTTTTTGATGTATTATAACAGCCTTATGGCTGTGAATGACTATACCAAAGCCGAAAAAATCTGCAAAAAACAATTGCGCAACAATAAATACAAGGTTGAAGTATACGTTTACCTTGGAAGGATTTACAAAGTCAACCAGGATTTTAAAAAAGAAAAGGAAGCCTATGAAAAAGCGCTGAAGGAACTCATGCCTGTTCAGCCATACATTCAAAATCTTTCAGCCGCCTTTATGGAGGCCAGGCTTTATGATTATGCCCTCCAGGTTTACGACAAGGCCAGGAAACAAAGCCCTGAGTATCCCTATTTTTATGAAAGAGCAGAAATATTCAAGCAAAAGAACGATTTGGTGGCGATGATAAACGAATACCTTGACGCGATTGATTTTCGCGAATCGGAACTTGAAAGCGTACAGATGCATCTTCAGAATTCTTTGGGTTATGATGATCTCACGGGAGGAATCAACAACCCCTTGCTTAAACAGGAACTTCAGAAGCGAATTCAAAAGCAACCCGATAAAGTAGTATTCTCTGAATTTCTTATTTTCATCCTGAAACAGCAAAAAGAATTCGACGCTGCGTTCGTACAATGCCGGGCCCTCGACAAAAGGCTGAAAGAGGAAGGGAAAAGGGTTTTTGACCTTGGCTTGATTTGTGAAACCAATAAGGACTGGAATTGCGCGAAACGCTGCTTTGACTATGTGATTGAAAAAGGTCCTGACCATGTTTATTACGACAGGGCAAGAATAGAAAAACTCAATGCCTCATACCTTGAATTAAGCGAAACGGCCCGCCCGCTGCAACAGAACCTGCTGGAACTTGAACAAAATCTGAAAGTGGCCTGCGAAAAGTACAGAAACACTGCTTATTTCAGCGCTTTGCTGAAAAATCTGGTAAACCTTCAGGCTTTCTATCTTGACAAAACCAGTGATGCCATTACATCCTTAACTGATTTGCTTGAAAACGTAAAACTGGATGCCTTGCAGAGAGCAGAGTTTAAAGTGCTTTTGGGCGATGTGTATTTGCTCGACGGCCAACTGTGGGAAGCCTCGTTACTGTATTCACAGGTAGAAAAAGATTTTAAGTACGAAGTAATAGGCCAGGAAGCTAAATTCAAGAATGCCAAACTGAGTTTTTATGCAGGCGACTTTGCCTGGGCTAAGACCCAGGCCGATGTGTTAAAAGGCGCCACATCAAAACTAATTGCAAACGACGCCCTTGATCTGAGCCTGATTATTACCGATGCCATTGGTGTTGACACCAACGATGCGCCTTTAAAACTCTTTGCAGGTGCTGAGTTACTCATTCTACGCCATAAATATAATGAGGCTGTCCAGAAACTCGATTCCATAAATCTTATGTTTAGTACCCATACGCTTGGAGATGATATTGCTTTCAAAAAGGCACAGGTGTTCACGCGGGAAGAACAATACAACGACGCTGTGTCAATGTACCAAAACATACTTGAGTATTTTCCGGATGACCTTTATGGCGATGACGCGCAATTCAAACTGGCAGAGCTCTATGAATACTACCTTAAACAACCTGAAAAGGCAAGACAGGCCTATCAGGATCTGATGACGCGTTACCCGGGAAGTATATTTGTTGTGGAATCCAGGAAACGTTACCGTGCATTGCGAGGCGATGTCCAAAACAACTGATCTTTTGGAGTTTGAGCCTCACGGTATTGACACCCTCATTCAAAATTCCGGTTACCGTGTTGACATCTTGCGCCTTGACCGGATGCACCCCTTGGTATCGGGTAACAAATGGTATAAACTCAAGTACAACCTTCAGGAGCTTAAGTCGAGTGGAAAGAAAACCCTGATCACCTTTGGCGGCGCCTACTCCAATCACATTGCAGCCACAGCCGCGACATGCCACGCGTTTGGCATACCAGTACAGGCATTCATCCGTGGTGAAGACCAGGCAGACAACCCAACCTTAGCCAAAGCCCGTGAATCGGGCATGAAGCTGCACTTTCTTAGCCGGGCAGAATACGCCAAAAAAGACGATCCAGGGTACATAGAGGCATTGCATAAACGGTTCAGTGATGCATATATCGTTCCGGAAGGCGGTTCAAATCAATTGGGGATCAAAGGTTGCACAGATATCTTGAAGGACGTTCCGGTTTACGATTATGTGTTTTGTGCCTGCGGAACAGGCAGCACCTTCGCAGGATTATTGCGATCAGAAAAAATAGCCAGGGCATTAATCGGCGTTTCCGTTTTAAAGGGAGAAAACACCCTGCCAATGGATATAACAGAAAATCTGATGCGCATGGATCCCGGGCACAGGTATAACATTCTGGGCAACGAAATTTTGGACGGCCCGGTCATTACAGAACATGGAATTACCAACAGATATGCATTTTCAGGTTATGCCGGGTTTGATAAGTCCCTTTTGAAGTTTAAACTGAATTTTGAAAAACAATTTGGCATTGTTCTTGACCATGTGTATACAGTAAAAATGGCCTATGCGGCTTTTGATCTGCTTCAAACCGGTCGCTTACAAAAACAAAGTTCGGTGCTTTTGATCCACAGCGGTGGATTACAGGGTAATATAGGTTTTGAAAAGCGCTACCAGGATAAACTGATCCTGTAATTTAAACTAAACCAGGCATAAAGTTGATCCGGTGAAACACCACTTGTGGCGGGAACGGAAAGCACTTTAACAAAACCATAACCAATGGATAAATGCTGTTGTATCCCTTTGGAAGAAAGATAACGCCATCCGAGCTGAAATTGCAAGCTGCTGCCTTCCAGTCCGCCCAGAAACTGATCAACCCCGTAGCGGTAACGGGGTCCTATAAAAAAACGGCTTTTTTCGTCTTGATTCAGATAATAATTCAGGTCACATCCCAAAATGTAATATACACCTGGAATATGCGGTGTGGCCGCACCGGAATCATTTGGTATTTTATATATGGTTCCAAATGGATCAAACGTTAAACTGAAGGGTATGACCAGACCTAGATCCTTGCCAAGAAGTCGTTCATATACCACCGTAACACGGCCGAAAAAAACACCGAAAGGCTGTAAACCTATGACATTCCGGTTTTTTATTTTGGTAAATTCCTTTGGATGAGAACCGGAGCTTGAATCAGGTTTGGAAGAAAAAAGATACCGTCCCCCTTTTTCCGTATCAATCAGAAGCAGTTCGGTTTTTAATATACTCTCCACTTGAGTGGTGTCAGAACTTCTGTAATACACCCAGTTTTTGGCTACCGAAACCAGCCTGGCCTCCTTGTATGTACCGTTGCGAAAATAAAACCTGTCCTGGGCCTGAATAAAATTCAAGGTCAACATAAAAGCCAGTATTGCCCTGTGTTTCAGAATTTCCATCCGGTTGAAATTGATAAATATCCTTTTGGAAGAAAAGTATAGTTCGCAGCATCAGGTGAGTTAGCGGCTCTCTGATTCGCACTGTTGATGGTGTAATTGAATTGATCCATGTAATCTCCGGTCAGCCTGAATAGACCTGCACCAAATCCGTATTTCATAAAGAAACTTTCAGTGAGCTGTACGTGCATTCCACAACCCAGGAGATAAGCGGTTTGATGGCCTTTACCCGGGCTGTATGTAACCTGCATGGATAGCACATTGTTGACATAAACACTGTCTTCATGCACCATGGAATAAGTAAATTCGGTGTACTTAACCATCAGGTTGAAATAAAAGCGAAGCCGCGAATCCGTATTTCCTGTGTAAGCATTGCCGAATACGCCAAAATCAAATGTTTTTTTACCATTGCTCAGAAGTGCAATGAAAGCGTTCAAGCCCGAGGCATATGAATTGAAATTATAGGCGCCAGTAATGCCCAGTCCATACTTCTTATTTTCGCTGATATGTTCATAAGACAGAGAAACATCAGCATTCATCAGGGAAAGGGTGTTTATGTAAAACTCGTTCTGGCCGGTAACCGCTTTTGACCTGGATCCGTTATTTTGAGATAATTCACCATTCGGTATATATCTGTCTGCCTTGTTATCTGCAAACCGGTCGAGTCTGCCCTTCCCATAATCTATTAATAATATCCGGGAAACGGTGATTTCGGTGGAACCGCTTTTGCCAAGCAAATGAACCTGTTTTGGACCAACTTCAAGTACTTTTCCCTCTAAAAGCTTCCCGTCAAGCAGATATACCTTATGTTGAGAATAGAGGACGTGCTGGAAAAGCATCACGAGTATGAAAAACGGGCGAAGCACCACCAAATTTAATCAAAAAGCATAGGCGTTCACGATCAGAGGTCTTTAAGAAGCAAGATTGCCGAAATTGCAATTCTTCGTATCTTTAAAAACTTATACAATTCTATGGGATGCAGCGGAGGATGCGGTAGCGGCGGAGGAACTTTACCCGCCGGATGTAACAACAACGGCTCATGCGGTACGGATGACAGATGCAATAAACTGTCAGTGTTCGATTGGTTAGGCAACATGTCACTTCCGAATGGTCAAAAAGCCTTTGATCTGGTTGAAGTACGGTTTAAAAACTCGCGTAAAGAGTATTACAGAAATTCTTCAGGTTTAAGCCTGAATGTTGGAGATGCCGTAGCGGTGGAAGCAAATTCAGGTCATGACCTGGGCACAGTGTCCCTTACCGGTGAACTGGTTCGCTTGCAGCTGAAAAAGCGTAACCTGAAGGCTGAAGCCGAAGACATTAAGAAAGTTTACCGCAAGGCTAAACAAAGTGACATAGACAAATGGCATGAAGCACGCGCCCTGGAAACCAGTACCATGTATAGGGCGAGAACCATTGCCCTGAGTTTAGGTCTGGAAATGAAACTCAGTGATGTGGAATACCAGGGCGATAAATCCAAAGCTGTATTTTATTATACAGCCGATGCGCGCGTGGATTTCAGGGAACTCATAAAAGTGCTGGCTGAGGAATTCAGGGTCAGAATTGAAATGCGCCAGATCGGTGCCAGGCAGGAAGCTTCAAGATTGGGCGGAATTGGTTCATGTGGAAGGGAACTTTGCTGCAGCACCTGGCTCAGCGATTTCAGGACCGTGAGCACCAGCGCGGCGAGGTATCAGCAACTTTCTCTAAACCCTTTGAAACTGGCCGGGCAATGCGGTAAACTCAAATGCTGCCTGAATTACGAACTGGACAGTTACTCCGAAGCTCTGAAGGAATTTCCGGATCTTGAAGGCAAAAAGCTCAATACCAAAAAAGGCGAAGCTTTCCTGCAAAAAATCGACATTTTCAGGAAAATGATGTGGTTCAGTTACAAGAGCGACCCGACAGTTTTGATTCCTATGGATATTGAGTCAGTGAAACTGGTTTTGGAAGCCAACAAAAAGGGTGAGCACCCTGAAGAACTGAAACCCAGTCTCAGGGTATTTGATATACCGATACAAACCGAGCCTGTATTTGCAAACCTGGTGGGAGAAGAAAGTCTTACACGATTCGACAGCAAATCAAAAAACAACAAGGGAAAACGTCCCCAGGGCCATACAAAACCACAACAAAACAAGTCCAGGAACCAACAATCCGCCAAACAAGGTTCAGGCAGCCGGCAAGGCCAATCGCCTGTGCCTCCAAAACAAAGCGGTGGCCGGCATCAATCAGGCAAATCAGGCCAGCAAAAGCCTGCAAATTCAAACCCATCGCAAAAACCAAAGGGACCTCATCACAACCGTTCAAACCCACCCAGGCATGATCAAAAGCCCAATACACGGAATAAACCTGATCAGTAAAATTCTGATTCTGGTACTTTTTCTGAGTTCCTGTTCAGACAAGGTGGTGTTCAGTAAATACCAGAGTTTTGAAAACAACGAATGGCGTTCAGGCGATAAGGCCGTATTTGAAGTGGATATAACCGATACGAGGTCCTTGAACAACATCTCACTCATGATACGGCATGCAGATGAGTACCCATTCAGGAACATCTTTCTTTTTGTAACCACATCCTACCCGGACGGAAAGATATTAAAGGATACCATGGAAATTGTGCTGGCCAATGATAAAGGTGAATGGCATGGGAGCGGTATGGGCGATATTTTTGACCTCAAAGTGCCAGTCAAAAAAAACGTACGCTTTCCGCTGAGCGGACATTACCGTTTCGAATTTGAACAAGGTATGCGAAGCGACCCCTTGCCAATGGTTATGGATTTTGGCCTGGAGATCGAAAAGAGTACACCCGACTGATTATTTTTTCAATAAGGTATTCCACCCTTGAGCAGTAAGTTCGTGCACAGTACCTGATTTAGAGACCATAAGCCTACCTTTACCAGCATGCGTGATGTGGCCGATCACAGAAATATCGGGTGAATTCTTGACTTTATCATAATCGGATAAAGGAATGGTGAAAAGTAATTCATAGTCTTCACCTCCGCTCAGGGCGCACAAGGTAGGGTCAAGATTAAACTCACGGGCTGTTTCGTATGTGAGCGGGTCAATTGGAATTTTTTCTTCATACAATTCTACCCCTGTATCGGACTGGGTGCAGAGGTGCAGAATTTCAGAAGACAAGCCGTCGCTTATATCTATCATGGCGCTGGGATGAATTCCCATGCTTCTGAAATAAGCTGGTATATCTTTGCGAGCCTCGGGTTTCAATTGTCTTTCAAGGATATAGTCCTTGCCCTGAAGATCAGGCTGAAGTTTGGGATTTTCTTTGAACACAGCTTTTTCGCGCTCCAGCACCTGAAGCCCCATATATGCCCCGCCCAGATCACCACTCACACAAAGCAGATCACCTTCTTTTGCGCCATTCCTGTATACCAGTTCTTCCTTCTTCGCTGCTCCAATGGCTGTGATGCTGATCACCAATCCGCTGTTGCTGGAAGTTGTGTCCCCTCCCACCAGATCAACCTTGTATTTTTTGCATGCCAGTAACATGCCTTTATAGAGTTCCTCCACTGCCGAGAGTTTGAACCGGTTGGAAAGACCTATCGACACAAGTATTTGCCTGGCCTCAGCATTCATGGCATAAATATCACTCAGGTTTACAACAACACTTTTGTATCCCAGGTGCTTGAGCGGCACATAACTCAGGTCAAAATGCACACCTTCCACCAGCATATCGGTACTTACAACCGTTACCAGATCTTTGTTGTCAATTACTGCGGCATCATCGCCAGCACCTTTTAGGCTGGATTCCTGTTCAAGTTCTAGGTGTTGAGTAAGATGCCTGATCAAACCAAATTCTCCGAGTTCTGAAAGGTCAGTGTCAGCGCTGTTATCAAATTCCATTCGTGTATAGTTTTTCAATGCCTAAAGCCATTTGAAGGTCAGTTTCAGTGATGGCGTTCAAGCTTTGGGTCGACAAAGATAGGAAGACTTTATTAAAGGAATTGCTCCAATCGGGATGGTGATCCATTTGCTCGGCCATTCTGGCTACAGTATTTACAAATTGCATCGCCTCAGCGAATCCCTTGAACTCAAAATGTTTCTGTATCCGCTTTTCTCCCAATTCCCAGCCCGGTAAATCATTCAAAGCATCTTGCAATTCAGAGGTATCAGGTATACGGTAGTGTCTCAAGTTCAGGATTCTATTTCCACACAGGCCTTATCCACATCACCATTCATGGGTGGCGCGTGCTTGGTGATTTTCACGCGAAGGGCCTGAATGCGAGGATGCGCCTTAAAAATACCTGTAAATATTCTATGACAAACCTGTTCAATTAGTTTGCTTCTGATCGCCATTTCCGTCTTACAGATCTCGTAAATGCTGCAGTAGTCAATGGTTTTTTCCAGATCATCTTTTATGGCTGCCTCCATAAAATCTGTTTCAATGTAAACATCAACTGTATAATGGCCGCCTATCCTTGATTCCTCTTCGAGGCAACCATGGTAAGCATAAAGTTGTATGCCTTCAATCTGAATTCTGTTTTTCATGCCTATTTTCCGAAATCAAGTCCATCCTGACCATTTTGCTGGCCGTCGGTATTCCGCATCTGTTTACCTTTTTTAAAGATGGAAGCATCCATCTTACCGAAAATATAGGTGACGCTGAATCTCAAAAATCTGGCTTCGCGTCTTCGCATAAGGTCCTGAGTGTAATATGGCGTCTGATAGTAAGTACCCATACGCTTTGTGTTAAACACGTCGCTCAGCGTGGCATTAAGCACCCATTTTGTACCAATCATTTTATTCAGGGAAATATCCATGTAATAAACCTCCAGTGTTTTTCCAAGAAGGAGCACCTGGGGAGAACGGTAGGCACCATTCACCTGAAGTGTAAGTTGTTTGGGAAACTTATAACTCAGTGTGGCCTTTGTGTCGAAGGCTGGTCCTTCAGCGCTCACTTCAGGCTCGGTTGGTACAACAAGGCCTTTGAGATAAATGTAATACAGATGCCCGTTGAGCATGGCATCCAAGTTTTTAAACAAAGTGTATTTGATGGTGTGCTCTGTGCCGTATTGCACACTGTTGTTTCCGTTCACAAAAGTGTTGATGAGCACATTTGGCGCTGTGAGTGAAGGGTAAGCCACATTGGTTATAGGCTGCTCTTCGTACCGCAGATACACGGATCCAAGGTAGTTGCCTTTGCTGAACACTTTATTGTAATTCAGCTCTGCCGTGTTGCGAAACTCAGGTTTCAGCTGGGGATTTCCTATGCGTATGTTCTGGCGGTCAGAGAACATCACAAAAGGCATTAACTGAAAAAAATTAGGCCGGCGGATCTTACGGCTGAAATTCAATTGCCACTCATGACCTTTATCGGTCTTCTTGCTCAGATAGATTCCCGGAAACAATGACTTCATAATATCTTCGGTTGATGAAGGATAATTGTACGAAAAGCTCTGGTTTTTGTCTGTGATGTTGCCTTTGTAATATGATTGCTCAAAACGCAGTCCCGCCTGATAATTGATGTTCCAGATCGTTTTGTTGTTGTAGTTCACGTAAGCTGCGTTTACCATGTCGTCGATGATATACCGGTTGCTCATGATAGTATCTTTCGTGTAAACATCCTCAGGTGACTGGGCATTATATGTGGCGTTACTGCTCAGAGAGTTTTTATAATAACTCCTCAGCCCGGCCTCAAACTTTTTAGTTTCACTGTCAGGGTTCACAAAGTCGAGTTGAAACACCATTTGATTTGAATTGCTTGCGCCATCGTTTTTTTGGTAAGTTGTGAGTGAAGTTGCGCTCTGGGCAGCGAAGTCATTTGTCGTAAAAAGATATCCGTTGTCAGAATTGGTGTAGTTGTAATTGAGGTCCGCACTAAGCTCCTTGCCCTGTTTGGGGTATGTTTTCTTGTACAGCAGTTGCGCGTTATAGTTCTGAAATCCCGCCACCTGGTTATTTTCCCTGTTTCCATAGATCTGTTCTACAAATGCAGAGTCTTTCAGTGTATAATTCTGTTTTTCGTCCGTATTAAAATTACCCGCAGTAAACATGGTGTTCAGGGAGATCATATCCCGGTTGGTGACATTATAATCCGCTCCCAGCTTTGCAAAGTGGAACATATTCTTCATCCGCACAGCATTATCCTGATTAAAATACGCAATTGGGTCACCAGTGGCCTCATTGAGCTGGGTTCTGTTGGTATATCCTTTGGTGTTGTTGAAGGCCTGATTAAAGGAGTACATGCCGGTAAAATTCCAGCGCCCCTCCTTCACATTCAGATTCAGCATACTGCCGTAGCGATCGCTGGTACCGATGTTGCCCATCAGCACACCGTTGTAACCGGGTTTCAGGTTCTTCTTCAGAATGATGTTTAATATGCCTCCTGTTGAACTGGCTTCGTATTTAACTGAAGGGTTCGTGATCACCTCAATGCGATCGATCTGATCTGCAGGGATCTGTTGCAGTGTGAGGTTGGTCGGTCGCCCGTCTACATAGATGATCGGACTTTGATTTCTCAACTGAGCATTTCCATCCGCATCCACCGACACGCCAGGTACATTTTTCATCGCATCAATGGCTGTTCCGCCACGAACCGAAATATCCTTGTCAACATTGTAAACCCGTTTGTCAATGCCAATGGTAAGGGTGCTTTTTTCAGCCACAACATCCACTTCTCCCAATACTTTCTGATCAATCTGCAGGCTGATATTGCCCAAATCCAGTTCGATTTTGTTTGGCAGCTGGATGTAGAATTTGGTTTCATATGTTTTGTAACCAATCTGATTTACCCTTAGCCGGAACCCACCCATGGGTGGAAGGTTTTCAATATTGAAGTCGCCGTTCTCTTCAGCAAGCGCCCCCCCGAGCAAACTGTCTTTATTGTACCAGAGTACCGTCACAGAAGCATACTCTACGGGTTTTTTGCTGTTTCCATCAATAATTTTTCCGTAAACACGCCCTCTGATGTCCTTCATGGCTTTCATCATCTGGCTGTTGTTTCCGCCACCTGGCATTTGGGCATGAGTCCAGAAAAGGAGACTTGTGAACAGAGACAGGAAAAAATAACGCATGACCCACAAAAATACGAGATTGAGCCTAATCCTGACCACATTTTTACAAGAGGACGGAATAGCTGATAACAGGATACCAGCCCGAAGAACCCAGGCTTGCGGCTGTTAAGTTTTGTTATATTTGTGGATGCACAGTGGTAAACTCATCATTTTTTCTGCGCCCTCAGGATCCGGTAAAACCACACTGGTGCGTCACATCTGCAAGACTTTTCCCGAACACATCGAATTCTCTATTTCAGCGACTAGCCGTCCGAAAAGAGGCATTGAAGTGAATGGCAAAGATTACCACTATTTTACGGTGGAGGAATTCATGAAAAAAGTCGCCAATAACGAATTTCTCGAATGGGAAGAAGTGTATGCAGGCACACATTATGGCACCCTTCGCTCTGAAGTTGAACAGATCTGGGCTAAGGGAAAGGCTGTCATCTTTGATATCGACGTGGAAGGTGGATTAAACCTTAAAAACCAGTTTAAGGAGAAGGCCCTTGGTGTATTTGTGATGCCTCCCAGCATTAAAATTCTCGAACAAAGATTAAAAATGCGCAGCACCGACAGCGATGAGAGCATAGCAAGAAGAATCGCCAAAGCTGAAAAGGAGTTGAAAACGGCCGAATTGTTTGATGTATTTATCCTGAATGAAGACCTGGACAAGGCTTGTAAACGTGCCGAAGATGTGGTCAAAGAATTTCTCGGCATTCCATAATCTTAATTGCTGCGCAGGGAAAAAGTATCCAGCTTTAATGCTTCTCCCGCCCAGAGAGGCCTGAACCAATAATGCAGGTTGCATAATAATTCAGCACCCGTATCGTTTTTGATGGACTTTGTAGTTACAATGAAATCATTTTTGCTGTTTTGCCTACCTGTCATATTATGGATGATACTTTTAACATCATGTGTCAACACAAAATGGGAATTGCCTGCAGATCTTCCTGGTGATTGGCGCTCGGAGAAATGCAAAGTAACGGTTCGTCATAAGGAAAATGGATTGCATTATAGTTTTATTACAGACTCCGTTTTCATGACCTTACGAATTCAGGAGAACCAAACAGCAAGCGGAAAGGTGGGATTAGCAACATTTGAAGGGGCAAAACTGGTAAAAAACGTGGGTGATCCCGTAAGAACAGGCGTAGCCTACAGAATCGAATGCGGCAGAATAGGCAGGATTTTTCCCAGCGATCCTGTTGAGCAAAAAGAAGTGGAGATCTGGCTGGGACCCATACACAATAATATGATGGCTGAACTTAGATTAACGGAGGGGATAGCGCTCTTCCCGATGGCCGGCATGGAATTTCACAAAAAGAAAGCAAAGTGATAAGCGAACAACAGGAGATTTTATGACCTGACTTAGGCTGTGTAGATGAAACACCTGCAGTTTAACATTAAGCGCAAGGCTCAGGAAAAATCAGCGCGTTTGAACAGTACATTATTTATGAAATACGCAAGTGCTTTTGATCATTGTGCATTAGGCCTGCACGCGTGATTTTTCAGCATTGAGTATTTTGCTGATCTCTTCATTAACCAGCTTGCGCCTTTCACTCAACTCTTTCATTCTTGATTTTTCAGCCTCAACTTTTTCCTCGATCTCCTTTAGAAGTGAATTACCACCTTTTGATTGTTTAAAGAAGCCGAGATTGTTATCATAGGTGCGTACCTTTGCGTTAATATCATCAATAAGTTTTCGCAGATGCTCAGACTCCTTGCGCAGGAGCTCCACAGCGTTGTCTGAGGCCGAAAGGCGATCTAGTTTGCTGCGAAACTGCAATTTTGATTTTTCAATCTTGTCGAGATGAAGCTGCTCATATAACTCATCCAGCTTGTTGTAAAAAGCTTCATTAATCCTTCTTTTCTCTTTGGCGGGCACTAAACCGGCAGCAATCCATTCCTGATTAAATTTCCGGAGTTGTTCTCGGTTAAGGTCAAGATCCTCCCCTGGGTGATATTCTGAAATACGCTTGAGAATATCTTCCTTCAGGACCAGATTGCCTTCATAAGAAGCGTTTATGCTTTCGAAATGCTGCTTTTTATTATCAAAGAAATGATTGCAGGCTTTGCGGAATCGGGCAAAGAGGCGATGCTCTTCTTTGTCTCCCCCGGATGGGTGTTTTTTCCATTCTTCCTGCAATCGAATGAGGTCGGCACTTGTTTTCGGCCAATCGGTGCTGTTTTGCATGGCTTCAGCTCTTGCGATCAAGTCTGCCTTAATTTTCCGGTTAGCCGAGAATTTATGATGTAAATCTGAGAAGAAATGTTTTTTGCGATCAAAAAAATCATCAAATACAGCCCGGAATTCGGCCCATATTTTTTCATTGTCCTTCTCATGTGTTCGTCCTATGCCCTTCCATTCAGCCTGCAAGGCGATAAGTTTTTCTGTGGCTTCATTCCATTTAGAAAGCTTTTGTTCTTCAAGTCCGGAGGTGATAAGTCTGGCCTTCTCAAGCAAATCCTGTTTGGCTTTCAGGTTCTGATCCTTTAGCTCTTCAAGCGAATTGTAATGCGATTTGATCTTCGAGTAAGTATCGTCAAGTACCTGCTTATAGCGCAGTTTCAGTTCTTCCCACTTGAGATTTGGCACAGGCCCGATTTCTTCCCATTCATTTCTGTATACCTTCACCAAACGTTCGGCTTCCTTCACATTTTCAATCTGCTGCACATGTTGAAGTTTGCTGATCAATTCAGATTTCAGTTCAAAATTTTTCCTGAGATCATGTTCCTGAAGATCCCTGAATATTTTCAGGTTGTAATAAATATCCTCAATAGCTTTGCTGTATTCCGCCTGAACATCTTTGTATTTGTGCGGCGATACCTGTCCGCATTCCTTCCATTGTTTCTGAAGTTCACCCAGCATTTTTACAGCGGCACCAACATTTTCACTCAAATGGCTTAAATCCCTGATCTTTGCAATGATATCCTGACGCACCAGAAGATTACGGGCTTGTTCGGCTGCAATACGGGCCTCCTGCTCTTTTTTCTGTTTCGCGAACTTCTCAAGAAGCGCTTCGAAGCGAAGATCTTCTTCCGTTTTCGGAAAATCGAATTCCTGCTGATGACCACCGTCGTTCAGGAAGGCCTGCCTGGCTTTCTCAAATTCAACTGACCAGTTTTTCTGATATTCTTTTTGTAAGGCACGTACATCGGATGCAACTTCGCCTGCATCCTTGAGGAGCAGTTCTTCGAGCCTGGAAATAAGATCGGTTTTCATGCAAGTAACACAACTAGGGGCATCAAAATTAAGCCAATTCAGGTTTCCTGCAAAAAGTGTTGTCTATTGTTTATTTAATCAAATTTTTGTAAGTTGTAGGCTGGGTTTGCCGGCCCGAAGTTCTTTAAAAACCTTTTTGAGGCCTGAAAAGTTTACTTTACCTCATGCAAATCGGGCTATAATCGCAATACAAACAGGAGTCTTGATCCTGAGTTTGCTCAAAATCCTGACCTGTATCAAAAAGTCTTCCTGCAAATTCGGTCAGCGCCTTCTCAAAAGAAACAAAGAATGCTTCATCCATGATCAGATCTGCTTTGTCTTTCTTGAGAAAATACGGTTCCGGCCTGTAGTTTTTAAAAGCCACAATACAAGGCCTTAGAAGGTCAGGACTGGCCACATCATTTTTGTAACACAACCAGGCGTATAATATCAATTGCAGTTGTTTGTTGTATGCTTTGTCAGAAAACAGAGGCTCAAATCCGTCAAACCCAAATTTGTCTGAAGGCTTCACTGAGCTTTTATAATCTATTATTCGGATGCAGTCCCCAAATCGGTCTACCCTGTCGGCCTTACCTTTGAGGATAAGTTCTGTGGCGGCTTTGTTCTCCCCTGAAAGTAGTAAAGCGGAAGAAAATTCCTGTTCAAGGTAAAGCAAGCTGAAAACCCCGCGTGAAGCAGAAAGTGAACGGGCATCCTGGATATCCTGTTTGACTTGTTTGCGCACATATGCTTTTATCACTTCTTCCTGTAGAAGGCTTTTACCGAATGGCATCTGCTGATTAAAACTGGAAATAAAAGCATGATGAACCGTGTTTTCAATCAGGTTCAGTTTTTTATTGAAATCAGATTCGCGTAATGGACGGTTTAACAAATCCAGATACAAGTTTTCCAGACTTAAGTGCAGTATAGAGCCCATTGTATTTTGCTCGGCATTCTCCTCCACTTCTTCTGTTGGTTTAAGTCCGGCCCCGTATCTGAGGTAGAATTTCAGGCCGCACTCCTTAAAACTGATCAGAGAAGAAGGTGAAAGACCCTTGTATTCTTCTCGTGATTGTGAACGATCGAGGATTTCCTTCATGATCCCCGGATTCTTCTGAACCCTGATCTCTGAGGTCTGGTTACCGGGTAACCGGTTGTAACCAGCAACTTGTTCACTTATGCGTATGGCCTTGTTGTATGCAGGCATTTCAAGCTGCAGCTGTGTAATAAAACGGCTTTTCTCGCCTTTACCAAAGGTGTCGCTAAAACTGTCGTAAGTTATCAGGATGTTTTGCGAGCGCTGCAGGAGCCGGTAAAAGTGGTATGCATATACGGCATCTTTTTCGTGGTATAGCGGTAAACCAAACGCCCGCTTTAAATCGTTGGGAATAAAAGAATTCATGGTCTTGCCAGAAGGCAGAACACCTTCATTTGCATTCACCAGTATAACGTGTTCAAAATCGAGCACGCGACTTTCCAGAATACCCATTATTTGAAGGCCCTGCAGAGGTTCACCTGAAAATGGCGCGCTGGCTTGTCCAAGCAATTCGTGAAACAGATCCTGATAAGATTCAAAATCAGAAAAGTACGGGTAAGTGAGCAGAAGTTCTTCGAGCCGGTTAAAATGACGCAGGAGAATATGCAGGTATTCAAGTTCAAACTGTAAAGACAAATTAGGCGTGGATTTAAGCAAGTGTTCGCTTAGAACAAGAATCATTTGCCTGAGTTTTTCGTTAAAGGCAGTGATGCCATTCACCGGTAAAAAGATAAATGACAAGATTGAAATCGAGTCGCCCAGCAATTCCGAAAGTGTACTGTGTTGAACGAAGGAAATGTTGCGTTCACGGATATACTTTAAAATTTCTTCACATCGCAGATTGAGTCCACGTGCATCAAGGTAGGTCTGAAACAAGGGTTCCCTCAGTAAGCGGGTAAAATCCCGGTGGTAAATGATCTTTCTGCTTTTTCCCTGGGCCTGATAGGCCAGCTGTATTTGCAGGATGCTCTCAAAAAAACTATATGCCGGGGTATACCTGAGCGGGTATTCCATGGTGATGTTTACCTGCCGGATGTCAGAAGGTATTTGTTGCAAAACAGGCCAGAGCAATTTTTCATTTGCCAGCACAAGCGCAATCCGGTCGGGACTTATTCCCATGTTCAGCAGCTCCTGAAGCTCCTGATTAACCACCTGAGCCTGACCGTGCTGCCCGGGTACAGATATTATTCTGATGGATTTTTCGTCCCTGAAATTCAATTCAGGATGGCTTTTTCTCACATCTGGCCATTGAACCATATACTTCCTCAGAAATAGTCCAGCTTCCTGTATGTCCTGTTCCAGGTAATAAGCATCGGAGTCCCATAACATTGCGGCCCGTTTGGTATGATAAAGATGGTCCACAATTCTCTCTTCCGCTTTGTTCATGGCATTAAATCCACAAAACAAAACACAGGAATATGAATCCGTAAAATTACTTTGTGTCACCTTTTCCAGCGCCCTTCGGTAAACCATTCCCTGGTATGCCTGGCCTTTGTTTTGCAGCGCGGAATTAAAATGATCGTATATCCTGGCCAAACTGGCCATAAATTCAAGATAATCTTTTTGTGTACCCGTTAATTCTGTCTCTCCAAGGCTCCAGTTCTCTATTGTTTTGATGTTATGCAGATTCTCATACAGCTGCCTGTGATCTGCCAGGTAACGGTCTATTTCATTAAAGTCCTGAAGTATGAGGTGCCCCCATTTTGAGAAATTACCGAAGTTTTCGGCCTTTTCGCCGCAACAGGCACGATAGCTTTCGTAAAGATGACAAAGCAGATCGATCTCGGCGGCTTGTTTCAGATCACTCAGTTCTGTAAAAAATTCTTCAGCCCCCATGATGCGGGGCATCCAGATGGTTTTACCGGCCAGTTCCGACAAATGCGCACGTAAAAAGAGCCCTGCCCTTTTGTTGGGCAATACCAGACAGAGCGAATCTGTAGTATCTTTGTGCGCTTGCAGAATATACCCTGCAACCTGCCTGAGAAAGGGAACTGACATGGATTTTGAAGATATAAACTTTCCGGTTTATCGCCGTTACAAAAATGGCAAGACTTACTTTAAAATTGTAAACCCCAAATTGTTTGAAGAAGTACAGCTTATTGGAAACAGAAAAATAGTGAAACAACTGGAAGCCCGGCTTTTTCCGGAAAGACGGTTTGTTCACGACATGGTCTATAATTACAGCGCTATGGCAGAGGCGATCAGCGAAGAGGAGTATCTTTCGGTAAGGGAATAGGTCATTCAGAACACCACAAATTCTCTTAACTTTGCTGTCCAATTTTCTGAACATTTATGAGTCGCCCAAACATCAAAGCCATACTGTCAAGCAAACCTGATAACCGTGAGATCTCTGTTTACGGATGGGTGAGAACATTTCGCAACAACCAATTTATGGCCCTGAACGATGGCTCTACCAACAATAACCTTCAGGTGGTGGTAGATTTCCAGAATAGTCCCGAAGATCTGCTCAAACGCATTACAACCGGAGCTGCTGTTCAGGCAACAGGCATACTCATTCCCTCGCTTGGAAAAGGACAACAGGTTGAACTCAAAGCCAGCGAAATCCGTATTTTAGGTGATAGCGACGCTGAAAAGTACCCTTTACAGCCCAAAAAGCACAGTCTGGAGTTTCTGAGGGAAATAGCGCACTTGAGATTCCGGACCAATACCTTTGGTGCGGTGTTCCGCCTCCGGAACAGCCTTGCATTTGCGGTGCATAAATTTTTTCAGGAGAAAGACTTTGTTTACATCCACACGCCTATCATCACCTCCAGCGACGCAGAAGGTGCTGGCGAAATGTTCAGGGTAAGCAGCCTCGATCCAAACAAATTGCCCAAAAATGAGCAAGGTGAGGTGGATTACAGCCAGGATTTTTTTGGCAAATCCACTAACCTCACTGTTTCAGGTCAACTCGAAGGTGAACTGGCAGCCATGGCCTTCAGTAATATTTACACTTTTGGCCCTACTTTCAGGGCTGAGAACAGCAATACTGCCAGACACCTTGCTGAATTCTGGATGATTGAGCCTGAAATGGCCTTTTGCGACATCAACCAAAACATGGACGTAGCGGAGGACATGCTTCAATACCTGATCCGTCATGTGCTTGAACACAATTCAGAAGACCTTGAATTTCTGTCGCAGCGCCTGGCTGAAGAAGAAAAACAAAAGCCCCAGAACGAGCGGAGTGAAATGGGGTTAATTGACAAACTTCGCTTCTGCACCGAACATAAATTTGAACGGGTAAGCTATACCGAAGCGATTGAGATTTTGAGAGAAAGCAATCATAACAAGAAAAAGAAATTTCAATACATTGTGGATAAATGGGGAGTTGATCTGCAAAGCGAACACGAGCGATACCTAGTAGAAAAGCACTTTAAAAAGCCGGTTATACTATACAATTACCCAAAGGAAATTAAAGCTTTTTACATGCGCCAGAATGAAGATGGAAAGACGGTTGCGGCGATGGATATCCTTTTTCCGGGAATCGGGGAAATTATAGGCGGCTCTCAACGGGAAGAACGTTTGGAAAATTTAACTTACCGCATGAATGAAATTGGTATCCCCTCAGAAGATTTGTGGTGGTATCTTGATACGCGCCGTTTTGGTTCATGTCCGCACTCTGGATTTGGTTTGGGATTCGAACGACTGGTGCTCTTTATTACTGGCATGGGTAATATTCGCGATGTGATCCCTTTTCCCCGTACACCCAAAAACTGCGAATTCTAAAAAAAAAGAGGGCCCCTTGCGAAGCCCTCCTTTTACACACACTAGAACAGAACTAATCTTTGCGGATCACCAGTTTTTTACTCAGGGACTGGGCGCCCTGTTGAACTTTCAGAATGTAAATACCGTTAGGCAATGCTTGCAGATCAAGCGTTTTGGTGCTTTCCTGCAACTGTCCTGAAAGAATTTCTTCATATACCTTACGGCCGGTGATATCGCTTAACTGCAAACTGATCTCTTCCTGACTCAGCGAATTGAGTCTTATTTGAACTAACCCTTGATTTGGGTTAGGGTATAATTCAATACCATTAAGATCTGTGGCAACATAATTGCCAAGACCAACTTCAACAAGAGCAGGTGGTACAACGTTAATCTGTATCATGCTGCTGGCACTGCTGACTTTCGAAATCGAGTAGGTAAAGCAGCTTGATGAACTGGCACCGCAGGATACGGTCACATTCAGGCAGATGCTGTACAAGCCGGCAGCTGAGTAGGAGTGTGATGTGTAAAGTCCACTGCTTGAAGTACCATCACCCCAGCTCCAAACCGCGTTGGTGATATTCCAGGGGAAAGCTGGTGTGGCAGTCCAGAATTGGGGTGTTGGTGTTGGCGCCACACTGAAATTGGAGTTGGCCACACAGTTAATACCCGTTACGTTGATAGCCATGCTGGTTGTGTTGACACAATTCACGGAATTGTTTATCGCGGTCATCAGAACGAAATACGAGCCGGATGAAGGGTAAATGTGAGCGGGATTTATACCAAATCCTGTAGTACCATCTCCGAAATTCCAGAAGTAGACGGTATTGGCAAGTGTTCCGCTAGAAGTACTTGCAAAATTCACATTGCCGCTGGCACCAACTGTGTGAGAGAAACTGGCTTGCAGATTGCAGGGGCCGGTTACATTGCTAACAGTGATGGTTTGAACCACTGATGAATCAGCGCAGCCTGGCAGCCCTGAATTCTGCACATAAAGATAAACCGTGTACACACCATTGGCTGAGAAAGTAGCACTGGGATTAGGTATTGTTGGATTGTTCATCGAAAAATTCCCATACCAGGTGTATTGTACCGGATTCACAGTTCCGGTTGAGGTGTTGTAAAAATTCACCACACCATTAGGAGCAGTTGAATACACGAAACTGGCATTAAGATTACAACCAGTTGTACCAACAGTGAATACTTGCGATATGGAAGGACAGCAATTGGTTCCGCCTCCACTTGAAGCCACTACGGTGTAAACCGTACCAGGACACAATCCACCCGCTGAAACGGCAGAAGTCATGCTCGGGTACCAGACATAACTAGGTCCGCCGCCACACAAACCGATTACACCTGTTACAGTAGCAGATCCATTGCACAGTGTACCGGTGGCAGGGGTTGTGTTGATGGTTATTGAACATGTGGGTGTGGTGACATTGTTCACAGAGATCGTGTTTGAAACCATTCCTGTACAAACGCCAATGGCTACATAAAGTGATACAGTGTAGGTGCCGTTTGCAGGAACGCTGAGCGAATAATTTTGGAAAGCGCCGGCAGGTCCTGTAGTTTGGGCAAAAACTCCGTTTGTCACTGTCCAGCCATAAACTGTCAGGGAATTTGTGTTGGGCGTTGTGCTGGTAAGAAACACCTGGCCATTGCTGCCGAGCGTATACGTAAAGCTTGGCATGACCGCGCAAACCGTAATGTTGGCCGTATAGGTAGACACGCAGGTTCCGGAGTTTGTCACGGTTAATGAAACAATGTAATTTCCGCTGGCGGAATATGTGTGAGCCGGAGAAAACAGATTGCTGGTTCCCCCATCACCGAAATTCCAGGCAAAGGTACTGGTGGAAGAGGTTCCGGTTGACAAATTTGTGAAGTTCATTAAACCGCTGCCTCCACTATTCGCGCTGAAATTAGCGTTCAGAACACACCCGCTTGCCGAAGTCACGTTAATGGTCTGACTTGAAACATTGGAGCAGGTTGCGGGAGTGAGAATGAAGAGTGATACAGTATACACACCATTAGCCGAATAGGTTTGCGATGTGATAATACCCGGTCCACCAGTGGCAGAATAGGTGTTTCCGTTACCAAAGGTCCAGTAGTACTGGGTTGTAATGGAATTAACAGGAGCGCTGGTGCTTGTAAATGTTACATTCCCGTTGGCACCCAGGGAATATGTGAACATGGACGTGCAGCCCTGAGCCCGGCTTTCATTGGCCATCGCAAATGCAGAGAGCAAAAGAACGAAGTGAAAGATTTTGGTAATTGTTTTCATGGTCGTATTGTTGGTTCGTGCTTACTCTGTTTAGGATTTTCAGCGTACTCCTTTGCTTATTATACAATACAATGTGTGATATTGCTTGGTTGGGTCAGCCCTTAATTTTTGTATGAAACGCAGATAACAGCTTCAGATTCGCTAATGTAGATAGAATTCTGTCCGTTATACAGGTAGCCGCTGAATTTCACATTAAGCTTTTTGGTTGGTTCTCCCTTCTCATTCTGGTCAAAATCACTGACACTCAGTACCTCGAATTTATTTGCGGGATCTTGTGTAAAAGCATCACTGCTGTACAATATTCCCGAAGCGCTGCGGTAAGAAATCCTAACCCGGGCGTATGGTAACAGTGTGGCTTCTGACTGAATTAATGGAACCTTAAGATTGGCTGCACAGGAAGAGTTGTCGCCTGAAGTAACCGCATTGTACCAGGCCTGCGAGGTGTTTCCCTTTGAATCACTTACGCGCAAACTGACAGGGTAAGCGCCAGGCACAGCATAACTGTGATTGGGTTGTGCCACACTTGAACGCTGCCCGTCACCAAAATCCCAGTCAAATGTATATGTTGGAACGCCCTTTACCTGCGCGCTGAATAGAATGCTGTTACCTGCACCTTGAAGCGCGTCAACAAATACAGTACAATGATCATCGGGGTAACCAATATCCAAAGGACTACAAATGGTGCTTTCGCAACCCTCACCGGAAAGCACGCTCAAACACACATTGTAGCGTCCTCCCACGGCATACGTGTGCACTGGATTTGGCAGGGTGGATTCGATACCATCACCGAAACTCCATCGGTAGGCAGTTGCCGTTTTGTTGTATTGTGATTGAAAACTCACTTTCCAGGACGGGGAAGAAAAGGTATAAAAGCCTGTGTGCAGGGCCGAGTTGATATCAGCAGGAGCAGAGGGCATCATGGTATGGGTATCGCTGATCTCAATGTACAGACTATTTGGGCAGGCTCCGGTACAACTTTTAGGTCTGAATTCAGATTGATAATGGTAAAGCCCGCTTGAGTCCTGTGAAAACCCTGAAAACATCCAGTAATCCTCTATTCCCGCCTCCAGTTTGATTTCACCGCTTGGCAATGCAAGTCTGGCGTAGAACTCGGGGTTATTTTCACGTGTGGTTTCAGGATACTTCTTTTTTTCGCAATGGCTGAAAAAGAACAGTACGGGAATGCAGATTAAAAGTCGAAGCCAGTTCATGTTACTTGTTCATTAATGAATATAATAGTGTAAGCTGAAGCCCGGAAGCGCTTTGACGGCCGCCGGCTCCGAAGAAACTGTTGTCCTGAATGTCTCGCAAACCCAAAACCAGAGCAGGCTGTAAATACAGATTATGGAACAGCTCGCGGCGGTAATAAAGACCAAACTGAAGATTACTGCTTGAGAATCCGTCGGTGTAACCTAACTCATGGCTGAATTGATGCCCACTGCTGCTTAGTCCTTCCTGATAACGTTCAACCTTGCTGTTTACATTCATCAACCTGGCATAGTGTAAGCCAATTCCGGCATACTGATGCTTTCCGAATTTTCTGGAGAAGTAGATCGGAATGTCAAGGTAATACGCAGCTCGCGGGCTGATCACACGCACATCGCTTTCTTCCCCGAACCGGTAACGTATAACTCTGCTTGTGTCACTGTATGCGTTCAGGGGAGCTATAGAATTAAAGTGAAGTCCTATCTGAAGAAAATAGGTGTTCAGCACATTGTAGTGATAGTTCAGTCCGAATACGGGATTGATGCCCCGGGCTTCTTTTCCGTTTCGCCCTTCCCAGCCGGCCAGGTAAATACAACCTGCTTCTACACTCAAAACCATAGCCTTATTGTCAGCAGGTGAAATGGGTAGATTGAGTTCAGTTGAGTTCGTAACACTGTCACGCGCTGCTTTGTTGTGGTTTGCGGCATCAGCTACAGGAGTATCCGCCTGGGCAGAGACCGCTTGCGGTGCGATTTCCTGAACTGTCGTAGCTTTTGATGGTGCACTCGGATCATTCACCACTGCTACTGGAACAGCGCCTTCAGCAGCAAGCGGAACCATAGCGGTAAGGTCAGGTGTGATTTCATTCGGTATGTTGTGGTTTTCTGCAACCACCGGGGGCACGGAACCATTCAGGGTGCCTTGTTCCGTTTTTACGGGCGACTCCCCGGGGATTTGGCTGTTATTAAATACTTGTTCTTCCCTTCCACTTGGCTCAGTTTGATTCAAAGCACCGGCTGGCGAGTTTATTTTTTCAGGCAACACATCCTTTTGAATGACCTTGTTTTTCGGTCTCGGTAGATTTAAGGCAGAAATAACTGGGGCTCTTTGAATTTCCTTATGCTCTGAAATAATTGGAAGTTCAGCTCTTTGATCAAGCCTTGCCACTTCAGATTTGGATCCTTTGGTGCGCGAAGAGGTCTCGGTTTCGTTTCTGTTCAGACCGAGCCAGGCAGCTCCTCCCACCACAAAAAGAACAGACAGAATAAAAAAGACCAGACGCCTTCTATTGCTTTTTCTGTTGCCGTCAATAACCCGGCTTGCTTCTGCCCAGTCCTTCTCCTCAAATCCAAATTCCTTTTGACTGAGTAAATCCTGAAGCTTCTTTCTGAATTCTTCTTCTTCTTTACGCATTGCTTTTGATATTAAGAGTCAGTTCATTTTTTTTTAAAAGCTCTTTTAGTTTTTCCCTGGCCGCGTTCAGATGCCATTTTGAAGTGCCTTCGCTTATGTTCATCATCTCCGCTATTTCTTTGTGCTTGTAGCCATCAATATAATAGAGGTTAAATACCTGCCGGCTGGCCGGTGCCAGCCTGGCAATAAAACTGTAAATTTCTTCTGTGTCGGCCCGTGATAAACAAGCGTTGAGTTCAGAGTAGTTTTCGGTTTCAAAATAGTCCTCCACGTATTGAATATTTCGGTGGTGAGCCTGCTCCTTATTGAATTCGTTGATCAGGGTGTTGATCATGATCTTCCTGATCCAGGGTTTGAACGGGCTGTCCGTTTTGTAGTGTTTAAGGTTTACCAGAACCTTGTAGAATCCCTGATTCAGAACTTCTTTGGCCTTATCTTCATTCCGGGTATAACGTATACAAATGCTCATGAGATAACTGAAGGTCAGTTTATACAATTGATATTCAGCCTTTCGCTCACCGTTAATGCAGGATGCTATCAGTTCAGGCTGAATGCTCATAAGTGTATTAAGGACCTTTAATTACTCTACAGGACGAATCGTGAAATGGTTGGGTATACTGTAAATGTGAAGATACTAAAAATCAGGCGCTTATTCTCCAGGACGCTCTAAGGACCAATACTTTAGCGGGAATGAAGTTCTCCGGAGTCAAAACCAACCACATCCGGTTTTTGTTCTCCAACAACAAAAATACGGTTCTCAATGGCTCTGGAATTCAGAATTTGTTCCATCCGCTCGGGGTGTGTGTCTGTGATGAACACCTGGCCGAACTGCTCGCTGCTCACCAATTCCAGCAGGCGAGTGAAGCGCTTTTCGTCTAGTTTATCATACACATCATCCAGAAGCAAAAGGGGCTTGGTTTGTTTCTGATGCATGATGAACTCAAATTGGGCCAGTTTCAGGGCAAGCAGGTATGATTTCTGCTGGCCCTGTGAAGCAAACCGTTTTAACGAATGGCCGTCAAGTTTAAATTCAAGATCATCGCGGTGTGGGCCAACCGATGTAAAGTTCATCTGCCTGTCGCGGCTAAGTGAGGCCATCAGCGCAACCGGGAATTCCCGCTGACCAAGACTGCTTTCGTAATGCAAACTCACCACTTCACGACTTTGGCTGATGTATTCAAAATTTCTGTTGAACAATGGAATGAATGCCTGCAAAAATTCAAGACGTTTACCAAGAACTGATTGACCATGAATGACAAGCTGCTCATCAAGAATATCCAGGGTTTCGGAATCAAAAAAACCCTGGTCATGAAATTGTTTCAAAAGGGCATTTCTTTGCTTGAGCACGTGGTTGTATGCGATCAGGTTATCCAGATAAAATTTATCGTACTGAGAAATGATACTGTCTATGAACTTTCTTCTCAATTCACTGCTTCCATGTACCAATTCTGTATCACTGGGCGATATCATCACAAGCGGAAACTGGCCAAGATGCTCACTGAGCCTGTCATACTCCTTCCGGTTTTTCCGGAATATCTTTTTATGATGACGCTTCAGAGAGCAGTTTACTTCGGCATCTTCACCCGCATGGCTAAAACAGCCTTGTACCACAAAAAAACCTTCATTATGCTTGATATTCTGGCTGTCGACCGGGTTAAAAAAACTCTTGCAAAACGAGAGGTAATGAATGGCATCCAATAAATTGGTTTTGCCCATTCCGTTGTTGCCGACAAAGCAATTGATCTTCTTTGAAAATTGACCCTCAAATGCCGAGTAGTTCTTGAAATTTACAAGGGATAAATGCTTTAAATACATGACCTTATGCAAAATTACGCTTATTTTGGGCTTTCCTTCAGACTTAAAAAAATATTCCGGGATAATGCAAAAAATACTATCTTCGCAGACTAAATTTTTTGATTCAAATGACTGATTTAAAAGAAGAAAACCCGGTCGAGAACACAGAAACCAACACCGCGGAAGAACAGGCCGAAGCGCCAAAGCGCTCAATTGATCCAAGCCTGGAGGGTTTTCAACTCCTGTATGAAAAAAACAAAAAACTGGTCAACTACCTGGGTGGAGGTATACTTATTCTTGCTGCAGCTCTAACTTATTTTAAGCTCTTCTATCTGCCTGAACAGGAGAAAGAGGCTGCCAATGAAATGTACATGGCAGAAAATTTCTTTGAACGCGATAGCTTCAACCTTGCTCTGAAGGGCGGCCCAATGATCATGACGCCCGACGGACAAAAACCCATGGCTGGATTTGAGCAGATCGCCCAGGATTACAGCCTGACCAAATCGGGTAACCTGGCCAATTATTATGCCGGTATCTGTTACCTGCGCACCGGAAAATTCGAACAGGCGATCGAATACCTGAAAAAATACAGTGGCAATGACGAGGTCATTTCTTCTGTGGCTATCGGTGCAACCGGTGATGCGTATATGGAACTAAACCAGGTTGAAGAAGCCATCAAGTATTTCCTCAAGGCCGCAGAGAACAGCAAGAACAACTTTACTACGCCTTTTTACCTGAAAAAGGCAGCTTTTGCATACGAATTGACAAATAACCCTAAGCAGGCGCTTGATATATATGAACGCATCAGGCGCGAATATTCCACAAGCAGCGAAGGCAAGGAAATGGCCAAAGAAATTGCACGCCTGAAGGCGGTTTCTGATCTTTGACCGTAATGAATGCATAATTTAAAGTCTGCATTTGTGCAGACTTTTTTATTTAATACGGTATGAGTACAGCCCAAAGAAATTTATCTTCCCTTGAAGGTTCAGCCGTTCCAGATGCTGCCTCGTATAACTTTGGCATAGTGTATTCCGAGTGGAACCTTGATGTCACTTCTGCTCTGCTGGAAGGTGCCAGATCCACTTTGAAAGAATTTGGTGCTGCCGAAAACAAAATCCAGATTAAAAGTGTGCCAGGCAGCTTTGAGCTTTGCCTGGGTGCACAGTACATGGCCGAATTTACAGAGGTGGATGCCATCATCTGCCTGGGTTGCGTGATTCAGGGTGAAACCAGGCATTTTGATTTTATCTGCCAGGCCGTGGCCAATGGCATTACAGAGCTTAACCTCAAATACAACCTGCCCGTAATATTTGGTGTGCTCACACCGGACACCCTTGATCAGGCACTTGACAGGGCAGGCGGGAAACACGGAAACAAAGGCAGAGAGGCCGCAGTAACAGCCATTAAAATGCTTGGACTCAGAGATGGTTTCAACGGACCTAACCAGCCCTGATCCAAACTATCTTTCAGACTTTTGATTTGTATTTCCAATGGCGGTGCTTTCCCTCAGACACCCATTCCAACATCGTCATAATCCTTTTTTCCCGCGTTAAGGCTGTTTTAGCCTCTTCTATCCATTGCAGATACGCTTTACGGTGTGAATAGCTTAGCTGATTAAACTGAGCACCGGCTTCCTTATGCTTTGAAAGGGCTTTTAGTACATCCGCCGCAGGCCTCAGACTGGCTTTCTTTTCGCGGTCCGGCTTTTTTGCTTTGAGCTTGATGCCCGCTTCATTCAAACGCATGGCTTCCTTGATGTACGAAACCAGCAAGCGCTTTGCAGGCAGATCTTTTAATGAAGTGATTTTGCCGAGATGCCCCATGGCTTCCTCGCTTCTGGCTTTGGCCACAAGCTCTTTTCCGTTTTTCATCAGGGGCGCTTTCCAGAATCCTATTGCACAATGCTGCTTAAAAGAGGCCATACTGCACATGGGTCCGCCTCTGTAATCGAAATGAGGAAAACCCCATTTTACACGTTCTTCCACATCCGGGCATGTGTCGTGTACCAGATCTCTGAAATGCTTAAGCACCGGTTGAGCGAAATCAGCAGCCTTAGCGATATATGCGTCAATTTCTTTTAGGCGTCTCGACATTTGTAATTAATCTGTAAGAATTTTGTGAAGTCCGGAAACGGCAATACTTTTTGATTGGCACAGCCTTTTTCCGTTATAAGACAACATAAGCAAGGTGGGGTTCTCGGCAATAATTCCTTCTTTGGTAAATATGGAAAAATCAAAATCAATGCCAAAAACAAGAAACCTTTGCTTTTCTGCATTATTCCGGCCCGGAGCTTTCAGTTCAGCTGGCACCTCACGTCGCAGCTCCTGAAGAAATATGACCTGCGGTTTTATCCTGAAATGCAGGTAATAATCTATACCGATGAGTTGTTTCAGAATTCTGTCACTTGGATAATTCAATCCGGCGTACGCATTCAATATCTGATACACATCATCGAGTGAATACTTGTGAAAATCTCTCTTCGAGCCAAAATACTCACCCAGACCAAGTAAAAAATCAAAACTGCTGTATTGCTGCAGTACGTATTTCAGGGTGTTTCTGGCTTTTCCGCCATTCCAGTAAATCTCAAGAGCATGTTCAAGTTGGGAGAGGCGCTGCAATTCAGCCCTGCTCAAGTAATGGCTTTCAAGGATTTGGTAGGGTGGTTCAGGATCAAAGATAAAGCCGTGTTCCTGGTGTTTTTTTCTCAGGGGGGTTCCTTTCAGAAATTTCAGAAATCCCAATTGCAGTTCTGGAGCCTTTAGCCTGAACACCTCCTCAAACGAGTGCCTGATATCTGCCCATCTGTCAAGCGCCATTCCAACAATAAGGTCAAGATGCATCTCTACCTTATAGTCCAACTCGAGTATGATGGCCCTGGTTCGTTCAAAATTCTGCTTTCGCTGTACCGCGAGATTGGCTTGCTGATTCAAGGTCTGTATACCGATCTCAAACCTGAACAATCCCTTGGGAACCTTGTCATGAATAAATTTCCGTATGTCGGGATGGAGGATGTCTGCGGTGATCTCGAACTGAAATACATTTCCGGGTTGATGATGCTGAAGAATAAATTCAAATATCGCGATACTGAAATCTTTCTTCACATTAAATGTGCGATCCAGAAACTTGATCACCCGCCCGTGTGTCATCATAAAAAGCAGGGTGTTCTTTATACTCTGCATAGGCAATTGCCTAACCTTATTGTCCAGACTGGCCAGGCAGAACTCGCATTTGTAAGGACATCCTCTCGAGGTTTCCAGGTAAAGAACTTTTTCGCTCAGGCTGGTTGTGGGATCATCGGCATAAGGCTGAATGTTTTCAAGATTCCGGAGATCGAAGTCTTCAGCCAGATTGTTTTGAATCAGCATGCCGTCTTTTTTCCATACCAGGGAAGGTACTTTTTCAGGTGAACCATAATGCTCTAAAAAGGCTGTAAACGGAATTTCACCTTCTCCCCGGATAATGTAATTCACCTCTTCGCGCCCAATCACTTCTTCCCACTCATAGCTCACCTCAGGACCACCAAGCATGATCCGGATATCAGGATTTAGCGCTTTTATCCTTCTGCAAACATCTAGTGTAGGTTGAATGTTCCAGATATAGCATGAAAAGGCGACAAGGTTATATCCGGCGCAAAACCCGGCAATGCTGTCTTTGTTCTCCTTAATGGTGAATTCTTTCCAGTGCAGTCCCGGCCTGCTTTTATTCAACTGGTACAACAAACGCACAGCCAGGTTGCTGTGTATATATTTGGCGTTAAGTGTGCAGATCAGCGTGGTCATGGAATTCTTGTTCTAAATTAAGAATTAAAGCATTCGAAGAATCCCAGGGCCAATCATACACTGTTTAATAAATCCGGCCTGGATTTCAGGGTCATGAAATTCAATAAAAAAGCCCCTCAAATAGAAGGGGCTTCGATTCAAATGCTTGAGATCATATCAGCTGCCGCAGGCTTCGCAGTTCTCAGGATCATCCAGACTGCAGGTAAGCTGGGCTTGTTGTTCTTCATAACTGAGCACATGTCCTTGCCCGCGATCCACAACCAGCTGATCTTCGTTACCCAGGACGAATGTGGGTTGGGTTTGAGCAAGGGCACTCTGATCAACTGTGAATTTGATGGCGTCAGCTGCTGCTTTGGTGCGCAGGTAATACATGCCGGTTTTCAGACCCTTTTTCCAGGCGTAAAAATGCGCGCTGCTCATTTTCGCAAAATTGGCGTCCTGTATAAATAGATTCAGTGACTGCGACTGATCGATAAAGGCTCCGCGATCAGCAGCCATATCTATGATGGTGCGCTGTTTGATCTCCCAAACTGTTTTGTAAAGCTCTTTGATATTAGCTGGAATCTCCGGTATGTTCTGAACAGACCCGTTGGCTGCGATAATTTTATTCTTCAGGTTATCGTTCCAGATGCCCAGTTTTACCAGGTCGCGAAGCAAATGTTTGTTGACAACTACAAATTCACCACTGAGAACACGACGGGTGTAGATGTTGCTTGTGTAGGGTTCAAAACACTCGTTGTTACCCAGAATCTGAGAAGTGCTGGCTGTTGGCATCGGAGCAAGCAGCAGACTGTTGCGTATGCCAAATTTGAGGATTTCTTCCCTGAGCACATCCCATTCCCAGCGGGCACTGGGCTTTACATTCCACATGTCGTGCTGGAAAATCCCTTTTGATACGGGTGAACCGGGATAGGTTTCGTAATGTCCGTCAACTTTCGCCAGATCTTTACTTGCCGTTAAAGCCGCAAAATAAATGGTCTCGAAAATTTCCGAGTTAAGTCGCCTGGCCTCTTCGCTTTCAAAGGGGTAACGCATCAGAATAAAAGCGTCTGCCAGTCCCTGTACCCCTAAACCAATTGGGCGGTGACGCATGTTGCTGTTTCGGGCTTCCGGAATGGGGTAATAATTGCGGTCTATGATCTTGTTGAGGTTGATTGTAGCCTGGTATGTGATCTCAAAAAGTTTGTTGTGATCAAAGGATCCGCTTTTCTCATCTACAAAACGGGGCAGCGCAATAGAAGCCAGGTTGCAAACGGCCACCTCATCGGCACTGGTATATTCAATGATTTCAGTACAGAGGTTGCTCGATTTGATGGTGCCCAGGTTCTGTTGGTTGGACTTTGAATTGGCGGCATCCTTAAAGAGCATATAGGGATTTCCGGTTTCTATCTGAGCTTCAATTATGGAGGCCCAGAGTTCACGGGCTTTGACCTGCCTGCGAAAACGACCTTCTGTTTCGTATTGGGTATAAAGTTTCTCGAAAGCTTCACTGTGACAATCGCTCAGACCAGGGCACTCATTTGGGCACATCAGGCTCCACATACCTTCCTGCTCCACACGTTTCATGAACAGATCCGGTATCCAGAGCGCAGTGAACAGGTCGCGTGCACGCATTTCTTCTTTTCCGTGGTTTTTACGGATATCGAGGAAGTCGTAAATATCGGCATGCCAGGGCTCAAGATAAACTGCAATGGAACCCTTACGCTTGCCTCCGCCCTGGTCGACGTAACGGGCTGTTTCATTATACACCTTCAGCATGGGAATTATGCCATTGCTGGTTCCGTTGGTGCCTTTAATATATGAACCGGTAGCGCGGATATTGTGAATACTGATCCCGATACCCCCGGCACTTTGTGAGATTTTGGCACACTGTTTCAGGGTATCGTAAATGCCATCAATACTATCGTCTTTCACCTGTAGAAGAAAGCATGAACTCATCTGGGGTTTTGGTGTGCCGGCATTGAAGAGGGTAGGGGTTGCATGTGTAAACCAGCGCTCACTCATTAAATTATAGGTACGGATCACGGCATCCATGTCTCCTTTATGGATCCCCACAGCCACACGCATGATCATGTGCTGGGGTCTCTCGGCCACTTTGTTGTTCATCTTGAGAAGATAAGAACGCTCAAGTGTTTTAAATCCGAAATAATCGTAACCAAAATCCCTGTCGTAAATAATGCTGGAATCGAGCGTATGGGCGTGTTCCATCACGATTTCGTAAACATCGTCAGCAATGAGAGAAGCACGCAGGCCGTTTTTCGGATCGATGTAATGATACAGCGCCTCCACGGTTTTGGAAAAGGATTTAATGGTATTCTTGTGCAGGTTACTTACCGCGATCCTGGATGCCAGCTGGGCATAATCGGGATGCCTCACCGTTAAGGAAGCGGCCGTTTCCGCCGCCAGATTATCCAGCTCACTGGTGGTAACACCGTCATAAACCCCGTCAATAACCTTTTTGGCTACAAGAATAGGATCCACATGCGCGGGTTCCAGCCCATAGCTGAGTTTCTGAATACGCGCGGTGATTTTGTCGAATTTTACCGACTCGCGGGTGCCGTCTCTCTTAATTACAAACATATGCCAGTGATTTTAATTTTTTGAGTTTTTAATAATTCCAAGATACCTGTCAATAATGCGATTTTGTATTCTCTCTCTTAATTCTTTCAACAATTCTCCGGTTAATTATTACCTGAACTCAAACGCAAGGGGTCAATTTCCTGTACAAGAACTCTAAAGTCTTGCAAAGCACAAAGTTACGAATGAAATCAGGCTTTTCCGGAGCGGGAGTGTTAAATCTTCAGAAGTCTTCGTCCAGATTAAACACGTTGTTCTCTTCCTTGTTCCCCATCACCCCGGCCTTTTGATATTCGGCCACCCTCTTTTCAAAGAAATTGGTCTTGCCCTGCAGGGAGATCATTTCCATAAAATCAAAGGGGTTACTGGCGTTAAAGTATTTGTTGCAGTCCAGTGCCTGCAGCAAGCGGTCGGCTACAAATTCAATATACTGACACATCAGGTCCGCGTTCATGCCAATGAGCTTAACAGGAATGGCGTCAACCACAAATTTTTTCTCTATGCTCACGGCATCCACAATTATTTTCGTGACCTGTTCCTTGGGCAGAGGATTCTTCAAATGCTTGGTGTATAGCAAACAGGCAAAATCACAGTGAAGTCCCTCGTCACGTGAGATCAGCTCATTGCTGAAGGTCAAGCCGGGCATCAGACCCCTTTTCTTCAACCAGAAAATAGAACAAAAGGATCCTGAGAAAAAAATACCCTCCACTGCCGCAAAGGCAATCAGGCGCTCTGCAAAACTGCCCTGGCCAATCCACTTCAGGGCCCACTGGGCTTTTTCCCCAACACAGGGTACGGTATCCACTGCATGAAGCAATCTGTCCTTCTCAACAGTATCTTTTATATAGGTATCGATCAGTAGGGAATACGTTTCTGAATGTATGTTTTCCATCATCACCTGAAAGCCATAAAAGCATCTGGCTTCAGGGTATTGCACTTCATTGAGGAAATTCACCGCCAGATTTTCGTTCACGATGCCGTCGCTGGCCGCAAAAAAAGCCAGCACATGCTTAATGAAGTGTTTTTCGTTCTCGTTTAACTTGTTGTTCCAGTCCACCGCGTCGGAAGCCAGATCAATCTCTTCCGCCGTCCAAAAACTAGCCTCAGCCTTTTTATAATATTCCCATATGTCTCGGTATTTGATCGGGAATAGTACAAACCTGTCCTTGTTCTCAACTAGTATTGGTTCTGTCATACGCGAATGGATTAAAAGTGAATTAAAATTTAAGTGCTTACAAATAAATAGAAAAAAGCCCCCCCCGTTCTGATAAATGAATTAACAGCTGAACTAAGTTTTAAACATGAATCCTGGTCTCGGCTGAAGCCGGATCCGCATAGACTCTGATAAACAAGTTAGTAATAAAATTCAAATAAATAGCCTTAAAAAGGCTTGTGTGTATCAAAACAATTTTTAAGATGTGATGTACCGTTTTATCGCTAAGTGTCTGCTGGCCACCGACACCGCCTGTTAATTTGGTGGGTTGATTTTCTGCCTTGGTCCGCTTCCTTTGCCTATTCGCCAATTTTCGAAACTTTCCACTGTTTCAGGCGTTCAAAAAGAGAAAAAACATCAACTATGTCAGTCAAAGAGTGGACAGAACTTTCCAAACAAAACGAAAAACTGGCGATCCGGAAAACATTTGAATCTTATTACCCGCGCCTTGCCAATATTTCCATGCGCTACGGCAAAGATGATCAACAGGCCGAGGCCATGATCCATTATGGATTTTATCATTTTATCAGCCGGCTTCGCAAACAGATCTCAGGATCCAGCATCGATGACCTTCTGGGTACAGAATTCATCCGCGAATGCGTGAGATTCGTAAAAGAACTGCGTAAGGAGTATTTTGTAAGCTACACCGTCCATGTAAGGCAGGATACACAAGACGACCAAACAGCCATATCAGATGTTGACCACGAAAAACTTCAATCCATCGACAGGCGCGTGCTGATACAGATTCTTCGCCAATTACCGCCGGCACAGCGCCTGGTTTTTAACCTCCATATCATTGAAGGTTTCGATCTCAGGCAAACAGCCGATTTGATGGACTCAAGCCCCGAGGCCGTGAAACTCAATCTGGAACACGCCCGTCGAAGCTTTCAAACTTTACTGGCCGGCGCTTCCTCACAATTCAAATGATACGTAAAGGATTCAAATATTCACTGGATGAAAACCTTCTTCGTTCCCGCTTGCTTGAACAGGTTAAGTCAGGACTGGACGGGGCATGGGAAAAATTTGAGTCTTACATGGACCAGCAGAAGGGTTCGCGTTCAAAAACCGAAAAAATCCACTTCCGTGTTTCGGTTCACCCGGGTTTTCTTCTTCGCATTCTGATAGCGCTGTTCATTCTTTCCCTGTCACTCTTTTTTTATGGTAAATTGAACTCCGGATCACCTCCCTTTAAAAGCTCAGCCAAACAAACACCTCAAAACCCAGCACAACTGAAACAGAACTAAAGACCGGCCTGGAATTGCCTACATTTGCCCGCATGGAGGACATCCGTTCAAAGCAGGACATAGAACAGCTGATTCGGGAATTCTATAACAAACTGCTCTCAAATGATGCCATAAAACCGGTTTTTGAGGGTTTGGATTTTGACAACCACATTCCCCGCATCGTAGCCTTTTGGAGTTTTGTACTGCTTGACGAGGAAGGATACACGTCCAACGTGTTTGAAAAGCATCTCCATCTGCCCATTCAGGCGCCACATTTTGACATCTGGCTCACAACCTTTACCCAATGTGTAGACCGGCTTTTCGAAGGAAAAAAAGCTGAACTGGCCAAACAAAGGGCTACCTTGATAACATATACATTTAAAAGCAAATGGGCCCAGCTTGGTAAATGATCTGGCGATTAATGCTGTAATTCACCTGGATTTTCTCATCCTTCTCCTTTTCTTACATTTGCTTTCCATTTCTAAATAAGCCACATGCCTGCCAGCACTATGCCCGACGTGTTTGAAAACAACCTCGTATTTGCACGGAATAAAGATGCCAAAGACCCCCTGGCATCCTACAGAACTAAATTTCATTTTCCCCAGCACAAGGGTAAAGACGTGGTATATTTTACAGGGAACTCCCTGGGCCTGCAACCTAAATCTCTGGCCGGTTCTGTACAGCAGGAACTTGATGACTGGGCCAGGTATGGTGTAGAAGGCCACTTTCTCGCTAAAAATCCCTGGGTGTCGTACCACGAACTGCTCACTGAAAAAATGGCCAGAATAATCGGTGCAAGACCCGAAGAGACTGTGATGATGAATCAGCTAACCGTGAACCTTCATTTGCTCATGGTTTCCTTTTACCGACCCGATGCAAGGCGCTATAAAATCCTCTGTGAAGCAAAGGCTTTTCCCAGTGATCAGTATGCCCTGCAATCGCAGATTCGGTTTCATGGATTGAAACCACATGACGCCCTTATTGAAGTATCCCCGCGAAAAGGAGAGTACAGCATTCACACAGAAGATATTCTTTCAGCTATTGAAAAGCATAAAGACAGTCTGGCCCTGGTTATGATCGGAGGGGTGAATTATTTCAGCGGCCAGGTGTTTGATATGAAAGCGATCACCGAAGCTGCGCATAAGGCCGGTGCACTGGCCGGGTTTGACCTGGCTCATGCAGCCGGCAACATAGAAATGAGTTTGCACGATTGGGAGGTTGATTTTGCGGCATGGTGCAGTTACAAATACCTCAACAGTGGACCCGGCAGTGTTGCAGGAGCCTTTGTTCACAGCCGTCACCTGAACAACTTTGAACTGCCAATGTTTGCCGGATGGTGGGGGCACGATAAAAAAACACGTTTTCTGATGGACTCCACCTTCATGCCCATGCCAACAGCTGAGCGCTGGCAACTCAGCAATGCACCGGTACTTAGCATGGCAGCATGCAAAAGCAGTCTCGATATATTTGATGAAGTGGGCATGCCTGCCCTGACACAAAAAAGCAGGGAACTAGTGGCCTATCTGGACTATATCATTACCGAAATCAACAAGGACAAAAACAATTGTCTTGAAATCATCACACCGTCAGAGAACCGGGGCTGCCAACTTTCGATTGTGGCTCATGGTTACGGAAAGACGCTATACACCAGACTGATTGAGAATGGGGTGATACCGGACTGGCGTGAACCAAATGTGATCAGGTGTGCGGCTGTACCCCTGTATATGTCCTATGAAGACATTTACCGTTTCGGACAAATTCTGAAAGAATTGCTCTGATCATTTCGCCCTGTTCAGATCGTGAGCCAGGTTTCTGAATGAGCTGATTTCCATTTTTACACTCCCTACCAGGATTTTTGCTTCCACGCAAACCGGTATTCTGTTTAAATCGTCACTTATCCACACAGTAAGGTCTTCGTCTTGTTTGAATACCCGGCCTTTTTGCACCACAGGTCTGAATACCATACAATGCAGAGCGCCAATATCAGTTTTCAGCACCTCTCTCCCTATAAAGCGAATTTTGAGCGGCCAGATCTCCTTATCCATGAAACAGGTCAGACTATAAACATCCCCTTCGCGAGCCTTGCTCAGATCCAAGTTCCGGGCGGCATAAAAAGCACTTACCATGTCCTGAACGCCGCTGGGTATATCAACTTTCTGATTGTTTCCAATATCCACCTTATTGCTGAAATGATCGAACACGTAATCCTGGTTGAACCGGAACCCACCTTCATCCACTCTGCGCACAAAATACCAGGGCAACAAGGCATCCCTGTCCAGGTAAGTCTCGTAACGGTCACGCACCTTAAAGAACCAGTCTGTAGTACCGGTTGTGTAACCTTTTCCAATAATGTGATATACTTTACGCCCCCCGAATTCTTTCAGCTGAGGTCTTACTTCAAGCACGGCTTCTCCTGCATTGATCAGACCATAATGCAATCGATACTTCAATTCTTCACCTTCCCTGAATGCCGAATTATTTTTCTGTGGAAGATCTGCGTCGAAATGCTCAGCTCCTATTTGTTCGATTTGCTGAAATGGCTGTTTCAGAACTGAAAAGGCGCTGAGCAGAATCAGTGCTAAAAAACCTGATAACCGGTGGAAAAAACGCTTTTTTAAATGAATATTCATGACCATGCATAACCAAAATACATACCAAAGTCCTTGGGCCGAGGCGGCTAAATTTTGTTAAACAGTATCTCCAGCTCCTGCCTTTGCTGTTTTAAGGTTCGAAATAAGCTGTGATTGCGCAGCAATCGCCAGGTACTGCTGGCTTTTCTGAATTCGGAGATAAAGTAAAGGCTGAACCAACCACAAAACATAGCCCCTATCAAAAGAACCAGGCTTAGCCAGGGCATGTGCAATGCTGTATAGAGTAAGGCATACAGAATAATGTAGTAAAATAAAAATACCGGCATGGCAAAAGCGATCACAAAAGACGAGTAGAATTCAATGGTCCTCACCACTTTTTTTGTAAGGAAAAATGTGGTACGATCGGGTATTGCGTTGAACAAAAAACCTGCCGCGAACAGAGGCAGACCCAGTCCTAGTAACAGGACACGAAGTATAAACATAGGATACTTTACCTTGTATTGAGTGGAAGGTTTTATCAGCCAATCTCTCAGCCTGTGTTTTTTAAGCGAGTTGAAATAGGCTTCACTGCAAACCCTGAATGCTTCGAGCTGTTCCGGGTGAAATTCAGATGCTGAATTGATCTTCTCCGTAATCTCTTTCAGAACCTGATAATCTTCCCAGAGGTCTCTGTCCTTCTTACCTCTTGAATGTAAAATATCTGCTTTAAAAAGTTCTTCAGCCTGCAAAACCAGAAGGTCGTTCTTCTCTTCTGTGATGTGTGTAATGAGTTCTTTTAATCTGGGTTCAAGGTGCTGTAAAAATGCATTTTGGATTTTTGCGGGAGAATCGTTCCTATCCTTCAGAAAGTCCTTTACACGAATGGGTTCGCCCACGTTGTAAAACAGCGTGCTTCTGAACTTATCAGGCTGGCTGTAGTTGACACCAACAGGTATAACCAGCAATTCTTCACGATTCGGTATGGATTCGTAAGCACCAAACACCATGCGGGCAACCCCTTTTTTGAGCGGCCTGAGTCTTCGTTCCATCACACAAATCCCTTCGGCAAATACGATCACCTTTTCCCTGCGCCCAAGGTGGTGGTTAACTTTCTGGTAAGTTGCATCGTTCTTCATCAGACCCGCTTTACCACTCTCTGTCATGCGGTAAATGGGAATAATACCAATACTGTCGAGCAAGCGGCTGATGAGGCCAGGTTTAAATACATCACCCCTTGCCAGAAACCAGAACCTTTCGGGATACATGATGAAACAAAGTCCAACAGGATCGGTGAACGCGTTTGGATGGTTTATCGCAATAATTGCCGGTTCCCTTCCCATCAGCCAATGCTTGTTCCGGATCTGTATCCGTTTGTAGAAGGTTGGAAACACAAAGGAAATCCAGTAAGCCAGAAGACGATAGATCATAGGATGTTGCCGCTAAAATAACCTATTTTCTGCAAGTTTTTTTTAACATCTTGTTAGTAACATTTGATCTCTTGGTATACCTTCTCAAGCAGAATATTTGCGTATTTTTAAAGGATAATTAAAAAATTCGGGAGAGCGCATTTATGTCGGAAGTATCAACAGAAAAACAGAATTACGGGGCAGATAATATCCAGGTCTTGGAAGGATTGGAAGCCGTCAGGAAACGCCCCGCCATGTATATCGGCGACATCAGTTTCAAAGGTCTTCATCATTTGGTTTACGAGGTGGTGGATAACTCCATTGACGAAGCCCTCGCTGGTTACTGCAAAAACATTGTAGTTACAATTCTTGAAAACAATTCCATCCGGGTTAAGGACGACGGACGGGGAATACCCACAGGCATTCATCCTAAACTGGGTGTCAGTGCCCTGGAGGTGGTGATGACCGTGTTGCATGCAGGCGGAAAATTCGACAAGGACACTTACAAAGTTTCGGGTGGTTTGCATGGTGTCGGGGTCAGTTGCGTTAACGCGCTGTCATCTCACATGAAGACCGAAGTGCACAGGGACGGAAAAATTGTAGAACAGGAATACAGTTGCGGCAAACCGCTCTATCCGGCGCGCGAGGCAGGTACATCCACAGAACGCGGCACCATTCAAACCTTTACACCTGACCTCAGCATTTTCACGGTTAGTGAATTCAGTTATTCCACCTTGTCCAACCGGATGCGTGAACTGTCTTTTCTGAACAAAGGTATCCGGATCACGCTTGAAGACGAGCGCCAGAAAGATGAATCCGGTAAACCGCATACGGAAACTTTTCACAGTGTTGGCGGATTAAAGGAATTTGTACAATACCTCGATGACGGTAAAGAACGCCTTATAGAGGAACCAATTTACATGGAGAACGACAGGGGACCCATTCCCGTTGAAGTGGCCATGCTTTATAACAACGCTTACAGCGAGTGCATTCAAAGTTATGTCAACAACATCAATACGCATGAGGGTGGCACACACTTGTCAGGATTCAGGCGCGGGCTTACACGGACGCTGAAGAATTATGCAGATAAAAACGGACTGCTTTCTAAAGTGAAGTTTGAGATCAACGGGGACGATTTCCGCGAAGGCCTCACAGCCGTGATTTCTGTTAAAGTGCAGGAACCGCAATTTGAAGGTCAAACCAAAACCAAACTGGGCAACAGCGAGGCCATCGGCGCGGTCGATCAGGCCATCAGCGAGGCCCTGGAAAACTACCTTGAAGAACATCCCCGTCAGGCAAAGGTGATTGTGGATAAGGTGATTCTCGCTGCAACTGCCCGACATGCCGCGCGTAAGGCGCGGGAACTCGTTCAGCGCAAGAGCGTGATGAGCGGTTCAGGACTGCCCGGTAAACTGGCCGACTGCGCAAGCGGTGACCCTGAAGCCTGTGAACTTTTTCTGGTGGAAGGTGATTCAGCAGGCGGTACAGCCAAGCAGGGACGTAACCGTGATTTTCAGGCCATTCTTCCTCTTCGGGGCAAGATCCTGAATGTGGAAAAAGCTCTGGAATACAAGATCTATGACAACGAAGAGATCAAAAATATTTTCACAGCTCTGGGCGTGTTTCGCGGCACAAAGGAAGATGAGCGCGCACTGAACCTTGATAAACTGAGATACCATAAAATTGTGATCATGTGCGATGCCGACGTTGACGGTTCACACATCACCACGCTCATCCTGACCTTTTTCTTCCGTCACATGCGCGAACTGATCGAACAGGGTTACGTTTACATAGCATCTCCACCACTTTACCTGGTGAAGAAAGGTAAAGAGCAGGTTTACTGCTGGAATGAGCAGGAGCGTGATGAGCAGATCAGACTTTTAGGAGGCGACAAGTCCGACAGCGTGAACGTGCAACGTTACAAAGGTCTCGGGGAAATGAACGCCATTCAACTTTGGGAAACCACACTTAATCCTGAAACACGAACACTTCGCCAGGTTTCAATCGACAATGCGGCTGAAGCCGACAGGGTGTTCAGCATGCTTATGGGAGATGAAGTTCCCCCCAGGCGGGAGTTCATTGAAAAGAACTCTACCTATGCGAAGATTGATGTCTGACAGTTAATTTTTGCCATGCGCTCTGAAGCCATTACCGCCGATCTTTATCTTCAGCAAGTACCGGAAGAACGCAGGAAAGTGATGAGAGACCTCAGAGCGGCTATACGTTCCAATTTGCCTGCTGGTTTTGAAGAAGTGATGGCTTATGGCATGATAGGCTATGTGGTACCGCATAAACTATATCCTCAAGGTTACCATGCCGACCCCAAACAAGCCCTGCCTTTCATGAACCTGGCCTCACAGAAGAATCATATTGCTGTTTACCACATGGCGATTTACGGAAACCCTGAGTTAAAGCAGTGGTTCTGCGACAGCTATGAAGAGGAATACCATAGAAAGGCGGACATTGGAAAAGGCTGCATTCGCTTTAAAAAACCTGAACATGTGCCGGTTAACCTGATCGGACAACTGGCTTCAAAACTAAGCGTCAAAGCATGGATCATGCTCTATCAAAAGAATATTGGGCTCTGACCTGATTTGGTTATGGAGCCTCAGTCACTAAGCGACATCAGCGGAAAAACCATTCTTGTTGCACCAGTCGATTGGGGTATGGGTCATGCCACAAGATGTGCTGCACTCATTCGTTTACTATCTGCTCACAACACCCTAATAGTCGGATGCAGCTCCGGTCAAGACTTCTATTTCGGGAAGTTGTTCCCTGAACTTCGCAGAATTCGCATGCCTTCCTACGGCATAAGGTATTCTTCAATATTACCGGCTTATTTGATGGTATTGCTTCAAAGTCCCAGGATTTGGAAGGCCATGCGGCAGGAAAAACGAATTCTTGAAGACCTGCTCAGCGCATCCGCGCTTGACATGGTGATCAGCGATTGCAGATTTGGCCTCCACAGCACTGCAGTTCAGTCTGTGCTCCTCACACACCAGCTCAGGCAGATCATGCCTTTTGGCCGGTACCTGGCAAATTGGATGAATGCCCGGCTGATCAATCGCTTCTCTGAAATCTGGGTTCCGGATTACGAGTTGGGAT
>DAOMFS010000011.1:0-74206 GCA_035429925.1 Bacteroidia bacterium | reverse complement strand
CATTACTTTTGGACTTACGCTTTCGTATTGGGCTATTCTGATCGTAACGGTGATGTTTTACGCTTTTGCTTCACTGGAGCTGATCAGCGAAGAGATAGAAGATCCTTTTGGTACGGACGACAACGACCTGCCAACAGATGAGATCGCAGAAAAAATACACCTTAACAGCATTGAAATACTCTGCCCATGAACCCAACTTTTCGTTTAGATCAAAAAGAGGATTTCGAAATCAAGGTCACAACGTTTTTCGGTTTGGAAGAGGTGCTGGCCGCTGAGTTGAAAAAGCTTGGAGGCAGGGATGTTCAGGTTTTCAAGAGGGGCGTTTCGGTTTTGGGAGATATGGGATTTCTTTACAAGATCAACCTCTGCCTTCATACCGCGCTCAAAGTTCTCATTCCGATAACGAAATTCAGGGCTGAAAATGAACAAGAGCTGTATGCCATCATCAAACAAATTCCCTGGGAACAATATATTTCCGAGCAAAACACACTGATGGTGGAATCCGTCGTCAATTCCGAAGTATTTAGTCACAGCCTTTTTATTTCACAAAAAGTTAAAGACGCGATAGTGGACAGGTTCAGGGAAAAAAGCGGCAAAAGACCGAGTGTAGATCTGATGCTGCCCGATCTCAGGATATATGTGCACATTTTCAGGAACGAGGTGAGCCTGCACTTCGACAGCAGCGGCGAACCGCTATTCAAAAGAGGTTACAGGGCCGATAAGGGCGAAGCTCCCATGAAAGAAGTTCTGGCAGCAGGTTTGGTTAAACTCAGCACCTGGGAACCGCATCAGCTATTGATCGATGGCATGAGTGGTTCAGGAACCATTGCCATAGAAGCCGCGCTCTGGGCGGCAAATATACCGCCAGGTTATTACCGTAACGAATTTGGTTTTATGCGTTGGAGAGCTTATGACGAAGCACTTTATCACAAAGTGTATGAAAGCAGCATCGCGAAAATATCGGAGCAGAATACACAAATCATCGCGAATGAGCTGGATGAACGCATGATCCAGAAAATACAAGCCAATGTGCGCAGGGCAAAGGTTGAGGATGCCGTGAATGTGAACCGTCAGTCCTTCTTTGACATGATCCCTCCCCGGAAATCAGGCATTTTGATTCTGAATCCACCTTATGGAGAACGCATACCTGTTAAGGAAATAGAAGAGCAGGCAAAGGAAATCGGCAACAAACTGAAAAAGGATTTTAAGGGATTTACAGCCTGGATCATTACCAGCAATCCTGAAACCATAAAAAGTATCGGTCTCAAGCCATCGCGCAAAATTCAGGTTTACAACGGCGCACTGGATTGCCGCTTTCTTCGGTACGATATGTACGAGGGCAGCAAAAAGGCGTCCAAAAACCCCGGTTGGTCAGGGTCCTGAAACAAACACTTTCAGGCAATTTTCACAGACGTCATGGTTAAGGAGCCAGCTACCGCCTTGTCGTTATATAATTCGGGTGACTCTCCTTTTTCCTGAAGGGCGAGAATATAAAGTAAAGGAAGGTAATGTTCAGGACTTGGAATGGACAGATCCCAGGAACGGCCTTGCTGACGATACTTGATGAGGGCGTTGTGGTTGCCTTGCAGAATGTATTGTTTCATTTTTTCGCTGGCTTCTAAAGCCCAATCGTAGCCGTAATTGTCACTATTCAGTTTATCCCAGGCTATCATACCGAGATTGTGCACCATGTTTCCGCTGCCAATGATCAGAACCCCTTTCCGGCGGAGCGCTGAAAGTTCCTTGGCCAGTTCATAATGATAAAGTGCATCACGGGTATAATCAATGCTCATTTGTATCACAGGCACATCCGCTGCGGGATAAAGGTGTTTCACAACCGACCAGGACCCATGATCAATTCCCCATTTGTAATCCGCTTCCACCTGGGTTTTTTTAACAAGTACCTGTGTTTCTTTGGCCAGTTCAGGACTTCCTGGGGCGGGATACTGCACATCGAAAAGGGCTTTTGGAAATCCTCCGAAATCGTGAATGGTTTCAGGGTGCTCCATAGCGGTCACAAAGGTGCCGCGGGTCTCCCAGTGGGCAGAGATCACCAGCACCGCTCTGGGTTTTGGAATATCTTTTCCTATGGCGCGAAAACCCCTGACAAATTCGTTTTCTTCAATGGCATTCATAGGACTTCCGTGTCCGAGGAAGAGCGCCGGAAATTTTTCAGATGCCTGCAGTTGGGCTGAGAGTTTACCCAGTTCGTTCAGTTTCATAGATGATAAACTTAAAGGGGATAAGGCGAGCAATTTTAAAAAGTCGGAGCGATTCATGATACAAATTCCATTTTTTTTGAAAGATATGCCTGGTAAGATATACCTTGCTTCCAGGCGCTCAATCCAACACAAAAGTATGAGTAAAGCAGAAAGTATGCCTTAATTTACATTAAGAAATCTATGTGCATACCGACTGAAATTGATAAACGGTTAAAACGTACTCTCCGAATTCGGAACCTGTCTGGAAATTCGGAAAGGCCGGGTGGGCCATGAAGGTTTTATAGGAGTGTATTATTACTCTTTTATTTCAACAGTATCGCACTTGCCTGGAAGTTTCGCGGTATACACGTCTCCATTTACATCATACATTTTCTGTACAATGGAATCTCCGCACACCACTTTTTTCTTCTGGGTTAGACTGTCAGATCCTCCGCAGGAGCTGAACAGAAAAAGGCTTAGAATAAAAATCAGGGTTTTCATGGCGCGGACGAGCTAATGTACTATGACTTTTGAATATTTCAAAAAAAATTAATAATTAGCCTGTCCCAGAAAATTGTTTGGGCTTCAATTCAGTCTTTCCTGCAGTTGGCATATCTTTCTGTAAAACCAAGCGCTTCAAAGTATTCAGGTAGTTTCTTTAAGTGCTTTTAGATAGATTTTCCGTATGCTGTTTTTTTCTTCTCGCTTTAGAATTGTTTCAATAGCTGTCAGAAGCGTTTTGTTGTGTTTGGTCCTGAGCCGGAAAATCTGTGAAAGTGCGTAAGCCACGCTCCAGCGTACAACTGTGCCCGGGTGCGAACTGTTTTGGAGCAGATTCTGAATGGCTTCCTCAAGTGCGTTCACAAAGCGATGGGCGCAATGGCCAATCACTTTAGCACTTTCCCATTTAACCCTGGGAGCTTTGGAGTTCAGTTGCTGAATTATAAAATCAAACAACTCAGCATTGACGATCTCGGGTTTTTCGCGGCAGACATACTCCACAGCTTCAATGCAAGTGGCTTTCTGAGGATCTTTTGCCTCGGCAGCAAATGCAATGAGATCTCTGGCTAAAACCTTTCCGTTAATCAAATTCCCTGCTAGCGCAGCGGTTTTTTGCGAAGGTTTGTATTGTTTTTCCTCAAAAAACTCAATTAAATTCATTTCCCCTGCTTTTCCGGTTTATGATCAATTTCTTACAAGTATAAAGTTTTCTGAGCCCAGTGTAACAATTAATAAACCGCTTGAAGGTCCCGACAAATCAAATGCCCTACCATTTGGTGTTTAAATGAGGGGCCAAATTACGGATAGGATTGGGCGCATGCATGGCTTGCAGAGGCCAGGGCTGCAATTAAGAAGATGCAGGATGATTTGAATGCAAAGGTGATCAAATCAGGTTAAATTGAATTATGCGCCCTTCACAATGCATTTGCCTTCGAGAACAGGAAGCACAGGGCATAGGTTGGGGGTAAGGCAGTATTTGACATCCCTTTCGAGATTCAGGTTAGCAAGGCGGTTGCGGTGAGATGAGCTGGATAAAAAGCCGTTCAGGTCGTGTTTAGCGATCTTGTATAGTTCCATGCTGGCCAGGGTTGAATCGCAAATCGTGCTGAAGCCATATTTGATGAGCTCCGTGGCCACAGCTCCGGCAAAAAGACTGTCTTCCATATTGAACTTGTCCTTCCAGCCTGCGCAAAGGAACAAGACGTCTTTTTTCTCCTTTCTCAGATATTCCGTCACGGTGTCCTGATTCAGAAATGAACCAATGATGATGCGTTTGGCTTTTCGCGCCACTTCTATGGCCCTTGTGCCATTGGTAGTGGTAATGGCAATGGTTTTGCCCTTCACCTTGGCATTCATATAACCAAAAGGGGAGTTTCCCAGATCAAATCCCTGAACGATTTCACCGTTACGTTCTGCAGCAACCAAAAAACCATTCTTCTTGTATTCGTCGGCTTCAATCATGGTGGAGATCGGTATCATTTTGGATACCCCGTGAAAAAACGCGGTGGTAATGGCTGAAGTGGCCCTTAGGATATCGATCACCACAACTATGGCCTCCGGTTTATGAAAAAGATGATAACTTTGGGGGCTGTAGCAAACTTCAATGGTCATAGGGCGCTGAGGAATGGTATAAACAAACTTAATGTTTTAAATCTTATTTCAAAAATACAGTCGCAAGACCCCAAAACACTATATTTAATCATGATTCAAATCATTAAACAGCGTCTGAACGATTCCATTAACCTGAAAATGCACTTGCTTAAGCAGGAAGATATTCTGCAACAGGTGGAGGCAACCGTGCTGGCCATTATAAAGGCGTATCAACATGACGGAAAGGTACTTTGGTGTGGAAATGGCGGGAGCGCGGCCGACGCGCAACACCTTGCAGCAGAACTCAGCGGAAGGTTTTATTACGACAGGCCACCGCTGTTTTCAGAAGCACTGCATGTGAACACCTCTTATACGACCGCTGTTGCCAACGACTACAGTTATGATGTTATTTACAGCCGGCTGGTGGAAGCCATGGGCCGCAAGGGCGATGTGTTAATAGGCCTCAGCACCAGCGGTAACAGCAAAAACGTCATAAGGGCTATTGAAAAAGCCAATGCCATGGGACTTGTGACCATAGGTTTTACCGGACAAAGCGGTGGACAGATGGCTTCCATGTGCACACATTGTATTCGTATACCCAGCACCGACACACCCAGAATTCAGGAATGTCATATGAATCTGGGTCATACCATTTGTGAACTGACAGAAAGCGCGCTTTTCCCTAAAAAATAGTGCTGAGCAGTGCCGTCATATTGGCCGGTGGACTCGGAACGCGCTTGCAGAGCAAACTCAGTGATTTGCCCAAGGCTATGGCACCTGTTTGCGGGCGACCATTTCTGGATTACCAATTGTTGTTTTTAAGAAAGCATGGCATTAAGAAAGTGCACCTTTCAATCGGTCATCTCGCAGAAAAGATCATGCTTCATTACGGCCCTTCTTTTGAAGACATCGCGCTGGATTACGTGACTGAAAAAAGTGCGATGGGCACAGGTGGCGGCATTGGACTGGCTATGGAGCGAAGCAGTGAAACGGAATTGTTTGTGTTGAATGGCGATTCCTATTTTGATATGGATTTGCATGACTTCCATGCCAAGCATGCGTCATCCGGGGCACAACATTCCCTCGCTTTACGTGAAGTAGAGAATGCTTCACGTTACGGTACCATACAGCTGGATTCTGAGAACAGAGTAATAGCGTTTCGCGAAAAGAGCGGGAAATCTCAAAAAGGCCTGATCAACGCGGGCATATACATTCTCAACCGAAAGCTTTATCTGGATCAAACCCCTGCCCACACGCAGTTCTCTGTTGAAAAGGATTATTTTGAAGAGAGCTTGGACGAGGTGTGTATCAAAGGCTTTGTGTACAAGGGCTATTTTATGGATATTGGCATACCCGAAGATTTTGAACAGGCACAACATGACTTTAAACGATTTGCCCATTAACAAAACCTGGACACTTTTTCTCGACAGGGATGGGGTCATAAACAAACGCTTGCCTGCCGATTACGTTAAAAACTGGGTTGAATTTGAATTCCTGGATGGGGCACTCGACGCACTCAAGGTGTTTAGTACTCTTTTTGGTACCATTGTGGTGGTGACCAACCAGCAAGGCATTGGAAAAGGTCTTTACCGGCATGAAGACCTGGAACTCATACATGGAAACATGCTTTACGAAGTACATTATCACGGCGGCCGGATCGACAAGGTGTATTATTCTCCTCATCTGGCTTCCACAAATCATCCCAGTCGAAAACCAGGAACCGGAATGGCACAGGAAGCTAAAAACGACTATCCTCATATAGATTACACCAAAAGCCTCATCATCGGAGACAGCATGAGTGATATGGAATTCGGCCGGAATGCCGGCATGTACACGGTGTTTATTTCTGAAGAACCCGTTCAGGATTCAAAAATTGATTTTTGTTTTTCTTCACTTTCGGCAGTAGCCGGTTATCTGAGCAACCGCTAATGAAAGTCAGCATCATCACCGTGACCTACAATTCCGTGCAAACACTCGAGCGTTGCATAAAATCGGTTTTACAGCAGGACTACAGTGACATTGAGTATATCGTTATTGACGGGGCCTCTGACGATGGCACTTTGCGCTTACTGGATCAGTACAGAAGCCATATCAGCAAGATCCGTTCAGAGCCAGATCAGGGTTTGTATGATGCCATCAACAAGGGTATTGGAATGGCCAGCGGCGAAATCATCGCCTTGCTGCATTCAGATGATTTTTACACCAGCGCGCATGTGGTGTCAGATGTTGTAAAGGTTTTCGAGCGCGAACATTGTGACGCGGTTTACAGCAACCTCTATTATGTGTCGAAGGACAACAGCGAGCACATTACACGCAAATGGATTAGCGGAGCCTACAAAGAAGGGGCTTTTCTTCGTGGCTGGATGCCTCCGCATCCTACGTTTTTCGTGACAAGAAGGTGTTATGAACAGTACGGCACATACAATTTGCAATTCCGTACCGCTGCCGATTATGAATTAATGCTTCGCTTCATTCACGGCCGGCATATTTCACTGGCCTACCTGCCTGAATTCACGGTCAAAATGAGCACAGGCGGACAAAGCAATGCCAGTATCCTAAACCGGATAAAGGCCAATCTCGAAGACAGGAAGGCCTGGGAGATCAATGGTTTAAAACCCAGATGGTACACGCTCTTATTAAAACCACTTCGGAAACTGGGTCAGTTTATGGGGTGATGTTCAACCCGCCTTAACAAAAAACCGGTTCATCTGCATGGCATGAACCGGTTTTGAAATTCAATTGCTATTCAAGGGCAAAGCGCCCGCGCCTTTATTCTTTAAGAAGTTTGAATGGCGTACTGCTCTCACTGTCAAAGCCCTCACAGGTTACGAAATACATGCCATTGGCGAGCATGCTTACATCAACGCGTTCAGTGGTTTTGAGATTTTTTTCCAGTACCACACGCCCGGAGGCATCACTGATACGGATGTGAATAAGATCTGAAGTATGACCTGACACCATCAGCCAATGCGATGCCGGGTTGGGAAATATCTGCATGCCGCCTTTCACCGCGCTCTGGTTCAACAAGCCTGTGCATTCATTTATACTGAAGGTGATGCTGTCGGTTCCGGTACAACCAAAATTATCGGTATAGGCATAATACACCGGGTAATTTCCTGTGCTGTTTGGTGGAATAAAGGTGTTGTTCATCGTTACGCCGTTACCACTGAATTGTCCACCCGCTGGCTGACCGCTTAAGCTCACCTCATCGTTCATACACACTAAGGTATTGTTGTTGCTGATGCTCACTTGAGGTCCGTTCAATGCGGTGGCGGTTACTGCCACCAGAGGACTCATGCAGTCTGATTCTGTAACCTGCCAGTTATAGAACCAATAGTAAAATCCGGTACCTGCGCTGGAACTTGTGAGATTTACAAGGCCCCCGATATTATACGGGAAACTTACCCCGGTGTTGGTACGGTATAAGGACGAGGCGGATCCGTTAGCCAGGCCCAGCTGGTAATTGGCACCTGGACTCAGGTAGAAATTCAGGGGAACTGTATTGGTCCCAACCGCGAGTGCGGCAGTAAAGGAGTTGATGACATTGTTAGAGGCATCGCGGAGCTCCACGATCCGGTTACCGGCACTTTGCGCATTCATCACCACGGAATTGAGTGTGCAATTGCTGAACACGTCAAAGATCAGCCATTGTGCGGCGTTGTTGAGGAAGCCGCCACCACTGGCGGGATTTAACAGTCCTCCAAAAACAGGATTGTTGGAAATGGTATTGGCCACGTAATAGGTTGTAGTTACGCTGAGGTTAGGTGTTACAAACACATTGCCGGTGGCCAGGGGCACGGACGAATTGGATCCGGCATACCAATTGACCTGGTTGTTGCCGTTGGCGCTAAGGGTTGCAGAACCACCAGAACAAGCCAGTCCACCTGTGGCGGTAGGTATGGCCGGTGAGTTCACCACAATATAGGCAGTTTTCAGAATGCTGTCCTGGCCATTGTTGCAGCCTGTTGCTTTCAGCTTAACATTAAATGTGCCGTTGCTGGTGTAGGTATGGCTGACGTTGGTGGAGGTGGCGGCAGGCGAACCGTCGCCGAAATTCCAGGTATAAGTGATGCCGTTAACTGTGGTGTTGCTGAAGTTGACATTCGCAGGTACGCTGCAGTGATTGGTTTTGTTGGCGACAAAATTAGCCCCTATGATACCGGGTATGTAAGCTGCACCAACACCTACGGCATACCAGGCGTTTGTGGTTTGTATCACCTCATTGCTGCACATGCCGTAAAGGTCTTTCGCCGCCTGAATGCTCAGGGCTCTGGCGCTGGCGTAATTTGTAGTGGGTGTGAAGTACACTGTGAGGGCACGAAACGCAATGCGGGCCGCGATGTTCATGCCGAGTCCGCTCACATTATATGCATTGGACAGGTCGTTTGTTCCGCTACCACCCTGGCTGAGCAGGTAGAACCAGAAGTTGCTTACACCGCTGTTGGTGTGAACGCCGCCGTTATCCGCTGTTCCTGAATACCAGTATTGTCCGCCGTATGTGTCGGGATCCTGAAACTGCGCGGGATTGGCCATGTTGCGAATACCATTGCCGTTGGCAGTCATTTGTTCACCCATTTTCCAGTTCCAGTTGCTGGGACGGCTGTAGTTCTCAATACAGGTACCGAAAATGTCGGAAAAACTTTCGTTGAGGGCGCCGGATTCGTTGCTGTAGTTAAGGTTGGAAGAATTTTCAGTGACCCCATGCGTGATTTCGTGTCCGCAGATATCGATGGTGGTAAAGATGTATGTGCTAGTTCCGTTACCGTCGCCATAAGTCATGCGAGAGCCGTCCCAAAAGGCGTTGGCGTAACCGGTGTTGTAATGGATGTAGCTGAGCAATTTAAATCCGTTATTGTCTACACTGTTGCGGTTGTGCTGATACATATAATAATCCCATGTTTTTTCAGCACCCCAGTGCGCGTCGTGACCGCCCTGGTTCACCCCTGTTACGGTCCAGTTTGTGCTGGTGTTGGTCAGGCTGGTGGCGGTTCCGTAATTTGCGGTGTTGTTCAGATTATACGTTTCAACTCCGCCGCCCCTCTGGGTTTCTTTCAGTGAATATACGGCTCCGCTCTGGTCGCAGGTGATGCTTTGCGTGCCGCTGTATTTGGTGAGGGCTGAGGCCGGCACATCCACAGTACACAAACGGTTCTCTTCGGATAAGATGGCGCCTGTTGAGGCCTCAACCAGCACATCCGCTTTGTAGAGGGGTTCTTCGGCATAGATGCTGAATTTGTAGGCGAAATAGCTGTGCCCGTTCTTCTCGGTCATCACGGCCTGGCCTTTGGGGTAATAGGTGAAGGCAGGCTGGTTGAGTACACTGCGCATGTGGGCTTCTTCAGCTTTGTTTTCCCATTTGTAGCGGAGGGCGTTCACTTTTGCGAGTGCGAATTGCAGGGCCTGGGCTTCACTGAGTGCGAAGCTGTTGGCAGGAAGAGCGATCTGACCCAATTCCCCGTTCAGCGAAGTGATCCGTCCGTTTAAAGCATGTGCCACAATCACCCGGTTATGCACTTCATGACCTTTAAAATACAGATGGAAGCGGGTATGGCTCCAGCCTTCGGGGTCGGTCTCGCGACGAAAAGCCTTCAGGCTGAAATCTTCTGAATTGAACAGAAGACTGCGCAGGTAAGCGTCGGCCCCGGCCTCTGGAATCTGCACCTGGGTTTTAAAGCGCAGATAAAGCGGTTCGCGCTGTGCGTTATAAATGACCTCTTCACAAAGAGACAGGAGACGGGAACTGATCTGAGCTTGTGCCAGTGTGCTCACAGCCAAAAGGAACAGTAGGGCAATTCGTTTCATGGGTGATTTAGTTTTAATCCTACAAGATAACCATTCATCAGCGTTTTTCTAAACCCTGTAAAGCTGCAACTATAATATTTAACAACATTCTTTTAATAAATTTCATTTGCAAAACGCTATAAATAGTAGTAATTTTAGACTACAAAACATAGCAATGAGCAAAATCGCATCCAACATCCGTTTTTTGAGGCAGCTGAAGGGCCTTTCGCAGGAGCAGCTGGCCGACGAACTCAAGATCACCAGATCCCGTGTAGGGAGTTACGAAGAGGCCCGGAACGAGCCGCCAATCGACCTGCTCATCAGGTTGTCAGAGTATTTTCACATCGCCATAGATGCCCTTGTGCGGGGCGATATGCGCAAAACCAATATCGACGGACTGATGAAGATCGGAAAGAACCGCATTCTTTTCCCCATATTGCTCGACAACGAAGGCAATGACATGGTGGAACTGGTTCCGGTAAAAGCCTCTGCGGGTTATACCCGTGGGTATGCCGATCCTGATTACATTGAAAGGCTTCCTCAAATGAAACTGCCCTTTCTGCCTACCGGTAAACACAGGGCATTCCCCATTAAAGGCGACAGCATGCCGCCCATTCGCGAGGGCTCGTTTGTGATCGCCAAATACATTGAACGTCCTGAGGATGTGCGCCTGGGGCATACTTATGTGGTGGTGACCAAGGACGACGGTCTCACTTACAAACGTGTGATGGCATACAATAAAAAGGAGGGCACATACGAACTGCATTCCGACAACAAGGCGTATCAGCCGTTTAAGGTCAAAACCTCTGATGTGCTGGAGATCTGGGAATATACATGCAGCATCAACATGAACGAATACAAGGATGAGGAACTGAACCTTGACAGCATCATGAACATGTTGCGCGGCTTAAAGGTGGAGATCGCAGAGATCAGGAAACGGTAAAATCCGGTAAAATCAGCAATCAAGCCTTGCTATAAGGTGGTGCACACAATGGTGGTGAACAAATCACAACAGTTTGTCTGCTATTAATAACGCTTCGTCTATAAACAATCTGCTGTGTACAATTTCGTAAACCTAGGCAGGAGTCTACCATGGGAAAACATTAAATTCGCTAGGATCACAAACAATTGCCTGAAATAATTTTAACAAGGTCTTTTTCTTGAAATCTGTGTACAGAAACAATAAACACTTAGGCTTCGCCGCATTGCCACTCTTGATTTGTCTGATTTTCAGTTTTGGGGATTCGGAGGCCCAATCGGTGGCTAATTACACAGTATCGAGGAGTACTGGAATTACCTATAGTGTAATTTCAGGCAGTGGAGGTACAAACCCGTTTATCTGGAGAAACCAAAGTGGGGGAGCAACAAACGATGATAACCGCTCATTTTTTACACCTATTGGATTTGATTTTTGGTATGAAGGAATTCGTTATACCTATTTTTCGGCGAGTACCAATGGCTTCATTGATTTTTCGAGTTCAACCAATGCAGGTACAGCTGGATCGGCGTATGGACCAGCTAATGGCAATGAGTTCTCAGCCGGTGGAGCTGGTGGAACAATGCTCGCCCTAGCGCCAATTTACGATGATTTATGGCCCAGTAACCAGGGTACTACAATTTTGTCCAACAGTATAGTTTACAAAGTTAGTGGTACAGAACCTAGCCGTGTTCTGACAGTTGAGTGGACGGGCATGGAGAAGTTCAAGTCAGCTCCCTATTGGACTACTCCGCCCAATCTGAATTTTCAGGTTAAAATTTATGAAACCAATGGAAGAATCGAGTTTGTTTACGGTACGATGACACAGGGCACGGCAACTTTTGACTATGCCAGCGGCATTAACGATTACTGGACTCCCGCCGCAGCCCCTACCGCAAGTCAGCTACTGAGTCAACAGACTGCAAACACAACCACATTCAACAATACGCCTCAGAATGCTTTGAACACGGTACCGGCATCCAGTACCATGATTCAATTCACACCTCCGGCACCCAGTTCCGCGCCAAGTGCTCTGAGCTTCAGCAATGTCAGCAAAACCAGTATGGATTTGAACTGGAATGATAATTCAAGCAATGAGCTTGGATATGTTATCTTGTATTCGACAAATGCAAGTAATTACACATTTGTCACCCAGTTGGCTGCCAACAGCACTTCCACAACAGTTTCAGGATTATTGTCAGGAACAACGTATTATTGGAAAGTGCATGCTGTAACAGAAGGTGATTTGGGTACCGCTGCCACAGGAACACAGTCCACTTCAGCTAGCGGAACCATAGTGTCGGTTGCCACCGGAAACTGGAATACCCCTGCTACCTGGAACTGTACCTGTGTGCCAACTGCAGGTGATATTGTTACAATCGCCAATTCTCATAATGTGACACTTGATGTGAACGGTGTGTGTAAAAGTTTAACTGTTGGACAGGGCAGTAGCGGACAGCTAACAATTGGTAATAATGCAACGGGAAGAAATCTTGTGATTTCAGGCGATCTTACCATCAGCAATTCTGCTACTGTTACAAATGGTGCGGCAAATGCCACGCATAATATGACAGTGACGGGCAACATTTTGAACAATGGCATTTTCAATTTATCCCCAACGGCTAATCGGTTATGTAATCTTACAATCAATTCTTCAGCAGGTGCTGCTTTCTCAGGCACAGGATCCACCACTTATCTAAACAGACTCACTGTAAGTTTAGGCAACAGCAGTTCCAATATCCTTGATGTCAGCACATCTACTTTCGGCGTGCGTCCCACCAATTTTCTAACCCTTAACAACGGCACATTTAAACTTTCAGCTCCGTCCGGAACACTCAATATGTTTACAGGGGCAAGCACATTAAGCACCACAACCTCCATATGGCTTAACAATGCGGCATCAACTCTGATTATTGGCAACACATTAACAAATATGAACAATTTAAGAGTTTCAGCCGGTACATTCAGTGTGGGCGATGCTGCGAATGAAAATCTAATTGTTAATGGGGGTTCAGTAATAATTGATGGAGGCACTGTAATTGTGGCCGGCCGCTTTGCGCGCAGTGGATTAACTGCGAGGATCGATTTCAACTTAAGTGCCGGAAGTCTCATAGTGGGTGCGGTTGGTTCAACAACAGGCAATGAAGCCGTATTCCGGCTTGATGAACCCGGATCCTCATTTACCATGAGTGGAGGTTCTATTGTACTCAGAAGATCAGGAAACAATAACCTGGGTTATGTGAATACCAGTACAACGAATGTGAGTGTAACCGGTGGCACATTGTTTATAAACGATGCTTCATCACCGGCTTCACAAACGATCACCATCTCTTCCGCAATACCAGTATACAATCTGGTTACAGGAAGCGTCGTAGCAGTTACAGCTTCCTTGCTTACCAACTCACTTATAGTCAATAATGCTCTTAATATTGCCACGGGCACATTAATAGCAAACAACCTGCCGATTGTTTTGGGCGGAAATTGGACCAATAACGGGTTATTTACTGCTGGAACATCTACCGTAACCTTTAATGGAAGTAATGCCCAGAACATTGATGGTATCTCTACCACCACATTTAACACACTCTCTATCTCGAATACATCAACAGCCGGTATCACTTGTTTAGCACCTGTAGATATTACGGCATCATTGAATCTGAACAATGGTATACTATATACCAGCTCAGGCAATATACTCAGTCTTGAGAATACAGCAGGATCAACCTCTGGTAGTTCTTCATCTCACGTGAACGGACCTATGACCAAATCGGGAACAACGGCTTATGTTTTCCCTGTGGGAAAGGGCGGACGATGGGCACGTATCGGTATTGGTGTCCCTTCGGGTGCCACCACGTTTATGGCCGAATATTTTAATACCGGATTTGGAAATTACGGTGGTACACCAACACAAACACCACCCTTAAACAATGTGAGCCGGATTGAGTATTGGCAGTTAGACCGCACTGCAGGAAGTGGCGATGCGCAGGTTAGCCTGTATTGGGAAAGCGCAAGTTTCAGCGATATCAATGACTGTTCGACTACTGATTTACGCATAGCCCACTGGAATACGGCAACTTCTAAATGGGAGAATAATAACAATTCAGTCACTACAGCAGGTACCTGCACAGGTAGCAGCGCTGGATCCATTACAACAAATGCTGTGGTAACTGCGTTCAGCCCCTTTACCTTTGGCTCCCTATCTTCTTTTGTGAACCCGCTTCCTGTGGAATTGCTCGACTTTTCAGTACATCTGAGTTCAAAACAGGAAGCCATTCTTCTTTGGTCGACTTCCAGTGAAAAAAACTCCGATTATTTTGAACTGCAAAGAGCGCAGGATGCCTCCAATTTTAAAGAGCTTGCACGCATACCAGCAAAGGGTAACAGCAATGTCCAAACCAGCTATGCTTATACAGATCAGATGACTCCTGAAGGTATTTCATATTACCGGCTAAAAATCATGGACAAGGATGGAAACTATAAGTACTCATTCATCAATAGTGTTGAACGGGTTAAAGAATTAGAATTGAGTATTTACCCTAATCCGAGCGATTGTGGTGCGGTTTGGATTTTCTGGGATGAAACAGTAAATACATACGCCACAGTTGTCTTAACCGATGAGCTGGGTAGAATGGTATTTAAGGAGAAGATCATGGCCGGAAAAATTGGAACATCACCTCTGATGTTGCCTCCCGAGCTCTTTCCTGGAGCATATATTCTAAACATTCAGATTGGAAACAAACAGGTGAATTCAAAACTTCTTTTGGCTAATTTGAAGTAAGCATTCATTTTTTCCTGAATTGTCTGTGAAGGATATCTTATGTTTGATCCATTATATGTGTATATTATTTCCATGAATCGGAAAAATTCATTTTGTTTATTAATTATACTAATGATCAATTTCGGATTTTCAACAGTGCATGCGCAGAATTCAGACAGCATGCGGTCCAGAATAATCGGCGTTTCGTTTGGTGAACAAGAAATAGCAACTGCAGCCAAATCAGTAATGAAAGTTAATAAGTCATATGAGTTGTATAATCCCTTCTATTGGATCGGCGCCGGTCTCATGTATCTGTATCAGAATGTGCTTTCAGAACAAATACAGGCCCGGTGCACTTACAGGCTTTCCTGCTCTCAATACACCAAACTCAGCATACAGCAGCACGGTTTATTTAAAGGTAGCCTGATGGGGTTTAACCAGGTGTCGGAATGTTTTCCAGCGGTGATTCATGAGCATTGTGCATACCTCATTGACGGAGAAGACCATGTTGTGAATGATGGAAATGAGGATTAAACAGGCCCTCCTTTTACTGGTCTTTTTAAACAAGCCGTTTCTGGCTCAAACCGACCTGAAATTCCAGGATCATTTGTTAGTCCATGACCTTCAATTGGAACACATGGCCTATTTGAACAGCCTGAGCAGAAATTCAGACAGCACGCATTACGCTTATGCGCGGTATTATAAAAAATATTTTGATGATTCTCTCCTGCTACACCACGTCCTGCTCAGTCCCGGGCTTTGCTTTGCCGATACAAGTTTTTCAGCCCAGCTGTCCTGGCAATTCCTCCGCTCAGGTAAGGAAAGAACCCGGAAGTATTGGTTTGGAGCAAGTGAATCGTTCAGAACCGGAAAGGACTTTGAGAATTTGAAACTGATCCACAAGGCATCGCTTGATCCCCTGCAGGTTGAAGCAGCCGTATTTCCGGAAGCATTCAGACATTCCTTTGAACAGTATAAAAACTACAGGCGTAAAAAACCCGGTGTGGCAGCGGGATTATCGGTATTGGTACCAGGACTGGGAAAGGCCTATGCAGGCAAAACCAGATCTTTTATTTTCTCGTTCCTGATCTGCACGGCCTATGCCTTTCAAACTTACGAAAGTGCAATAAAACTTGGTCCCACACACGCGTTTACGCTGATCAACGCAAGTGCATTCGGAGTCTTTTACGCCTCGGGTATTTATGGCAGTTACAAGGCAGTGATCGGGAAACGAAACGAATACAAAAAACAATTCATACTGGATGCTACAGCGTATTACCAATAGAGTCATGATCCTGATTCTGTTCCTGACCACCTGGGAAATGAGTTCGCAATCCCTTGATGCGGACAGTCTTCTTTTGTATGAAAAAAAGATATATGCAACAGCACAAGCCGATCAGCAGGAAGCGATCCTGAACAAGCTGAATTATTTCTGGCGCTCCGGTTTCACAGGAATTGAAGCATTAAAAGACATCAAACGCGTGCAGGCAGAAAAAATTTCTCGGGAAGAAGAAAAAAAGCGTTTTTATTGGAATGCTGCAGTAACATCTTATCTGAACAAGGAAGCTGATTTGGCTCGTCATTACATTCTCCGTTACCGGTCAGTGTCCTGGTCAGACACCACCGCATCCTTATTTCTAGCACTGCTTATTGAGCAATACCAGGATACGCTGCTGGCAGGGCAGTACAGGCAAAGGCTGGTTAGTATTGACCCTTCATTCTCCGGGTTGACATGCTTCAGCGATGCTGCACTTTATTCCCGTCGTCATAAGAACGCTTATATGCTTGCTTCAGCCCTTCTTCCCGGATCTGGTACAGCTCTGAACGGAGCCATACTGAAAGGAATCGGTTCTCTTTTGCTGGTTTCTGCCTCTGCTTATGGGGTATATACCCTGGTAGAATACGGCCTTTATCTAAACGCAGTGATGTGGGGTTCGGGCGTGGGCTTGAAATTTTATACAGGCAACATTCTGTTGAGTGAAAAGGAGTTCTACCGGAAGGAAGAGCGGGAGAAGGCAAAGCTTAGTAAACACTGTGAGCTTTGCCTTCAAGACCTGCTTGATAAATACCCGCTTAATCTAAAGCGCTGATCGTTCCAAAATAGCTGTATCCCCTGTACGCGTTACCCTTGTTGGTCATAACAAAAAACACAGGAGGGCAAAGGCAAGCGATCCAGGTGCTGCCTTTTAGTTTGTAGCGTGAACTTTCGGTATACATTTTGTTATCGAAGACCCATAGGTTGGTTGGACTGATTTTCTTGATGTTTTCTTTTTTGGCGTTGATCGCATTTATTTTGTACTCATACTTGTTGAAATTACCATTCGATGCGCTGAAACTGGCGTATTCAAGTCTGTCTATGGTTTGTCTTTTGTCCTTGCGGGATTTTCTGTTCTTTTTCTGAGCATTCATCTGGTAATCCGAACCGTATACCACATGGTAATAATTATCGCCTTTGATCACGTTAAGGTCCCGGACATTCCAGGCGTATCTGTAGGTGCTTTTTCTATCAAGGTTTTTGGCCCATTCCAGATCCCCATTTTCGGTGACTTTGAAAACCGTTACATTACTTTTTTCACAATACGGAACATCGTAGCAGGTAGTGGTTGAGCCTCCGCTTCCCGTAGAAGATGTTCTGCATTCGGTCACATAATAATTATATGTTTTTGAACAAAACAGCACGTACTTGGAACCTTCGTCCATCAGGTATTCGACGTTGTAATCACCATATAATTCCGCTTCGCCGCCGTCTTTTTTAGAAGCTTTTTTCTGCATAATCTTTCTTTCTTCTTCATCGTTGGCAAAAAGCGAGTTGACCATTTTTTTGTCGAAGGGTATGAATTTGAGTTTTGTGGATTCAAGATCCTTATCCAGCTTATTCATAAAAATACCGTTCACGTTATTGCTTTTATCGCCTTCATTGCTGTAAAAACCAAGGAGTCCGATCTCCATATTTTTATCCGTGACACGATAACTTACTATGTTTTTGCCTGGAAAAACCAGATCATATGTACTCAGGCTACCATTTGAGGTGTTGATGCGGCTTATCATGACATAATTTTCCTTCTTATTTTTTGATTCCAGATCTGCAAAAACATACACATCTCCGGATTCGGAGAGCAGATAACTGCACAAGGCCATCCTTTTCTGTGCATAATTGTATCTGAAGTTTCTGAACATGGCCGAATTGTTGTACTTCCTTCGCACCGAAACAACTGTGATTGGTAAAGTGACCTGTTTCGAATTCTCCATTACCATGTCCTGGTTCATTATGCGGTAATCAAGTTTAAGGTCTTTGTTCTCCTTGCTGATGATCTCACAACCCACCAGCACCTTACCCGATTTGTTTGCCAGAAGGATAAGTCCCCCGTCACTGAGCTTACTCTGCGGATTAGACAATTCGTAAATTTTTTTGGCTGCTTTTTGCACGCGCAGATCCTTGTCCAGAACCTGACCATACACTTCAATTACATTCTTTTTTTTCTCGATGTAGTAAAGATGAATCTTGTCTTCGAATACGAAGGCCGAATGAAACTCAGCATCGTCCAGATCTTTGTTTCCCGGGTAACCCTTCAGGTTCACCGATTTGGCCATGCGCATGTCGCTTTTATCAAATGCGAGTACCTTGAATTTTTCATTTTTACTCACATTGCCATTATCGCCTGCGGGATAAAGTCGAGAGGTGCTGAAACGGGCATACACGTACTGAGCATTCGACCCGATAAATTCGTCAAAGAACCCGTCTTGTTTGTTATCACAGAGCATTTGGTTACTCCATGTCATGTCGAGGTGCTGCGCGTTCATGCTGAATGCTGAGAACAGGGCGAGTAAAAGATTCAGGTTTTTTTTCATATGTTCAGTTTAGAGGTTAATAACAAATTCCAATGGCGTAACCTAAGGTGATGGCACCAAGTTTAAATTCAGAATGACTGCCATTCTGACCGTAATAAGCTTCCTGATTGTATACACCATAAACAGGATCATAGACCGATTCGTACATCATGGTGTAATTGGTTGAATTATTCCATTTGATTCCAAAGCCTACATAAAAGTCGTGCTGAAGGGGTCGCGAAGCACCACTCAGGAAACTATATCCAATGCCCACTGAGAACAAATGGGTATTCAGGTGGTAAGGGCCGGCAGGACGAATAGGCACAGAACGGTACTCCCCGGGCAAAGCATATTCAGACGGATAATTGGTGTATCGAAAAAACGTATACGGGCAACGAAACGGATCGCCCGCGTTTTCAGCACTCCAGTAATGGCTGAGAAACTCCCTGAAATAGCGTTTAAAACCAACACTTAATACTGGTCCTCCATTGAGCATCGTTCCGGATTTGAGTACATATTTATCTGGCAGCGTACTTTCGGCTATGGAAGCATTATCATAGCTGATCACGTTGCCCAGTGAAGACAAATAATCAGAGGCCAGGTGATATCCTATACCAGCGGTCAGAACAAAGGCTTCATCAAACAGGTTCATTTCCACTTCAGCCTGCAAATTCCCTCTCAGCAATTCAAAAGGCAGGTAACGAAAACCAAAGCGCAGATCTTCGGGATCCATGGCAGTGGCTTTTCGTTTCGATTTGAACAAACTATTTTCAGGAGGACTGAATTTCTGGTCAAGCTCAGTAGAAACAGGAATTTGATTCTGTGCTGTAAGACCAGCATGAGCAGTCAGCAGAATACTGCAGCCCGTCATAAGATTACGCGCATATGATACTGGTTTGATCAGAAGTTAAAATCCGAAGCCAATGGCATAACTCAGGTTAAATGAAGGAATGATCTTTGCAGTTTGAGTATTGCCTGTATTGTAATAATATGTGGTATAATTCGGATAGGTGTTATTGCTGTCGTCAACCCCAAACTCTGTGTATTCAAAAAATTTAATCCCGAAACCCATTTCAAACTCATTGAAAACGGTATTGGACTTACCGGAGAACCAGGTATACCCATAGGCAAGTGAAAACCCCGTCATTCTGAATTGGGCAATATTGGAACCGGTCACTGCGTAGCCGCTGTTAAGTTTGTCGAGCAGGTATTCAGCTTTCTCCCTTCTGTATTGCAGGCTTACGTATGAGCCTTCAAAGCAGTCGTCCTGCATATAGATCCTCAAACCGGCCCCGATATAAGGTGAACTGGAAGAATAGGAACAAAGCGGCATCAGGTCATACAAGGACAAGATCTGGTTTGTTCCGTAATTGTTCAGGAAAACACTCATATAAGCATTCTGAAAAAAATCCGGACCAAAGGCCTGGCCAAGGCTGATTTCTCCCACCAGGTTACCGCTGATTTTACGGTTGTAACTGAACAGTATTTTCTGGCGAAAAAGGGCGGTTGCATGGAATTTCACAACATTTGAGAAGTGTTTGCCCTGATCAGCGCTTTCCTTATCATTTCTGGTATTGGCCCGGTTGAAAATCGAATTGGAATTGGGTTGGTATTTGAAATCCAGGTCGTTGCTTGAGTTGCCCGTATTCACTTGTGAAAGCACAAAAAGAGGCAGGCACTGAACCAATAAAAGAAGTCTGTATTTGAAGGTTTGGCGCATAGGTTATTTCACTTTGATGAGAACCACGTATTTGCTCAGGATCCTGATCTTTTCCTCCAGTGGCAGATTGGCTATGCTGTTATCAGATGGTGTTTCTAAACTTTCGTTAAGCACCTCGATCAGATTTCGGATGTAATTGAGTTTCACGGCATAGGAGACATTGTCTGTGTTCTTGACGGATGCATTGATCACACCTATAAGTTGACCCTGGTTGTTGAACACCGGGCCGCCACTGTTACCAGGCTGTACGGGCACAGTGGTCTGAAAGGTATTCATGGCGCCTTCGTATCCTGTTTTGGCGCTTATTTTTCCATCTGTAAATTTTACTTCTTTGCCCATGCCGTTCAGCGCAAGCGGGTAACCCAATGTGAACACTGACGAGCCTACTTCCAGGGTTCCGCTTTCCTTAAAGGCATACCGAAGATTTTCCATGTTTTTAAACGCCGGGTCATTGATCTTTAGTACGGCCAGATCATTTTCCTTATCCACCTTTACCAGTTCAGCTTTGTATTCCTGGCTGGAGTTGGGTGTGTTGATCTCCACCACAAATTTTTGAGAGTTCTCCACCACATGGTGATTGGTGAGGAGGTAACCCGTGCTTGAAATGATTACACCAGAACCTGTAGCCTTCACATTCTGGTCTGAGGCGGAGTTTGAGGATGCAATGGAAGAAACAGCGATTTGTTTGATCAGCAGATTATCTGCTTTCATCCTGGAATTTCCACTCACTACAAAACCAAAATTATTTCCGTAAAACCGGTTGGCATCGTCGGAGTACTGTACTTCACCATTCACAGAGTAATAATTCTTCTCACCATTGCTGATGACCTTCAGCACATTGTTTTCGAGGGGAAGTATGGCTGAACAGTACATCGCGTCCACATCCACCGCGTTGATGCCTTCATACACCGATCCTATGTAAATGTACTTTTTGGAGATACAGAAATAATTGTAGTTCGACCAGTCTTTAAATCCGTAAATCAGCCCAACCTTATCATTCTCTTTCAGATTCTCGGCACGGATGCTGCTTTCGATGGCGTAACTGCCCGCCCCAACCGGAACATTTATAAAACGCGAACTGCCTTGTTTGCCAAGCGATTCCAGTTCAAAGAAACCATTGTTGATTGCAGAAAAACTTTTATCGCTGAGATAGAGGTCCCATTCTGAGAGGTTATTGTTAAAATTCTCCTCAAATACACAGTTTCTGCTTCCGTCCTCATCATATTCGAAAAAGGTATTGTCTTTCACACGACCATTTTCATATTCTATCTCCTTCTGAATCTTTCCGGATTCAAAATAGTATTTGCTCAGGCCTTTTTCAGTGCCATCCTCAGCAAAAGCGCGAATGGCCTTGGCATTACCGTTTTTGTAATACCAATAGCATAAGCCCGAATAGGTGTTCTTGTTTTCATCAGATTCTGACACATTACTGATCCTGCCCTGGAAATTCAGTCTGCCATTGGAGAGATACCAGGACCGGAAAAATCCAGAGGTATCGCTTTCCTGACGGTAGTAATAGGCATTGGTTTCGGGACAGGACTTACCTGTTTTATCGAAAAACAATTTGGGATGCTGATTTTGAGCCTTGAGCCCTGCAAAGCCCGTCAGGAAAAGATACAGACAGGTAAGCCTAAAATTAAATACCATTCAATATGCTTAAATGGCAATAATATGCTTTTATTCCTTTGTGGCAAAAAATAAATCCCACATTCAATCGGAGCATGAAGATTTTGACCGGTGCTCGGATCAGGAGATGGCTTTTCCCCTGTTTCTGAAATAGGTAATGATGATGGGAAGAAGGGAAATAAAGATAATACCAAGGCAAACCAGATCGATGTGTTTGCGGATGAATTCCACTTCACCTAAAAGATAACCCGCAATGCTCAGGCTGCCGATCCAAAGGGCTCCGCCCAGCAGATCAAAGCTCAGGAATTTACGGTAGGTCATTTCGCCAACACCGGCTGCAAATGGGGCGAAGGTGCGCACAAAGGGAACAAAGCGCGCCATAATAATGGCTTTGGTGCCGTGCTTTTCATAAAACTGATGTGTTTTGTCGAGGTATTCTTTTTTCACAAGTGGTTTCCCTCTGAAATGAAGTGTGAAAACCTTTAATCCAATTTTTCTTCCGATCCAGTAGTTGCAATTGTCGCCCAAAACTGCAGCCAGAAACAAAAGAATGAGCAGCCAGGAGAGATCAAGATGTCCGGTGCGGGCGAAGAGGCCTGCAGTAAAGAGCAGGGAATCGCCGGGAAGGAATGGCATGGCTACCAGGCCGGTTTCGATAAATATCACCAGAAACAAAACGGTGTATATAAATGTGCCGTAGTTGGCGAAAAGCCAGTCAAAATCCAGGTGAAGGATGTGTTTAAAGAGTTCGATCATGAGCTTGTGTTCAGGGTAATTCGAGGTAGGCGAGTATGCCGCCCTGGAGGTTAATGAGATTGGTATAACCATGCTGGCTTTCGAGGGCGTGTATCACGGCAGCGCTTCTTTTGCCGCTGCGGCAATGTACTACAACGGGCTTGTCTTTGGCGATCTCGCTCACGCGATCCAGAACTTCGCCCATTGGAATATGCTCTCCATGGATGTTCATCTCATCGTATTCGTGTTGTTCGCGCACGTCAATGAGCTGGAAATCTTTCCCGGAATCTTGCATTTGTTTGAATTCAGCCGCTGTAATCTCTTTCATGCCATCAAATGTTTATGGGGTGTTTTAAGTCTTCAGGAAGAAAACTGAAAAAAGTGTCGCCTCTCAGGCCCAGACGCAGGGTTTCGAGTGGTATCACATCGTCAACTGCAATATTGCCCACATTGATGTTGCTGCCGAAGAGTTTCAGGAAATAAACCTGCTGACTTTTCTGAGGCGTTTCCCAAATGATGTTTTCCATTTTCACTTTGTGAACAATGCGGTTGATGAGAATGGTGTGAGCCGTACCATTCTTGTGAAATATACCAACGGTACCGCTTTCCCGGGCTTCGGCAATGACCTTGCTTGAGCCTGCTTCGAGTTCGGTTTGCATCATGCTTATCCAGCGTGCCGGGTGAATGATCACACCCTCTTCCTTACTGCCAACTTCACTTAACACCGTAAATTCTTTCGACAGCCTTTGTATGTATTGACATTTTTTGTCGTGATCGAGCACAATGCTTCCGTCGCTCACTTCAGCACAATCAAGTCCAAGTCCCTGAATGTAACGCATGTAATCTTCAAACTGGTTGCGGATCACAAAGGCTTCAAACAAGGTTCCCCCAACATACACTTTTATGCCGGCTTGCTGATAGAGTTTTATTTTTTCCTTAACGTTCTTGGATATCAGAGATGTGCCAAATCCCAACTTCACAAAATCAACGTAATCGGATGAATTTTCGACGAAGTCCTGGGCCTGACGAAGACTTATACCCTTGTCCATCACCATGGTTAGACCCGTGTTGCGGGGCTTTTTTCCACGGTCGGGTAAATGCGACAGGTCGAAATTGTAGCTTGTTCTCATGTTATTTACGATAGGAGGAGATCAAAGATAGGATTTCCCCGTCATTCAGAAGGGCGGGTGAAAATTCAAAGATATCCTGGTGTTTGCTGAAGTCCATTTCCAGTGCCCTGCTCAGCCAATCGAGGCCTTCTTTGCGCATATTCTGTTCCATAAAGAGCAAGGCCAGGCGGTAATACAATTCGGCAACAGTAGGAAAGCGTTTGATGCCTTCCAGTAAATTTTCAACTGCTTCCTGGATCATGTTCTCCTGGAGAAGAAGCTTGGCATAATCCAGCCAGATGTCGAAGTCGGGATAATCCAGTTCGATCACCCGCTGAAATGCCATGATGGCCTCTTCATTGAAACCCAGTTTGGTTTGTATTTCGGCGAAAACATACCAGTACTCCGGTTCATTGGGATTGATTTCAATGGCTTTTTTGATATAGTGTATACCTTCCGACAAACGGTTCAAGGCATCAAGCACCACACCTATGCCAAGCCAGGCATCGGCATTGGCCGGGTCTATCTTCACACATTTGTTATAAGCCACAAGGGCTTCTTCAAATCGCTCAAGATTTTCGTAACACTCACCCATGTAATAATAGGTGGCGGGCTCGTGATCCTCATATTTAAAGGTTTCCTTGTACACCTCAATGGCTTCTTCAAAGCGTTCGAGCTGGGCCAGGGAGTTGGCTTTGTTGAAATAAGCAGAGCTGAATTGCTCGTTTATGGCAATGGCGTAATCGTAGGCTTCTATGGCTTTTTCAAAAAGTCCCAGCCTGTTGTATCCCAGCCCTAGGTTAAACCAGGCCAGGTAACTGTATGGATAGCTATCGATGTATTTTTCAAAATACGCGATGGATTCTTCTGCCTTGCCGGTGAGGTCGAAACACATGGACAATTCATTCAGCGCCATCTCGTTCTTGGGATTCAGCTTCACCGCTTTCTTCAGGTAATACAAAGCGTCATCGGGCTTTTCATCGTTCAGAAATTCAACACCCAAAGCCAGGTATACCTCGTCTTTTTGTTCCGCCAGGGGCAGGGCTTTTTTGAAATTTTCTATGGCTTGTTCACCAAGACCCATCTGGCTGTAAATAAATCCTCTGGCCATATACAGGTCGAAATTGTTTTGTTCTATTTGTTCTACCTCATTCAGTATGCTGAGCGCTTCGTGTGTGTAATGCTGGCTCGACAGGTACTGGGCGTGACGTATACGGATGATACTTGAAAAAGGAAAATGTTCCAGGCCATAATCGATGGCTTTTTTGGCCATTTCATAATTCACCCACTGCAGGTAATAGTCAATGATCTCCTCTATATCGTCGGCATCGAAAAAATGAACTGTTCCTGTGTTCAGCATTTCTTCGAATAAACGTAAATTCTCTTCAAATTCCCTCTCGTTCAAGCCTTCATCATCATCAAATGCACTCATAGGCAAATTCTATTCCCTAAAAGTAAGGCAATATTTCCCCGTAAACGGGTTGATTTTATTAAAATTTTTTATACAAATCGGCTCACCGCGGAGCCTTGTTTGGCGCTCAACGGCTCAGCACCACTTTTTCGGTCTGTATAACCTTGCCGTCTATCTCGAGACTGTAAAAATAGAGGCCGTTGTTGTAATCACTGGGCAGAAGGATGTAATCAAAATCGTGGCTAAGTTTCATCTGTTCAATCAGCTTGCCTTCAGTTGAATAGATCTTTACAATGGCTTCATGGCTTCCCCTGGGCAAGTTGTATTTGAGTTTCAGCTGCTCCGTAACCGGATTGGGAAAAAACCTGGCTTTCTCTGCATTTGTGCCACCCGAGTTATCCCCAACTCCCACAGCGCCGGGATTTCCACCATTGCTTCCGCAGGGTTCGCATGGGATTGTACCGGGTAAACTGTATACTTCAAAGTACTGGTTACCACCCGGTGCTATGCAAAGCTTCAGTTTGGTGCCGCTGCCAACAGAATAAAGCGGATCAGGATTAAGCAGGGCGTTCTCGCCCGTCATGGTTTGAAGCACTGATGCGGAATCGCGTTTAAAAAGCTGTTGCCCGTTTTCATCGAACACAAAAAACGTGTAACTCATGCTGGGCGGGTTGGAACTCTGGTAAACTGTGGCCAGGCCATATTCAATCAAACCATTTGAGTTAAACAGCTGATCACTGAGGGCAAAAACCTGTTTGCTGTTGGCAGAAATGGATGGCACGGTAATGGTTTTGTACAAGCTGTGGTTGGGATTGTACAGCCTGATCTGGGCGTTGGGCATGTCCACAAACACGTATTTGTAACCTGCCTGCTGCAATTTAACCACACTGGGGTTTATGCTTACCGGATAAGTGTTTTCCAATGTGATCTGGGCTTTGATGCCTGCACACAAAAAAAGGATAAAGATGAAACCTGGTTTTTTCATGGGAGGTGTTTTGAACCGTTTTTAAAGTCCTGAAAAGGTAGAACATTTTTAGCGGAAAATGGCAGGAGCACAAAAAAACCCGTGACCTGCGGACACGGGTTAAGCATGGGTCAGGGTGCTCAGGCAAGTACCGCTCTTGAGATCACGATACGCTGCACTTCGCTCGTGCCTTCATAAATTTGGGTGATCTTGGCATCGCGCATCAGACGTTCAACGTGGTACTCCTTCACGTAGCCGTAACCGCCATGAACCTGAACGGCCTCTGTGGTCACCCACATGGCGGTTTCGCTGGCGAATACCTTGGCCATGGCGCCTTCCTTGTCGAGGGGCAGGTGCTGGTCTTTCAGCCAGGCTGCCTTAAAAATGAGCAGACGGGCCGCATCGATGCGGGTGGCCATATCGGCCAGCTTAAACTGTATGGCCTGGTGTTTTGAAATTTCCTTACCAAAGGCCTTGCGTTCCTTGGAATAAGCCAGTGCCAGTTCGTAAGCTCCGCTGGCAATGCCAAGGGCCTGTGAGGCGATACCAATACGTCCGCCTGTAAGGGTTTTCATGGCGAACTTAAATCCGAATCCGTCTTCACCAATTCGGTTTTCTTTAGGCACTTTCACATTGTCAAACATCAGGGAATGGGTATCGCTGGCGCGTATGCCCATTTTATTTTCCTTGGGTCCTATGCTGAAACCGGGCATGCCCTTTTCAACGATCAGGCAATTGATGCCGCGGTGACCTGCTTCGGCATTGGTTTGGGCCATCACCAGGTAGGTGGATGCGCTGTTGCCGTTGGTGATCCAGTTCTTGGTGCCATTCAAAAGGTAATGGTCCCCCATGTCAATGGCTGAGGTTTTTTGCGAGGTGGCATCGCTTCCGGCTTCAGGTTCTGAAAGACAGAAAGCGCCAATTTTTTCCCCTTTGGCCAGAGGCACCAGGTACTTTTGTTTCTGGGCTTCGGTACCATACTGCTCAAGGCCCCAGCACACCAGAGAATTGTTCACGCTCATGATCACACTGCAGGAGGCATCTACTTTGGAGATCTCTTCCATGGCCAATACATAAGAAATGGTATCCATTCCTCCTCCCCCGTATTTAGGGTCCACCATCATGCCCAGGAAACCCATTTCGGCCATGCGTTTTACCTGTTCAGTCGGAAATTTCTGGTGTTCATCGCGCTCAATTACGCCTGGTTTCAGTTCATTCTGTGCAAACTCACGCGCGGCCTGCTGTATCATTAAATGTTCTTCGGATAACTCGAAATGCATGGTGTTTGGATTTAGGTTTTGGTATTTTTTGTAACCTTGCAAATATAAGCGGATGCTTCAGGCCCCGCAATTAAAATTCCGGATTCTTGGGTCAAAAACAGAATTCTCCGTCACTTGTGCTGGGTTTGATGAGCGGCACCTCGCTCGATGGGCTTGATATGGCCCTTTGTGAGTTTGCAGAGAAGGGAAGGGACATTCAGCACAGGATCCTTCAGGCCCAAACAGTACAATACGACCACCACTGGAAAAAAACGCTGGAATTGGCCTCGGGTTTAAAGGCCGACGCGTATTTTGCCCTGCATGCGGAATATGGACGGTTTATGGCCTCCTGTGTAAAAGACTTTATACACAAAATAAAGGTTAAGCCTCAGTTGCTGGCTTCCCACGGACACACCGTGTTCCACAGGCCCGAACTGGGTTACAGTACCCAATTGGGTTGCGGTGCTACACTGGCGGCTCAAACAGGGATCAATACAGTTTGCGACTTCAGAAGTCTGGACGTAGCGCTGGGCGGACAGGGCGCACCGCTTGTACCGATAGGTGATAAACTGCTGTTTCCCCAGCACGAAGCCTGTCTGAACCTGGGTGGAATAGTGAACATTTCGTATTCGCATACCTCAGGCGAACGCCTGGCCTTTGACATCTGCCCAGGTAACATGTTGCTGAATCACCTGGCGCAGAAAGCTGGACAGGCATATGACGGGGAAGGCAGCATGGCCAGGTCGGGACAGGTGAATGAAGAGCTGCTGGTGAAACTAAACCAAAATCCCTATTTCAGCAGGACAGGTGCGCGATCACTGGGCAGGGAATGGTTTGAGGCTGAAGTGCTTCCTGTGTTCGACAAGAGTCGGATCAGTATGGAGGATAAGATGTGTACGGCTTCTGAACATATTGCGGAAAAGATCGCGGAAACGGTGAATGGGGCGGGGATCACCAAAGTCCTGCTGAGCGGGGGAGGCGTTTACAATTTGTTTTTACTGGAACGTCTCAGACAAAAAAGTCTTGCTGTTTTTGAAGTTCCGGATGATACTGTCATACAGTTCAAGGAGGCGTTGATCTTCGCCCTACTGGGATATCTCAGGGCGGCAGAAAAATCAAATACACTGAAAAGCGTGACCGGCGCCACGCGCGACGCTATAAGCGGTGCGCTTTACCTGGGTGAAAGCGAGGTCCGGTAAATAATGTGTTGATCCTGTCAGTTGAACACTTTTTTTCGGTAAATTGTATTATCCAACACGGCAGCCATGGCAAAAAATTCACTTACACTCTGTATTCTGGTTCTGATTTGCATACCGCCGGGCACTATGAAGGCACAGTGTGTTGCAGTCAATCTTCCGTATGCTGAAAATTTTGCTTCCCTCACATCCAACAACCAATTGCCGGCCTGTTGGGCGAGCAGCAGCACTGGAACAACGTGTATGACCTTTACCGCTTCAGGGGGCTACGCGGCCTTTCAGTATTCACCGGCGGCAAGCAGTTATTTTTATTCGGCGCCATTGCACCTGTTTGCAGGTATCAATTATTCTGTGAGCCTTTGGCATAAACTGAGTCAGGCCGCATCGAACTGGAGCAACCTTTCTTTGCTCTTGAGCACGACACAATCCAGTACCAGTGCAATTCCCATCGCGTCTGTGAATTCCAGCGGCATGAGTACGAGTTTTACGGCCCTGAGTGCGAGCTTCACTGCCGCATCAAGCGGAACCTATTATCTGGTGATCAATGGTGTGGGTAGTCCTACCGGTAACGCCCAGTATTTGATTTGGGATGATCTTTTGATTTCGTCACCATGTACGATGAATCCCCTCAATGTAACTGTAAGCAGCAGCCAGAATACACTTTGTGCCGGACAGTGCGTAACCCTTACAGCAAGCGGCGCACCATCGTACCTTTGGTGTAACGGTTCCACTTCAAATACCATTCAAATTTGTCCTTCAGCTGCAAGTCCAAGCTGTTCTGTAACGGGTTATAATGCTCTGAGCTCCTGTTCAGTCAATGTTCCTCAGCCTGTTATCGCGGTGTATCCGAGCCCAAATGTGAGCGCAACAAGCAGCCCTGATCTGATCTGCACTGGCGAAAGCCTGCTCTTAACTGCGTTTGGTGCGAGTACCTATACCTGGTCAAATGGGATTCAGGTTCCTGGTATGGTTCAGAGCCCTTCAGTAACTACGATCTATACCGTAAGCGGAAGCAACAATTTTGGTTGCCAGGGTACAAATACCGTATTGGTGAATGTAAATTTATGTACAGGGCTGAATGATAATGACGAATTGAGTGCGACACTTTTTTACCCAAATCCTGCCAATGAACGCCTGGGATTTTCTGGATTAAAAAGTCATGATGTTCATATCGAGATCTATTCAGAATTGGGCATTCTGATCAGGCGTTTTGATTTGCAGGATAAGAACCAGACTTTAAATATAGAGCCTTTGCCTCCCGGAACCTATTTAGTTCAGATCATTGATGCCGGGCATAGGACAGTCAGAAAACTTTTAAAGGACTAAAATTCTTATCTTTGATAATGAGACTATTTCTGCTGATTGTTCCAATTGTTTTTTTGTTGCTTGCCTGCAAAAAGAAGACTCCGGAGGCAGAGGTGGTGCAAACGCCGGCTGCTACCCCGGTATACAAGTTTTATCCTGTTTCACAGGAGCTTAAAGACTATGGCTATTTTAAATTAGGAAGCTATTGGATCTACCGCACGGATACTGCTTCTGATTTAACAGATAGTGTATATGTAAAATCGGTTTCAACAGGTACTTATAGCACGTGGAAGAATAATGATTCTATAGTTGTTGGTGAAGGTATACGTATTGATTTCGGATTTAACAATAATTCAAATCCTAACGGGATATTTTACACTCGTTTTGAATTGTATTCCCTCCCCTTTCAATGTCTTGCTGCTTTTCCAACTGCATTAAATAATAAGGGCACAGGTTTCGTTGTCTTTGAGTTAGACTCTATGCATATTGCTGCAACCTATGGCGGCGGAATGGTTGAAAACAAAAGTATTTCCAATTATGTTTTGGATGGTGTGGGTTTTGATAACTGCAGGCTTGTAAGATATGCCTGGAAATATTCTTCGCCTTCAGGGCCATCAGTAAGCTGGTTTCTTAGTAAGTGTTATTGGAAGAAGAACGTAGGTCTGGTGAACGACCAAAGTTATTATGTATGGGAGAGATGTGAATTGTTACGGTACTCAGTTATACAATAACGGTTCAACAGAAAAAAACCAGATCTTTTGCCAGAAAATTAAATCGCTGCCATCAGCAGGTTGATATCCTTGAACGGTATGTGAAACAGTTCACCGAGGTACTGGTTGGTGAGTATGCCGTTGTAAATGTATACACCGTTTCTTAAGCCTGCATCTTTTCTTACAATGGCATCAAATCCGCCTTCGTCACCCATACTCAGGATAATTTGTGTGAAAATATTACTCAAAGCGTATGAAGCTGTACGGGCCACGCGGCTGTTGATGTTGGGCACACAGTAGTGTATCACACCATGTTCGCGGAAGGTGGGTTGGGAATGGTTGGTCACCTTTGAAGTTTCAAAAACACCACCTTGGTCGATGCTCACGTCAATGATCACCGCGCCGTTCTTCATTTCACTTACCATTTTCTCGGTTACCACGCAGGGTGTTCTGCCTCGGGTGGCCCTGAGAGCACCAATGGCCACATCGGCTGATCGCAAGTGTTTTTCGAGCACCTTAGGTACAATGATGGAAGTGAACACGCGTGTACCCAATTGATTCTGCAAGCGGCGCAGGCGGGAAGTAGAATTATCAAACACTTTAACCGTAGCACCAAGTCCAAGAGCAGCGCGGGCGGCGAACTCACCCACGTTTCCGGCGCCAATGATCACGACTTCAGTCGGTGAAATGCCGCTGATGCCGCCCAGAAGCGATCCCATGCCGTTGTTGGCATTGCTGAGCAATTCGGCGGCAATGGAAATGCTGGCTCCTCCGGCAATTTCGCCCATGGCCCGTATGACAGGGAGGGTACCTGCTTCATCAATGATCCAGCCAAAGGCAACACAGTTGAGTTTTTTGGCTATGAGTTTTTTCAGAAAATCCTGGGGTTGCACTGTGAGCTGCAAGGCTGAAAAAAGTGTTTGCTTGGGCTTCATAAACACGATCTCTTCAGCTGTTGGCGGTGCTATTTTAAAAATGGTATCAGCCTTGAAGACATCTTCCGGTAATTGAACTATTTCTGCGCCGGCTTCACTGTATTCGTGGTCTTCAAAATTGGCAGCCTTGCCGGCTCCGGCCTGTACCACAATGCGATGACCGTTGTTTACCAGAAGGGCTACAGCATCCGGTACAAGTGAAACACGGTGTTCCTGGTACGCTATCTCTTTGGGTATGCCAATGTAAAGTTTGCCTTTCTTGCGGGCCACTTCAAGCATTTCTTCCTGCGGAGCATAGGCGCCTTTGGTGAGTGAGTAGAGTACTTCTTTCGTCATTACCATAGCAATTAATATTAGTAAGCCGGACCTTTATATACAGGAGCATTGCAGTCGTCGACCCGTTTTCTGCGTAATCGGTAAACCACTCCAAGGCGCACTTCATATGACCGGCTTCTTATTTTGAGATAATCCTGAGTCTGGGGAATGATGTCAGGATTCCAATGTCCTTCTACAAAAAGATGGTATTTTTCGAAGATGGGCATTTCATAACCGATGCCCAGATCACCGCTGAACCAGATGGATTTCATATTCGCACTCCAGGGCACAAATACTCCTGCACTCTTTTTAAAGAGATATTCGAGCCGCACACCGGCCATCCAATACCACATACCATAAGCAAGAGGATAAAACGATTTGTAGTAATTGTTCCACTGGATATAGGTGTACTTGTTAAGGCCGTATGAACCCGAGCGCAATTCCTTCCTGTCGAGTATCTCCATTTCACGGGCACCTTTGTTGGCGTATTCCAGTTCTGTTTGCCAGAGTATTTTTTTAAAGAGCAAAAACTCCGCGAAACCTCCGGCTGACCAATTGATGTATTCTTTTGAAATATGGGTTTGGGGGTAATAATACCTTGAACCTGTGACCGTGTCGATTATGGCAGGTGTACTCAGGTTGTTCTTGTAATGATGCGCAGTTGTGATGCCCGCGCCGTAAATTCCAGCGCCTTTAAACTTGAAGTTTTGCCCATTGAACTGAACCCAAATCAAAAGAAATAAGCCGCTTATAAAGGATTGTGCTCGCATATCACACGCTCATGGCCTCTGCTGCCGAATGGATCTTCTTCACCAGACCCTGCAACACCTTACCGGGGCCCACTTCAATAAATTGAGTAGCGCCATCGGCCACCATTTGCTGCACACTTTGTGTCCACTTCACCGGTGCGGTAAGCTGAGCGATGAGATTTTGCTTAATGGTTTCGGGATCGCTCACGGCTTTTGCATTTACGTTTTGATAAACGGGACAAATGGGTGTGCTGAATCGGGTGCTTTTAATTGCGGCTTCCAGTTCCACCCGGGCAGGTTCCATGAGCGGGGAGTGGAATGCACCACCCACTGGCAGAACCAGGGCACGTTTTGCACCGGCAGCTTTCAGCTGTTCGCAGGCCATGTTAACACCTTCAACAGTACCGGAAATCACCAATTGACCGGGACAATTGTAATTGGCTGCTACCACCGTGTGCCCTGAAGCGCTTATTGAAGCGCAGATACCTTCAACCACAGCGTCGTCGAGATTCAAAATGGCAGCCATGGTGCTTGGCTGTTTCTCACAGGCCTTTTGCATGGCCATGGCACGCTGGTAGACCAGTTTTAGGGCGTTTTCAAATTCAAGGCACTTATTGGCAACCAATGCAGAGAATTCGCCGAGCGAATGTCCGGCCACCATATCGGGTTTAAAATCATGACCACGTGTTAATGCCAGAATGACCGAATGAATAAAGATGGCGGGTTGGGTTATTCGGGTTTGTTTCAATTCTTCCTCAGTGCCCGAAAACATGGTATCACTGATCCTGAATCCCAGTATATCGTTGGCTTGTTCAAATAGTGTTTTGGCGGAGGCATTGTTTTCGTAAAGGTCTTTTCCCATGCCCGGAAACTGTGAGCCCTGTCCCGGAAAAATGTAGGCTTTTTTCATGCTGTGTTTTGCTAAGGCTTAGACTGGTAAATTTAACAGATTAACCGAAGAAAACAAACCTTGAAGCAGGCAGGAATTTAGACCTGATGTGTGGAAAAATTCAAAGTGCGGGAATGGTTTTTCTTTCAATAAAACCACCCCCCACCAGATCTTCACCTTCATAAATCACTGCGCTTTGGCCGGGGGCAAGGCCACTCACTGGTTTGTGGAAAATGATATCGAGTTTGTTCTGTATGGTGTTAATGGTGGCCAGGGTACCAGGATCCTTGTAGCGAATTTTGGTGAGCCCGGTGAAGTCAGCCGGCAATTCGGCGTACTTGATCAGATTAAAATCCCTCACCCTGGTGTGATTTTCCTGCAGATCATCCTTATCCCCTAAGACAACTGTATTGGTTTCGGGTATAATCTCCTTCACAAACACAGGTTCTCCTAAAGCAATGTCAAGGCCTTTTCTTTGACCCACGGTATAAAAGGGGTAACCTCTGTGCTTACCCACCTTTTTGCCCTTGAAAAAATAATCGCCTCCTTCCACCTGTTCCTCCAAACCGGGTTTACGGTGTTTGAGAAAGGCCCTGTAATCATTTTCGGGTACAAAACAAATGTCGTAACTCTCGCTTTTGTTGGCCAGGTCGTGAAAACCGGCTTTCCGGGCCATGTCCTTGATTTCACTTTTGCGGAATCCACCCAAAGGAAAGATCGTACGCTTTAAACTGTCCTGGTTCAGGCCCCAAAGCACATAGGTCTGGTCTTTGGTTTGGTCGAGTCCTTTGGAAATCAGTCTTCGTCCATGCTCTTCCCTGATCCGTGCATAATGACCGGTGGCGATGAATTCGCAATCGAGCATATCGGCGCGTTTCAGAAGGGCATCCCATTTGATGTGTGTATTGCACAGTACGCAGGGGTTAGGCGTACGGCCAGCAAGGTATTCCTCCACAAAATTATTGATGATGAATTCGCCGAACTCACCGCGTATGTCGAGAATGTAGTGGGGGAACCCAAAATTCACGGCCATGCTGCGGGCATCGTTGATGCTATCGAGGCTGCAGCAACCGGTTTCCCGCTTTGAACTTCCGGAGCTGGTATAATCCCAGGTTTTCATGGTAATGCCAATAACCTCATAACCTTCTTCGTGAAGCATCATGGCGGTTACAGAGGAATCAATTCCCCCGCTCATCGCAACCAGTACTTTTCCTTTTTTGCTCATGAATCAATAGCAGGCAAGGCTGCAAAATTACGAAGTTTAGCCGGGGGAAGGCAGTGTAATTGAGCTTTTAAATTAAGATAACGTTTATTCCTGTATTGTTTTCCAGCCTTACTTCTTGCCAGAATCAGCCCTGGAACCTGGAGCTGGTGATTTTTCCTTCACTTTTCCTTTCGATTCACCCTTATTATGCACTTCAGTATTAGATGAAGTCTTGTTCTTTGAAAAAAAGGCTTCAGTTTCTTTCTGGGATGCCTTATCCCCGTTCCTGTACAATTCCCTTTCCTTGATCTTACCGTCCTCTGATCGGTATATCCAGGGTCCGTTCTTTAGTCCTTTTTTAAAGAATCCATTCGCCACCTCCACCCCGTTGGGATAATAATAAATAAAGCGCCCTTCTTTTTCGCCATTCACATACTGACCCCTGGCCTTGTATACGTTTTTGTCATAGTATTCAAAATAAGGTCCATCTTCCAATCCGTTTCTGAAATTGCGTTCTTCTGATACCTGTCCTTCTGGCAGGTAAATATAGCTGCTTCCCTGTTTTTTACCGGCCTTATATGATTCGCGGGAAATCAGCACGCCCGCTTCATCATAGTAGGTCCACACACTGTCTTTTATCTCCTTACCACTGTATTTGCCGCAGGCCATGCGTTTACCGCTCATGTGGTAATGTGTGGCGTAAGCGCTTTTGCCATCGGGGTTAAACACAATGATTGATTTGATGCTGTCGTTGATGTGGTAATATTTAAAGGTGCCAACAGGCTGGTCATCCTTAAAATTGCCTTCATAAATGAGTTTACCGGTTTTTTCATCGGTTTTTTTCCAGTATCCCTGCTTCCGGCCCTGTGCATCTTTGGTTTGGGTGTATGCTAGATTCAGGCAAAGACAAATGGTGAGACTAAGGAGGTGTTTCATAAATCGGATCAGAATTCAAATATAAGGCGAATGCGGAAATAGGTTACATCGGCAGATTCTAAATATCTGTCAGTTCAGTGCAATTTCACTTTGTATTTTTGAGCCATTTTGTTCACCTGTTCTTCACTCACCTGGTGAAGGTTGGATGATCCGTGGTAGTTTTCGACGGTTACAACAAACATACGGCAGCCGAGTTCAGAGGCTAATTTAAAATAAGGCTCTAATTCCCAGTCCAGGGTAAAAGTGTTGTCTACAAAAACCTTATCTATACCGTTCAAAAGGGCTTTTCGTGTTTTCTTCAGACATTCAGCATAAGCCAGATGGTTTTGTTCAAATTGAAAACTATACCTGCCATCTTCTGCCGTAAAATAATCGTCAACCGAGTACACCGGCCATCTGTTCTCACTGAGAACCGAAGCCAGCGTGCTTTTTCCGGAGCCGGGCAAACCGCGAAGCAGGATAAGGTCAGAGGGCATTTCAGGTGATCTTAACGCCTATGACACACACATCGTCAACCTGTTCCAGCTTACCCTTCCAGTTTTCAAAAGCCGCTTCCAGTTCTTTCTTCTGAAGGTCCATGTCGTGGCGGTGTATACTCATCAGCAGGTGTTCAAATTGCTTGTACTTGTATTTTTTCCCTTCGGGTCCTCCGAACTGATCGGCAAAACCATCGGTAAAAGTGTAAATCACATCGCCGCTTTCGAGTTGAACCTCATTAAAGGTAAAGGCCTGTGAATCGCGCATACCCTTGCCTACTGGCATTTTATCGGCTTTAAAGGTCAGCAGCTGACCGCGACGGATGATGTAAAAGGCGTTGTTGGCGGCTGAATATTCAAGGCGTTTGCCTTTGAGGTCAAGTTTGCATACAACTGCGTCCATGCCATCCTTGCTTTCTTCCTGGCTGCCTTCCGGATTCAGCGACTTGATGATTTCATCGCGCACATGGTTCAGAATAAGGTCAGGGCGGGTGATGCGGAATTCGGTGATGGCCTGGTTGAGTTTGGTGATAAACAAGAGGCTCATGAAGGCGCCCGGAACACCATGTCCCGTGCAATCGCCAGTGATGTAAACAAAGCCGTCGTCAGCCGGAAGTGCCCAGTAAAAATCCCCGCTCACCACTGTTTTGGGCTTGAACAACACAAAATGTTCGGGCAGATTTTTCCTGAGCAAATGATCGCTGGCCAGTAAGGCAAACTGAATTCGCCTCGCATAGTTGATGCTATCCAGTATTTCCTTGCGGTTTTCTTCTATCAGATCACGTTGCCTGGCAAGCAGTTTCCTGGAGTTCAGAATTTTTCTGTAGGCATAGTAAAAAAGCAGCAGGGCAATAAAGGAAATACCCAAAATGACCAGAAGATAATTTCGTGAACTTTTGTAAGAGCGGTTCTGAACCTGCAGCAGCTCATTCTCTTTTTGTTTTTTATCCGACTCGTATTTTTCCTGCCATTCGAGCGAATTGGCAGTTGACTGGAGATTGTATATGCTATCCCTGAAATTGCTGTAAACCCTGAAGAAATGGTAGGATTTATCGTACATTTTTTTCCTGTAAAAATATTCAGCCAGTAATCTCGAAATATCTTCCTGTTCTGAGTCCAGTTTAAGCTCGTTCATTATGTCAACCATGTGTGCCAGGTAGATATCTGATGAATCAACCCGGTTCATTTCAATGAAGAGTTCGCCGATGTTGGCATAAGACGCCATTTCCAAACGTGAATCCTTGATGTCCTGAGCCAGTTTCAGGGCTTTCCTGTAATTGCTCATCGCTTCGCGCCGTTTGCCGAGGGCTGAATAAACAGTGGCCAGGTTAGAGTAGGAGAAAGCCATGTGATATGGATCGTTGATCTGTAAAGCCAGCTGGTGCGATTTGTTTTCATAATACCAGGCACTGTCAAGCATTTTTTTCTCTTTGTACACAAGAGCCATGCCCCAGTATATGGTGTAAAGGTCTGAAGCGCTTTTGTTTTTCAGCTTCAGGCATTTCCGGTACATGGTAAGTGCCTTGTTATACATTCTGAGGTAACGCAGGGCAATGGCCATATTTTTCAGATCAATGTACTCTCCTTCATCAAAATGTTGTTCGGCCTCTATCTGTAAGCCCGCATTAAAAAGCTCAAGAGAGGTTTTGTAATCTGTTTTCACAAAATAAATGGAAGCCAGATTGCTGACCGAACGCAAGGCACCCTTGAAATCTCCGATCTGTTTTCGCAGGTCAAAGGCTTTTTTGAAATAAAAAATGGCTGTATCCAGTTTGTAACTGTAATAATTAACACTGCCCCGTTTATGGTAAAAGGTGGCCTCGGCTTTCTTATACCCCCCAGCAAGGGCTTCGGCAAGACCCTGCGTGTAGACCTTTTCCATGTCCTTTTCGCGGCCCGCTTCAAAATATAGCAATGTGAGTTCAGCTTTGGCGATCAGCGCCTCTTCTCGCTTGCTGCTGGTTTTGACCAGATTCTCGAGTGAGTCGATCTCCTTTTGCTGAGCGCTTGTGCAAAATCCCATCAGCATCAGGGTCACCAATACACGCTTACCGGAAAGGCGTATAAAACTTGAGCGATCTGGCATGAAAAGAGTCTGGGGAAAAGATTAATTTTAGTGCCCTTATGCAGACTGAAATTAAAGCAATTATTCCAAACCCCAAGCGCTCTTTTTGTTAATGCCTGAATTTTTGAAAATACAGAACAAAAGGGTGCTTGTGAGTGGTGGTGCCGGATTCATAGGGTCGAATTTGTGTGAGGACATTTTGAAGGAGCACAACGAGGTCGTTTGTCTGGATAATCTGGCTACAGGTCGTCTGCAAAATATAGATGCCCTGATGGAGAACAAGCATTTCAGCTTCGTTCGGGGTGATGTGCGAAACATTTCAGATTGCCGCAAAGCCATGAAAGGGGTTGACCTGGTACTGCACCAGGCTGCTCTGGGCTCAGTACCCCGTTCTATCAAAGACCCTTTGAGTACACACGAGGTGAATGTGAACGGCTTCGTTAATATGCTTTTGGCGGCCAGGGACGAAGGTGTAAAACGTTTTGTGTACGCTTCGAGTTCTTCTGTTTACGGTGATTCCAAGGCATTGCCCAAAACCGAAGAAAACATCGGTATCCCGCTTTCACCTTACGCGGTTTCGAAAACCACTAATGAATTGTACGCCTCGGTGTTTCACCGTGTGTATGGTATGGAAACCATTGGTCTGAGGTATTTTAATGTTTTTGGCAAACACCAAGACCCGGAAGGGGAATATGCCGCGGCTATACCTAAATTTATACGTTTGTTTCTTAAGCACCACTCGCCGGAAATTTATGGTGATGGCAGCCACAGCCGTGATTTCACTTACATCAGCAATGTGGTCCGGATGAACCATCTGGCCGCTTCCACATCCAATCCTTCCGCATTCGGACAGGTTTTCAACACAGCAGTTGGGGATCGTTTTGATCTCTACACCATGGTCAGCATTATCCAAGCGGAATTAGCGGTTTTTGATCCGGCGATCAGTGCCATACAAATAAAATATGGTCCTGAACGACCAGGTGACATACCCCATTCTCAAGCTTCAATCAAAAAAGCCGAAACCATTTTGCATTACAAACCAGTGCATCGGTTCGAAGAAGGTATAAAAGACTGTATACACTGGTACAGGGACAAGCTTTTACAAGACTAAGATTGGCTACTGCACGGAACTGAGATTACATGTTTCTGCGGTACTGCCCACCCACCTCAAACAAGGCATTGGTGATTTGACCAAGCGTACAATATTTCACGGCTTCCATCAGGCATTCAAACATGTTCTTGTTGTGAATGGCAGCCTGCTGAAGATCTTTCAGTGCTTTTTGTCCTTCCTCTTTACGTGTTTTCCAGAGGTTGTTACGTGTGGCAATCTGCGCTTCCTTCTCTTCTGTGGTGGAACGGATCACTTCGCGCGGTAGAACTGTGGGACTGCCTTTTGAACTCAGAAAGGTGTTCACGCCAATGATGGGATACTCTCCATTGTGTTTCAGGGTTTCGTAATACAGGCTTTCTTCCTGTATCTTGCTCCGCTGGTACATGGTTTCCATGGCACCCAGTACGCCTCCACGTTCGGTTATGCGGTCGAACTCGCTGAGCACGGCTTCTTCAACCAGGTCGGTGAGCTCTTCAATGATAAAGGAACCCTGTAAAGGATTTTCATTTTTGGCCAGGCCAAGTTCCCTGTTGATGATGAGCTGTATGGCCATGGCCCTGCGCACCGATTCTTCTGTTGGTGTGGTGATGGCTTCGTCGTATGCGTTGGTGTGCAGGGAATTGCAATTGTCGTAAATGGCATACAAGGCCTGCAGGGTGGTTCGGATATCGTTGAAATCGATTTCCTGGGCGTGAAGTGAACGGCCTGAGGTTTGAATGTGGTATTTCAGCATCTGGCTTCTTTCATTGGCTCCGTATTTCTGTTTCATGGCCTTGGCCCAGATTCTCCTGGCCACACGTCCGATCACGCTGTATTCAGGATCAATGCCATTACTGAAAAAGAATGAAAGGTTGGGCGCGAAATCGTTGATGTTCATGCCACGGCTGAGGTAATATTCTACGAAGGTAAATCCGTTCGAAAGCGTGAATGCAAGCTGCGAGATAGGATTTGCGCCGGCTTCAGCAATATGATAACCGCTAATGGACACCGAATAAAAATTGCGCACATTGTTATCAATAAAATACTGCTGTACATCACCCATTACACGCAAACTGAACTCGGTGCTGAAAATGCAGGTATTCTGAGCCTGGTCTTCCTTGAGAATGTCGGCCTGCACGGTGCCCCTTACCTGGGCCAGCGTTTCGGCCTTTATTTTTTTATACACTTCGGCCGGAAGAACCATATCACCGCTTACACCCAGCAACATCAGACCCAAACCGTTGTTGCCTTCCGGCAGTTTGTCGGCATTGTAAACAGGTCTTTTGCTGCCCTTGCTTTTGTAGATGGCCTCAATTTTTTTCTCCACCTCTTTTTCTAGCCCGTTGGCCTTGATGAACAATTCACATTGCTGGTCAATGGCGGCATTCATGAAAAATGCGGCTATGGTTGCAGCAGGTCCGTTGATGGTCATAGACACCGAGGTTTTGGGATCGGCGAGATTAAAACCGCTGTAAAGTTTTTTGGCATCGTCGAGGCAACATACACTCACACCGCTGTTGCCGATCTTACCGTAAATATCAGGACGGTGATCCGGATCATTTCCGTACAAGGTCACACTGTCAAATGCTGTGCTTAAGCGGTGGGCCGGCATGCCCATGCTCACATAATGAAATCGTTTGTTGGTGCGTTCAGGTCCGCCTTCACCGGCAAACATGCGGGTGGGGTCTTCGCCTTCCCGTTTAAAGGGATAAATGCCTGAAGTGTATGGAAATTCACCAGGGAAATTTTCACGCAAACTCCATTTCAGTATATCGGCCCAGCTGCTGTAATGTGGCACAGCTACTTTTGGTACCTGGGTACCGGACAGACTTTCGTAATGCGTTTTGATCTTCACTTCTTTGTTTCTCACTTTGAAAGTGTAGTACTCGTCGATGTAACGCTTTTTCTTTGTTTCAAACCCTTCAAGCAGTTTAAGATTCTTTCCATCGAGGTCAAGCAGCAATTTGTGTACTTGTTCCTCAAGCGATTTGATCACCCGGTCTTTATCATCGGCGTGGGAAGATTTTATGAGTTCAATGCTGTTACGCAGACTTTGTACTTTAAAGGCAATTTCGGCCTGATGGGAAGCCCATTGGTCGTATTGACGCGAGGATTCAGAAATCTCGCTCAGATAACGTGTACGACCGGGTGGAATGATGTAGATCTTTTCACTCATTTCGTCGCTGATACGGAATGAAGATCTGAGATCACATCCTGTTTTTTCGACAAGCTTGTCCATCACCGCCTTGTAAAGGGTGTTGGTGCCCGGATCGTTGAATTGTGAGGCTATGGTGCCATACACCGGAATCTCATTGTCGCTGGCTTCCCAGAGTGCATGGTTGCGTTTGTATTGTTTTTTCACATCGCGTATAGCGTCCAGTGCACCGCGTTTGTCAAATTTATTGATGGCCACTATGTCCGCGAACTCCAGCATGTCGATCTTCTCCAACTGTGTAGCGGCACCGAACTCAGGCGTCATCACATAGAGACTCATGTTGCTGTGTTCAATGATTTCTGTATCGCTTTGACCTATGCCCGCTGTTTCGAGAATGATCAGATCAAACGCGGAAGCCTTCAGAATGTCTACGGCGTCTTTCACGTAACGCGAAAGCGCGAGATTGCTCTGTCTGGTAGCAAGTGAACGCATATAAACCCGTGGATTGCGGATGGAGTTCATGCGGATGCGGTCTCCGAGCAGGGCGCCGCCTGTTTTCCGCTTACTGGGATCAACCGAAACTATACCAATTTTTTTGTCGGGAAAATCAAGCAGAAATCGTCTCACCAGTTCATCCACAAGCGATGATTTGCCGGCACCTCCCGTGCCTGTAATTCCAATCACGGGTGTTTTAGAGGTTTTGGCCATTTCCCGGACCGGATCTAGGATCACCTTGCTTTCCTCATTAAAATTCTCAGCCGCTGAAATGAGCCGGGCAATCGCCCTGTAATCCTTATCCTTGATCTGCTTTACTTCTCCGTTCAGGTTCTGGCCTGTGGCAAAGTCGCTTTTCTGAAGCACGTCGTTGATCATGCCCTGGAGTCCCATGGACCTTCCGTCATCGGGATGGTAAATGCGTGTGATGCCATAGCGGTGTAGCTCTTCAATTTCAGAAGGCAGGATGGTACCACCGCCACCTCCGAAAATACGGATGTGACCGCAGTTCTTTTCCTTCAGCAAATCATACATGTACTTGAAATACTCGTTGTGACCTCCCTGGTAACTGGTTATGGCAATGGCGTTGGCGTCTTCCTGTATGGCACAGTCCACAATTTCCTGAACACTGCGGTCGTGACCGAGGTGTATGATTTCGGCACCGCTGCTTTGCATCACCCGCCGCATAATGTTGATGGCGGCGTCGTGTCCGTCAAACAGGGCGGCGGCCGTGACTATCCTGACTTTATTCCTGGTGTGGTAAACAGTGGTCTCAATCATGGTCTTAAAATTTCAGGGGTAAAGGTAAGAGATTTGGGGCTATCCGGGGCTATTTTTAGCGCTTCCGGCCCCTGTATCAGCTAAGCGGAGGCGACTCTTCACGCCAGGCTTTGAAGTAATACACAAACACGAATAAAAAGCCCAGGGCAAAGGGGATGGCCGTGTACAATTTATACTCCTCTTTGTAAAAAAACTCCATGAGCATCCAGGCACTGTTGGCACAGATCCAGAATAACACCGACAGATTGATGTACAGATCTTTGGTGGAGCGTGTCATCCATACTATCCACAAGGCCACAGCCACCGTGGGCACAATCATAATGGTGCCCAGCAGGCGCACATGAAGCATCCAGCACGAGTCTTTGACCAGCCAGAGTAGTATGTGGAGGTTTTCATAGGTGCGTAAACGCGGAAAACGTTCTATTAACTTCATGGGACTTAAAATTATCAATTATTTCCGGCTCTGCAGGCTTTGACAGAATAAGGCCTCGCATTTCCGTCCATGCCCGGCCTGACTTATCTTTACGCGAATGTTGCGCCTGCTACCCTTACTCATCATCCTATTCTCAGCTGCTCCGTTAAAAGCTCTGACTAGGTCTGACAGCCTCAACAGCAGGCAAATCAGAACGCGCAGGATTGTTCTGATCAGCAGCACGGGTGCTGCCGGTGCAGGTTCCCTGCTTTACCTCAACGAAGCCTGGTACAAAGATTATAAAACCGAAAACTTCCATTTTTTCAACGATGGACAGGAATGGCTGCAAATGGACAAACTGGGGCATGCCTTCAGTACTTATCAATGCGGACGCCTCATGATGCAGGCCTTCGATTGGGCGGGTTATTCAGGCGCCCAGAAACTCTGGATCGGTGGTGCCATGGGTTTTTATTACATGAGCCTGGTGGAGTGTCTCGATGGTTTCAGCGAGGGTTGGGGTTTTTCATGGCCCGATGAACTGGCCAACGCCTGCGGTGCAGGGCTGGCAATGGCGCAGGAAGCTTTGTGGAAGGAACAGCGCGTACAATTAAAGTTCTTTTATCACAACAGCGGATTGGCCGGCTACAACGCTCAACTGCTTGGAAATACTGCTTACACAAGGCCCATCAAAGACTATAACGGACAATCGTACTGGCTGAGTTTTACCCCGGCTACTTTTATGCATCGCAAATGTGTTTTGCCAAGCTGGCTCAACATTTCACTGGGGTATGGGGCCAGTGGCATGATAGGCGCAAATCAGAACCCTCAACTGAAGGATGCTCAGGGTAACCCCATCAGCCTGGAAAGGTATCGTCGTGTTTTTCTGAGTCTCGACCTTGATCTGACCCGTTTGCCTGTCCGGAATAAGAACCTCAGGGCCTTGCTTTCCGTTTTGAATGTGATCAAATTTCCGGCGCCAACCCTTGAGTTCAGCCAGGGTCATTTTACATTTCACGCACTCTATCCCTAACGTTTAATTTCCTGTTGAAAACTAGCCCTTGTGCGGGACATAAGTTCAAGTACTTTTAATCTTAGCTAAACACAAGCCATGGATGTAAACGAAAAGGAAGAAACCCAGAAACTGTACTTTTCGATTTCAGAAGTCTCTGAATTATTCGATCTCAACGCCAGCACACTCCGCTTCTGGGAAAAGGAATTTGATGTGCTGAAGCCCACCAAGAACAAAAAAGGCAATCGCATGTTCACCAAAAAGGACATCGAATACATTGCCCGTATTGTGGAATTGGTAAAGGATAAAGGCTTCACTATTCAGGGTGCAAAAGAGCAACTTAAGCAGCGTGGCGGACAAAAACAACTCAACGAGAACACTGCAAAAGCCATTCGCAAACTCGAAGAGATCAAACAAAAACTCATCGGGCTGGGCAGGCAACTTGAAGAATGATCCCTGACCTGCGGCGCACACGCGGTTTTGCATCACCAAATCGTATGACATTATCTCACCTGGTTCGGAGCCAGGCAAAACAGATCAGGACCATATTGAACCTGGTATTATCGGGCATGTTGTTGCTATTTTGTTTGGCCTGCAACGAAGAGCGTGCTCCCCAACAGACAGAGCCTCCCAAACCGATTACAAGTCCTGTTCAGAGTTCAGATTCAACAAGGGAAATAGCCGGAAAAGCCCGGATCGCGATAAACGATAGCCTCGATGAACTAGCGGGTATCATCGCCGGCACATTAGATTCCTCAAGTTATTTTCCGGCCATCACGGCTTCTTCAGCCTATAAGGCACATCGCCGGCAGTTCTCAAAGCGCTGGAATCATTTTGATTCGATCAGGGTAAGCAAAATCCGGCAATTTCACGATTCTGAACTGGTAAACCAGGTGGTCATGCAGGAAGATCTGTTTTACCCCTTTTCGGGGCCTGATTATCTTTATGCAGGACTTTTTTTTCCTGAAGCCAGGCGCTACCTGCTTGTTGGCCTGGAACCCTGTGGAAGTCCTGATCCATTGGTTCAGCAAAGGCCGGATTCGCTTTCGTCTTACTTCTCGGCTCTCAACCGCTCGCTCAACGCCATACTCAAATTCAGTTTTTTCCGCACCAACAGCATGGAAGAAGATCTGCGGAGTTCTAAGCTCGACGGCGTAATGCATCTGCTTTTCCTGTTTTTAAAACGGGAAGGAAACCGTATTGTATCACTCAAGACCATTGGAATCGACAGCACAGGCCAAATAGAAGCCTTGCCCGACAGCGTTTTGACAAAAGGGAACAGCAGAGGCCTTGAGATCCGTTTCCTGAATCCGAACGACAGTGAAAAGGTTCTGCAGTATTTTTCACTGAACCTTTCCGATCCAGGCATGAGAAAACATTCTGGCCTTCAGCGTTATTTGCTCAACAAACCAGGTTTTAACACCTACCTCAAAGGAGCCTCTTATCTGTTACACAAACCCTATTTCAGCCGGATCAGGTCCTGTATTTTGCAGAAAAGCAAAACCATTGTACAGGACGATAGCGGCATTGCGCTGCATTATTTCCTCGCTCAAGGAAACATCTGGCGTTTCAGATTATATGGTGAATACGCTGAGCCAATCTCCCTGTTCCGGAAATCGTATCAACCAGCATTGGATTCCATGTACAAATCAACAGGATCACAGAGACTGGGATTTGGCATAGGTTACAATTTCAAGGACAACAACAGCAATCTGATGATTGCTATCCGAAAATGAGAAATCTGAAATTTGTCTTTGTCCCGGTAATACAGATCCTGTTTTGCGGATTCCATCTGAAGGGTCAAATCCCATTCGATTCTCTGCTTAACACAAGCAAGGTTCTGAAAGCGGTAGCATCTGACCCAAAAAAATACCATTTACAGATCCTTTACACCCAGGTCAGTATGGAGGGCTCAGAAAGAACATTCAGCACCTTTACTTATTTTCCCGATCCACATGCCTATCTCTATTGCGCGAGTCTGGTGAAATTGCCTGTAGCAGTTTTGGTCCTTCAAAAGCTGAATGAATTGGGTATACCGCCTGATTACTACCTGTTCAGCGACAGCAGTGAAAGTTGCCAAAGGTCTGTACGGCGCGATACCAGTTCGGCTAGTGGTTATCCTTCTGCAGAACACTATATTAAGAAAATGCTGCTGGTGAGCGATAACGACGCTTATAACCGCTGCTTTGAATTTCTTGGCACAGATTACATTCACAACAAATTGATATCCGAAGGCTACGATTCGCTGCGCATTACCAACCGCTACGATCTGTTTTGTTCAGCGGGAAAAAGCCGGTTCACCAACCCGGTCAGGGTGTGTTCAAAAGATCTCAAAGTGGTGTATTCGCAGGAGCCTTTACCCATTGACCCGCGCTGGAAACAATCGCTCTGGCCTGTTAAAGTGGGCAATGCCTATAAAGATGAAAACAACAAACTGGTTATGCGACCCAGAGATTTCTCCAGCATGAATTATTTCAGCCTGAAAGATGCTCATCGCTTCCTGACAGATCTTGTTTTCAATGCACAGGAAAAATTTGGCCTGAGTATGGCGCAGCAGCAATTTCTGCTCAGGCAGATGGGCCTGTATCCCCGTCAATCCCAGTCACCACGCTATAACCCCAGGGATTTTCCTGACAACTATAAAAAGTACCTGTACTTTGGTGATTTTAAGGAACCAATAAATGATACTAACTTCGTGAGCACAAATTGCGTAGGGCAGTCTTACGGTTTTTTGACGGACTGCATGTATTTTAAGGATAAGAAGAACGGCCTTGAATTTCTGCTCAGCGCCGGATTGTATGTGAATGAAAACGGCATCATCAACGACGGAAAATACGAGTACAATAGTCTGGGTTTGCCCTTTCTTGCCGAACTTGGCCGGGCTGTGCACGCGTTGGAACTAAAACGAAAACAAAACCACTGAACCATGTACACCATCGACACGCATACCCACATTATACCAAAACACATACCTGACTTTTCGAAACAATTCGGGTATGGTGAATTTATTCAACTCGATCACCACCGCGCCGGTAAAGCCTGGATGATGCAGGGCAATAAGCGCTTCCGTGAGATCGACGAAAACTGCTGGGATGTTGAGGTGCGCCTCCGCCAGATGAAAGAACACCAGAGCGACATGCAGGTGATCTGTACCATACCGGTTATGTTCAGTTACTGGGCAAAAGCGGCTGACTGCTTAACCCTGTGTCGCTTCCTCAATGATGACATAGCCCAAACCTGTTCGAATCATCCTGAGCATTTCACAGGACTGGCCACGGTTCCCATGCAGGACACTGAATTGGCCATTCAGGAGCTCGAAAGATGTATGAAGAACGGCTTCAGAGGCGTACAAATCGGTAGCAATGTGAACGATCTGAACCTGCATGAAAAACAATTTGATGCGTTTTTTGCAGCCTGTGAAAGTCTTGGTGCTGCCATACTTGTGCATCCCTGGCAAATGATGGGTCAGGAGCACATGACCCGTTATTGGCTGCCCTGGCTGGTAGGCATGCCGGCTGAGATCAGCCGGGCCATTTGCAGTATGATTTTTGGCGGTGTGTTTGAACGTTACAAAAACCTGAAAGTGTGTTTTGCACATGGAGGAGGCTCTTTTCTGCCAACGATCGGCAGGATTGAGCATGGTTTTGAGTGTCGGCCTGATCTGGTGGCACTTGATAATCCGGTACCTCCAAAAAATTATCTGGGTCGCTTTTGGGTTGACAGCCATGTGTGCGACCATAAAATGCTGCAATACGTGATTGATCTGGTTGGAGCCGATAAAGTGATGCAGGGCAGTGATTACCCATTCCCTCTGGGCGAGGCTGTTCCGGGTGAATTGGTGCGGAGCGCGCCAATCAGTGAAGCGGATAAGCGGATGATTTTAGGTGACGCTGCCCGAAACTGGCTTGGCCTGTAAATCCGGCAACAGAATTCAATCGGCATGCGGACGCGTAAAATTAACCTGCGTCGTGCTTTGTTTTTTGGTCACCAGAGCCAGATTTCCACTGATCCTGAACTCCCAGCTGTTGTCGAATATCCTGGGGAGGAAACGTTTGTAGAGCGACATGCGCGCGTTCTCGGCATTCTCGTCTTCGCCATCGCGGCCAACAGCCGTGAATTCATACACGTTAACTTTGGGATGCTCTTTCATGTAATTTTTCACGATCTCCACAATGGTGTTCATAACCTGGTAGACCTCGCCACGGTTGGTGGCCACATATTCTTCACCTTCAAATTCATCGTTGATCACCCCAAAGACAATGTTGGCGTGGAGAATATTATCCTGAAGTCTTCCGAAGCGCACTTCGTAACGGAGTCCGCTCAGGGTATCAAAATAGTAGACTCCTGCACTTGGAATTCCGGGGTACTCAATGGGGAGAATATTTTTGTAGCTGTCCAGTGGTATTATTTTTTTCTGAATGAGGCCGCGGGTACCAGTTCTTTGTTTCCGGAACTGTAGTCATAGAAACCCGCACCTGTTTTGACGCCGAGATTGCCTGCCATCACCATATTCACCAGAAGCGGGTTTGGAGAATACTTTGGATTTCCGAATCCTTCGTGCAGCACGCGCAGAATGTTCAGGCATACATCAAGGCCTATGAAATCAGCCAGTTGCAGAGGGCCCATGGGGTGCGCCATGCCAAGCTTCATCACCGTATCAATTTCTTCCACACCGGCAACCCCTTCCTGCAGGGTACATATGGCTTCGTTGATCATGGGAAGCAGAATTTTGTTCGCCACAAATCCCGGGTAATCATTCACTTCCACGGGAATTTTTTTGAGTTGTTTAGACACCTCCATCACGGTTTTGCACACCGCATCGCTTGTGCTGTAGCCCCTGATCACCTCCACCAGTTTCATCACCGGCACAGGATTCATAAAGTGCATGCCGATCACCTGCTGCGGGCGTTTGGTGGCAGCGGCAATCCGCGTAATGGAGATAGACGAGGTGTTGCTGGCCAGTATACAATGTGCCGGGCAAAGTTCATCCAGTTGCCTGAAGATCTTCAGTTTCACATCAATGTTTTCGCTGGCTGCTTCCACCACCAGATCGGCTGAATCCAGGGCTCTGGCGGTATCGGTATAAGTGGTGATGCGGGCTAGGGCCTGTTGTTTTTCGTTTTCACTCAGGCCACCCTTCTGCACCTGACGGTCGAGGTTTTTGCTGATGGTGCCGATGGCTTTTTGCAGGGCAGCTTCACTGATGTCAGCCAGATTTACCTTAAAACCATTTTGTGCAAAAGTATGGGCTATCCCGTTGCCCATCGTCCCGCTGCCTATCACCGTAATCGTTTTCATACCAAGTTCTCAATCTATAAAACTAAACGAGAAAAACCGATTTAACAAAGAATATTTTTAACATTTAGAAGGGCTAAAAAAAAAGCCCCAAACATGGTTTGAGGCATTAATGTCAAGTGGACCGCGATCAGTTGGTGATGCTGATTTTTTTCTCCAGTTCCTCGATATAGGCTTTGAAGCGTTTATCGGTATCCATCAGGTTGTTGACTGTTCGGCAGGCGTGCAGCACTGTGGCGTGATCTTTACCCCCGCAATGCATGCCAATGGTGGCCAAAGAAGATTTGGTCATACTTTTGGCAAAATACATAGCAATCTGGCGTGCCTGAACCACTTCACGCTTACGCGTTTTGGATTTCATGGTGTCAATGGCCAGGTCGAAATAATCACAAACCACTTTCTGGATATAATCTATAGAAACCTCACGGGCTGTGCTTTTCACAAACTTATCGATCATGGTTTTAGCCAGGTCGAGGGTGATAGTTTTTTTATTCAGACTCGACTGGGCCAGAAGAGAGATCAGGGCACCTTCGAGTTCACGAACGTTGGACGTGATGCTGTAAGCCAGATATTCGTTCACTTCCTTGGGAAGCTGAATACCTTCATTGTATACCTTTTTGTCGAGAATGGCGATGCGCGTCTCGAGACCGGGCGATTGCAGGTCCGCGCTCAAACCCCATTTGAAGCGGGAGAGCAGACGTTGTTCTATGCCCTGGATGTCAACGGGAGCACGGTCAGCCGTAAGAATGATCTGTTTGCCTAGCTGATGCAGGTGATTAAAGATGTGAAAAAACACATCCTGGGTTTTTTCCTTGCCGGCAAAGTACTGTACATCATCTATAATAAGCACATCTATCATCTGGTAGAAGTGCACGAAGTCGTTTTGGTTGTTGTTCTTAATAGACTCAATGAATTGGGTGATGAACTTCTCCGATTGCACATATAGCACGGTTTTGTTCGGGTAGTTTTTCTTCACTTCAATCCCGATGGCCTGAGCCAGGTGCGTTTTGCCTAAACCTACACCACCATATATAAGGAGTGGGTTAAAGGCGTTACCTCCGGGTTTCTGGGCTACAGCGTAACCGGCACTGCGGGCCAGGCGGTTGCAGTCACCCTCTACGAAATTCTCGAAACTGTAATTCGGATTAAGCTGAGACTCCACCTGAACCTTTTTCAAACCCGGAATCACAAAGGGATTCTTGATGGGATTGTTGCTCGTATCTATAGGCATGGATACGGAAGGGTTCTTCAGATTGGTATTGATGTTGGGAAGCTTGAAAGTAATAGGGGTTTCGGTTTTGCCCGATGCGTTGTCCATAATAATGTTGTACTCCAGGCGCCCTTCAGGCCCCAGCTCTTTCTTAATGACTTTCTTGATAAGGGAAATGTAATGTTCTTCGATCCACTCGTAAAAAAACTGCGATGGTACCTGAATGGTTAAAATGTTGTTGCTGATTTTGATCGGCTTGATGGGCTCAAACCAGGTTTTAAAATTCTGCGGACTTACATTGTCCTTTATTATTTCAAGACATCCATTCCAAACTTGTTCTGCAGTCTTTTCTTTCATCATTGTAAAATTTCAAAAATATGTTGAGGTAATTATTAACGCGAATGTGTTTGTAAATATACTGCCTTAATTCGTCTTTGCAAGTCCATGCCACTGAAAAAAAATATCTAAAATTTTTTTGCGGGCACTTGTATTTTAAATTTATTTTATTACCCCGAATTTCCCGTGTTGCAACAACTTTGATTTGTGGTATTAATTTAGTATCGGTATTACCTCCGGTCGGCAAATCTCTTCAGGTTGATTTCACCCATTCCGTTTCGGTTTCTTCAGCATTTCAGGCATAAGCAGCGTTTCATTTCTCCTTCGCTTGGCCACCTGAGATTCTTATACGGCTGTAATCCTTAAGGGTTGCGGCCTGAGAGACAAATCCGCTTTCTCTTTCACCAATGTGAAATGTGATCTGGCAAAAGGCCGTTTTCAAATGACAAAAATCACATCAGGCTCAAAATGCTGATTAAAGCCTTTCGGAGGATTTAACCCAAAAGACCCGGCCAGCCTGTTTAATTTCTATAAAAAAATGTATAACAGTGAACCGTATAATTTTCCATCTTTATTGTTTTTTGCATGATCAGGTCAGAAACAAAAATAAGGGTACGATACGGCGAAACCGACCAGATGGGTTATGTATACTATGGTGTGTACGCCCAGTACTACGAAGTAGGCCGGGTGGAGGCCATGCGGATGCTGGGATTCAGTTATCGTGATGTGGAGGAAAAAGGCATCATGCTGCCGGTGGTGGAATTCAGCGTGCAATATAAATTACCGGCTTATTACGATGATGAGATCACTGTGGTGACCCTGCTGAAAGAGATGCCGAATGGTGTTCGGCTTCATTTCGACTACACATGCCTGAACGCCAGAGGCCAGGTGCTCAATACCGGAAAAGTGGTGTTGGTATGTAAGGATAAACAGAGTGGAAAGGTTTGCGCATTTCCGGCCTGGTTCAGGGACGCCTTCCTGCCCTTTTTCCCCTGAAAACTCCCGAATAATCAGTAAATTCGCCCTTCATTTTCAGACATGATTTCCGTGAAAAAAATTCCCATGGTCGATCTCCGTTCCCAATACGAGAAGATCAAAGCCGAAGTGGATCAGGGCATACAAGAGGTGCTCAACAGCACAGCCTTTATCAATGGCCCGGCTGTGAAGCAATTCCAGGCAGGGCTCGAAAAATACCTTGGTGTAAAACACGTGATCCCCTGCGCCAACGGAACCGATGCGCTGCAGATCGCCATGATGGCCCTTGGCCTGAAACCGGGAGACGAAGTGATCACCGCAGACTTCACCTACGTGGCCACCGCTGAAGTGATTGGTTTGCTCGGCCTTACGCCCGTGCTGGTGGATGTAAGACCCGATACCTTTGAACTGGATGCTTCCGAGGTGGAAAAGAAAATCACAACGCGCACAAAAGCCATTGTACCCGTACACCTCTTCGGCCAATGCGCCAACATGGAAAACCTGTTAGCCATCGCTAAAAAATACAATCTCTTTCTGATTGAAGATACCGCCCAGGCCATTGGGGCCGATTACCGCTTTAGCGACGGACACACGGCAAAAGCCGGTACAATCGGTGATGTGGGTTGTACGTCATTTTTCCCCAGCAAGAATCTGGGTTGTTATGGCGACGGGGGCGCCATGTATACAAACAACACCGAGCTGGCCGCCAGGCTGCGCATGATAGCCCACCATGGTCAGAGTGTGCAGTACCAGCACGATGTGCTTGGGGTTAATTCACGCCTCGATACCATTCAGGCTGCTGTACTGAATGTGAAACTCCTTCACCTCGATGAATACGCAGCGGCAAGGAATCGGGTGGCTGATGCCTATGACAATGCTTTTAAGGCACACCCGAAACTCAGTATTCCGTCAAGAGCACCTTATTCAACGCATGTGTTTCACCAGTATACCCTGCAACTCAACCAGGGCAACAGAAGCCGCTTGAAAGAAAAACTTGCTGAACGGGGTATCGCCTCCATGGTGTATTATCCCATTCCGCTCCACAGACAAAAAGCTTTTAGCAGTGAGCGTAATCAGGACCATGATTTTCCTGTAACAAACCGCCTGTGCGAAACCGTTATTTCACTTCCCATGCACACCGAGATGAGCGGGGAAAGTGTGAATTATGTGATTGAAAACGTGCTTGAGGTCTTGAACCAGATTTAAACGTATACATTATGAAAATTGCAGTTATTGGAACCGGATACGTGGGTTTAGTCACCGGCACCTGTTTTTCAGAGGTGGGTGTTGACGTGACCTGCGTGGATATTGACGAGAAAAAAATCGCCAACCTCAACAAGGGTGTATTGCCTATCTATGAACCGGGGCTTGAAGAAATGGTGCAGCGCAACACACAGAAACACCGGCTTCATTTTTCCGTATCTCTGCCTGACAGCATTCAGGATGCTGAAGTGGTTTTTATTGCGGTAGGCACTCCACCGGACGAAGACGGCTCAGCCGATTTGAAATACGTTTTGGCTGTTGCATCCGGAATCGGACAGCACATGAACAAGCCCCTGGTTGTGGTCACAAAATCAACCGTACCGGTTACTACCGCGGAAAAGGTGAGAACAGCTGTTCAGGCTGAACTGGATAAAAGGGGAAAGAACATCGCATTTTATGTGGCCTCTAATCCTGAATTTCTGAAGGAGGGAGCGGCCATTGAGGATTTTATGAAACCCGACCGCATTGTGGTGGGCACCGACAGACACGAGGCCGAAGAGATCATGCGCAGACTTTATAAGCCCTTTCTTCTGAACGGACACCCCATAATTTTTATGGACATTCCCAGTGCTGAAATGACCAAATATGCCGCCAATGCCATGCTGGCTACCAAAATCAGCTTCATGAACGATATCGCAAACCTTTGTGAGATCATGGGAGCCGATGTGAATATGGTGCGGAAGGGAATAGGCAGCGATGCACGGATAGGCCAAAAGTTTATTTACCCCGGTGTGGGATATGGCGGAAGTTGTTTTCCCAAAGACGTAAAGGCCCTGATCAAAACGGCCCGGGAAAACAAGTACAATATGCGAATACTCGACGCCGTGGAAGCCGTGAACGAAGCACAAAAGGAGGTACTCTTCAACAAAGTAAACACGCATTTTAATTCGGATCTGAAAGGGAAAAAATTTGCCCTTTGGGGATTATCCTTCAAACCCAAAACCGACGATATGCGCGAAGCCCCAAGCCTGGTGATCATTGAAAAACTTATCAAAGCCGGTGCCAGGGTTTGCGCGTATGATCCTGTAGCCATGCACGAAGCACAGCGCATGCTTGGTAACAGCATTGACTTCGCCGATGAAATGTATGCATGCCTCGATGGGGCCGATGCACTCCTGATCATTACCGAATGGCCCGAATTCCGTTCACCTGATTTTGAGGTGATCGGGCAAAAACTAAAGCAAAAGGTGCTTTTCGACGGCAGGAATATTTTCGATACTGTTGACATGCACAAACTGGGTTTTGCTTACTATTGTATCGGAGTTAATACCGCAAAAAGAACATCTAACGCTTAAAACCCTACCATGCCCAAACGCGTTTTGATCACAGGGGCCGCAGGATTCCTGGGCTCTCACCTCTGCGACAGGTTCATAAAAGAAGGTTACCGTGTGGTGGCCATGGATAATCTCATCACCGGTGATCTTAAAAATATAGAACACCTGTTTAAACTCGAACAATTTGAATTTTATCACCACGACGTGTCTAAATTCATTCATGTGCCGGGTGAGATCGATTACATTTTACATTTCGCCTCACCGGCCAGTCCCATCGATTATCTGAAGATTCCCATTCAAACACTCAAAGTGTCATCACTCGGCACGCACAACGTGCTGGGTCTGGCCCGCGTTAAAAAATCCAGGGTGCTTGTCGCTTCCACCAGTGAGGTTTACGGTGATCCGCATGTACACCCCCAGAGCGAAGATTACTGGGGTAATGTAAACCCTGTTGGTCCGCGTGGCTGTTACGATGAAGCCAAACGTTTTATGGAGGCGCTCACCATGGCTTATCACAACGCCCATGGTTTGGAAACCCGTATTGTGAGAATCTTCAACACTTATGGCCCGCGCATGCGATTAAACGACGGACGCGTGTTGCCTGCATTCATAGGACAGGCCCTGCGTGGCGAGGATCTTACCATGTTCGGCGACGGAAGCCAGACCAGAAGTTTCTGTTATGTTGACGACCTGGTGGAAGGCATTTACCGCCTCCTGCTCAGCGATTACCATCTGCCGGTGAACATTGGCAACCCTGATGAGATCAGCATTCGGGAATTTGGCGAGGAAATTCTTAAACTCACCGGTGCAAACCAAAAACTGATTTCTAAAGATCTGCCTAAAGATGATCCCAAACAAAGAAGACCGGATATCAGCCTGGCTAAAAAAATTCTGAACTGGGAACCCAAAGTGAGCAGGGCCGAAGGACTTAAGATCACCTATTCCTATTTTAAGTCACTGAGCCGCGATGAACTGAACAAGGTTGAACACAGGAGTTTTAATTCCTGATTGGTGCTGCACCATTGGTGTCTAACCGGTATCATGTGTTTTTGAGTATTGCAGCTTTGTCCCCCTGATGTTCGCAACAGGTGGGTTTTCCTAAACCTTTTTATTGAGGTAAATCCGGATCACCAAACCCGCAAGGGCCAGCAAAACAAATAAAAGACCTATCCACTTTCCGGCAACAAGCATAATGATGCCCGCTATGAAAAGAAGGGCCGAGGACAAGTAACCAAGCCAGGCGTTTTTCATCATTCAAAGATAAGATTTCTGAAATCTAATTTCTGATTTCGGATGGCGGATTTTTTGTGATCAGCGCGGCCTGTCCGGAACGCTGTTTAAATTCTTATACAAAGAGATTATACATGGCTTAGACCGCTTTAAATACAGGGACATCGCCTGAGCAAGCCATAAAAAAACATCCCGCTGTTTTTACAGGGGAGGTTTTCTGTATTGAAGTGTGCTTACTTCTTTTTATCAAAATCCACTACAATAGGTGTAGAGATGCAGAGTGAAGAGTAAGTACCAATGATACGGCCTATAAGCAGGGCGAAGATGAATCCGCGTATACTTTCACCACCGAAGATGAAGATCACCAGAAGCACAAAGAACACGGTAAGTGAGGTCAGAATGGTTCGGCTAAGTGTGCTGTTAAGGGCGTAATTGATCAATTTGTTGCGTTCCTCACCATACACGTCGGCTTTGCCGCTGTCGCGCAAACGTTCACGGATACGGTCGAATACTACTACGGTCTCTGTCATGGTGTAACCCATCACCGTAAGAATCGCGGCGATAAAGTCCTGACCGATCTCAAGCGGCAACAAGCCATCAAACATGGTGTAGAAAGACAACACAACCAAAACGTCGTGGAACAAAGCCACAACAGATCCCAGGCCGTATTGCCATTTTCTGAATCGCACAACAATGTAAAGGAACATCATGAGGCAGGAGAACAAAACTGCACCATAGGCCCCGTAAACAATGTCGGTGGCAATGGTAGGACCTACCTTTTGCTGCTGCACAATATCGTATTTGATGTTAAGGCTGCTCAGACCTTTGTTGAGCATTTCTTCTACTTCCTTGTCGGCATTGGGGTTGTTGTCAGACACCCTGTATGTAGTGGTGATCTTGGCCTGGTTGGCACTGCCAATGGTTTTAACATCAAGCGCGGCTTCAGTAAACACAGCCCCAAGTACTTTTTTAATGTCATCGGTCTTGATGTCTTTTTCAAATCGTACCTGGTAGGTACGGCCTCCTTTAAAGTCAACGCCCAGATTCAGGCCACCGTTTTTGAAATAGAATACCACACCCAAAACAATAATCAGGGAAGATATGGTATAATACATTTTACGTCTGCCCACAAAATCAAACGCAATATTTTTAAAGGCCGCGTGAGTGTATTTGTTATCGAAGGGAATTTCCATTTTCCTTTCCAGCATCCATTCGAAAATAACGCGCGAAATGAGTATGGCTGAGAAGAGGGAGGTACAGATACCGATGAAGAGTGTTGTAGCGAAACCCTGAACTGGCCCTGAACCGAAAACATAAAGGATAACGGCGAGGATAGCCAGGGTGACGTTTGAGTCTATGATCGAAGACATGGCGTGGCGGAAACCTTCCTTAATAGCCTGACCCGTTGTTTTGCCCAGGGCCAGTTCTTCACGCACACGTTCAAAAATAAGGATGTTCGCATCTACCGCTAAACCAATTGTAAGAACGATACCAGCAATACCCGGCAGAGTTAGAACGGCGCCAAGTGAAGTGAGAATACCCATGATAAAAAACATGTTGGCGATAAGGGCGATATTAGCCACCATGCCGGAGCGGTTGTAATACAGGTACATGAACACCAGAATCACAAGAAGTGCGATCACAAAGCTCATGAGACCTGAATCTATGGCTTCCTGACCGAGTGAAGGACCAACAATGCTTTCTTCAACGATGTGCGCCGGAGCGGGCAGTTTACCTGCGCTGAGTATGGCAGCAAGTGCATCGGCTTCTGTATCGGTAAAGTTTCCGGTGATCTGCGATTGACCTCCTTTGATCTCTCCATTAACACGGGGAGCTGAATACACCATGTTATCCATCACCACGGCAATACATTTACCGGTATTGGCACGGGTAATGTTGGCCCATTTCTGCGCAGCTTCCGAATTCATGCTCATGCTGATGATGGGCACACCACCCTGACGCTGATCATAATCTTTCCGGGCATCGGTGATAATGTCTCCGCTGAGCGCGGCACGACCCTTACTGTCGGTTTGCTTGATGGCGTAGAGCTCAAAATAACTGCCCACCACTTTGCCTTCCTGTCTTTGCTCCACTTCCTTGGCGCTCCACATGAACTTGAGTTTGGACGGGAAAATATTCTTTGCCCTGGCAATTTTCAGATAATTGTTCACTTTGGCGGTGTCTGCCTTTGAAGTGGCAATACCAATCACAGCACCCTCCGCATATGACTTCGGGTTTCCTTTTTCATCGAGCTGTACACGTCCTTTGAGTGGTACCAGTGAAAACGCATTCTGAAAATAGGAGTAAAGCGGAACACGTTTCTGGAAGCCTTTGATGGCAGTATCCTGTGTGTTCACACTGGCAGTGGCTACCGCACTGCTGTCTTTTTTCACCGAGTCGGTTTTGGCCACAGGCACTTTACCGGCTACCGCGCTGCTGTCTTTCACCTGAACGGTAGAGTCCTGCTTCACACCATTCAGAACATTGCTGATCACAACATTGGCTTTGTCGAGCAAAGGTGCAATTTCACCATTCTCGTATGTTTCCCAGAACTCCAGGTTGGCTGTTCCCTGCAGCAGTTCGCGCACACGCGCTTTGTCCTTCACGCCGGGCAGTTCAACCAGAATTCTTCCTGAAGCTTCCAGTTTCTGAATATTTGGCTGGGTTACGCCAAAACGGTCTATACGGCTGCGGAAGGTTTTTTCTGCATTGGCAATGGCTTCGTTCACGCGCTCCCGGATGAAGAGAATAACCTCTTCGTTGCTGCTGTTGTATGTGATCTTGCTTTTGTTTTCAATGGACTGGAACAGTGGAGCCAGTTTGCCATTCGGACTTATCCTGCGGTATGTTTTGTCAAACAGTGTGATAAAATCATCATTGTTTTTCACACCCAGGTTCTTCTGGGTTTCTTTCAGAGCCTTGTTGAAATCCGGATCGCTGCTGTTGTTGCTCAAGTTGCGCACGATGTCGATCACCGATACTTCAAGTGTTACGTTCATACCGCCTCGCAGGTCAAGACCCAGATTGATCTCGCTTTTCTTACACTCTTCGTAGGTGTATTCAGCCACGAAAATATCGTACACGGTTTGTTTCTTCATCGAGTCGAGGTAACGGTCGGCAATGCGGCCTTTCACCGAATCGATATAACTCAGTTCTTTTGAAGAATTCCCTTTTGCATAGTCATGGGCGGCTTGTTTTACCCTGGCTGAAGCCACGGCATTCTCCGCGTATTCCATCGCGTCGCTTTCCACACCACGTGTAACCCAGGTGAAGGAGAGATAAAAGATACAGGCCAGTCCTAATAAGAGGGCAAATATTTTAATGGCACCTTTGTTTTGCATAATCTGATGTTGACAGGTTTTTTAATTAAGGGTGCAAATATATTACTTTGGGACTGAATTGCCAATTTTAGAATAAAAACCTGAAGGCTAAAGACTTACTGCCCTTTTGAACCTTCGGTTCCCGCATGGTTTTGCGGCATAAAAAAACATATTCCCTGAAGGCATTTTTCTGAATCCGGATCACACGTTGCATGACGAACTTTGCATACACTCGCGTTCTGTTAACAAATCAAAACACAAGACCTGCTCTTGTTATTTTCTTACCTTTATTGGCTCAATTTTTACAGCACATGTTCGATTTCCTCAAAAAGTTGTTTGGAACCAAAAGTGAGAAAGATGTCCGTAATCTGGAATCAAAAGTCAGCGAAATAAATTCAATTTATCAGTCCCTCCAAAGTCTCAGTCACGATGAATTGCGCGCGCGTTCAGCCGACATGCGCGCTGCCATACTGGAATCGGTTAAATCGCTTAGCGCCAACATAGCCGGTATACGCCAGGCCATTGAATCCGATCCGGATATAGATGTGAATCTAAAGGAGGAAAAATACAAGGAGATTGACGACATTGAGAAACAGATCAGCGATAAACTTGAGGAAGCCCTTACAGAGCGCTTACCCGAAGCCTTTGCCATTCTGAAAGAAACAGCAAGGCGTTTTAAGGAGAACAGCGAAGTTGAAGTGAGTGCCAACGCGTTTGACCGCGAGCTTTCGGCGAATCACAAAAACATTGAGATCCGTGGCGACAAGGCCATTTACAAAAACAGTTGGCTTGCGGCCGGAACAGAGATCACCTGGGATATGGTGCATTACGATGTGCAATTGATAGGTGGTATGGTGCTGCACGAAGGCAAGATCTCTGAAATGGCAACCGGAGAAGGTAAAACACTGGTTTCAACACTTCCGATATTTCTGAATGCACTTGGTGGAAGAGGAGTTCATGTGGTAACCGTGAACAATTACCTGGCCAAACGCGACAGCGAATGGAATGCACCGCTTTTTCAATTTCATGGCCTCAGTGTGGATTGCATCGATAAACACGAACCCAATACAGAAGAACGGCGCAGAGCATACAATTGCGACATCACATACGGCACCAACAACGAATTCGGTTTTGACTATCTGCGCGACAACATGGCCCGCAGCGTAGAAGAACTGGTTCAGCGCAAACACAATTTCGCCATTGTGGATGAGGTGGACTCTGTGCTTATCGACGATGCCCGTACACCTCTCATCATCAGCGGACCCACTCCGCAAGGTGATAAGCACGAGTTTATGGATTACAAACCCCGCATCGAGAAACTGATCGGGGTTCAGCGACAATATCTTCAAATGTGCATCACCGATGCCAAAAAGCTGGTGGCCGAAGGAAAAGAGAAGGAAGCCGGAATCCCTTTGCTCAGAGCGTACAGAGGTTTACCCAAAAATTCGGCGCTCATTAAATTTCTGAGTGAACAGGGCGTAAGGGCCCTTCTTCAGAAAACAGAGAACTATTACATGCAGGACCAGAACAAGGAAATGCATAAAATAGATGTGGAGCTGTATTTCACCATTGATGAGAAAAACAACCATGTTGAACTCACCGAAAAGGGAATTGATTTCCTGACTGGAAGTTCAGAAGACCCCAAATTCTTTGTGATTCCCAATGTGGGGGATGAGGTAGCCGAAATTGAGAAGAAGATCAGTGACCCCAAAGAAAAGGTCCTGGCGAAAGAAGCTGTAATGCGCGAATTCAGTGTAAAAAGCGAACGCATCCATACGGTGAATCAATTGCTGAAAGCCTTTACACTGTTCGAAAAAGACATAGAATATGTGATTGACGGAGGCCAGGTGAAAATTGTGGACGAACAAACCGGACGCATCATGGAGGGCCGGCGCTACAGCGACGGTTTGCACCAGGCCATTGAAGCCAAGGAGAATGTGAAGATCGAGGCGGCTACACAAACTTACGCCACTATTACCCTGCAGAATTATTTCCGCATGTACAAAAAGCTGGCCGGTATGACCGGAACGGCCGTAACCGAAGCGCAGGAGTTCTGGAGCATATACAAACTCGATGTTGTTGAAATTCCCACCAACAAGGCCATGATCCGTAAGGATGAGCAGGACCTGGTGTACAAAACCAAACGCGAGAAATACAATGCGGTAATTGAGGAAGTGGTGAAACTGGTGAACGCGGGTCGTCCGGTTTTGATCGGTACAACAACCGTTGAGATATCGGAATTACTCAGCCGCATGCTTAAGCTGCGCAACATCAAACACAATGTACTCAATGCCAAACTCCATGCCAAGGAAGCGGAAATTGTAGCTGAAGCTGGTAAAGCCGGTACAGTGACCATTGCCACCAATATGGCGGGACGTGGTACCGACATCAAACTGGGTCCTGGTGTAAAAGAAGCCGGAGGCCTGGCCATCATCGGAACCGAACGCCACGAAAGCCGTCGCGTCGACAGGCAGTTACGTGGCCGCGCCGGTCGCCAGGGTGATCCCGGAAGCTCACAGTTTTTTGTGAGCTTAGAAGACAGCCTCATGCGTTTGTTTGGAAGTGAGCGCATCGCCTCGCTGATGGACCGCATGGGCCTGAAGGAAGGTGAAGTGATTCAGCACAGCATGATCACCCGCAGCATTGAACGCGCGCAGAAAAAAGTGGAAGAGAACAATTTCGGTATACGGAAACGCCTCATCGAATATGATGATGTGATGAACGCGCAAAGGGAGGTGGTTTACAAGAGAAGACGGAACGCACTCTATGGCGACCGCCTCAGCATCGACATTGCCAATATGGTTTATGAAGTTTCCGGCAGTCTGCTGGAGGAATACCATGCTGCACGCGACTATGAAGCATTCAGCCTGGAATGCTTCAAGAATTTTGGAATAGAACCACCATTCAGCGAACAGGAATTCCTCAACGGAAAGGAAGACGATCTCAGCAATACGCTGTTTGAAGCCGCCCAGAAACATTATACCGAGCGAAGCCATTTTATGGCGGAGCAGGCTTTCCCTGTTATTCGCGAAGTATTCGGTAACCCGAATAACAAGTTCGAAAACATTGTTACGCCGTTCTCTGACGGCATCAAGGTTGTGCAGGTGATGTCGAATCTGAAAAAGGCTTTTGAAACCAAAGGCCGTGATCTGGTGCTGGGATTTGAGAAGGGCGTGGTGCTAGCCATGATCGACGATTCATGGAAAGAGCACTTGCGCGAACTCGACGACTTGAAACAAGCCGTGCAAAATGCTGCACTTGAACAGAAAGACCCGCTTGTGATCTACAAACTGGAATCTTTTAATCTTTTCAAAGACATGATCATCCGTTCCAACAAGGAAGTGATTTCATTTCTCATGAAAGGGAGTTTGCCCGGCGAGAATGGTGCGGTTCAGCAGCCACGGTTTACACAGAACATGCCAAGACAACAAAAGGAGAAACTCACAGAAAGCCGTGATGAGCATGTTGTGGAAGAAAAAAATGCCCAGCAAAAACCCAAACCACAACCCATTCGTGTAGAAGCAAAAGTGGGCCGGAACGACCCATGCCCCTGCGGAAGCGGTAAAAAATTCAAAAATTGCCACGGTCAGTCCTGAGTCTAAAAAGACGCTTCAGCATAGAACCGTTTTGTATTAGCTCAGGGACTGTTTAGATGTTCCCAGTCAAAATCAAGCACTTTCAGGTAATTGCGCTCATTGAGCCGAATGTGCTTGATGCCGATCTGTTTCACCAGGTAACTGGCTGCCAGGAAGGACAGGGAAATGAGCGCCGCCTGTTCCGTTACAATGGGTTGCATGTTCAGCAGTAAACTGTTCACGGCAAAAAGGCTTATGTATCCTATTCCTGCAATGAGAAAAACTTTCTGAAAGAGTTTGTTGTGATACGGATGTACATAGAGCTTTACCTTCCTGATCTCCGAAATGTATACACCATATTCTTCGTCAAAATAGACCACGCTGTCGCTGAAATTCAGCAGACGCCGGGTTTTGTAACGCCAGTCATCATGCGTTTTGTAATGAAAAGGATCGTCGCGTTGAAAGTCCGCCTTGTGGTGTATGCCCAGCCTGCTGTAATTCAGGCGAAGCACTTTCTGAGCCATGCTAATCCGGGTGTGCAGAAACAGACATAGTACAATCAGTAGAGTGGCAGGTCGGATCATCTGAAACAAAATTAAGCATAATAGCTTCACAGTTTTTAGGATGGCCGGCCCGGGCAGAGACGGAAATTTATTTACTTTTGGAGCCGCGATAAACATGACAAAGATCAAATTCGGCACCGACGGATGGCGTGCCATCATAGCTAAAGATTTTACAGTTGACAATGTGGCAAGGGTTACTGAGGCAACCGCCAAATGGTTGTTGAAGAACTTTAAAGAGCCCAGCGTGGTACTGGGCCACGATTGCCGCTTCGGCGGTGAATTGTTTTCCGAAACCGCTGCTATGGTTTTCCTGGCAAATGGCATCAAAGTATACCAGGCCAGGGGATTTGTGAGTACACCCATGATCTCACTGGGTTGCGTGCATTACAAAACCAACCTTGGCATCATTATTACAGCCAGCCACAATCCGCATACCTATAATGGTTATAAGATCAAGGCTTCCTACGGTGGTCCGCTCGGACCTGAACTGGTTCAGGAAATAGAAGATGCCATTCCCTTGCAGGCTGAAAAAAATTGGATGAACACGGATCTGAACGCTGCCAGGCTTGCGGGACACTTGCTGGATGCGCCGCTCGAAGACCTTTATATCCGGCACATTGAGAAAAATTTTGATCTGGATGCCATCCGGAATTCAGGCCTGCTGTTCGCCTACGATGCCATGTTTGGAGCTGGTCAGCGTGTGATGCAGCGCCTCTTCCCCGATATGCCCAAACTGCACTGCGATCATAATCCCGGATTTCACGGACAGGCGCCTGAACCCATTCACAAGAATTTACTGGAGTTCAGCAAATTCATTCAGGATAAGGGAAACATTGCCAGTGGCCTTGCAACGGATGGAGATGCCGACAGGATCGGGCTCTATGATGCCGGAGGTAATTTCATCGATTCTCACCACATTATCCTTTTGCTGATTCACTACCTTGTGAAATACAAGGGCATGAAGGGCAAGGTAGCTGTAGCATTCAGTACCAGTGTAAAGATCCGCAACATGTGCGCCCATTACGGTTTGGAACTCGATGTACTGAAAATCGGATTCAAATACATCTGCGCCGTGATGGTGAAAGAAGATGTGCTGCTTGGCGGTGAAGAAAGCGGGGGCATCGCCATCAAAGGCCACATTCCTGAACGCGATGGTATCTGGATGGGCCTCACCATTTGGGAATTCATGGCCAGAACGGGCAAAAGCCTGAAACAACTGATTGAAGAAGTGTATGCCATTACGGGTACTTTTTCTTTTGACAGGAACGATTTGCATATCAGTGATGAGATAAAGGCGAAAGTACTCGCCAACTGCAAGAGCGGCGCTTACAAAGCTTTCGGAAAATTCAAGGTGAGCCGAACCGATGATCTCGATGGATTCAAGTATTTTTTTGATGAGAATTCCTGGGTAATGATCAGGGCCAGTGGCACTGAGCCTGTACTCAGGGTCTATGCTGAAGCGCCGAACAAGGCTATGGCCGATGAAATTCTGGAAGAGGCGGGAAAAGTTCTGCTGAACTGATCTGTCCCGACATTTCAGGTAATCTCATTCTTTCTCCTTCAAAGAAACATCATCAATTTCCCAGGTGCTGCCATCGCTCCCGCTTCCCTTGTATTTAAATGCGATGCGCACACCGGCTTGTTTGTATGCACCCAGATCAATTGCACCTGATTGTACAAATACCCAGTTTCCGGCAGAGCGGTTATAGGTAAGCGGGATCCAGTTGGCCTGTGTCGGGTCACCCGTGGAATAGTTCGTGCTGAGCATCAGTTCAAGAGCCGGTCCGACATAGTTGTACGCATTTTTGAAACCGAGCATGGGTTTGGAAGCGTTACGCAGGTCAACAGGTGGTGAAATAAGCCAGGTTTCACAAGCCTGATTGCTTCCTGAACTGTAATTGCTGATGCGCGCGTAAGGGTTGCTGCCACCTGATCCGGAAACGGTCCAGGATATGGATCCGGAAACATTTTGCTGTGTCCATCCGCCGCTGCTGAGATCGTTGTCGTTAAAATCCTTGAAAAGATAGGATACCATTCCAGATGCCTGGCAATTGTTCAGATTCATGTTCATATCGCTGTATTGCCTCAGCAGCAACTGCATGTCTCCGGCTTTATCTCCGTATTGGCTGACAATGGCAACCAGACTGCCTCTGCCACCTGGACTCAGTTTGGAAGCAAAATTCGCAAAGCCGCTGCTTCTTACACTGATGCTTTGCCCGCCACAACTGGTAAGGACCAGAGTCTTTGACGTCCTGTTTTCGGCGTCGGCAAGGGTAACGGACCTGTCTTCCGGTCTGAATTCCACATTGTTTAAACAAATCAGTTTTGACTGAACTGTGTTGGTGGCGGCAGTGCTGGCCAGCACCTGCTCGAGGTCCATGGTTTCGGGTGCAGGTTTCAGCCCGCTGGCCAGTTTCACCACCTGTAAATTCAGATCTACAGAATCAAGCTGTATCACGCGCATGTAATCGTTGAGTACTATCCCACGCAAATTGATCCGGATGCTGTCGCCTGTATACAATCCTCCGCTATAGCGCAGTTTAATGTGCAAGGCCCCGCTGGCATCCCGCACAAACACTTCTTTATACAAATTGCCACTCTGCTCGTCTGCCGTTACCACACAATACAGATTGCTGTCGTTGCGGAATCTGTAACTGCTGTTGGGCTTGTATTTGGCCTTCACCTGCTGAATGGTAATTCGCGCGCCATCGTTGGCTAACTTAACCGGAGGGGAATCAAATTCCTTTTTGCAGGCCAATACCGTTGGCGCCAGAAATACAAGCAGTTTTAGTGTTGGGTTCATCACATAAACGTTAAACTTAGACTTATTAAAAAACCGGTGCCTTGCATGTAAGTGTATTTGTTCGGGAATTTTCCAATATCGTTTTTGTCCCATCGTAATTGCTCAGAACCCGATGTGATGATATTGGTATTGTTCAGAAGATTATAAATCATTGCATTCAGATTTAAAGCGTATTTTCTCTTCCATTGCCACGACTTGCCTGCACTGGCATTCACCACTGCGTACGAAGGCAGTTCTTCCTGCTCAAGAATGGCTTTGTACAAAACACTTTCATCACTCAGGTACTTTTCTATCGCTTCGCGGGTTCTCCGCTCAGGGTTCAGGTCTACAAAAATTTTATCGAAATAATTCACACTTAAACCGGCAAACCAGTGCCTGGCTGAGGTATAACGGTAATTGAGACCCAGCACATTTTGGGGGCCGGGGCAATAATACCTGTTCAGATAAGTGCTTCGCGTACCGTACAGCAAAGTGTTGTTGTTGTCTTGCCAGGCCTGCAGTTCCGGACGATTGCAGTATATGAACTGGCCTAAACCTGCAGCCGCCTGAATCTGGTGATTGATGAACAGGGTCTTCTCAAGACCCAGCTCTAGTCCTGAATAAGACTGATCTATACCACGCATGATGAGGTTCACCCCCGTATTATATTCGTCATGCCAGTATGTGCGGATCTGGGTTTGGTGATTCACCCGCGTGGAATAAGCGGTGAAACGCAAGCTGAACCCCGGGTACCTGATGTGGTATGAAATTTCAAGGGAACGCAGGAATTCGTTTTGTACGCCTTCCACTTTGTCGTTGCGGCTTTTCTGTGAAACAAAGAGACTGTTGGCTTCGGGCGCACGACTTTGTATCAGGCCGTTGAGCTGCAGATACTGCCTTCCGCTGATTTTTAAGGTCATCCCGGCTTTTATACCCGCGTTCATAAAATTCAGCACCTCGCTTTTTCCCTTGCTCTTGGTGGGAAATTTTCCATTGGCCATATACCCTTCACGCCAGATGCTTTGTGCAGAAAAGTTCAATCCAAAATAAGCATCCAGCCTTCGTGTTCCGGTTTCAAGCTGGCTCCACAATTCGGTTTTGTTGATCTTGATGCTGTAATCGTACCCGAAACGATCACCTGCCCGAATCTTTTTATCCGGTTCTTCAATATTGTTTTGTTGATAGCTGTTGTCCACACCCAGGTTATCGGCAAACTGATCGTAATCCAGCCAATAACTCGCACCCAGCAGATCGTCCATGCGCTTGAATTTATGGTTGTTGTAGAGGTTAGCGTTCAACCCAGCTGTAAACTGAAATTTGTTCAGACTTTTGGTGTACACTGTATTTAATCCAAGATTGCTGAGTTTCTCCACACGCTGTTCAAGCACATACATGGCTCTGGTTTCACTCGTGTTAAGGTTCTCGTTGGGCAGGCTGTAAAGGTTCCGGCGGTTCATCCCTATCATGCGGTCCCAGTTGATCTGGCTCACATTCACATCACTACGCCAGTCTTTTATGATCTGATCCGCGGTAGCGCTGTCACCCACTGAATAGTAATAAGCGGGCAGGTAACGGTAATAATCCGGTCGGGGATTAGGAGCCTCGTTCCAGTTCAGGGCGCTGATCCCGGATTGACCGAATGTGTAGAGCAGAGAGGAGCTCATCCGCCCTTTAGCGCCGCCATTATAATCATGCCGGAGAATGAGAATAGGTTTCTGCATGAACGATACCGATGCGTTTCGCACCTCGCCATTCTGAAGCCCCCAGCAACTGTTGTAAAAATGTGTTCCGCTCAGTGCATACACATCAGCCTGGGCTGAACTGGCCCGACCCTGCTCAGTGCTTACGCTCACTGCGCTCAGGTTTATCAAATGCCGGGTGTTAACACGCTTATCAGCTGAAAAGAACAGGGCATAGGAACGGTAAAAGGTCCCTGGTATGTATACTTCGTTCCCATTTCTCCAGGATGCGGAAAAACAAAATGCCCAGCCGTTCGACATCATGCCGCTTGAATGTGTGATCATGCTTCTGCTTCGGAATAGGCGGTTGCTCAGGGCAAACGACAGACGGGTTCCCTTCTTGAAAGAAGAAGCCCTGGAGTCAATGTAAACATAACCGGCAGGTCCGGTGAAGGCGTATGGAGAAAGCAGATTGGAAAATCGATTTTCGGCATAACGGCTGATGTCGTTCAGCCCGCCCCACAGATTCCAGCTGCTGTAACCTGTTTCGAGATTACTCACATTGCTTCCATTGAATAATATGGTTTGGTTTTCGGCAGGGTATCCCCTCATTCTGTAACGGGCAGCGCTAAACTGAAATGCGGAAAACTGCACAAACACATCACGGCTGTTCTGCAACAAAGGGGGAATGTCCTGTGAAGCGTTTTCCTCATCCGTATCACCACTGCCATGCATCACAGGTATGTTGCTGTAAAGGTCCATGGTATCCTTGCTGTATACTTTCAAACTGTCGCCCTGGGCCTGCAAACCAGTAAAGGACAGCCATGCTGTGGCAATCAACAACTGGGATATTCCCGGGACAAATGGACGAGGAACGAAACACATAAGGCATATTCTGCACTGAAAATAATATGCGTGGCAGGCCGAAAGCAGAAATAATTTACGGCGTAAAATTTCCGGCTGAGCTCAGGCAGAAAATAATGCTCTGATATTCAGTCTGAAACCGAGCCAAACACGCGCCGTATTTTTTCTTACACATATTGGAAAGTCAGACTCGGGAAATCAAAAACCTCGCATCCGTTTTAAATTCAGGCCATGAAGCATTTGCTTATCCTGATCTTGCTGCTTGTCCAGGCTTCAGAAGTTAAGCCTCAGGAACTGAAAAAAAACAAGGACTATTATGTAGCGGCCATTGGTTTTTGGAACCTTGAGAATCTTTACGATACATTGGATGACCGCTGGAAGAATGATGAAGATTTTACACCGGAAGGAACTAAGGCCTGGACCGGCGAACGCTACAGAAAAAAGCTGGAAAACCTCTCAGAAGCCATAGAAAAAATGGCCACGGAATATACGGCTGACGGGCTCGCCGTGTTAGGACTTTGTGAAACCGAGAACAGGAAAGTGGTGGAAGACCTCGTGAATACAGAGGCCCTGAGGTCGAGGCAATACCAGGTCATTCATGTGGAAGGACCCGATGCCAGGGGTGTTGATCCATCATTTGTTTACAATCCCAGGTATTTTAAACCGCTTCACTATTGCGCGTACCCTGTAAAAGTGATCACAGATCCATTGCATAAAACCCGCGACATTCTGGTGCTGAGCGGCACATTTTTAGGTGAGCCCATGGCTTTCCTGGTAAACCACTGGCCATCCCGACGCGGAGGCGAATCAGCCAGCCGGCCCAACAGAAATTATGCCGCTAAACTGGCCAGGCATATTGCCGACAGCATCGCAATACAAGATCCCGGTATGAAAATCCTCGTCATGGGTGATCTGAACGATGACCCCGTGAACGAAAGCGTGCAGAACTGTTTTGGCACATACGCCAATTACGAACACCCGGATTCACTCCGTTATTTTAATCCCATGGAGCAGCTTTACAAAAAAGGAATTGGCAGCCTGGCCTGGCAGGACAGCTGGAATTTGTTCGACCAAATGCTTCTGAACGGGAATTTGCTGAAAGGAGAATTTTTATCCTGGGAATACCTGGGCGCCAGGGTATTCAACCCCAGATTTTTGAGGAGTGACCTGCCCCAGGACAAAGGATATCCCCTGAGGACCTTCAGCGGGGCCCGTTACACAGGTGGTTACAGCGATCATTTTCCGGTTTATATACTCCTGGCCAAAGAGAAGGCGAAATCACCCAGAGGCCCGGGAAATCGCAACCTGGCTAAAGTCCGGTGACCTATTTCAGCGCCTTGTATTGAGGCCGGTGTTCAAAAAAAAGACCCTTGAGCGGAATTCCCGCTTAAAACCGGACAAATTACCCATGGGTATCGCCAATTTGTATAATTTGTATATATTTGAACCTTGAGTAAAATGCTTTTGAAAACCCTTCAGAAACCTGTTTTTTTTGCACTCCTGCTTTTAGGCATGAGAGGTATGCTTTTGGCGCAGAAAGGCTACAAACTTGAGTTTGGCGGGGTGCTTGGTATTTCAAATTATCTGGGCGAAATAGGGGGTAAGGATGAAGCGGCAAGGCCTTTTATTTTTGACATGAAAATGGCCAAAACACGCTGGAATCCCGGTGTTTTTGTGAAATACCAGTTTCATCCCATGCTGGCCATTAAAGGCTCATTCAATTACCTCCGCATAGAAGGCGAAGACGCGCTCTGTACCAACCCAGGCCGTCACTACCGCAACTTGTCCTTCCGTAACGATATTTACGAACTCAATACCACACTCAACTGGCTTTTCTTCAACCCCAGCCGGCCTTCAGGTATTTACAGGCGTTCCAGCATTTACCTCACCGCCTACCTCTTCGCAGGTGTGGGTGGCTTCATGCACAATCCTAAGGCAAAATACCAGGGCGAATGGATCGACCTGAGACCACTTAAGACAGAAAATACCCAGTACGGCAAATTCAGTTTTTGCATTCCGGTGGGTACAGGATTTTATATCACCATTAATCAAAGAAGAAGAAGCCACCGCATTGGCCTTGAAGTGAACTGGCGCTACACGGGCACTGATTACCTCGATGATATTTCCAAGGGCAGCTGGGAGAATCCCAACTCCCAATCCAATCTTTCTGCCGCACTGGCTAATAGAAACCCTGAACTGGGCAGTGCCCAGCCTGATAGTTTTGAGAAAAATTACGGCTGGTGGGATGATGGCAGCGGCAACAACATCAACAAATCACCCAGGGGAGATCCCAAAAACAAAGATTCTTACATTACCCTGAACGTTACTTACGGGTACTCTTTCAAAGCCAAATTCAACAGAAGCAAGGGTCGCAAGATCCGTTCGGTCACTTTCTGATCGCACTCATGCTCCAGCAGATTTACCATATTAGTGGAAGATCTCTCGGATGAATGAATCGTATATTTTGCAAAAAAACCATTCAATTGGTATTGCACTTGTTCTGATTTCTTGGATGATGCCCTTCCCTTTGCCTTAAAAACCTGTTGAAGGAGATTGGTAAAATCCGGTAAAATTCAGGTCATGTTTACAAAAATGTATACTATATTTATTTTGCGTGAAATGTATAAGGGCTCTCTGATTTCAGTATGCAATCTCGCCTGTTCTCTCTATCATCAAAAGAATAACAAATGGAGGAATTCAGAAACAAATTACTCGGATCTAAACTGAGAAAACTGCGTAAGTATTTCAACTTATCCCAGAAACAGTGCCTTCAAGCCTTAGGTCTGAGCAGGCAGCAGGAAATGAGCGACCTTGAAAAAGGTAACAAGGCATTTACCCTGCCCCTTACAAGCAAAATCAGCGAATTTTTCAAAGTTAATCCCCATGATTTTAATGACCCCTACAAAGCCAATGTTCTCGATGAATTTGAACAAGACCCTGAAAAGCTGAAGTATGCGGCCAATGACATTCTCACAAAACTGGAAGTGCTGAGATTGCAGAAGATCATTCTGATGAAAGACCTTGAGCTGGTGAGGCAGCAAAAACAATTGCTGCGTTATCAGTATAATGCAGGAAAACCAGGCCGGTCAGATCCCCCGGTATATGTGCTCATTTGAATCATTCCTGCTCATCCGATGACCTGAGCAGTCTATCCACATCAGAAATGGAATCGTGTATCCTTTTCTCCATGTCGTCCAGGGCTTTCAGCTTTCTGAAATAAGCCGAAGCCTGCTTCAGGCTTTCACCCAGATCTGCCTCATTCCAGGGTTTGCTGTGGTATTTAAAGATGTAACCCTGGTTCACCGCGTTCACAAGCGCTTCCATGTCCGCATAAGCGGTGAGCAAAATTCTAACCTGGGCCGGATACAGTTTTACTGCCTCTGAAAGCAATTGGGTCCCTGTTTCTACGGGCATTCTCTGGTCGCTGATCAAAACAGCCACCTTGTTTTCGGCAAGAATTTTCCTGGCCTCGGCGGCCGAACGGGCAAGCAACACATTGTACGATCTTCTGAAGGCAGCTTTAAAGGCTTCCAGGTTCTGAACCTCATCATCTACGTAAAGTACAGTGATCATTTACACGCTTAGTTTTAAAACTTGGAACTTATAGTGATGTTGCGGGGCGAAAATAAAGGTAATTATTTTTCTAATTTCTAATTTCTAATTCCTGATTTCTGATTTCCCGGAGCAATAATCAAAATTCATGTTTCAGGTTTCGTAACACTAAAATAGCGAGGCCAACACCTTATTTATGCGGAATCATTGTGTTGTTTTTTTGGGCGGCGAACGCGCTTTTCGCTTTAGCCTGCTTGCCCGGCCTGGTCGCGCCAAGCGCTGTCTGGTCTCGTCCGGTATGGCCGAGCCAGCCTTCGCCAGGCGCGTCTGATGCCGGGCTGTGCAGGGCTGCCGCTTCAATCGCTGCCGCTGTTCTTCATCGCTAGAAGGTTCTCTTTTGGTCGGATCAGAACAAATAGCTATTGAGCTCAGAAAAATTCGCATAGAAACAAGCGGGACTTGAAAGGGAAGTCACCCCACCGCGTCATTGCGAGGCTGAACTGCTTGCCCTGGGCCAGCCGAAGGGCAGCCGAAGCCGAAGCAATCTCTTCGAATAGTTACCATGCGACCAGAACAGATTGCTTCGTCGGGCAAAGCCCTCCTCGCAAAGACGCGGGCTTTTGGATTCTCAGTTCACCCCACCGCGTCATTGCGAGCTGCAGCGAAGCGAAAGCGAAGCAATCTCTTCGAATTGTTACCACACGACTAGACCAGATTGCTTCGTCGGGCTTTGCCCTCCTCGCAAAGACGCAGTATTATTGAAAATGTGGCCCAGCGCTGCGTCAGGCTTTCGCACTTTAAATTAAACAAAGCCCTTTTGTTAGACGCGTAAGCACATCTAGCATTCCGGCCTTGGAGAAATTTGCTTAGAAACATGCGGGAGTGAACGCGAAGCCACCCTAACGCATCAAACCACATTACGAATTCTTTCTTTTCGTTCTTTTGCCTTGACGCAAAAGAACCAAAAAGTCAAGACGCGGCGATCTGCCTGCCCGCTCTTGATTTTTCCTGAAAAGATTCGATCTTACTTTTTGTCTTGACACAAAAAGTAACAAAAAAGTCAAGACTTCATAAAATTCAGCGGAAATCTACATTCGCTTTGAGCTGACAATTTGAACTTGCCCTTTCGCCTTTCGGCTCAGGGCAACAAATTGTCTTCGCACTGGCCTCGCTTAAATGATATAAAGATCAACTCATTGCTTAGACTCTCATTTAAGCTCCGCATTCAAAGCTCATTTGATTTCTACGCTGAATTTTATGAGGTCGGTCCCTGAAGTCTAAATCTACCGAATTGGCCTTTTCTGCTTTTCTGCGGAAAAACCAATTCACACATGCGCTGCCCAGCGCCGCGTCAGGCTTTCGCACTTTAAATTAAACAAAGCCATTTTGTTAGACGCGTAAGCACCTCCGGCAGATCGGCCTCAGAGAAATTTGCGTAGAAACAAGCGGGACTTGAAAGCGAAGCGAGAAAGCATGGTCTAACAAATCAAGTTGATCAACAGTTGCTTTCGAGCGGGCTTGTGAGTAAAAGGTTTGCTGACCCGGCATCGCTTGCTCCGGGGCCGGGTCATGATCAAACCTTTGGCTCAAGTCCCGCGCAGCTTTCAGCAAATTTCTCCGAAGCCTTGATTTCTTTGGTTCTTTCTTTATCAAGAAAGAAAGAACGTAAAAAAGCGTTCGCGAAGAAATCTCTGCGCGTTGTTACCATGCGACCAATGCTTTTGCCTTCTCGGGCATAGCCTCCTCGCAAAGACGCAGTATTTTGAAAATGTGGCCCAGCGCTGCGTCGACCCTTCGCGCTTAAACGCATACAAAACCCTTTTGTTGGACGCGTAAGCACCCTTAGCATTCCGGCCTTGGAGAAATTTGCTTAGAAACATGCGGGAGTGAACGCGAAGCCACCCTAACGCATCAAACCACATTACGAATTCTTTCTTTTCGTTCTTTTGCCTTGACGCAAAAGAACCAAAAAGTCAAGACGCGGCGATCTGCCCGCCCGCTCTTGATTTTTCCTGAAAAGCAGGCAAAGTAAAACATTCAGCGTCATGTTGGAAAAAACACGGGCGCTGAATGTAAACCTTCGCCTTCGGCTCGGCCTTTGCCGCTTTT